>NZ_JBAHWA010000007.1:0-254337 GCF_036697405.1 Lysobacter sp. CCNWLW3
AGGGTGTAGACGATCTGGTTGCCGGCGCCGTCGGTGACGGTGGTCAGGCGGTGCGCGGCGTCGTAGCCGAAGGTGGTATAGCTGCCGTCGGGCTGGGTGATCTTGTTGACCAGGCCGGTGAGCGTGTACTCGTAACGGGTGATCGCGTCATCAGTCACGCTGCCGGCGTTGGGGCCGCGGACCTTGCTGGCGGTGAGCCAGCCGCGCGGGTGGTACTCCATGTCGGTGACGACGCCATTGGCGTCCTTGACCGATAGCGGACGACCGGCGCCGTCGTAGGCCAGGGTCTCAACGACCTGGCCTAGCGCGTTGGTGACCTTCCACAGGTCGCCCTTGCGGTGCGGGCAAGTGGACGGGGCACTGGCGCAAGTGGCGTCGTCGCTGGCGTAGTAGGTGAACTGGGTGGTGTCGGCGACGTCGGTGCGCGGGCCGTTGATCGAGGTGACCAGACCCAGCATCGGGCAGTTGCCGGCAGTGATGTCGGACTGCTCGCAGTAGGTCGTCGCGCTGGTGCGGGTGTTGGCCGGTACTGCCGGGTCGATCGCGGTGGAAGTCAGCGCCTGGCCGCGGGTGTTGTAACTGTAGTCCTGCTTGGCGAGGAGTGCGCCGCTGGCGCTGTAGGTCTGGCGCTGCGTGGGCAGGTCCAGGGCCGTGTCCCACACCGTGGTCTCGCTGCGCAAGCGGGTGCTGGCAGCGGCCAGGGCGCCGGTGGTCGGGCACTGGGCGGTGGTGGCCGCCGGATAGTCGTAGCGGGCGATCACGCGCTGCCAATCGGCGTCGTAGTACAGGCATGTCAGCTGGTCACCTCGGCGCCGACTGGAGACGTTCGATTTGATGTCGTAAACGTTGCCTGCGGCGATCGTAACCCCGCCCGCCCCTGACTCTACGCGTTGGGTGGGCACCTGCACGCCAAGACGGGTTTGGAACTGGAATTGGAGGTTGCCGCCCTGCGGCGTGGTGACGTTGACGTTGCTGCCGTCGGCACCGTAATTGACCACGTAACGGTCGACACCGCCGGCATGCTCGGTGGAAGTCGCGCGGCCGCGTGTGTCATAGCCGAACGTGGCGTACGCGACGCCGTCATGAGCGATGCTCGTCAAATACGGCAGCCCGGTCCAACCAATAGTGACGTACCCATAGGTGGTGGCAACGCCCGACTTGGTGACGGAGGCGAGCAAACCAGCCGAATCGTAAGCGTAATTTATCGACTGCCCGTCCGGCAGATCGATCCGAGCCAGTTTTCCGGATGCACCGTTGTACGTGAGCGTCGAGGCACGGCCCGTGGCATCGAGTATCGACACGACGATCCCGGAGTAGTCGCGCACATAAGTCGAAAACACCCGACCGTCGCGTAGCTCTTGCTTGATCCGGCCGCGGCTGTCGTAGATTTCCTGGCGGTTGCCGGGCTTGCGCAGCACCCAGAAAGCCTCGCCATTCGTTTCGAACCGTTCCAGACGGTACTGGCGCAAATCATCTTCCGGCCGCCAGGTGCCGTCTTCGTACTTGGTGAACGATAGCGCCGTCCCGTCCCCGCGCATCACGACGGCCGTTTGGAACATGGACGGTCGGACTTCGCTGACTATGAGTTGCCGACTCATGTCGGAGTACCAGCCGTAGCCGAACTCGCCGGACACCTGCCCAATCGGCGGCGCAGAGCGAAATGTTCTGCCCAAATCGAGCTGAGCGGTCAACTCATCGCGGGTGTGTTCGATCTTGAGGCCGTTATCGCATGAGATTGGGTTACCGACCAACGCGCACTGCGAAGGCGGCTTGGATGGTGCGATGACCGACCAGTACCGGACACAGGTGAACTCGTTCTCGTAGTTGTACCCATTCGGACACGCCTGCCTAGGAACCACGTAGTTCTGTCGGAAACTGTTGTATTCGACCTGCCCGGTCGGACGATGCGTTTCGTCGTAGTAGCAACCCACGCCCAGGGTCGGATGCGTCCCATATCGCGCGTTCTCATGCGTGATGGAATACCCGGGATACGGCTGCGCGTTGAGCGAGTCCCCCACCAGACGGCAAGCCAGGTCGGCATCGGCGTAGAGGTTCGACTGCCCCCCTACTCCCGCAAAGTACATCGTGTACGAGGAAACGCGGTGTTCCTGCCCCCATGCGTTGGCCGCTGCGCACAGCAGCATCGCGAGCGCGAAGGCCCGTGTTATCCGATTCATCCCCAGTCCCCGACGCATGCGATCAGTCGCCATGATCGCGGCCGCGCCCCAGCCGGCACAAGACGTTCGGTTTGCGCATTTATGGCGGAGTGGGCTGGGACGCGTCGCGTTGACGCGCTCAGTCGCGATTCGCCTGAGGTAGCCCGCCCTGGCTTGCGCCATCCGGACTAATCGCTGCTCAGATACGCTCCGCCGTCTATCGCCGCTCCCATCGGCGCGGCGCGCGGCCGCCGCGGGCGGCGGTGCGCGTTGCGATCATGGGCACCACATGCGAACCGCGGCGACGACGAGGTCCATCAGGTCGTCGCACATCGAACGGGCGACGCGCAGCACCGACCAGATTGGGCTAAGGGTGCTACGGCGTACGGCTTACGCCGCCGCTAGCCCATCCTCATGCCCGCCTGGGTTTGGCCTTGCGTCTGGCTCTGAACCGCCGTGCGTTGCGCCAGTTCGCGTTCGGCCACCACGCGTTCGCCTTCCTCGGCGCTCTGGCGCTGGGGGACGGCGACGGCGGCGGCGGTGTGGACGGCTTCGGTGCTGCGGTTGAAGGCGGGGTGGTCGTTGACGCGGCTGACTTCGACGGCGCGGGCGCGGGAGCCGTCGTTGTTCAACTCCACGCGGTCGGGGTTGATGTCCGCGCGCAGGCTGGCGACGGTCAGCACGCCGGCCAGGTTGGCGCTGTGCGGGCCGGCGGGGATGCCGCGGTCGCGTTCGACGCCGTGGACTTGGTCCAGCACCTGCGGGAACAGCGCGGCATAGCTGCTAGGCGTGCCGGTGGGCTGGAGCGCGCCCTGGCGTTGGTCGCCGGGCTGGCGCGCGGGCGGTGTGACGGGCTCGGTGGCGGGCGCTTGCGGGGTGGGCGTGGCGGCGTTTTCCTGACGCCGGCGCACGGCCTCGGCCGCTTCGGGCAGGCCGCGTTCCACGGCGCGGGCGTTGAGGGCGTCGCGGGTGCGTTCGTCGGCGATGCCGTTGGCGGGTTCGATGTTCTCGTCGCGCTGGAAGCGGCGCACGGCCGCCTGGGTGTTGGCGTCGTAGCGGCGGGTGACGTCCAGCAGGCCGTCGTCGTCGCGGTAGCCCAGGCCGCGCAGCTGACGTTGCACGTCGGCCACGGGATCGCCACGGTCGCCGGTGTTCAGCACGCGGTCGTTCAAGGGCCCGTACAGGTCGGTGATGCTCTTGAGGCGGAAGTTCGGGTCGGCCTGCAACACTTCGCCGCGCATGCGGTCCATCAGCGCCTGGTCGACGGTGCCGGTCTGCGGGGTGATGCCGGCGCTGCGCTGGTAGTTGCGCACGGCGTGCTCGGTGGCGGGGCCGAAATCGCCGTCCGGAGAGATCGCGCGGCCGTTGGGGCCGGTGACGTTCAAGGCGGCCAGGTATTGCTGCATTTCGAACGCGCGCGCGTTGGCGTCGCCGCTGCGCAAGGTGGCGTCGGCGGCGGGCGCCGGCGCGGCCGGGGTCAGGTCCACGCCGTCGCGCTGCACCGAAGTCACCAGGTCGGCGACGTTGCCCTCCCAGCCGCGCGCCAGCCCGGCGATGTGGGCGGCGCGGTCGCTGCCGTTGACGATGGCGCGGGCGCCGTCGTAATCGGCGTTGTTGGCGTTGATGAACTGGCCCAGGCGCTGCTCGGTGAACAGGCCGTCGCGCATGCCGCGCACGAGGATGCGCGAAGCGGTTTCCGGATCGGCGGCCAAGGCGGGGTTGTCGGCCAGCTCGCTGCCGCGCCCCAGCGCCTCGCCCAGGCGTTGGTAGTTGTCGCGATGGGTGAGGTGGGCGTAGCCGCGGCCGAAGTAATCCTCGCCGCCCTGGTAGCCCAGGCGCGCCGCCTGCTGGCGGCCGTAGTCTTCCTCGGGCTTGGTGAAGTTGAGGCTTTCGTGCTCGGCAGTGGCCAGCACGTAGGCGATCTGGCGCTGGTCGGTTACGCCCTCTTCCAGGCAGGTGCGCACGATCAGGCGCACCGCTTGATCGCGGGTGATCGGGGAGGCGGCGCTGCGCCCGTATCCGTCGCTCATGACGTCATGTCTCCTTGTAGTTTGGAACTCCTGGCGGACCCGCGGCCCCGTTGCCGGCCGCGACCCTGCCGATGTTACTGAGCGTCTTTAGTGCAGGTACTGTAATCCTTGCGTTCGACGACCTTGGGCGTGCGGGCGCGGGCGTCGATGGTCTGCTCGCTGCGCTGGCAGGGCCCGCTGCGGGACCATACGTACAGGCGGCCGTCGGCTATGCGCGACAGCGACTGCCCGCGCACCAGCTCGGCCAGCGCGCGGCTTTCGACCAGGCGCCGGCTGCCGGCGTCGTACAGGTAATAGGTGTAGGACGGGTCGCCGTAGCTGCCGTCCGAGCCGGTCCAGACCAGCAGATCCTCGTGGCCGTCGGCGTTGAGGTCCGACAGGGCGAAGCTGTGCCAGCCGTCGGCGAAACCCGAGGCCAGCGGCCCGCGATAGGCGGTGGCGCCGGACGCCGACGGCGAGCCCACCAGCACCTGCGCGAGCGTCAGCGTTTGCGGCCCGGCCAGGGCCGGCATGGCGATCTGCAGGCTGACGTGCTTGCACGCCACCCGCCCCTGCCCGCCGCAGCCGTCCGAGCTCAGGGCGATCGTGGCGTCGCCCAATTGCAGGCGCAACGCGCCTTGCGCGTCGGGCACGCCCTGGGCGGGCAGCGCCGGCGCAGCGGCGGGGGTTTCGTCGGCCAACACGTCGAAGCGCGCGATGGTGCGCTGCAGCCGGCAGCGCCCGCCGTCGGCGTGGGCCGGCGCGGGCCCCGTGGCCACGGCGCCGCAGGCGCGGTCGGTCTCGGCCTGCCAGGCGGCTTGCTGCGCCTGTAGCGCATCGCGTGGCGCGCCGCTCAGCGCGGCGGCGCGTTCTTGCAGCAGTTGATCCAGCGCACGGGATTGATAGGCCACCTCGTCGTCCAGGCAGCGCACTTGGGCCTGGGCGTCGTCGCCGGCGGCGGCGAGGCAGTCGCGGTACTTGCGGCTGCCCTGCGGGGGCGGCGCGTCCGCCTGCGCGGGTGCGGCGGATGGGGCGGCGGCGGGTGCCGCAGCCGGGGCGGCCTGGGCCGGTTCCGCCGCGGCGGTGTCGGCCGCGGGCTGCGACTGCGCCGGGCCTTGGCAGCCCGACAGCACGGCCCACAGCGCCGCGCTGACCATGAGGGTGCGGTGGCGCCGACGGCGCTGCGCCCGATCGTCCTTGTTACGAGCCATGCCAGCCTTTCTAGACTTGGGGGTGGAAGCGAAGCTTAGCTGGCTTATACCGCAGCAGGCGGGGCCGGGGAAGACGGACGAAACCTGGCCTCAAGGTAAACACATCCCTCCGCCAAAGCGCTCTACGAACTGGCGTGGACGAAAACTCGGCTCTGGCCCCAATGCGGTGCGACCTTCCGTCCCAGACTCCACTAAAACTTCCAGGACGCAGCCGCGATTGGAGGAGATGACTTCGACCTGATATCGGCGCCCTGCTTCGGGGAAAAACGTGCCGGTGGCAGTGCAGCCCACCGTGGTACGGGTCGGGTACCCATACGAATAGCTCTCCGTCAGGCTTAGGGTGAACTCTTTGCCTGCGGGAATCGTGGCGTTGGCGAAGGGACGAGGTTCGACGAACAGCGAGTGTTCTTGGCCGAGCGAGCGCATGCCTTTGCAGGTGCTCGCGTTGACGTAGGTCACGCCCTGAATGGTTTTGGTGTCCGATCGGTTCCGGACCACAAGCACCGCATTGGCGTCGCCGGTGGGCAGCGTGGCCAGCACGCAACCCGACAGCAAAAGAAACGGCGCCATCAGCGCCGCGGTAGACCATAGACGCATTGCTGCCCCTGTTTGCGTTGGATATCCGGCACAAAACCACGCCCGCGACACGCGCCGGGCCGCGTGAGGCTTCGGCCATCGGGCGTTGTTCCTCGATCCGCCGGGAAAGACGACGGCCCACTAATGTAGCGCGCCGTCGGCGGGGCGCCCTCACCGGCCCACCGCACGACGAATCGGTTGCGCGCCCTACTCCGCCGACGGACGGGCCGCGTCCGCGATGCGCTCCAGGTCGTCGGCCAAGCGGTCGAAGCACACCGCCAGCGCTTCGGCCGAGATTGACAGCAGGTCGGGCGTCCAGGTCCTGCGGCTCGGCCAGTTGGGCGAACAGGTGGTCGCGGGTTGGGTTAGGGCTTGGTGGGCGCTTGCGGGCAATACGTAGTTGCTGAGTACGACCGCCGGAATGCCTGAGCCCGCCCCCATGAGTGTCCTCAGCTAGCACTCTGCGCCAGCGAAGCGCGCGCAGGCTAGCCCATGCGGGCGGTGTGGGCTGAATAGGTGGGCCTAGATCTTGCGAGGCGCTACCGTGCGGCTCTGTTCTTGAGATTGCCCTTGGGCGAGCTGGTCCTGGCGCTGGTTGGCTGCGTCGAGCTTCTGGATCGATGCCTCGACCGGGACCTGAGCCGCCGCCTCGGTGTTGACTAAAGCCAGCTTGTGGGCCGGATCGCGCAGGCCGCCTTCGACCGCGAAAATGTCGGCGCCCGACGTGGCGCGTGCGCCCGCAACGACGTGGTCGACGCGATCCAATCCGTTCTGCTTGGCTGTCGCCAGCAATGCCACGACGGTTCGCTCGCCGGCTTCGCCGAACGACATGCCGCGCTGGGCGTAGATCTCCTGGACGCCCGATTTGATCTTCTCGTACATCGGGTGGTCGGGGTGGCTTGGCTGGGCCGGGTCGTGGGCCAGCCGGCGGTCGCCATCCGTTCCGGGACCGGTGCCGCCGTATTGCCGGGGGATTGTCCTGCCTTCGGCGACGTCCTCTTGGAACGCCCGGGAGATGCGGCTCATGTCGTGGCGCTCGGTGGCGTCGGCGCCGATCGCGGCCCCCTTCACCAGATATTCCACCCACTTGGAGCCGGGACCGACCACCCGGCCCAGCGTTTGATCAAGCAGCGGCGTTTCTGCCAACGCGCCGCCAATCAAACCCACCGCCCATTGGCCGTGTTCGAGCACGCCTTCGCGGCCGGCGAGACTGGAGATAGAGAACTTGGTGCCGATGTGATCGCCGGTGCGCTCGTTCACGACACTGTTGTTGACGGTGTAGTTAAGCAGGCTGGTCGGCTGCACAGTTCCGTGCTCGTAGGCGGGGGCGCCCGGCGGGGCAATATTGTTGACTTTGCACCACCCCTTGTAACCATCTGATTCCACAATATTCTGCGCGCCTGGCGCATCGAAGGTGCGTCCGCCCCAACCGAAGGTATGCGCGACGATCTGCGCATGCGCGCCGCCGAGCGAATGCCCCGTGACCTCGATCTTGTGATCGGCGCCGTACCTCTTATGCATCTGCAGGGCGTAGTTCAGCGCCGCTTCGATCTGCGGATCCCAGTCTTTTCCGCCCTGGCTCAAATAGCCTGCCATGGCTCGTTGCACATCGCCCATTTGCTTCTGGGTGTGCTCTGTCTTCGGGCCCGGTGCACCGACGGCGCCGAGAAGATCACCATCGGCGGCTAGCTTGATATCGGGGCCATACCAGTCCAGAGCTTCATCGCTGCCGCGAAAGGCCAGCACTATGCGTCGTTCTGGGTCGCCTTGCTTTTCGAACGCAGCGACAGTCAAGCCGTTCTTGCGGTTATCTTCAAAGTTATCCAGTTGTGCAGACTCAACTTCGCCCAGCAAAGACCATTGTTCAGGGAGCCGATAGGACTGGCTCTTGCCGTCGCGCGCGGCAACCAAGTCAGCATGATCGCCGTAAGCCGCATCTGACAGCATTGCGTAGGCAGCATCTTCCTTAAGGTCAAGCATAGCTCCGGGGAAGATCGGAGCACCGTTTCTGCTCATTACACTGATTCCTTGTGCGGGTCGAACGGCAACTCACTCGGTAGGGGCGGCTTCTTTGTCCAAATCGTAAAAATCGATTTGCACGCGATCCTGCCCGGATTTGATGCGATGGCTCCTCTTAAATTTTGACTTGGTCGACGCGGTGGCTGGGCAGTAGAAACTGGGAGAACTGTTCGGGAAGTTGTCGTAGCTCTGTACTTTGCAAGGAACGACCACCGGGGCGCTCAAGGAGTTCGCCTCAACAGGGCATTCGCGGTGGTCTCCAGACCTCGGGTTGACGTCGCAACCAGATGCATCTGCCCCCTCATGGTAGAAGTTGTAGGTGTGGATCACGCGCTCCACGACCACAGGTTCTTCGCCAGGCTCGCCGGCCTTCACTACCACGGCATCAACCTGCGCCAGTATCCAGTTGCAGGCGCCGGGCAAGTACTTGTCCACGGTCAGCGTCGCTTGGTAGCGGCCGTGTTTTCGTGACACTTCGATGAGTTCCCTGTGGTAATTCGGGCCTTGACCCAATCTCGCACCGGGATGGTTGAAGCAGGTCATGTCCTTGGTGTCCGTGACGTAGAACGCGCCTAGCGCAATCTCCAACGAGTCGGGCACGCGCCCCTCGATGCGGACGACATGCTTGGGCTTCTTGTTTAGAACTCGCGCGACATCCTTAGCCTGCGCTGGAGCGATGCCGGCTGGCGAGGTACAACCCGCCAGCGATGGGGCCAGCATCAATGCCGCGGCGACAAGACCTGTCTTCAAATGATGATTCACGTCGTCTTCCAGTCGATGTGCTGATGCGGCTCTACGGAGAACTGCATTCGTAGTGAAGTTAAGCGCTTGCCGGTTCGCTCCCGACGCTGCGGCCACGGCAGCAAGCTATGGTCGCAATTTCGCATGCGCGGCGCAGTTGGGGAACGCCTCATTGCGGTGCCATATTTTTCTTTGGTTAAAAGTGGTGAGCACAGGCACACGATAGCGAAACGTGCCGTGCCGCACGAAGTGGCTTACTGTGTGGGGTCAGGCTCTTTGTCTAGATCGTAGAAATTGATCTGTATGCGCTTCTGGCCAGGCTTTATTCGATGACCTATCTTGTAATCGGCCTTGGTCAATGTCGGGCAATAGAAGCTAGGCAAGGTCTTGCTTGCGAAAGACTCGACCTTGCAAGGAATGATCACCGGAGTGCTCAAGGAATTTGTCTTGATAGGGCAGCGATACTCATCCATGGAACTCGGACTGACGTCACAACCCGAGGCGTCAGTTTGGTAGCGATTGAATGCAAAAGTGCTGATTACTTTCTCCACAACTTCTGCCTCCTCGCCTGGTTCGCCGACCTTCCCCACGATGGCGTTGACCTGCGCCAGTATCCAGTTGCACGCGCCCGGCAGGTATTTGTCTACGGTCAGCGTCGCTTGGTAGCGGCCGTTCTTGCGTGACAGCTCGATGGGCTCCCGGTGGTAGTTCGGGCCTACACCCCATTTCGCGCCCGGATGGCTGAAGCAGGACATGTCCTTGGTGTCCGTTACGTAGAACGCGTCCAGCTCGATTTGTAACGAGTCGGGCACGCGGCCCTCGATGCGGACGACGTGCTTGGGCGCCTTGTTCAAACTTCGCGTAACGTCCTTGGCGCCTGATGGGGCGATGCCAGCAGGCGGCGTGCAGCCCGCCAGCGATGGGGCCAGCGTCAAAGCCGCGGCGATAAGACCTGCCTTCAATCCTTTGTTCACGTCGCCTTCCAGTCGATGGGCCGATGCGGCTCGGCGGGGAATTGCATCGGCACGAAGTCTAGCGCGCGTCGATGCCCCCGACGCCGACGCCGACGCCGCGGCGGCAGACCCATGATCACAATTTCACGTGCGCGGCGCCGTCAGGAATTGCCGCATCGTGGTGTCAGATTTTTCTTGGGTGAAAAGCGGTGGGCATAGGCACACACAGCTGAAGCATGCGAGGCACCGCGCGAGCGAGCGCGGAAACGCCGCCCTGCCCTGCGTGAGCGGACCCTGCGCCGACCTGGATTGCGCGCACCCGACGAGGCGCGGCGTTCGCCGCCGCACCACCGCAAGGTGCGCTGCGCGCCGGCGGCGGACCGCCGCCCTACTCCGCCGACGGGCGGGCCGCGTCCGCGATGCGCTCCAGGTCGTCGGCCAAGCGGTCGAAGCACACCGCCAGCGCTTCGGCCGAGATCGACAGCTGGTCGGGCGCGTCCTGGTCCTGCGGCTCGGTCAGTTGGGCGAGCAGGCGCAGGTGGTCGCGGGTTTGGGTTAGGGCTTGGTGGGCGGTTGCTGGCAGCGTATAGCTATTAGGTGCGGCGGCCGATGTGCCGTGTCCGTTCTGCATGGTTGTCCTCAACCTTCTTTAGGCGAGGACAACGCTATCTGGCCTGCGGCTATATTCAAAATTCGAATAAATAGCGACTAGCGCGCCACCGTAATTATCTTCGCAAAGGAAGGAAGAGTCACAAGATCAGGGAACGAACAAAAACACACCGAACGACAGCTTGATGGGTGGGCAGGCGCTGCGTTCTGCACACCTTGTCCGCCGCACGACACGTAGCACGTTGCTCGTACTGGGTGGAGAGAATCGGCGCCTCTTTTGGCTTAGCCGGCCAGCTTCACCCGTTAAGGAGCTATAGCTATGGGTTACCGGAAGCGAGAAGGGAAAGACACTTGGCACTTTTGCAAAAATTGCTCGAACTGGCCTTTGAGCAACTACAAAGAACAGGAAGCGAAGCCAACTTCAGGCGAGTTCTGTAACGAGTGTCTCGCTAAAAATAAAAATGGTGACTGTAAGCGTTAGTTGTCAACAGCCCTCCCTGTAACTGGGGAGGGCTGTACCGTACGGCTGATGTCCTGATGACCAATCACGTGCACCTTCTAGTGACGCCGTCCTAGACGGGGCAAGTCGGCTCGATGATGCAAGCACTCGGCCGACGTTTTGTCCGCTACGTGAACGATCGATACCACCGCACCGGTACGCTTTGGGAGGGGCGTTACAAGGCCTGTCTGGTGGACAGCGACCATTACCTACTGCGGTGCTACCGCCACATCGAGCTCAACCCCGTACGGGCAGGGTTGGTGCCCACGCCCGGCCTGTATCGCTGGTCTAGCTATCACGCCAATGCGCTAGGCGAACACGCCCCACTGATCACCGCGCACCCCGCCTACCTGGCATTGGACCCGCAGACCGAACGTCGCGCACATGCGTATCGCGCGTTCGTCGAAGAAGCGCTCAACCCAGAAGAGTTGGATGTCATTCGACTGCGCCTACAACGCCAGCACGCACTCGGCGGAGATCGCTTCCGTACCATGATCGAGGAACAACTACAGCGTCGCGCCGGACCGGCGAAGATCGGGCGGCCACGTAAGGCGTGAGCTGGCGGGACGCTGTAGCTGAAAGTGCACTCTGACCCCTGTTCCGCGCTGTAGCGGAAAGTGCACTCTGACCCCTGTTTCGGCTGTTTCGCGGGGCTCCGTACTGACGCTCCAGCAAAACACTATGTGTTAAGCCTTTACGTCATCTTACCGGAGAAATTGAGATGGGCGCGCAAGAAGAATGTACCACACAAGCCGAGAATTTCCTGCATGCGACGAGACGGGAACCCCTCTCGTAATTAATCCTCAGAATTATCGCAATCAATTTATAAAATGAAACCACATAGATGACACTCGATCGCCACTTGATTAAGCAATGAGTCAATGCGTACTAATTATGGAGCACTTGGGTAAAGGCGATTATCTTGTCCCGCGGAAAGCCAACGCACAGTGCTTTCCAAATGTTGATAAGATCTAGAGCACTGAGCGAGCACCTCTAAGTTAAGCCTCGCTGTTAACGAAGCCTGGTCGAGCGTCGGCATATAAATAGAACCGCGCGGCAGTGAACGAGAAATATGCCCTTTGGCGTCCCTATTATTCTGCCCCGCAGAGAAAATTGGCGCAGGAATACCATAATATCCCTCACAACAGGCAGCATCTTCTAAGAAGAGAGTCTCATACTCCCTAACAATAAAAGCAAAAGCCGTCGGCCGAAGAACTCGTGCATGATTTAGCACTTGATAGGCTACACGTAGAGAATCCAATACGCATCCATCGTCATGATCGAGCAACCAAAGGACTGACTCTGAGTCGCGCTCAGCCACACGCTGAAAGCGAACCAAGCTCTCCCCCCCCCTCGCGAGCAATGAGGGCATGCCGGCTCTTCGCTGCGGCCTCAGAACTGTCGTTTGAAAATCACCAAGCCGCTCTTGAAGAACACGCCTCAGCAATACCTGACTCGCGCTTTCTTCTCCATGGCCTTCAACCACTAATTGAAGCACAGTCATTCTGGCTGCAATCCATCTAGAACCATAATTTCCGGAAGGGTCATTAAACGTTCGCGGACAATATCGAGCTGCTTACTGCTTACCGGCCCAACCTCAGTTCCATTTTCACCTTGAGACACAACCCGTATCGAATCGAGATCAAATAACTCCAATAAATACGGACTATGTGTTGTTATTAACAGCTGCGTTCGCTCTTTAGCTTCCTTGAAAGCATCTGCCAGCACTCTAAGCGCACCGGGATGCACCATTTGCTCCGGCTCCTCAATCGCCAAAAAGCTCGCCGGCGGGGATTGATACAGCGCAAGCAAGAGACCGAACAAGCGCAGCGTCCCATCTGAAAGCTGATATGGAACCAGGTCCATATCTCGCTTCCCATTACCTCTTGCAAATCGAAAATGAGGAACAAGGAAGCCGCCGACACTTTTAATTGCTACATCTTCAAGCTGGGGCAACACGTATCTAATTAAATTTATTACCTTAGTCAGCCCCTCCTGCCCCTCTTCCGTCTTTTGCATACCCCTTATAACGGAAGCCCAATTCCTACAATCCTCTGCAAGCGTCGCCGCGGCCTGACTTGGCGCTGGCGAACGCATAACATTTGGGTAAATAGCGGCGAATCTTGAATCCGCAAGTATCAAATCGAACACGGTCTGCGTGTCCAACATGTTTCCAACGGGCATTGGAAACCTATATGAACGAGACATCGCAAGCTCATCAACCGGAACAAATCGCTTTGACGATGCTCCATCAAGGAAAATCGCACCCTCTTTGTTTCTTTCCATCCAGGTAGTGCTTACCGGATAGAAAATCGGATCATCATCTCGGTCGAAGTACATTTCGTGATGAATTAAGTCCCCCGATTCCTCCAAGACCTTCAACTCATCGTTATTACTACCAAACTTGAACCCATATGACGCGCTCATCGAGCGAACACCCTGCGAAAGGGCTGTATTCGGCGTTGAATCTTCTATCTGAAAATAAAGCCGAAGCTCGACGTTAAACGGCTTCTTAGAATGACTTGCCTGCCGAACGACTCTAACCCCATTCCGAACCGAAACAGCCTGATCGAGGCCCTCTGCCATTGCATCGCGCATAAACCTAATCGCATCAACAACATTGCTTTTTCCAGCAGCGTTTTGCCCAACTAATATAGTCAAGTCACCAAGCTCAATGCTTTGCTCAGCTATGCTTCGAAAATGTTTGATGTGAAGACGCTGAATTCTAGAAAATTGCATCTGCCGCCTCCCATCCACGGACAAGAATTACAGCACCCACTCTACGAGGCATCTTATCTTTACGCAAAGCCGTCGCCAGGCTCTATTCAAGTAGACGAAGATTGCTCCGCTTACCTCGCCTTGCCTCACCAAACCTCATCCGCTGCTTACGTACATGCCCTCTGAGTGCGCTCGCGCAGTGTTGGCCCATATCGAGTGTGAATCACCCGAACTCCAGCTTGCCAGTGTACTCGCCGTAATCACGGTATTGGGCCTGGTGGTAGCAGCTGTATCGGTGGTGACTCCATTGATGACCGCATAGACATAGAACGTTTCACCAATATCCAGCACTTGGGCCCCAAAACTGTGCCCCACACTCTGCAGCCGTACACCATTCTTGCTGTTGGCGACCGGACTCCAGCAGGGCTTCTGAAACTGCAACCGGCTGAACTGGCTACTAGGCAGCTACGTCACGTTGAATCATCTATGGACCATTGAGCACCACGAACGGCGCGACGTAGGCGGCGTTGTTGCGCAGGGTCAGATGGCTCATGGGGTGTCCTGTGCGGTGTAGGCGCCGTCGGCTGGCCGCGTTCCCCGCCGCCTGCCGCGCCTGCCCCGCCTCAACCGATATCGAGCGTGAAATAGCCCTGCTCCAAGGTGCTGGTATCGCTAACCGCCGTCACCGTCGCATTGGGATTGACCGTGCTGAACGTGTCGGTGGTTACCCCATTCACGACCGCATAGACATAGAAGGTGTCGCTGATATCCAGCGTCTGCATCGTGAAGCTGTCGGCCACCACCACCGCCTGCATGGGCACCCCATCCTTTTCGATGGTGAAGGTGACCGGCGCCAGGGTGGTCTTTTGGAACTGCATCTGGTCGGGGCGGGTGCTGTAGCCCTGCACCACGTCGAACTCGTAGGTGCCTTGCTGGCGTACTTGCAGGACCTGGGCCAGGAAGCTGACGGCGCCGGTGACGTCCATCGGGGCGGAGGTGTAGGTGTTGCCGTCGATGATGGTCATGGCGGTGACCTGGTAGCTGCCTTCGGTGGGCACCAACATTTGCGCGTTGGGCTCGATGCCGGGCAGGCGCGCGATGATCTGGCCGCCTTTGCGCACCACGAACTGGGCGATGTAGTTAGTCGTGTTGCGTAGCGTGATGGGCATGGGGCGTCCTGAGGGGTGAGTCGTGTGAAAGGGCGGTAGCGCTTAGCGCGGGACTGCGCGCACAGGTGCGCGTCGCAGGCCGATGACCGGCGTGTTGGCCGCAGCGGTGGATGGCGCAGCTGCGCGGCGTTCGGTGGGTGTGCGGGGCGATGGATGCAAGGACAGGCTGCGGCGCGCTGGCGCCGCGCAGCCGATGGCCGAACGCGTGGCGGGCCGTCCAGCCCGACCGTTGAGGCCCATGAGCATCGATCCCCTCCCTAGATTCGATGACGGCGTGCCGCCCGGCCGCTTGGCGCCGGATTGCGATGGCGTATGCCGGTATTACCCCTAGTGCCGCATGCTGCTACGAAATGTGCGCGCGATCAACTTTTTGAGGGGCGCCGGGCGGCGGGTTGCGGTGGCTGCCGTCCCCTGTCATTGGGAGGGTGTGCCGGAGGGGGGCGGCAGGCGGCCTCTCTCTGCTTGCGGGGGGTGGGGTGGCGCGGTGTGTGGGGGGCGAATCGCGGCTTACGCCGCTCCCACAGGAAGCGGGAGGGTGGCGGCGACGGGGCGCCCCCCCTGCGTGCGATGACGGGGCGCAAGGCGGGCTGGGCCCGCCTTGCGCGTTGGATCGGCTCACCAGACTTCGCAGCGGTCCTTGGCCGGGCGCACCATCGGGGCGTCGGCCTTGCATTGGAAGGCCTGTTGGAACGCCGGCAGGTTGGACAGCGGGCCGTTGACGCGGTACTTGGCGATGGGGTGTGGGTCGCCCTGGATCATGCTGCGCTGGGTTTCCATGCGGGTTTCGTCGCCGCGCCATTGGCCCCAGGCGATGAAGAACTGCTGCTCGGGGGTGAAGCCGTCCAGGGTGGGTTCGGGGCCTTTGCCTTCGCGCGACTTCAGATAACCGCGGTAGGCGAGCTTGGCGCCGGCCAGGTCGCCGATGGATTCGCCCAGCACCAGCTTGCCGTTGTGGTGCACGCCGGGTTCGATGAAGTAGCCCTCGAACTGGTCGACCACGCATTGGCCCTTGGCGGCGAACTGCTTGCCGTCGGCGGGGGTCCACCAGTTGGCCAGGCGGCCCTGGGCGTCGAACTGGGCGCCCTGGTCGTCGAAGCCGTGGCTGATCTCGTGGCCGATGACCACGCCGATGGCGCCGTAGTTGACGGCGTCGGTGGCGGTGAGGTCGAACGCGGGCGGTTGCAGGATGCCGGCGGGGAAGACGATCTCGTTCTGTTGGGGGTTGTAGTAGGCGTTGGAGGTGGGCGGGGTCATGCCCCAGCGGCTGCGGTCGGTGGGTTTGCCGACCTGGCTGCGGTTGTCGGCGACGTTCCAGCGTTGCGCGGCGACCAGGTTGTCCCAGGCGGATCCGCGGCTGACGACCACGCCTTTGTAATCCTTGAACTTGTCGGGGTAGCCCAGTTTGGGGAAGAAGGTGGCGCGCTTTTCCAGGGCTTTTTGCTTGGTGGCCTCGTCCATCCAGTCGAGTTCGCGGAGGGTGTCGTCCATGGCCAGCAGGATGTTTTTGACCATCTCCTGCATGCGCGCCTTGGCTTCGGGCGGGAAGTATTTTTCGACGTACTTCTGGCCAAGGGCTTCGCCGAGCTGGGTGTCGGTGAGTTCGGCGCAGCGCTTCCAGCGCGGTTTGATCTGGGTGGCGCCGGTGAGGAACTTGCCGTTGAAGGCGAAGTTTTCCTCGACGAAGGGCGTGGAGAGGGAGTCGGCGAAGTAATTGAGCAGTTGCCACTCCAGATAGGTCTGCCATTGCGCGACCGGGGTGGTAGCCAGTTCCTTTTCGAACTGGCGCAGGAACTTGGGCTGGCTCACGTTGACGGCGTTGCGCGGGATGCCGGCGGCGTCGAAGTAGCGGGCCCAGTCGAAGCTGGGCGCCAGCTTGGTCAGGTCGGCGAAGGCAGTGGGGTTGTCCTGCAGTTTGGGATCACGCAGTTGCACGTTGTCCAGCGAGGCCTCGGCCAGGCGCTTTTCGAAGTCGAACACGACTTGGGCGTTCTGCTTGGCCTGCTCGACCGGCAATCCAGACAGTTCGAACAGCTTGGCGACGTGCACGAGGTACTTGGCGCGCGCTTCGACGAAACGGGGCTCGGGCTTGAGGTAATAGTCGCGGTCGGGCATGCCCAGGCCGCTGGCGTAGAGGTGGGCGACGGTGCGCGAGGGTTCGTGCAGGTCTTCGCCGGCGTAGAGGCCGAAGGGCACGGGCACACCGACGTCGTGCAGCTTGCCGATCATGCGTTGCACGTCGTCTTTTCCGCTGAAGCTGCTGATCTCAGCGCGCCAGGGTTGCAGCGGCTGGCTGCCCAGCGCGTCGATGCGGGATTCGTCCATGCAGGCGGCGTAGAAGTCGCCGGCGAGCTGGCCGGCGCTGCCCTTGGGCCAGTCGGTGCGCGCGGACAATTCGTTGAGGATGTCGCGCACGTGTTCCTTGTTGACCTCACCGGACTGCCAGCGCCGGCTCCAGCGGTCCATGTAGGCCGGGATCGGGTTCTGTTTGCGCCAGGCGCCGTTGGCGTAGTCGAAGAAGTCGGTGCACGGGTCGCCGGCGCGGTTGATGTCGGCGGGTTGGATGCCATGCACGGCGCCGGCGGAGGCGGTGGTGGAAGCGGCGAGCAATACGACTAGCGGAAGGCTGGACTTCATCGCGGCAACGTCCTTGCTGGAAGGGTTTGGTCACTATAGCCAGGGGGTGGAGGGGGGCCTGTACCGGAAGTCCTGGGGTGGTTTGGGAGGGTTGCGGTTTGATGGGTGCGCGCGGTAAGTGCGGTGGCGTGGTCGCGGCTTGCGCCGCTCCTACAGAGGGCCTTGGGGTGGCGTGGTGTGTGGGGTGGCGGGGTCGCGGCTTACGCCGCTCCTACCCCAAAGCCTGCTGTGGGAGCGGCGTTAGCCGCGAGGGTCGGTCGGTGTGTCGGTCACCTGCCCTACTCTCGTCCCTTAAGCTTCGGGCGGTGGGCTTGTGCGCCGGATCGTTGCGATGCGGTGGTGCAGGCCGAGGGAGCGCGGGCGCGGTGGGTGTGGGCCTGCGCGGGGATGACCACCAGGGGGATGAGATGACTCGATATCGGGGAGTTCGCAGGTTGGCCGTGCTGGCTGCGGCGGCGTTGTGCGTGTTGTCGGGGTGTGCGTCGGTGGGCAAAGGCGACGTTGCGGGCCTGCCCATGGAGCAGCGCGTGGGAACGGGCTTGTTGGGCGCCGGCTTGGTCGGCGCACCGGCGGGTTGGCCGGAGGCGGTGCCGTTGCCCGAAGGCGCGCCGATCGACGGCTACCGTTGCGTGGGGCGGCATTGCACCTTGTGGTTCGGGCTGATGACGCTCGACGAGGCGATGGCGCTGAAGCACAAATACATCAAGTTGCTGCGCGATAGCGGGCAATGGGAATTGCTGGGTTCGGACGAGCAGTACGAGGCGCAGGCCTTTCGCTATACGGGCAAGACGGAGTCCGGCTGCGGGTACACCTTGGAGATCGAGCAAGGGTCCATCCCGAACGACTATTACCATCGTTGGCGGGTGTCGACGTCGTTGACGTGGTGAGGGGGTTGGGGTGAGGGTTCAGCGCAAGCGATGGGCTGCAACCTCCTGCGGCCCTCATCCGCCCTTCGGGCCCCTTCTCCCGCACGCGGGAGAAGGGAAGATCAAAAGGCGCTGCGTGCTTTCGCCCTTCTCCTTCCGGGAGAGGGGTTGGGGTGAGGGTTCGGCGCGAGTGCGTGGCCGCCACCTCATCCCGGACCCTCATCCGGCGCTGCGCGCCACCTTCTCCCAAGGGAGAAGGGAAGACCAAAGGCGCTGCACGTCTTGGCAGGGAAGACCAAAAGCCTGTGTGCTTTAGCCCCTCTCCCTTGGGAGAGGGGTTGGGGTGAGGGTTCGGGGTGCGAGTAATGGGCTCCGACCGCCTGCGGCCCTCATCTGCCCTCCGGGCATCTTCTCACCCCTGGACACCCTCCGGGCGCCGCAAGCGGGAGAAGGGAGGATCAAGAGCGCGGCGGGCTTTGGTAGGAGCGGCGTGAGCCGCGACCGCGCAGTTGTGTCTACGGCGCGGGTGACGATTCGCGTAGCGATCGGCCAACGATGGCGCCCAGAGAAACGCCCGCCGGTGGCGGGCGTTTCGGGTACGGCGGTGCGGCGGTTTACTTCACGTAGATCGAGGTGATGTGCGAGCCCAGCGCGCTGCCGTTGACGCTGCTCATCTCGCCGTTCTTCCAGATCACGGCCTTGGCGTACTGGTTGATGATGTTGTTGGTGCTGCCGCCCACGTAGACGTCGGTGCCGTGGACGAAAACAGAGGTGGCGATGGCGCTTTCGCTCTCTTCGGACAGGTCCACGCCTGTGGTATTGATCCACAGCTTGGCCACGTACTTGCCGCTGGGGCGCAGCTCCCAACCGACGGCGTAGACGCGAGTGCCCACGACCTGCAGGTCGGTCACGCGGGAGTGCATGCCCGCCTTGCCCAGGGTCACGCCGTAGAAGACGCCCGGCGTGCCGTAGTCGGCGGGCGCCGCGCCGTGCGATAGCGCGCGGTAGATGTAGCCGGCACGGTAGAAGATGCTGTTCTCATGGGCATAAGGCGCGAACGAGCCGCCCGCGTACACGTTGGTGGTGGTGGTGGTGACGGCCTCCACGTAAGGCAGCGGGAAGTATGGGATCTCGGTGCCGTTGACCCACATCGTGCCGCTGCCGAACGCGCCGGGGGTTGTCGGGTGGCCTTCCATCGTGAATGCGTGGGTACCGACGACATAGGTCTGGCCGTTGCGCACGGCCATGCGCGTGCCCATGCCGCGGTAGGCGCTGGGGTTGATCGGCAGCAAGGTCATCTGGCCGTTCTTCCAGTACACCGGCTTCATGTCGGCGAAGTTGGGCTGGGGGCCGGCGATGCTGCTGAACTTCGCGTCGGTGTAGCCGGTGGTGTAGATCGTGTTGCCTTCGATGAACAAACCCTTGGCGCCGGCGAACTGGTTGACGTAGGTGCTTGAGATGCTGGCGATCTGGCTGTGGATCTGGCCGTTCTTCCAGACCATGGCCGAGGAATCGGCGGCGGCGGCGTTGTTGGTGGTGATGTTGGCGGTGCCGGCCACGTAGACGTCGGGCTCGCCGGTTTCGAAGTTGTCGACCACGAAGATATCGTTGGCTTCCTTGGCGCCGGTGTTGTAGCTGTTGACCAGCGGCGGCAGGTCGGTGCGCACGCCGTCCACCCACATGGCGGCTTGCCAGTTCGGGGTGTAGGCGGTGCCGACGGCGTAGACCTTGGGGGTGTCGACCGGGCCGCAGGGGTTGCAGAGCTCGAGTGCGGCGACCGGCAGCGACAGCGCGGACAGCAGTACGGTCGCCAGCAGGCGGGGCTTGAGGTTCTTCATGGGTGCCTGGATTCCTTGGTGGGCAGACGCCGCAGTCGTTGCGGCGCGCAGAGGTAGACCGGTGCGGCGCCGGAAACATGACAGGCGGGATGGCGGAAGTGCGGCGGCGTCAGCGGAAGCCGGAGCCGTCGTTTGGATGGCGGTGGGGTTGCGGCCTGCGTGTGGGAGCGAGTGCGGCTTACGCTGTTCCTGCGGGTTGCGACGCCGCTGGGGGGATGGCGCTTGGGGGGATCGCGGCTTACGCCGCTCTCACAAGGGGCGCGGCGATGCGGGTTGGGGCGTCGCTGGCCTCTGGTTGACGGGTCGCGGCTTGCGCCGCTCCTACAGGGGGAGCGGCGGTGCGGGTTGGGACGACGCTGGCCTGTGGTTGACGGGTCGCGGCTTGCGCCGCTCCTACAGGGGGAGCGGCGGTGCGGGTTGGGACGACGCTGGTCTCTGGTGGGCGGGTCGCGGCTTACGCCGCTCCTACAGGGGGGTGCGGCGGTGCGGGTTGGGACGACGCTGGCCTCTGGTGGGCGGGTCGCGGCTTGCGCCGTTTCTAACTTAAAACGATTGGGGTGGCGCGGGTGCGGGGCGTTGGCGCTACGGGGCGCTTAGCCGCGCCAGTTGGCGTGGCTGCGCCAGAACTCGACGCTGCGCTGGTAGGCGGCGCGGTCCAGGCGGACGCCGGAGCCGCCCTCCTCCACGCCCAGGGCGTTGCGCATCATGGTGATCGGCGCCATCGGCGTTTCCACTGGTTCGGCGGTGTACATGCAGCCGACCACGCCCCAGTCGGCGTCGGTGCGGGTGCCCTCTTTCGCCAACTGCTCGCGGCTGTAGAGGATGACGATCAGGTAGTCGGCCACCGGCGGGTCCAGGCCTTCGAACCAGCGCACCAGCACGGGCAACTCGTCCTGGGTGCGCGCGTCGTAGTCGCTGCGCAGCAGGTGGCGGTTGGCGTCGGTGATGGGCACGGCCAGGCAGCGGGTCGAGGTCCAGTTGCGATGCACGTGCAGCTTGCAGAACGGCGCGTAGCCGTCGAGCACCTGCAGCGGCGCCACCTCGTTGAGGTGGCGCTCGAACTGGTCGGGCGTGCAGTCCTGGATGGTGTTGCGGCGCGGCTCGCGCGGGAACAGGCGGGCGCGGGCGAAATCGGTGAGGACGATGGTCATGCGGGGCGCGGGCGACGAGGACAGCGCATTATCCGGCATGCGCGCGGCCTGTCTTCAAACCGGGTTCCGCCGCATGGCGCGGCGGAACCCGGCGGGCATCAACGACCGTCCGGCGCGTTTCCGGCGACGGAGCGCACAGCCTCGGCAACCGCCTTCGGGGCCTCGCGGTGGATGTTGTGGCCGGTGGCGAAGTAGCGGTGCGTGCCGCGTGAGTACGCGGCGAACAGGGCCGCGTGCTGGCGCTTCCACAGCGCCTTGCCCTGCGCGGTTTCCTCGAACACGAAGGGCTCGGCCGCCACTTGCGTGGAGGTCATCAGGGCCACCGGCAGATCGGGTTCGCGCTGCGGCGCCAGCGCCGCTTCGCTGTCCAGCTGGGCGATCAGCAGCTTGTAGTCGGCGACCCACTTGGGCGGCAGGACCGACTCCAGGGTGCGGTCGTCGGCCAGCACGCGCTCGCGATCGGCCTTCATGAACTCGTGCCGCTGCGACAGCGTGGCCGGATCGACCAGCACCAGGCCCTGCAGGCGCTCGGGATGACGCCGCGCGTACTCGGTGGCCAACAGGCCGCCGTAGGAATGGCCCACCAGCACGATCTTTCGGCCCGGCGCCAGCGCCTCGATCACCGCGCCCAGGTCCTGCACGTGCTGGTCGATGGTCTTGGCCTGGCCGTCGCTGCCGGACTTGCCCAGGCCGGCGCGCGCATAGGCGATGCATCGGCACTGCGGGCCGAGGTCGGCGATGACGTCCTTCCACACACCCGCGTCCTGGCCGAAGCCGGACTCGAACACGACGGCCATGGGGCCCTCGCCTTGCTGCTCCGCCGACAGGCTGTAGCCCGTACGCGCGACCTGCACTTCCCCCGCGTAGGCGCCCGTCGCGCACAGTGCTAGCAACGACAACGCCCATGCTTTCATCGACAACGCTTTATGCACTGCATTCCCCTGTGATTTCGATTTGAGTTGGCCCGTCGCAAGGACGGCCAGGAAGTGTATCGGTGATGGACACGGCCGGGCAGCGGGTGGAGGTCCAGTTGCGGTGCACGTGCAGCTTGCAAGAGGACGATGGTCATGCGGGGCTCCGAACGAAGAGGCTGGCCGCGCCTGTCACAGCGCGGAGAACTCCGCCTCCCACTTGCCGTTGTGCAAGCCGAGGATGCTGGCATCGGGCGCGAAACAAAGCACGGGCAGGTCCGGGGCGATGCGCATCAGGCGGCAATTGAACGGCGCCTCGCCCGTTTTGTCCCAGTCGTTCTTGGCCGGCACGAAGGTGTAGGTCTCCCACACGCCGCTGAAGGCATTCATGTTCCAGCGGCTGGCCCAGCCGCGGTCGGCGCTGTCCATCTGCACGTCGTTGATGATGTAGGGCGGTCGGCCGATCTGGGCCCAGGTGTCGCCGTGGTCGGAGGAGATATGGACCTTGGAGAAGGCGCCCTGGCTCCAAAGCGCGCTCACCACGCCGGTGGTCGGATCGATGCGATGAGAGGAAATGCGCGCGCCGGGGGTGATGGTCTTCCACTGCCCGCTGGCCAGGTCCAGCCGTTGCAGGGCCGTACCGGCCAGGACGTAGTAGCGTCCGCCCGCCAACTGCCCGCGCGCGCCGAGCCAACCGACCTGATCCTTGGGCGCCAGGACGAATTCCTTGGACAGGGCCAGGTCGGCGAGGTCGTCGCTGCGCCCGATGTAGACGCGCAGGCGCACCGAGGGCGTGCCTCTCACGGCGGCCACCAGGCCGTTGCCGCGCGGGGCGTTGGAATCCTCGAACTTTTCGGTGGAGGTGACGATCCAGCTGCCGTCGGCGTGGTCGATGTCGATGATGGATTCCAGACGGCCCAGGGCCTTCAGCTCCGCCCAGGTCGCGCCGCCGTCGCGGCTGGCGCGCAGGTGGCCGTCGTCGCTGCCGGCGACCAGGCGACCGTCGGCGTGCTCCACCGCCAGGATCTGCCGCAGCGTGTCCATGCCCGTGCTGCTCCACTGACCATCCGGCGTGCGCTTGCGCAACTGCCCGAGGTCGGCGGGGAAGAACAGCGTGCCGTCGGCGAGCCGCGCGGGCTCGTCCTGCAGCGGCGGCGTGATGCCACGAAGCAGGCGCAGGAATTCCTTGGGGTCCTTGGCCGCGATCAGCGCGTCCTGGGTGGAAGGCTTGTTGACCTTGCGATCGTAGGCCAGCAGCAGGTCGGCGATCAGGCCCAGGCCGGTCTTCTCACGGATGGTGATGGGCGCGGACACCGAGGCCATCGAAAAAGGAATGGGGGCCGGGTCTTTCAGCACCGCCGCGATCGGCTTGATGGCTTCCGCCAGCGCCCCCGCATGCTCCGGATGCGGGACCGGCACCACGACGAACTGATAGCCGCCCACATTCACCGGCATCAGGTCGCCCAGGTCCGTCACACGCCCCGCCTGGACCTCGAACTCCGGCCCTTCCCGCCAATCGGACGCGAGTTTGTCCGGCGGACCGAATGCAGGCGCGGCCGGCCATTTGAGTACGCCCCAGAGTTTGATCTTGTAGCGGCCTGCCGGCAGCCACTTCGCGACGGCGTGCGCCGCAGGCAACGACGTCACGGCCGCCGGTGTGTCTATCACCCAATCCTTGCCGCCCGCCACCGGAGTGACGGTGAGCGCTTCGCCGCCGCCCTTCGGGAATGAGGCATAGACATAACCGTGCGTAGGCGCCAACTCGGCCGGTACCTGCGGTTTTTCCTTGGCGGCTGCCGGCAGCGCCAGCATCAGGCCCATCGCAAACAAAATGGCTCGCACTCGAACTCCCCCTGGACGAATCGCAATTCATGCCGAGGAAGTCCGAACAGACGCGTCCCCCCGGCGCATCAACCACCGGAGCACATCGGCGCCGGGACGGGCGCGGGAACACTCCCGCACCCGCACAAGCTTCACATATTGCGGCGGTATTCGCCGCCCACGTCGTACAGCGCGTGGCTGATCTGGCCCAGGCTGTGGGTCTTGACCGCTTCCATCAGGCTGGCGAACACGTTCTTGCGCTCGCGCGCGGCGGCCTGCAGGCCCTTGAGGCCGTCGGCGGCGTAGGCGTTGCGGCCGGTCTGGTAGGCCAGCACGTTGTCGATCTGCTGGCCCTTTTCGGCTTCGGTGGAGCGGATCAGTTCGATCTCGGTGACGATGTCGCCGCCGTGGTCCTTGGGCAGGAAGGTGTTGACGCCGACCAGCGGCAGGCTGCCGTCGTGCTTCTTGTGTTCGTAGTACAGCGACTCTTCCTGGATCTTGCCGCGCTGGTACATGGTGTCCATGGCGCCGAGCACGCCACCGCGCTCGCTGATGGCCTCGAATTCCTGGTAGACGGCTTCCTCGACGATGTCGGTGAGGTAGTCGACGGCGAAGCTGCCCTGCCAGGGGTTTTCGTTGAAGTTCAGGCCCAGCTCTTTGTTGATGATCATCTGGATCGCCACGGCGCGGCGCACCGACTCTTCGGTGGGCGTGGTGATGGCTTCGTCGTAGGCGTTGGTGTGCAGGCTGTTGCAGTTGTCGAACAGCGCGTACAGGGCCTGCAGGGTGGTGCGGATGTCGTTGAACTGGATTTCCTGGGCGTGCAGGGAGCGGCCCGAGGTTTGGATGTGGTACTTCATCATCTGGCTGCGCGGGTCGGCGCCGTAGCGCTCGCGCATGGCGCGGGCCCAGATGCGGCGGGCGACGCGGCCGATGACGGTGTACTCCGGGTCCATGCCGTTGCTGAAGAAGAACGACAGGTTGGGCGCGAAGTCGTCGATCTTCATCCCGCGGGCGAGGTAGTACTCGACGATGGTGAAGCCGTTGGACAGGGTGAAGGCGAGCTGGCTGATCGGGTTGGCGCCGGCTTCGGCGATGTGGTAGCCCGAGATCGACACCGAGTAGAAGTTGCGGACGTTCTTGTCGACGAAGTACTGCTGGATGTCGCCCATCATGCGCAGGGCGAACTCGGTGCTGAAGATGCAGGTGTTCTGGGCCTGGTCCTCTTTCAGGATGTCGGCCTGGACGGTGCCGCGCACGGTGGCCAGGGTGTGGTCCTTGATGCGCTGGTAGGTCTCCGGGTCGACGACCTGGTCGCCGGTGATGCCGAGCAGGCCCAGGCCGAGGCCGTCGTTGGTCTCGGGCAGCAGGCCGCCGTACTGCGGGCGCTGCTTGCCCTCGTAGAGCTTTTCGATGGTGTCGTGGGCAGCGTCCCAGCGCGCGCCGTCCTCGCGCAGGTACTTCTCGACCTGCTGGTCGATGGCGGTGTTCATGAACATCGCCAGCAGCATCGGCGCGGGGCCGTTGATGGTCATCGACACCGAGGTGGTGGGCGCGCACAGGTCGAAGCCGGAGTACAGCTTCTTCATGTCGTCCAGCGAGGCGATGTTGACGCCGGAATTGCCGATCTTGCCGTAGATGTCCGGGCGCACGGCCGGGTCTTCGCCGTACAGGGTGACGCTGTCGAAGGCGGTGGACAGGCGCGCGGCCGGCTGGCCGACCGACAGGTAGTGGAAGCGGCGGTTGGTGCGCTCGGGCGTGCCTTCGCCGGCGAACATGCGGATGGGGTCTTCGCCGGTGCGGCGGTAGGGATAGACGCCGCCGGTGTAGGGGTAGTAGCCCGGCAGGTTTTCCTTCTGCAGGAAGGTCAGCAGCTCGCCCCAGCTCTTGTAGGTGGGCGCGGCGATCTTGGGGATCTTCTGGTGGCTGAGCGAGTCGCGGTAGTTCTCGACGCGGATGGTCTTGTCGCGGACCTTGTACTCGTTGACCTCGTCGGTGATCGACTTCAGGCGCGCGGGCCAGTCGCGCAGCAGCTTGAGGGCTTCGGAGCTGAGCGATTGGACGGCGTCGTTGTAGCGCTGGCGCAGGGTGAGCAGGGTGCGGTCGCCGCCGTCCAGCAGGGCTTCGGCGGCGTAGAGATCGAGCTGCTTGGGCAGTTGCCCGTCGCCCAGGTCGTGCAGCGATTGCCAGTACGACTGCGCGCGGTCGGCGACCTCGGCCTGGGTCTCGATCTGGCGGTTGATCGCCCTGCCCTGTTCGGCGATCTCGGCCAGGTAGCGCACGCGCGCGCCCGGGATCAGCACGGTGGCGCGCGGTTCCTTGAGGTCGGTGTTGACGTCCGGGGTCCAGCGCTGCGCCGGCAGCGAGAGCTTCTCGCGCAGCAGGCGGCACAGGTTGGCGAACATCCAGCTGATGCCGGGGTCGTTGAACTGGCTGGCGATAGTCGGGTAGACCGGGATGTCCTCGTCCTTGGTGGCGAAGGCGACGCGGTTGCGCTTCCACTGCTTGCGCACGTCGCGCAAGGCGTCTTCGGCGCCGCGCTTGTCGAACTTGTTGAGCACGACCAGCTCGGCGTAGTCGAGCATGTCGATCTTTTCCAGCTGGCTGGGCGCGCCGAAGTCGCTGGTCATGACGTACATGGGGAAGTCGACCAGGTCGACGATCTCCGAGTCGCTCTGGCCGATGCCGGCGGTCTCGACGATGACCAGGTCGTAGCCCAGGCCCTTGAGGAAGCCGATGCAGTCCTTGAGCACGGCGTTGGTGGCCACGTGCTGGCGGCGGGTGGCCATGGAGCGCATATAGACGCGCGGGCTGCGCAGCGAGTTCATGCGGATGCGGTCGCCCAGCAGCGCGCCGCCGGTGCGGCGGCGGGTCGGGTCGACCGAGATCACCGCGATGCGCATCTCGGGGAAGTTGGCCAGGAAGCGGTTGAGCAGTTCGTCGGTGACCGAGGACTTGCCGGCGCCGCCGGTGCCGGTGATGCCCACCACCGGGGTCTTGCCGCCGGACAGCTGCCATTGCTTGCGCAGGTGGGCGAGCTGGGCTTCGTCGAGCAGGCCTTCCTCGATCGCCGACAGGGTCTTGCCGATGGTGATTTCGTCGTCGATCGCGGCCGGCTTGTCGGGCGCGGTGTCGGCGATGCGGCCCTCGTTGGCGCGGCGGATCACGTCCTCGATCATCGCCACCAGACCCATGTGCATGCCGTCGTTGGGGTGGTAGATGCGCTCGACGCCGTAGGCCTGGAGTTCGCGGATTTCCTCGGGGGTGATGGTGCCGCCGCCGCCGCCGAACACGCGGATGTGGCCGGCGCCGCGTTCCCTGAGCATGTCGACCATGTACTTGAAGTACTCGACGTGGCCGCCCTGGTAGCTGGACAGGGCGATGCCGTCGGCGTCTTCCTGCAGGGCGGCGCGGACCACGTCCTCGACCGAGCGGTTGTGGCCCAGGTGGACCACTTCCGCGCCCTGGCCCTGGATCAGGCGACGCATGATGTTGATCGCGGCGTCGTGACCGTCGAACAGGCTGGCGGCGGTGACGAAGCGCAGCGGGGTGGCGTCGGCCTGGGCGGCGGGGACTACGGCAACGGGAGTGCTCATGGCGCGCTCAATACGAAAAACGGATATCGCGCATTGTAGCGCGCGGGGGTGTCGGGGCTGGAGGCCGGGGACGTGCGGGCGGGTATGGGGCGATGGCGGGAGAGGCCGGGCCCGCTTCCTGTGGGAGCGGCGTGAGCCGCGATCGGTGTGTGGTGTCGCAGCCCATCGCCGGCTAACGCCGGCAGGTGTGGTGGCGAATCGCGGCTCACGCCGCTCCCACAGAAAGCCAGAGCTAGAGCCAAAGCCGACGCGGAGCCGTTCACGCGCAGCGAGCTGGGCTTCAGCTTGCTGGCGTGGCACTGAATCGCCGCAGGCGATGCGTCAACAGCGCCGGCGATACGGACGTTGTCGGGCTGACGGCGGATGGCGCCGGTAGCGGAGCAGGAAGATGACGATGCGTCCCTGGGTATTGGCTGCGGCGGTCGCGGTGGCAGCGCTGGGCACGGTGCATGCGCCGCCGGCGCAGGCGCGCGGCTATGTCGACGTGAGCGTGCGGGTGGCGCCGCCGCCGGTGCGCTACGAGCGGGTGCGGCTGCGCCCGGGCTATGCGTGGGCGCCGGGCTATTGGCGCTGGAACGGGCACCGCCACGTCTGGGTCGGCGGGCACTACGTGCGCGTGCGGCCGGGCTATGTCTACGTCGCGCCGCGCTGGCACCGGCACGGGCCGGGCTGGCGCTTCAACGACGGCTATTGGGCCCGGCGCTGAAGCCGGCGCGGGCGTTGCGGAACCGTAACGCCCGCGGCGTCTGCCCAGCGGCGCGAGGCTCGGTTACGCTCAGGCGATGAGCGACGACCCCGACCTCACCCGCCTGCGCCTGGACGCCGAACACGGCTCGCCGCAAGCCCTGTACCGCCTGGCGACCGCGCTGGTCGTGCGCCAGCGCCTGGACGAAGCCTGCATGCTGCACCGGCGCGCGGCCGAGGCCGGGCTGGCCAATGCGCAGATCGAGTACGCGCGCATGCTGATGTTCGGGGTGGGCACCGAGCCCGACCCCGAGCACGCGGTGGAATGGCTGCTGCGCGCGGAGGCGGCCGGCAGCCCGATCGCGGGGTATTTCCTGGCCCTGATCGCCCTGGGCGGGCTGGCCTTGCCGCACGACGGGCGCAGCAACGAGCGCCTGCTGGCGGCGGTCCAGGCCGACTATCCGCCGGCTTTGCGCGCGGCGGCGATCCACTTCGGGCGCCGCCCGAACGAACGCGACCAGACCCTGTGCCTGCAGCTGCTGGAACGCGGCGCGGGACGCGGCGATATCGTCGCCGCGCGCCTGCTGGCCGAGCGCCTGGCGCGCGGCGAAGGCTGCCCGGCGCAGCCGCAGGCGGCGCAGGACATCCTGCAGCAGTTGGCCGCGCACGGCGTGACCCGCCTGCCGGCCAGCACGCCCCCGCCGCCGGCGATGCGCGCGCCGATCGCGCCGGGCACCTTGGCGCTGGAGGAAGCTTTGCAACCGGTCGCGGTGACGCCGTTGTCGTCGGCGCCGCGCGTGGCGACGGTGGATGGCTTGCTGTCGGCGGACGAATGCCGTCTGCTGATCGCCAGCGCCCAGCCTTCGCTGCAGCGTTCGCAGACCATCAACCCGGACACCGGCGAGCCGATGCCGCACGAGCAGCGCACCAGCAGCGATTCGGCGATCGATCCCATCATCGAGGACCTGGCGCTGCGCGTGGTGCAGTTGCGCCTGGCCCATGCCGCCGGCGTCGCCCTGCCCCAGGCCGAACACCTGACCGTGCTGCGCTATGCGCCCGGCGAGGAATACCGCCCGCATCGCGACTACCGCCCGCCGGGATCGCTGGAACGCGACCGGCCCGGCGCGGGCAACCGGCTGCGCACGATCTGCGTCTACCTCAATGCGGTCGAGGCCGGCGGCGAAACCGAGTTCCCGGTGGCCGGCCTGCGGGTCGCGCCGCTGCCGGGGCGAGCGCTGATCTTCGACAACCTGCATGCGGACGGGCGGCCGGATCCGGATTCGCTGCATGCCGGCCTGCCGGTGTTGCGCGGGGAAAAATGGCTGGCGACGCTGTGGCTGCGGGAACGGCCGTATCGGTTGTTTTGAGCGGCAGTTCGGTATTCGGTATTCGGCAACGCCTGCGCGCGTACTGCTTTGGGGTAGGAGCGGCGTGAGCCGCGACATGGTTTCCGAGCTGGCGCCGTTGTTGCGATGACGCGATCGCGGCTTACGCCGCTCCCACAGAAGTCTGGCGCTGCGCTCGAAGCAGGACCGCCGCGGGCTCCGTGACTGCCGCGCGCTTCTTGTGGGAGCGCCGTGAGCCGCGATTCGGTGGCCGCGGGAACGTGGCGCCGGCATGTGCGGTGGCGCGGTCGCGGCGTGTGCCGCTCCTACAGGGAGCGGCCGCAAGGCGCTTCGGCTTTGGGGTAGGAGCCGCGTGAGCCGCGACATGGTTCCCGAGCTGGCGCCGTTGTTGCGATGACGCGATCGCGGCTTACGCCGCTCCCACAGAAGGCTGGCGCTGCGCTCGAAGCAGGACCGCGGTCGGGCTCCGTGACTGCCGCGCGCTTCTTGTGGGAGCGGCGTGAGCCGCGATTCGGCGGCCCGGCGAGCGGCGCCGCATGTGTGGCAGCGCGGTCGCGGCTAGCGCTGCTCCTACCCAAGGCGAATCGGGAACCCGCATTCATGTTTGCCCCGGACCGGGCTCCACGCTGGCGGTTCGCGGGCGCTCGGGCACGCATACGTAGCCGTATCCCCCGATTGCTTTAGACTGTCGCCCCTGCGGCGTCCGCAGTGAAGGCCCCGCGCAAGCGAATTCCTTTAAATTCACCGACTTACCAGACACTTCTGGCGTTAAGCGCAATGCGCGATCCACGCCGTTTCGGAGCACCCGATGATTTTCGAAACCCTCGACACCTTCGGCCATGAGCAGGTCGTGTTCTGCCATAACAAGGACGCCGGCCTGAAGGCCATCATCGCGATCCACAACACGGTGCTGGGCCCGGCCCTGGGCGGCCTGCGCATGTGGCCGTACAAGACCGAGCAGGACGCGCTCAACGACGTGCTGCGTCTGAGCCGCGGCATGACCTACAAGAACGCGGTCGCGGGCCTGAACATCGGCGGCGGCAAGGCGGTGATCATCGGCGATCCGGCCGCCGACAAGTCCGAGGCGCTGTTCCGCGCGTTCGGCAAGTTCGTCGATTCGCTGGGCGGCCGTTACATCACCGCCGAGGACGTCGGCATCGACGTCAACGACATGGAATACGTCTACCGCGAGACCGAGTACGTCACCGGCGTGCACCAGGTCCACGGCGGTTCGGGCGACCCCTCGCCGTTCACCGCCTACGGCACCCTGCAGGGCCTGATGGCGGCGCTGAACAAGCGCTTCGGCGACGAGGAAGTGGGCAAGTACAGCTACGCCGTGCAGGGCCTGGGCCACGTCGGCATGGAGTTCGTGAAGCTGCTGAAGGAACGCGGCGCCAAGATCTTCGTCACCGACATCAACAAGGGCCTGGTCGACAAGGCCGTGAGCGAGTACGGCGCCGAAGCGGTGAGCCTGGACGAGATCTACGACGTCAACGCCGACGTCTACTCGCCCTGCGCCCTGGGCGGCACCATCAACGAGCAGACCCTGCCCCGCCTGAAGGCCAAGATCATCTGCGGCGCGGCCAACAACCAGCTGGCCAACAACGCGATCGGCGACGAAGTGTCCAAGCGCGGCATCCTGTACGCGCCGGACTACGCGGTGAACGCGGGCGGCGTGATGAACGTGGCGCTGGAACTGGACGGCTACAACCGCGAGCGCGCCATGCGCATGATGCGCACGATCTACCACAACCTCGGCCGCATCTTCGAAATCGCCGAGCGCGACGCCATCCCGACCTACAAGGCCGCCGACCGTCTGGCCGAAGAGCGCATCGACGCGATCGGCAAGCTCAAGCTGCCGATGGGTCGCACGGCCCCGAGCTTCCGGGGTCGAATCCGCGGCGGCCACTAAGCGATTCGACGACGACGGGGCCGCAAGGCCCCGTCGCTGTTTGGGCGCTATCCACACATTTTGTGCAACCAGATCAGATCGACAGGAGTCCCGATGCGTCCGTTCCCCCTGGGTGAAGAGATCGATGCGCTGCGCGAGGCCGTGCGCCGCTTCGCCGAAACCGAAATCGCGCCGCGCGCCGCGCAGATCGACCACGACAACGCCTTCCCGCAGGACCTGTGGCCCAAGCTGGGCGAGATGGGCTTGCTGGGCATGACCGTGCCGGGCGAGTACGGCGGCAGCGAGATGGGCTACCTGGCCCACCTGGTGGCGATGGAAGAGATTTCGCGCGCGTCCGGTTCGGTCGGCCTGTCCTACGGCGCGCACTCCAACCTGTGCGTGTCCAACCTGTACGCCAACGCCAACGAGGCCCAGCGCCGCAAGTACCTGCCCAAGCTGTGCACGGGCGAGTGGAAGGGCGCGCTGGCGATGAGCGAGCCGGGCGCGGGCTCCGACGTGGTCGGCTCGATGAGCTGCCGCGCCGAGCTCAAGGGCGAGGTCTGGGTGGCCAACGGCAACAAGATGTGGATCACCAACGGCCCCGAGGCCGACGTGCTGATCGTCTACATGCGCACCGCCGGCAAGGACAGCGGCAGCCGCTGCATGACCGCCTTCATCGTCGAGAAGGGCATGCCGGGCTTCAGCACCGCGCAGAAGCTGGACAAGCTGGGCATGCGCGGTTCCAACACCTGCGAGCTGGTGTTCGAGAACTGCGAGATTCCGGCCGAGAACGTGCTGGGCGAGGTCAACCAGGGCGTCAAGGTGCTGATGAGCGGCTTGAACACCGAGCGCCTGGTGCTCAGCGGCGGCCCGCTGGGCCTGATGCAGGCGGCGATGGACAGCGCCCTGCCCTACGTGCGCGAGCGCAGGCAGTTCGACGCGGCGATCGGCACCTTCGGCCTGATGCAGGGCAAGATCGCCGACATGTACACCGCGCTGCAGTCCAGCCGCGCCTTCGCCTACCAGGTGGCGCGCGATTACGACGCCGGCCACAAGAGCCGCGTGGATGCGGCCTCGTGCCTGCTGCACGCGTCCGACAGCGCGGTGCAGGTGGCGCTGGAAGCGATCCAGACCCTGGGCGGCAACGGCTACATCAACGAGTACCCGACCGGCCGCATCCTGCGCGACGCCAAGCTCTATGCGATCGGCGCGGGCACCAACGAAATCCGGCGCATGCTGATCGGGCGCGAGTTGTTCGACGGCAAGTCGTGAGGTAGAGCGCCCCCGCTTCGGGGTGCCGGGGTGGGCGTGGGTTGTGGTGGCCGCGGCGGTGCGATTTGCTCGCCGCGGCTTTGATGCACTGGGCTGCCTGCTTTCTGGGGGACCCGGTCTCTGTGGAAGCGGCCTCCCACAGACATTTCCTTCGGTCATAGGCCGCGATCGCGCACAGCGTCGGAATCGCGGCGCCAACCACACCTGAGCAATCGCGGCTTACGCCGCTCCCACAGGAAGCTGGGGGCGCAGAGTTGCGCCGGTGTGTGGGGTCTCGCGGTCGCGGCTTGCGCCGCTCCCACAGGGAACGGGTGCGAAGGGCGCTTGGCTTTGGGGTAGGAGCGGCGTGAGCCGCGACCTGATCTCCGAACTCGCGTAGTCATCGAGGTAACGCGGCCGCGGCTTGCGCCGCTCCTACCCCGAGACTTCGGGACAGCCCGGCGGGTACCTGGTCGCCGTCCCACGGCCGGCGCATTGAGCGCAGTTACCTTCGTGGGCGTTTCGTTGGCGTACACCAAGCTGAGCGGGATTGCGAAGGTTTCGTTAGTTCGCTCTCAGCGGTCCCTGCGACGCAATCCACAGTTTCGATGCCTCGCCCAGCCCGTCCCGGACAGGACTTCGACCCACCCGAACCGGGCCCTTTCCGGCATTTGCGGCAGTGCAGCATCGGGTCGCATAATCGGAAAGTTCCGGCCCCTGCGCCGGCCGCACTATTCCGGAGTCCGCCATGAGCGACATCGTCATCGTCGGTGCCAAGCGCACCGCCATCGGTTCCTTCCTCGGCCAATTCACCGGCGTCCCGACCCCGACCCTGGGCAGCGCCGCGATCTCGGCCGCGCTAGAGCAGGCCGGCGTCGCCGCCGACCAGGTCGACGAGGTGATCATGGGCTGCGTGCTGCCCGCCGGCCTCGGCCAGGCGCCGGCGCGCCAGGCCGCGCTGGGCGCGGGCCTGCCGACCGCGGCGGGCTGCACCACCATCAACAAGGTCTGCGGTTCGGGCATGAAGGCGATCATGCTGGGCCACGACCTGATCAAGGCCGGCTCGGCCAAGGTGGTGGTCGCCGGCGGCATGGAGTCGATGACCAATGCCCCGCACCTGCTCAACAATTCGCGTACCGGCATCCGCTACGGCAGCACCGAGATGCTCGACCACATGGCCTGGGACGGTCTGACCAACCCCTACGACGGCAAGGCCATGGGCGTGTTCGGCGACGCCACCTGCGCCCAGTACGGCTACGACCGCGCTGCGATCGACGCCTATTCCGAGGAAAGCGTCAAGCGCGCCCAGGCCGCGATCGCCAACGGCGCCTTCAAGGACGAGATCGTCGCGGTCACGGTCAAGGGCCGCAAGGGCGATGTCGTGGTGGACAGCGACGAAGAGCCGGGCAAGATCGACGTCAGCAAGATCCCGGGCCTGCGCCCGGCGTTCGGCAAGGACGGCGTGCTCACCGCCGCGGCGTCTTCTAAGATTTCCGACGGCGCCGCCGCCGCGGTGCTGATGTCGGCCGACGAGGCCGCCGCGCGCGGGCTCCAGCCGCTGGCGCGCATCGTCGCCCACACCGGCCATGCCCAGGCCCCGGAATGGTTCACCACCGCGCCGGTGAAAGCGATTTCAAACGTGCTCGAGAAGGCCGGCTGGACGGTCGCCGACGTCGACCTGTTCGAGGTCAACGAGGCGTTTTCGGTGGTCGCCATGGCCCCGATGAAGGACCTGGGCATCCCCCACGAGAAGCTCAACGTCAACGGCGGCGCGGTCGCCCTGGGCCACCCGATCGGCGCCAGCGGCGCGCGCCTGGTGGTCACCCTGCTGAACGCCCTGCGCGCCCGCGGCGGCAAGCGCGGCGTGGCCTCGCTGTGCATCGGCGGCGGCGAAGCGACCGCCATTGCGGTCGAGCTCCCGTAAAAAGTTAAAAACGCGTTGTGCAAAAAAAACCGGCCAGCCGCTTGACACGCGTCACTGGCTTGTCATCATGTTATCGGCGCGCAACTGCGCGTTGCCTAACTAATCGACGAGGAAACCGAACCATGACTTTCAACAAGGCGCTGCTCGCCCTGGCTCTGGGCCTGGCCCTGGCCGCTTGCTCGAACCAGAAGCAGGCTGATGACGCTGCTGCTGATGCCGCCGCTGCTTCGACCGAAGCCCAGGCCACCGCCGACGCCGCCGCCGCTACCGGCGACGCCGCCGCTGCCGACGCTGCTCAGGCTGCTGCCGACACGGCCGCTACCGCTGCCGACGCCGCTGCCACCTCGGCCGACGCGACCGCCGCTGCCGCTACCCCGGCCGCTGCTGACGCCGCTGCCGACGCTGCTGGCAAGGCCGCTGACGCTGCCGCCGACGCCGCTTCGGCCGCCACCCAGGCGACCGACGCTGCCAAGGAAGAGCCGAAGAAGTAATACCCTCCTCGGTTCGCTAGAACCGATCGGGTACGCAAGTCAGGAAGAGCCGCCGGTTTACCGGCGGCTTTTCCGTAGCTGATGTAGTGGTCAGTGAACGATAGAACCGGCCAGTCCGGGTCGCTGCGCGCACTGGCGTTGCCTGATGTTCGTCCGCGCTTACATAGATAATCCTTCAGACAACTCCTCCGGAGACAACCATGAACACCAAGCTCCACGTCCTCCTCGCCGCCGCCGTCCTGGCTCTGTCGGCTTGCACCAACAACACCGACGCTGCGAAGGACGAGGCCGCTCAGGCCGCGACCGCCGCCGAGCAGGCTGGCGACGCCGCCGCCCAGGCCGCTGACGCCGCCGGCACCGCCGTCGCCGAAGGCGCCGACGCCGCCGCTGCCGCCACCGGCGAAGCCGCCGCTGAAGCCGGCGCTGCCGTGGACAAGGCTGCCGACGCCGCTGGCGCCGCTGCCTCCGACGCCGCTGCCGGCGCCGCTGCCGCGACCGCCGACGCCGCTGCTGCGACCGCCGACGCCGCTCAGAAGGTCGCCGACAAGGCCGACGCTGCTGCGACCGAAGCCAAGAAGGAAGAAGCGAAGAAGTAATTCGCTTCGCTCCTGCGAAATACGGAGAGGCCCGCGCAAGCGGGCCTTTCTTTTGGTGCCTTGCGTGCGCAGCGCCCTGCCCTGACGCCCCGCGACCGGGACGGTTCTGCGAAAGCGTCATTGGCCGGCGCCGGCTCTTTGTGGTTTGATGCCGCGTCTTTCGAACAGCCCGCCTCGATGCCCGCGATCACCTCCCAGCTCGACCCGCGCTCGCAGGATTTCCGCGACAACGCGGCCTATCACCAGGCCCTGGTCGAAGAGCTCGACGCCCGTCTCGCCCGCGCCGCCCACGGCGGCGGCGACAAGGCCCGCGACAAGCACACCGAGCGCGGCAAGCTGCTCGCGCGCGATCGCATCGCCGCGCTGCTGGATCCGGGCTCGCCGTTCCTGGAAATCGCGCCGCTGGCCGCCGAGGGCATGTACGAAGGCGCCGCGCCGGCCGCCGGCATGGTCGCCGGCATCGGCCGCGTGCAGGGCCAGGAAGTGGTGATCGTGGCCAACGACGCCACCGTCAAGGGCGGCACCTACTTCCCGATGACGGTGAAGAAGCATCTGCGCGCGCAGGAAGTGGCGCGCGAGAACCGCCTGCCCTGCATCTACCTGGTCGACTCCGGCGGCGCCTTCCTGCCGCTGCAGGACGAGGTGTTTCCGGACAAGGAGCACTTCGGCCGCATCTTCTACAACCAGGCCCGGTTGAGCGCGGAGAACATCCCGCAGATCGCCGTGGTCATGGGCAGCTGCACCGCCGGCGGCGCCTACGTGCCGGCGATGTGCGACGAGTCGATCATCGTCAAGGAACAGGGCACGATCTTTCTGGGCGGCCCGCCGCTGGTGAAGGCCGCGACCGGCGAGGTCGTCGACGCCGAGGCCCTGGGCGGCGCCGAGGTCCACACCAGCGTGTCCGGCGTGGCCGACCACTTCGCCCAGGACGACCGCCACGCGCTGCAGATCGCGCGCGAGATCGTCGGCAACCTCAACCGCCGCAAGACCCTGCCGGTGGCCGTGCAGGCCGCGCGCGAGCCGCTGTACGCGGCGCAGGAGCTGTACGGCATCGTGCCCAAGGACACCCGCCGCCCGTTCGACATCCGCGAGGTGATCGCGCGCATCGTCGACGGCAGCGACCTGCACGAGTTCAAGGCGCGCTACGCCAAGACCCTGGTGACCGGCTTCGCCCATGTCCACGGCTACCCGGTCGGGATCGTCGCCAACAACGGCATCCTGTTCGCCGAGAGCGCGCTCAAGGGCGCGCATTTCATCGAGCTGTGCAACCAGCGCGGCATCCCGCTGGTGTTCTTGCAGAACATCACCGGGTTCATGGTCGGCAAGAAATACGAGAACGCGGGCATCGCCAAGGACGGGGCCAAGATGGTCACCGCCGTGGCCTGCTCGCACGTGCCCAAGTTCACCGTGGTGATCGGCGGCAGCTTCGGCGCCGGCAACTACGCCATGTGCGGCCGCGCCTACGGGGCGCGCTTCCTGTGGATGTGGCCGAACGCGCGCATCAGCGTGATGGGCGGCGAACAGGCCGCCTCGGTGCTGGCCACGGTGCGCCGCGACGGCATCGAGGCCGCCGGCAAGGTGTGGACGGCGGACGAGGAAGAGAGCTTCAAGGCGCCGATCCGCGAGCAGTACGAATCGCAGGGCAACCCCTACTACGCCACCGCGCGCCTGTGGGACGACGGCATCATCGACCCGGCCGATACCCGGCGCGTGCTCGGCCTGGGCCTGTCGGCCAGCCTCAATGCGCCGATCGAGGAGCGCACGCGCTTCGGCGTGTTCCGGATGTAAGCCGGTGGGGCGGAGCCCGGCGCCGCGTGCGCGCCGCCGCCGATGGCGGCTAACCGCCTTGCCGCAATATCGCCCGCTCCTGCCCGCGCGCGCGGCTGAGCCGGCCCGCGGCAGGGTATCTTGCCGATCTGCGCGCAGCATGCGCGCCGCCGCGGGCGCTTGCGGCCGGCGGACGCGATGCAGGCGCGCGGCACGACCCCGACCCACCCTCTGCGCGTAGCCCTGACCATGATCGTCGGCATCGACCTCGGCACCACCCATTCCCTGATCGGCAGCTACGGCCCGGACGGCCCGCAGCTGATCCCCAACGCCCTGGGCGAACTGCTGACGCCGTCGGTGGTCAGCGTCGACGACGACGGCGCCATCATCGTCGGCCGCGCCGCCCAGGAGCGCATGGTCTCGCACCCGCAGCGCAGCGTCGGCGCGTTCAAGCGCTGGATGGGCACCGACCGCCGCACCGCGCTGGGCAAGCACGTCTTCCGGCCCGAGGAACTGTCGGCGCTGATCCTCAAATCCCTGCTCGCCGATGCGCAGGCCCAGTTGGACCGCAAGATCGAGGAGGCGGTGATCAGCGTGCCGGCCTATTTCTCCGACAGCCAGCGCAAGGCCACGCGCATCGCCGGCGAACTGGCCGGGATCCGGGTCGAGCGCCTGATCAACGAACCCACCGCCGCCGCGCTGGCCTACGGCCTGCAGCAGCGCAGCGAGGGCCGCTACCTGGTGTTCGACCTGGGCGGCGGCACCTTCGACGTGTCGATCCTGGAGATGTACGACGGGGTGATGGAGGTCCACGCCAGCGCCGGCGACAACTTCCTCGGCGGCGAGGACTTCTCGCGCTGCATGCGCGATGCTTTCCTGCGCGATCACCAGCTGAGCCTGGAGGCGCTGTCGCTGGCCGAGCTGGCGCAGCTGGAGCGCCGCCTGGAACTGGCCAAGCGCGAACTCGCGCACGGCCACGAAGCGCAGGTCGAGCTGGCCCTGCTGGGCCAGCCGCGGCGCTGGCACATGGACGAACACGCCTTCGCCCAGCTCTGCGACCCGCTGGTGCAGCGCCTGCGCGCGCCGTTGGAACGCGCCATGCGCGACGCCAAGCTGAGTCCGGACCAGCTCGACGAGATCGTGCTGGTCGGCGGCGCCTCGCGCATGCCGCTGGCCGCGCGCCTGGTCTCGCGCATGTTCGGGCGCCTGCCTCTGCGTCACGTCAATCCGGACGAGGCGATCGCGCTGGGCGCCTGCGTGGCCGCCGGCATGAAGGCGCGCGACGAGTCGCTGGAGGAGATCATCCTCACCGACGTCTGCCCGCACACCCTGGGCGTGAACACTTCCGAGGAAACCGGCAACGGCCAGCTCGCCAACGGCATCTTCTCGCCGATCATCCACCGCAACAGCACCGTGCCGGTGAGCCGGGTCGAACGCTATTACCCCTTGCGCGACGGCCAGCGCCAGGTCGAGTTCGAGATCTACCAGGGCGAGAGCCCGCGGGTGGAAAACAACGTGCGCCTGGGCAGCATCGCGATCGACCTGCCGCCCAAACGCCGCAACGAAAACCCGGTCGACATCCGCTTCACCTACGACATCAACGGCCTGCTCCAGGTCGAGGCCACCGCGCTGTCCACCGGCCTGACCCACGAAGTGGTGCTGGAGAAGAATCCCGGCGTGCTCGGCCCCGAGGAGATCCGCGCGCGCCTGGCGGTGCTGAGCGCGCTCAAGGTGCACCCGCGCGACCAGCAGGAGAACATCGCCCTGATCGCGCGCGCCGAGCGCCTGTACGAGGAACTGCTGTGGGCGCGCGATCAGCTGCAGTCGGTGCTGGTGCAGTTCCGCGGCGTGCTCGACGGCCAGGACGTGCGCGTCATCTCCGAACATCGCGGCCAACTCAGCCAGTTCCTGGACCAGATCGAGGCCCAGGGCCACGCATGAATCCGTACGCCATTCTCGGCCTGGATGACGGCGCAGACGAGCGCGCCATCCGGCGCGCGTATGCCCAAGCCCTGCGCGGCGCCCGACCGGACGAAGACCCCGAAGCGTTCCAACGCCTCAACGAGGCCTATCGTGCGGCGCTGGAACTGGCGCAGCGGGCCGCCGTCCGCCCGACGACCTCGATGCCGGTCGGCGAAAGGCGCCAGCTCTGGAGCAGCGGCCAGATCACGCTGTCCGCCGAACCCACGAGCCAGGCCGCTGCCGCCCCCGTTGCGGCAGCCGTGGAAACGGTGTCGATCCCGCAATTGGCCCGCACGATCGTCGAAACGGCCGGGGCCGAATCCGCGCCCGCCCTGCGGTTATGGCTGCAAGCCTGCGAGCCCCTGTACTCGCTGGACCGAAAATCCAATGTGGCCTACAGACTGGTACAGGAACTGCACCGGCAGCCGCCGATGCCGGCGGACACGCTGGAAGTCCTGAAGGACTTCTTCGACCTGGGAACGATCGGCGCCCATCCCAGTTCGGTGCAGGCCGCATTCCAGTCCTTGTGGCTGGCGTCGCAGTTCGACTACGAGGCCTTCCTCGCCCAGCTCAAGCGGCGCAGCCGGGCATCCGTCCGCGAGCTCAACCACTGGCTGCAATCGCAACATCCCTTGAACGACGCGAGCTTGCGTCAGGACATCGCGGTGCGCTTGCACGGCTGGCTGATGGACCAGCACGCGTTCCATATGGATTCGCCCGGCTTCGACCTGCTGGCCAGATTCTTCGCCTTTCCGGACGCCCAACTCCTGAGCGACCGCAACTTCGTGCGCATGGTGATCGCCACCGAGAACACGGACTACATGAACGTGCGAACGCCGACGGCGATCAGGCAGTTGAAGCGCAGGTTCGACCCCATGCAGGCGATCCTGATGGCGATCATCCCCGGCATGCCCACGCACATCGCGCGGGTCGCCGAACGCTTGGCGCAGCGCTATCGAGGCGTCCCGGACGCCCTGAACTTCCGTCAGCACCAATTCTTCATGGAGCTGACCCGCAGCAGTCCATGGAATCCGATGCGCTGGGCGGTGGTCGCGCTGCGAACGGCCGCCACCTTCGTGACGTGGCTGGTGGTGAGCTGGTTCGAGCATCGGCAACTCGCGCCCGGCGCCAGCGCGCTGGTCGCGGGCGTCGTCGGCCTGCTCAGCGCGATGGCGATCTTCATCGGCGCCTACGGACGCGGACGCGCGCCGCAATACACGGCTGCCGCGCCTAGCGCTTCGCCCCCCGAAGCATAGCCGGCACATGTCGGACGACCCGTTCCAGACTCTGGGCCTGAGCCGCGACGCCGACGAGCGTGCGATCAAGCATGCGTACGCGCAGCGCCTGCGCGCGACGCGCCCGGACGAGGATCCGATCGGTTTCCAGGAACTCAACGACGCCTATCGGTCCTGCCTGGAGTACGCCGCTTGGCGCGACAGCGGCGGCGCGGCGCGCCCCGACGACGACGCGGACCCGTTGGAAGCCGGCGACGGAGACGGCGACCGCCCAGCCGTCGCGATCCGGGTCAGCGCCGAGGCCCTGGCGGCCGCCATCGCCCTGGATCGCCGGCTGGCCGACGGCAGCGACTTCGATTGCGACGCCTTCATCGCCGGGCTGTTGCGAACCTCCAGCACCGGCAGCGGCACCGATATCCACCGTTGGCTGCAAGCGCACCCGGCCTTCTACGTCGTGGGCGCGCGCGAAGCGCTGGCGCCGCGCGTGCTGTCGGGCTTGCTCGAGGCGTCCGATCTGCCGCCGCGGCACCTGGCCGCCCTGCTGCATTTCTTCGGTTTGAACGAGATGCACGAAGGACGCGAGGGGCTGCTGCCGCGAATCGCCGAACTGCGGCGACGCGCGCAGCTCACGCCGGCGCACATCGCCGCGGCCAAGGCGTTGTTCGACCCGCCCAAGCCCGACGCTGACGACGAAGGCGTCGGCCTACCGCCGTTCTGGACGATCTGGGCCGGCATCGTGCTGATCGTCGGCCTGGTCCGCTGCGGTGCGGCGCTGACCTGATGCGCGAATGCTTCGCCCTGCTCGGCCTGCCGCGCGACGCCGACGAACGCGCGATCAAGCGCGCCTACGCGCAACGCCTACGCGCGACCCGACCGGACGAGGATCCGGCCGGGTTCCAGCGTCTCAACGAGGCGTACCGGCGCTGCCTGGAGCTGGCGACACAACGCGCTGCCAGGTCGCGGGCATCGGACGAGCGCGACCGGGCCGAGGATGAGGACGAAGCGCCCGCACCGCCGACACCGCCGCATCCCGATCCCGTGCCGGTCGGAACGGACCACGCCCCGGCCGCGGCCATCGATGAGGCCCCACGCTACGTGCGCGTCAGCTTCGATGCGCAGGCCTTCATCGACGAGCTGCTCGCGCGCATGCATGCCGAGCCGGCGGACGCGCTGGACGCGTGGTTGCGCAGCCAGGAACCGCTGTATTCGCTGGAACTCAAGCACGCGCTGCACGTGCGCGTCGCCGCGGCGCTGACCGAGGCGGAGCCGGTGCCGCCGTCGTCGCAATTGCGCGCAGTGATGCGGTTCTTCGACCTGGAAGGGGTTTCGGCCGACGGCGATTGGCTGCGTCGCAGCCTGCACGACACCCTGCGTCGGGCCGACGAGGCAGACGCGCTCGATCGCGAGATCGCACGCCTGCGCTCACCGCGGCAGAGAGCCGTCGATCGTTTGCTGATCGCCGAATTGCTGGGCCCCTTGAGTTTCCTGCGGCGCTGGTTCCTGTTGCTGGTGCCGCTGCTGCCGTCGCGCCTGCTCAAACTGATGCTGACGCTGGAGCACGACTATCCCTCCGCCGTTCACGCTCGCCTGGACCTCAGCGCGCGACTGTACTGGCGACTGATCACCGACCGCAGCCGCCTGGAGCCGCGTCGGCTGGCCATCGGCATGATCCGGGTGCCGCTGTACTACGCCGGCATGGCCGGCTTCGTGGCCGCGCTGAGCGCAAGCACGGCCCCGTTCGAAGGCATGGCGCTCAACTGCGCCGCGCTGATGGTTCTGCTGCTGGCCTGGATGCTGCTATCCACGCTCGCGCCACGCGCGAAGCGCTACCTGGAACGACGATACGGCTGGGACGCCAAACTGCAAACGGCGGCCGCCTGTTTTCTGATCGGCCTGATCGCCAGCCCGTGGTGGACGGTCGCGGCGCTGGTGCTGATGGTGGTCGTGGGCCTGTCTTGGTCGATTCCGCGCACCGGGTTGACGCACATGGCCTCGTTCCTTGCCATGGCCAGCGGTGCGTTCGCCGCGTACTTGACCGGCATGGCGCTGCAAGGCGGTAGCGATCCTTCCACCCTGGTGTTGGTGACGACTGCCGCCTACGCGGGCGCCTTGCCCGTGCTGCACGACCTGCTCTACGCGCGCATAAAACGCCGGTCGCTGTCGGAAGCGCGCACGGGCACCGGCTGGCTGTGGTGGGTGCTGGCCTCGCACTTGGTGGCGGCGAGCGCATTCCCGATCTGGATCCGCTTGCTGCGCGGCGAAGTTTGAGCGCGACGCGGGACTAGCCGCTTGCCCGAATCGACAGTCTCGTGACAGCTTGAGTTGGGCGACGGGCGGCGGCGCCCCATTCATCGTCCTGAAAAATTTCTGAACCATTCTGGCCGGGTGCGCGGTGCAACTACGCGGTACGAACCGCGCAAATCCGCGTTGTCGTTGGCGGCATGCAAGCCGCGCCGAAACTGAATCCGCGACGCGGGTTTTCGCTGTGCGGATTGGTGAGGCGCATCACATCGGTCGCGTTGTATCAGCGTGTTAGGCTCCAAAGCTCAACCTCGCTGTTACCCGTTCTTCACCCGAACGTTCCCCCGAACCAGAGGAAGCCGCGTCATGGCCATTTTCAATCAACCCACCCCGCCCAAGCGCGAGACGCTTCCGCCGCTGCAGCCGGAGACGGCGCTCAAGCGCGAGCCGGACACGGCCAACGAGATCAGTTTCGGCCAGGCCTCGACGCCGGCGCCCGCGCCCTTCGCCAACGCCACGCCCGCTCCGTCCTATGCGGCCAAGCCGGCCGAACGCGAAGGCGGCAAGGAATCGCTGATCGCTTCGGACCTGTCGATCGAAGGCAAGATCCAGGGCTCCGGCCATATCCGCATCGCCGGCCGCTTCAAGGGCGATGTGAAGGTCGACGGCGACCTCACCATCGAAGTCGGCGCCAAGTTGAACGGCGGCGTGAGCGCGCGCAAAGTCGTGATCGCGGGCGAGCTGGAAGGCAACATCGAGTCGGCGCAACGCGTCGAACTGCTGGAGAGCGGCATGATGGTCGGCGACGTCAAGGCCAACGTGGTCATCGTCGCCGCCGGATCGCGCATGCGCGGCCAGGTGCAGTTCGGTTTCGAAGACAAGGACGGCAAGGCCGGCGCCGACAAGGGCGGCAAGTCCGACAACGGCGGCAAGGCGGAGAACGGCGCCGGCGCATGAACGCCGCACGCCCGGGCCTGCCGGGAGCGACGCGCACCTGTCCGCACTGCAAGACCACGATCCTCGACAGCGCCAACGTCTGCCCCGCCTGCAAGCACCATCTCAAGTTCGACCCGGACGCGCTGCAACACGCGGCGGCGAAGTTTTCGCCGCTGCATGTCGAAGGCACGATCCACGCGCCCGTCGAGGGCGCGTGGGAGTACACCATGCTGTTGTCGATCCGCGACGAGGACGGCAACGAGGTCACCCGCCAGGTGGTGGGCGTGGGCGCCATGTTTCCGGGCGAGCAACGCACGTTCACCCTGGCCGTCGAAGCCGTGGCCGCGACCGGCTACAAAGCGGTCAAGCGCAAGCGCTGATCCACCACCGCGATCACGCTTCCGCGCAGTCCCCGGGCGCGGCGTTTGTTGCGCCGCCGGGCGCGCGCTAGCATACGAATGCCACCTCGCCGACGTCCGCGCGCCACAACAGGCGCGGCCGACGCCGTGCGACGGAACGGATGCCCCCTACAAGGAGACGTAGTCATGAGCAAATCGCTGATCGACAAGATCGGGCGCGAGCGCGCGAACCAGCTGATGCAGGATGCGGTGGCCAAGGCGGCCGCCGAAACCGACGCGCTCGGCCTGCCTCATGTCGTGGAAATAGACGGAGTGTGGTGCAAGCAGTACCCGGACGGTCGGATCGAACCGATCGATGGGGAGGCTTCCCATGACCCCGTTTGATCGGCCGCAGATGACGGTGCTGGCCGGGCCGAACGGCTCCGGCAAGAGCACCGTGACCGACGCCCTGATGGACAGTCCGGCGTTCCCGGCCATCTACGTCAACGCCGACGACATCGCCAAATGGCTGCAGAAGCCCAGCGGCGACACCGAGCTCAAGCTGCGCACGCCGGCCGTCACCGAGGACGATCGCGCCGCCTACAAGCGCGACGCGCCGGGCATGGCCGCGGGCCTGATCGAGAGCGAACGCGCGCGCGGCGTCGAACTCAGCCCGGCCGGCGCCGAACGCAGGGTATTGGACGGTTACGCGGCCAACCTCGCCGATCGCGCCCGCGCGACCGCGGTGCAGGGCGACCAGCCGTTCGCGTTCGAAAGCGTGATGTCCACGCCGGGCAAGCTCGCCCTGTTCGACGAGGCGCGCAACAAGGGCTTCGATGTCGACCTGGTGTTCGTGACCACCGCCAGCGGAGAGATCAACAAGCAGCGCGTGCAGGATCGCGTCGCCAAGGGCGGGCATCCGGTCGACGTGGGCAAGATCGGCGAACGCTACGAGCGCGCGATGGACCTGCTGCCGCTGGCGGTGGAGAAATCCAAGACCGCGCAGATCTTCGACAACAGCAAGCACGGCGAGCTGCCGAAACTGGTGGCGGAGAAGCTGCCCGACGGCAGCATGCGCTACCCGCAGGGCGAGGAAACGCCGCGCTGGGTGAACGAGCGCCTGCGCATGCCGCTGGAGCAGCGCGAGAAGTCGCGCGCCGAGCTTGCGGCCACCGCCGACAAGATCAAGCCGGGCCTGTCGGACACGATGGTCGACGCCGACATCGGCCGCGGCCTGAGCTACAAGGGCCTGGTCGCCAAGACCACCGACCAGCACATCATGCAGTTCGTGCCCGGCCAAGGCGGAGGTCCGGGTGCGCTGGTGCTGCACGACCGCAGCGTGGCCCCGCCCGGCGACTACGCCGCCCTGCAGCGGCCCGAGCATCGCGGCACCCAGGTCGAGATCGGCTATGCCTTCGGCGTCGACGGCAAGCTGCCCCCGGGCACGCACGTGACCGCGCCGGCGCTGGCGCAAGGCCAGCAACAGGGCCAGATGCCGCCGCCCGGGCAGGAACCGCCGGCGCATGGGTTGCGCTCCAAGCTTTGAGGCCTCGCCTTGGCCGCACCAAGCAGAAGCCCCGCCATCGCGGGGCTTCTTTTTTGTTGGGAGCCGCGCTCGGCGCGGCTGCCTTCCCCCCTTTCAAACGCTTGTCTTCCCCCTTTGAAAAAGGGGGATCGAGGGGGATTTGCTTTGGCTGCGAGGAAGAGCAAATCCCCCCTAGCCCCCCTTTTTCAAAGGGGGGAACTGCTACTGCGCCACCTGCTTGTCTTCCCCCTTTGAAAAGGGGGATCGAGGGGGATTTGCCTTTGCTGGGAGGAAGAGCAAATCCCCTGCCCCCCTTTTTCAAGGGGGGAACTGGCTCAAAGGCAGAGTCGCTACAAAGGGGCGAAGGGCTGCAAGGGAGCCGTACTTCCAAGAGGCAACTGCCGCGACGATTCAGTCCGACGGCCCGCAGCTGTCGCAGCCGGCGCAGTTGGGGCCGGAGGCGCTGGGCGCCGGCGCGATCGCGCGGCCGAGGCGGCGCATCCAGTCGGGGCGGCCGTCGCGCACCAGCGGCAGGGCGCAGGCGATGCGCAGGCGGCGCACGCCGCCGGGGAACTGCTTCTTCGCGACCACCGCCGCGCTGGCGATCACCGCCAGCGCGATCACCACGTATTGCGCGAGCAGCCCGGCGTCCATGTTCAACCCGCGCCCAACGCGACCGCGACCTGGTAGGTCACGAACGAGGCCAGGTAGGCCAGCGCGAACAGATAGCCGGCGCTGATCGCGACCTGCTTCCAGGAGTTGGTCTCGCGCCGGATCGTGGCCAGGGTGGAGATGCACTGCGGCGCGTAGATGAACCACACCAGCAGCGACAGCGCGGTCGCCAGCGACCAGCCATGGCTGATGATCGGCGCCAGCGCCTGCGCCGCGGCCTCGTCGTCGGCGGCCGACAGCGCGTAGACCGTGGCCAGCGAGGACACCGCCACTTCGCGCGCGGCCAGGCCCGGGATCAGGGCGATGCAGATCTGCCAGTTGAAGCCGATCGGCGCGAACACCGCGGTCATGGCGTGGCCGATGCGGCCTGCCAGGCTGTAGTCGATCGCCGGCAGGGTCGCGTCGGCGGGCGCGCCCGGGAAGTTCAGCAGGAACCACAGCAGGATGGTCAGGGCCAGGATGATGCCGCCGACCCGGCGCAGGAAGATCCAGGCGCGCTCCCACAAGCCGATCAGCAGATCGCGCGGATGCGGCAGGCGGTAGGAGGGCAGTTCCAGCAGCAGGGCGTGCTCGCCCTTGTCGCGGCGCCACTTCTTCATCACCCACGACACCATCAGCGCGCTGAGGATGCCGGCCGCGTACAGCGCGAACAGCACCAGGCCCTGCAGGTTGAGCACGCCCAGCACCTGTTGCTGCGGGATGAAGGCGCCGATCAGCAGCGCGTACACCGGCAGTCGCGCCGAACAGGTCATCAGCGGCGCGACCAGGATGGTCGCCAGGCGATCGCGCGGGTCCTGGATGGAGCGCGTGGCCATGATGCCGGGGATGGCGCAGGCGAAGCTCGACAGCAGCGGAATGAAGGAGCGCCCGGACAGGCCGGCGCCGGCCATCATGCGGTCCAGCAGGAAGGCCGCGCGCGGCAGATAACCGGATTCTTCCAGCGCCAGGATGAAGGCGAACAGGATCAGGATCTGCGGCAGGAACACGATCACGCCGCCGAGGCCGGCGATGATGCCGTTTACCACCAGGCTCTTGAGCGGCCCTTCCGGCATGGCCGCGCCGACGCCGTCGCCGAGCAGGGCGGTGCCGGCCTCGATCAGGTCCATCAGCGGCGTGGCCCAGGCGTAGACCGCCTGGAAGATCAGGAACATCACCACCGCCAGCGACAGCAGGCCCAGCACCGGATGCAGCAGCCAGCGATCGAGCGTGTCGTCGATCTCGGCGGTGCGGCGCGGCATGCTCACCGCCAGCGCCAGCAGGCGTCGGGTCTCGGCGTGCAGGTCGTCGGGCTGCAGACCTTCGGTCGGATGCGCGTGCGGCGCATGCGCCAGGTCGGAGATCCGGTCCAGCATCGCCACCAGTTCGCGCGCGCCGTCGCGGCGCACCGCCACCGTGGGCACCACCGGCACGCCGAGCTCGCGCTCGAGCACGGCCAGGTCGACCTCGATGCCGCGGCGCTTGGCCGCGTCCATCATGTTGACCGCCAGCACCATCGGCCGGCCCAGTTCGCGCAGCTCCAGGGCGAAGCGCAGGTGCAGGCGCAGGTTGGTGGCGTCGACCACGCAGACCATCACGTCGGGCGCCGGCTCGCCGGGATAGAAGCCGCGGCAGAGGTCGCGGGTGACCGCTTCGTCCAGGCTGGCCGCGTGCAGGCTGTAGGCGCCGGGCAGGTCGAGCACGGCGTAGCTGCGGCCCGAGGGCGCATGCAGGCGGCCTTCCTTGCGCTCGACGGTGACGCCGGCGTAGTTGGCGACCTTCTGGCGGCTGCCGGTGAGCAGGTTGAACAAGGCGGTCTTGCCGCAATTCGGGCTGCCGACCAGGGCCACGCGCGGGATCCCGGGCGTGGCGGCGGTGGCCATGGTTGCGGCGTGACTCATGTGTCGCTCCCGCCAGCCTGGGGCTGGACCTGGACCCGCGCGGCCTCGCTGCGGCGCAGGGCGAAACGGGTGTAGCCGATCTGGATCAGCAGGGGCTCGGCCGACAACGGCCCGGCCGCCATCACCTCGACCCGTTCGCCCTTGACGAAACCCAGCTCGCGCAGACGCCGCGCGATCGCGTCGTTCGGGGCCTGGTCTTCGACAGACTCGACCGTGGCCGCGATACGGCGCGGCAATTCGGACAATTTCAAGGCTTCACCAATGGCCGCGGCGGGTGTCCGGTCGGACATCACAAATAGGAATTGTTCTCATTCTAGCATCGCCGGCCGTACCGGGGCGGATCGCCACGGGCGCCGGCTATCATTCGCCAGACTCCACACAGCAGCCCCCGCCCGCGATGAACCATCCGTTGCTGAGTTTGCGCGAGGGCCCGGTGGCCCGCCTGCGCCTGAACCGCCCCGCCCTGCACAACGCCTTCGACGCGGTCCTGATCGCGGCCCTGACCGGCGCCCTGGAGGCGGTGGCGAACGACGGCTCGGTGCGGGTGGTGGTGCTGGAAGGCGACGGCGCCTCGTTCTCGGCCGGCGCCGACCTCAACTGGATGCGCGGCATGGCCGCCGCCAGCGAGGCCGCCAACCGCGACGACGCCCTGGCCCTGGCGCGGCTGATGCGGACCCTGGACGAGCTGCCCAAGCCGACCGTGGCGCGCGTGCACGGCGCGGCCTTCGGCGGCGGCGTCGGCCTGGTGGCCTGCTGCGACATCGCCATCGGCGCGCCCGAGGCCAAGTTCGGCCTGACCGAGAGCAAGCTGGGCCTGCTGCCGGCGGTGATCTCGCCCTACGTGATCGAGGCGATAGGCGCGCGCCAGGCGCGGCGCTGGTTCGCGACGGCGGAAATCTTCGACGCCGACACCGCCCTGGCGATCGGCCTGCTGCACGCGGTGGTGCCGGCCGATCAGCTCGACGCGGCGGTGCAGCGCCAGATCGAGCTGCTGCTCAAGGCCGGCCCGGTCGCCGCGGCCCAGGCCAAGGCGCTGGTGCGCCGGGTCGCCGCGCACGGCGACCGCGACCGCCACGACGCCGACAACGCCGACCTGATCGCGCGCCTGCGGGTCTCGCCCGAGGGCCAGGAAGGCCTGGGCGCGTTCCTGGACAAGCGCAAACCGGCCTGGATCCCCTGAGCCGCCCGCCTACCGCCGCACCGTCCCAACCGCTACAAGGAGCCGTACCGTGATCGACCATATGGGTATCAACGTCGCCGACTACGCGCGCAGCCGCGCCTTCTACAGCCAGGTGCTGGCGACGCTGGGCTTTGCCGTGGTCATGGACGTGACCAAGGAGCAAAGCGGCGGATACGAAGGCTGCGGTTTCGGGCCGCCGCAGCAGCCCAAGTTCTGGGTCGGCACCGGTCCGGCCGCCGGCGGCGTGCATATCTGCTTCAGCGCCGGCTCGCGCGCCCAGGTCGACGCCTTCCACGCCGCGGCCCTGGCCCAGGGCGCGCGCGACAACGGAGCGCCGGGCATCCGCGCGCATTACCACCCGAACTACTACGGCGCCTACGCCTACGACCTGGACGGCAACAACATCGAGGCGGTCTGCCACCTGCCACCGGCTTGATTCACTGTTGTCACATAAACGGTGCGGGCCGCCCGCGCGCAGTTGACCGCGCGCGGCGTGGCCGCGTTCACTAGCGTCCCCACCGCGATCCGCACGGAGGCCGTAGGTAGCAGCATGCTGGACCATATCGACTTCGCGGTCTCCGACCTGGCGCGCAGCCGCGCGTTCTACACGCGCGTGCTGGCGCCGCTGGGGATGGCGCCGGTGCTGGAAATCGCGCGCGACGACGGCCGCGAAGGCACCGGCTACGGTCCGCCCGGGCGGCCGCTGTTCTGGATCGGCCGTGGCGACCGCCTGACCGGCCGCCTGCATGTGGCCTTCAGCGCCGACACGCGCGAACAGGTGGATGCCTTCCATCGCGCCGCGCTCGCCGCCGGCGCAGGCGACAACGGCGCGCCGGGCCTGCGGCCGCGCTACCACCCGCATTACTACGCCGCATTCGTGTTGGACCCGGACGGGCACAACATCGAAGCGGTCTGCCATCGGCCGCCGGCATGAACGGCCGGCCCCTCGCCTCGCCCATCCCTGACCGGGAAGGATAGCCCCGCATGTTCAGCAAGATCCTGATCGCCAACCGCGGCGAAATCGCCTGCCGCGTGATCCGCACCTGCCGCCGCCTCGGCATCCGCACCGTCGCGGTGTACTCCGAGGCCGACGCCGATGCCCAGCACGTGCGCCAGGCCGACGAGGCCTATCCGATCGGCGGCCCGCGCCCGGCCGACAGCTACCTGCGCGGCGACGCCATCATCGAGGTCGCCCTGCGCAGCGGCGCCCAGGCGGTGCATCCGGGCTACGGCTTCCTCAGCGAGAACGCCGACTTCGCCGACGCGGTCGCGGCCGCGGGCCTGGCCTTCATCGGCCCGGCCGGCGCCTCGATGCGCAAGATGGGCAGCAAGGCCGGCGCCAAGGAACTGATGCAGGCCGCCGGCGTGCCGGTGGTGCCCGGCTATACCGGCGCCGACCAGACGCCCGAAGTGCTGCATCGCGAAGCGGACGCGATCGGCTACCCGCTGATGATCAAGGCCGCCCACGGCGGCGGCGGCAAGGGCATGCGCATCGTGCGCGCCAGCGACGAGTTCCTGGCCCACCTGGAAAGCTGCCAGCGCGAGGCGCGCAACGCCTTCGGCCGCGACCGCGTGCTGCTGGAACGCTACGTCGAGCAGCCGCGCCATATCGAGATCCAGATCTTCGGCGACCGCCACGGCCAGGTGATCCACCTCAACGAGCGCGAGTGCTCGGCGCAGCGCCGCTACCAGAAGGTGCTGGAGGAATCGCCTTCGTCGTTCCTGAGCCCGGAACTGCGCCAGGCCATGGGCGCGGCCGCGGTCCAGGCCGGGCATGCGATCGACTACGTCAACGCCGGCACGGTCGAATTCATCGTCGGCCAGGACGGCGGCTTCTATTTCATGGAGATCAACACCCGCCTGCAGGTCGAGCACCCGGTGACCGAGTACGTGACCGGCCTGGACCTGGTCGAGTGGCAGCTGCGCGTGGCCTCCGGCGAACCGTTGCCGCTGGCCCAGGACGCGATCGTGCAGCGCGGCCATGCGATCGAAGTGCGCCTGTACGCCGAAGACCCCGAGGCCGGCTTCCTGCCCGGTTCCGGCAAGCTCGAGCGCCTGCGCCTGCCCACGCCCGACGATCACGTGCGCATCGATTCGGGCGTGGTCGAGGGCGACACGGTCACGATTTTCTACGACCCGATGATCGCCAAGCTGATCGTCGCCGACATCGACCGCCCCAGCGCCCTGGCCCGCTTGCGCGCGGCGCTGGCCGAGTGCGAGATCGCCGGGCCCAAGTCCAACATCGAATTCCTGGAGCGCCTGGCGCGCCACCCGGCGGTGGTCGAGGGCCGCATCGACACCGGCTACCTGGACCACCACCTCGACGAGTTCATGCCCGCCGCCGACGGCGCCGACGGCGAGGAAGCCGACGACCTGCTGATCGCCGCCACCGTGGCCGAGCTGCTGGCCCAGGAGCGCGACACTCGCCGCCGCGCCGCCGCCTCCAACGACCCGGAATCGCCCTGGGCGATCGCCGACGGCTGGCGCCTGGGCCACGGCGGCCGCCGCAGCCTGGCCTTCCTGCGCCGCGAGGAGCGCCTGGAGCTGCACGCCCAGGGCAGCGCCGGCGACTACCGCATCGAACAGGCCGGCCGGATCCGCCAGGTCCAGGGCGCGCGCCACGGCGCCGAAGGCCTGAGTCTGCGCATCGACGGCCGCGCACGCCGTTTTGCGTTGCTAGGAGATGAGCGCCGGGTGGTGGTCCACGACGGCGAGCGCCGGCTGCGCTTGTTGCCGGTCCCGATGTATCGTCATGAATCGGCCGCGGCGGCCGGCACCGGCCACCAGGTGGTGGCGCCGATGCCGGGCCGGGTGGTGGTGGCCAAGGCCGCCGCCGGCGACACGGTCGAAGCGGGACAGGAGGTCATGGTGATCGAAGCGATGAAGATGGAACTCAGCCTCAAGGCCCCGCGCGCCGGCACGGTCGCCGAAGTGCGCGCGGCCGCCGGCGAATTCGTCGAAGCCGACGCGGTGCTGGTGGTGCTGGTGGTGCTGGACGCATGAGCCTGCGCCCCGCCCTCGCCGCTTTGCTGCTGCTCGCGCTGTCGGGCTGCGTCGCGTTCGAGCACTCGCCCGCGACCGCGCTGTCCTGCGACCCGGCCCTGGCCGGGCGCTGGCGTGCCGACCGCGACGGTCCCGGGCCCGGTCGCGAGATCGTGGTCGACGCGCAATGCCAGGCGCAGTGGCCGGTGCAAGAGGGCGCGGTCGACGTCAGTCTGCGCGGCTACACCCAGGGCGCCACGCGCTACGTGGTGCTGTCGCCCGACCATGCCCAGCAAATGCTCGGCAACGAGGGCGAGCTGAAGTTCAAGGGCAACGCGCCCAAGCACGCGGTGTTCATGGCCGTTTACCGGATCGACGGCGACCGTCTCCACGCCTGGCTGCCCGACCCGGCCCGGATCAAGGCCGCCATCGGCGAGGGCAAGGTCCACGGCCGCCCGCTCCAGAACGGCGACCCCTCATCGCTGCTGGTGCAAGGCGATGCAAGCCGCATCGCCGGGCTGTTCGCGCAGGGCCCGGAGCCGGTGTTCGGCCCGCTCAGCACCGAAACCGCAGCGGTGCGCCTGCAGCGCGTCGGCGCTGCCCCGATCAAGGCCGCGCCATGACGCTCCGCGCCTCCCTCGCCGGCTTGCTCCTGTTCGCGCTGTCGGGCTGCGTCGCCTTCGAGCATGCGCCTCCCGACCTGTCCTGCGACCCGGCCCTGGTCGGCCAGTGGCGCTCCATCGAAGACAGTCCGCGCATCGATGTCGCGGTCGACGCGCAATGCCGGGCCCGGGTAACGTGGCCCGACGAGACGGTCGAAATCACCCTGCGCAGCTACGGCCGAGGCGGCGTGCGCTACCTGGCGCTGTCGCCGCGGGAAGCCGAATCGATCGCAGGGGAAGGAGGCGAAGGCCTGGAAAGCATCATGCCCGCGAACAGCACCTTGCTGGTGGCCTACCGCATCCGCGGCAAGCGCCTGCGCGCCTACATCCCCGACGCCGAGGCGGTCCAGGCCAGCCGCGCCGCCGGCAAGCTCAAGGCCAGCCCGCTGACGGTGCAGGACGAGGACAAGCACGATCACGACAACTCGCTGGTGGTGCACAGCGATGCCCACGCGATCGCCCGGCTGCTAGATACCGATCCCGATGCGCTGTTCGGCGATCTGGACGCATCCGGCGCGGCAGCGACCGAACTCAAACGCGTCGGCGCCGCGCCGGCGAAGGCCAAGCCATGACGCCGTCCGTGCGCATCGTCGAAGTCGGCCCGCGCGACGGGCTGCAGAACGAAAAGGCGCAGATCGCCACCGCCGACAAGATCGCCCTGATCGATCGCCTGTCCGCGACCGGCCTGCGCAGCATCGAAGCGACCAGCTTCGTCAGCCCCAAGTGGGTGCCGCAGCTGGCCGACGCCGCCGAGGTGTTTTCCGGCATCCAGCGCAAGCCGGGCGTGCACTACCCGGTGCTGGTGCCCAACGAACAGGGCTACGAGCGGGCGCGCGCGGTCGGGGTGGAGGAGATCGCGGTGTTCACCGCCGCCTCGGAAGCCTTCAACCAGAAGAACATCAACGCCAGCATCGACGAATCGCTGGCGCGCTTCGCGCCGGTGCTGGCGCGCGCCAAGGCCGACGGCGTGGCGGTGCGCGGCTACGTCTCCACCGTGCTCGGCTGCCCTTACCAGGGCGCGGTGCCGGTGGCCGACGTGGTGCGCGTGGCCAAGGCCCTGCACGCGATGGGCTGCTACGAAATCTCGCTGGGCGACACCATCGGCGTGGGCACGCCCGGCAAGGCGCGCGCGATGCTGAAGGCGGTCGCCGCGGAAGTGCCGATGCCGGCGCTGGCGGTGCATTTCCACGACACCTACGGCCAGGCCCTGTCCAACATCCTGGCCTGCCTGGAAGAAGGCGTGGCGGTGGTCGACTCGGCGGTGTCCGGCACCGGCGGCTGCCCCTACGCCAAGGGCGCCAGCGGCAACGTCGCCAGCGAGGACGTGGTCTACATGCTGCATGGGCTGGGCATCGAGACCGGCGTGGATTTGAACGCGCTGGCCGACACCGGGCGCTGGCTGGCCGGCCTGCTCGGCCGCGAGACCGGCAGCAAGGTCGGCAAGGCATTGGGAGCGACATGAGCCAGCATCCGCCCGGGAACGAAACGCCCGCGCCGCCGCCCACGGCGGACGCGGCCGCGACCCTGGCGGCGCTGGAACTGGCCTGCCACGACAGCAGTCTGTCGGAGGCCACGCGCGCCCTGCTGCTGCAGGCCGCCGAGGCGATCCGCAGCAGCAGCGACGACGCCGACGTCGCCCACACGCGCTACCGCGCGGTGTTCGACGCGGTGCCCGACCCGGTCAGCATCCTCGACGAGGCCGGCACCGTGCTCGACCTCAACAAGGCCGGCATGGCCGCCTACCGCCGGCCGCGCGACCAGATCGTCGGCCAGCCGATCCATGTGCTCAATCCTGAGCTGCCGCGCGACCACCTCAACCCGGTCTGGGAATCCCTCAACCGCGGCGAGACCTACGTCATCGAAGTCACCAACATGCGCGGCGACGGCACCCGCTTCCCCGTCGAGGTGCACTCGGCCGGCTTCGAGCACGAGGGCCGGCGCTGCATCGTCGCGGTCGCGCGCGACCTCAGCGGCCGCCGCGACGCCGAGCTGCGCTACCGCGAGCTGATGGAGACCGTCGACCGCGGCATCGTCGTGCACGATCCCGATTTCCGGGTGATCTACGCCAACGGCGCGGCCATGCGCATCCTGGGCATGGGCGAAGGCCTGAGCGCCGACCACGAAATGGCCGCCGAGCACTGGATGGTGATCGACGAGCACGGCCGCGAACTGAGCCAGAAGGAATTCCCGGCCCAGCGCGCGCTCGACAGCGGCCGCCGCGTCGAGAGCATGGTGATCGGCCTGTACCACCGCGTGCGCCGCAACCTGATCTGGCTGTCGGTGACCTCGCTGCCGCAGTTCCCGGCCGGCGGCAACCGTCCGCACCAGGTGCTGTCGCTGTTCACCGACGTCACCGCGCTCAAGCGCGACAGCGCCCTGTTCGACCGCGCCCAGAGCCTGGCCCATATCGGCGGCTGGGAATGGGAGGCCGGCCCCGACCTGCTCTACCTCACCGAGGAAGCGCAGCGCATCCTCGGCCACGATCCCGCCCCGGCCAGCATGGGCGAGATGCTCAACTGCCTGCGTCCGGGCGACCGTCAGCGCCTGCGCGACGCGCTCGACCACGCGATCGCGTTCAGCCGCAACATCGACCTGGAACTGCAGGGCATGCGCGCCGACGGGCGCGGCTTCTGGGTGCGCGCCATCGCCCAGGCCGAGGCCGCCGACGCGCTCAACGCGCGCCTGATCGGCACCCTGCAGGACATCACCGAACGCAAGCACGACGAAGAGAACCTGCGCATCCAGGCGCGCAGCGATCCGCTCACCGGCCTGCTCAATCGCGACGCGGTGCTGTCGGAACTGGAAAGCCGCCTGGACGATCCCAACCGCGCGGCGCTGGCGGTGCTCTACATCGACCTGGACCGCTTCAAGGTGGTCAACGACGTGCTCGGCCACGCCGCCGGCGACCGCCTGCTGGCCTCGGCCGCGCGCCGCATCCAGCGCGCGGTCGGCAGCGAGGGCTCGATCGCGCGTTTCGGCGGCGACGAATTCCTGGTGGTCTGCGACACCGGCGACGACCCGGCGCGGCCCGAGCGCCTGGCCGACTCGATCCTGGAGATCTTCGGCGACAGCTTCCGCCTCGACGGCGAGGAGTTCAGCATCACCGCCAGCATCGGCATCGCCCAGGCGCCGCTGGACGGCGTGCGCTCGCAGCAGCTGATCCAGAGCGCCGACGTGGCCATGTACGACAGCAAGCGCCGCGGCCGCAACGGCTGGCAAAGCTTCACCCCGGAACTGGCCGAGCAGCAATTGCACCGCCTGCAACTGGAAACCCATCTGCGCCGCGCCGTCCACAACGACGAGTTCCACCTGGTCTACCAGCCGCAGGTCAATCTGGCCGACGGCTCGGTGGTCGCGGTCGAGGCGCTGATCCGCTGGCGCAACCAGTCGCTGGGCGAAATGCGTCCGGACCGTTTCATCGACCACGCCGAAACCACCGGCGACATCGTCGGCATCGGCAGTTGGGTGCTGAAGGAAGCCTGCCGCCAACTGCGGCGCTGGCACGAACGCGGCCTGGACGTGCATCGGGTCGCGGTCAACGTGTCCTATCGCCAGTTCCTGGGCGAGGACCTGGCCAGTTCCGTGGCCGCGGCCCTGGCCGAGTCCGGCCTGCCCGGCACCGCGCTGGAACTGGAGTTCACCGAGCGCGTGCTGATCGAGGACGTGCCCGACACCATGCGTACCTTCCATGCCCTGCGCGAGATGGGCGTGATGCTGACCATCGACGACTTCGGCGAAGGCTACAGCGCGCTCAACTACCTGCGCCGCCTGCCGATCCACGGGCTCAAGCTCAGCCAGTTGTTCGTGCAGGGCGTGCCGGACAACCAGTCCGACGTCGCGGTCTGCCAGGCGGTGACCGGCATCGCGCGCAGCCTGGGCCTGGGCCTGGTCGCCGAAGGCGTGGAATCCGAACGCCAGCGCGCGTTTTTGCTCAAGCTCGGCGTCGAGGTCGGCCAGGGTTTCCTGTTCGCGCCCGGCCTGCTGCCGGACGATCTGCAGCAGTACTACCGCTCGCCGCTCGCGCAGCCGGGTTGAGCGCGCACGCCCCGCTGTTTTCGCCGTCGTTCCCGCGAAAGCGGGCTGCGCCGCCCTTTCTTAGCCGTCATCCCCGCGAAGGCGGGGATCCAGTGACTTCAGCGCCCCCGCAGGTATCGACGTCGCCCCCTCTCACGCGAGGCCCGCCAATGAACCACCGCTTGCGCCTGGCCCTGTGCGCCGTACTGCTCACCGCCACCCTCACCACCCAAGCCGCCGACCCCAAACTCGCCCCCCGCGGCGAAACCCTGCTGCTGCGCCCCGAACGGGTCTGGACCGGCGACGGCGAGGCTTCGCATGCAGGCTGGGCGGTGCTGGTGCGCGACGGCGCGATCGTCGCGGTCGGCCCCGCGGACGGCATCGAAGCGCCCGCCGATGCGCGCCGCATCGACCTGCCCGGCGCGACCCTGACCCCGGGCCTGATCGACCTGCACGCGCACCTGTTCCTACACCCCTACAACGAGGCGGCCTGGAACGACCAGGTGCTGAAGGAAGCCGAGGCCTATCGCACCCTGCTCGCCGCGCGCCATGCGCGCGAAACCCTGCGCGCCGGCTTCACCACCCTGCGCGACCTGGGCACCGAAGGCGCCGGCTACGCCGATCTCTCGCTCAAGCGCGCCATCGACGAAGGCCTGATCCCCGGCCCGCGTCTGTTCGTGGCCACCCGCGCCATCGTCGCCACCGCCAGCTACGGGCCGGGCCCGCGCGGTTTCCGCCCCGACCTGGAGCTGCCCGGCGGCGCCCAGGAGGTCAGCGGCGTCGACGAAACCGTGCGCGCGGTGCGCGAACAGGCCGGCCACGGCGCCGACTGGATCAAGGTCTACGCCGACTATCGCATCGGCGCCGACGGCAGCGCCCAGCCCACCTTCAGCGCGGCCGAACTGCGCGCCCTGGTCGACGCCGCCCACCTCAGCGGGCGCCCGGTCGCCGCGCATGCGGCCAGCGATGCCGGCATGCGCCTGGCGATCGCGGCCGGCGTGGACAGCATCGAACACGGCTACGGCGGCAGCGCCGCGACCTTCCGCCTGATGCGCGAGCGCGATGTCGCCTACCTGCCGACCCTGACCGCGGTCGAATCCACCGAGCAGTACTACGCCGGCTACGTGCCCGGCCAGACGCCGCCGACGCCGAAACTGCGCGAAGCCGAGCAGGCCTTCCGCACCGCCCTGGCCGAACGCACCACGATCGGCTGCGGCAGCGACGTCGGCGTGTTCCGCCACGGCGACAACTACCGCGAGCCGGTGTGGATGGCCAAACTGGGCATGGCCCCGGCCCAGGCCCTGCGCGCCTGCACCTCGGTGGCCGCGCGCATCCTGCGCCAGTCCGAACGCATCGGCCGGATCGCCCCCGGCCTGCGCGCCGACCTGGCCGCGTTCGCCGGCGACCCCAGCGGCGACATCGAGGCCCTGAAACAGCCCGTGCTGGTGGTCAAGGACGGCACGGTCTACCGCGAACCGGGGCGGGACGCGCTGGCGCCGGCGCCAGCGGCGGCCCGGCCAGTCCGGTAAAATCGCCGTTTTCCCCGACCCGGACCTCCCTATGCAACTCGACACCGTGCGCGCCATCGTCACCGGCGGCGTCTCCGGCCTCGGCCTCGCGGTCGCCCAGCACCTGGTCGCCCACGGCGGCAAGGTCGCCCTGTTCGACCTCAACGACGACAAGGGCGCCAGCGCGGTCGCCGAACTCGGCGCCGAGCGTGCGCGCTACTTCCGCACCGACGTCGCCGACGAAGCCGGCGTGGTCGCCAACGTGGCCGCGGCCAAGGACTTCCTGGGCGGGCTCAACGTCGCCATCAACTGCGCCGGCATCCTCGGCGCCGGCCGCGTCCTGGGCAAGGACGCGCCGATGCCGCTGGCGCAGTTCCAGGGCACGGTCATGGTCAACCTGGTCGGCAGCTTCAACGTCGCCAAGGCCGCCGCCAACCTGATGCAGCACAACCAGGCCAGCGCCGACGGCGAGCGCGGCGTGATCGTCAACACCGCCTCGGTGGCCGCCTACGAGGGCCAGATCGGCCAGGCCGCGTACTCGGCGTCCAAGGGCGGCGTGGTCGGCATGACCCTGCCGATGGCGCGCGAGCTGGCGCGCTTCGGCATCCGCGTGATGACGATCGCGCCGGGCATCTTCTGGACTCCGATGGTCGACGGCATGCCCGAGTCGGTGCAGCAGTCGCTGAGCGCGTCGATCCCCTTCCCCTCGCGCCTGGGCCGCCCGCAGGAATTCGCCGACCTGGTCGCCTACATCCTCGGCAACACCTACCTCAACGGCGAGACCATCCGTCTCGACGGCGCGACCCGTCTGGCGCCCAAGTAAGGCCGGGAATCGGGAATGGGGAATCGGGAATCGCCAAAGCGCTTCCGTCTCCGTCCCGCTTCTCCACGCCGTTGCCTTGCCGATTCCCTACTCCCTACTCCCGATTCCCTATTCCCGGCCCCAAACCCATGAAAGCCTACGACGTCAAAAAAGGTAACGTAATCGAGCACAACAACACCGTGTACCAGGTGCGCGATATCGAACGCAGCTCGCCGCAGGGCCGCGGCGGCAACGTCAAGTTCCGCTTCACCATGTACTCGGTCCCCGGCGGCAGCAAGTTCGACCTCAGCGTCGGCGGTGACGACGAACTCAAGGAAGTCGAGCTCAGCCGCCGCCAGGCGACCTACTCGTACAAGGACGGCGACGCCTTCGTCTTCCTCGACGACGAGGACTACACCCCGTACACGCTGGATGCCGACGTGGTCGGCGACGCCGCCGGCTACATCGTCGACGACCTGTCGGGCTGCTACGTGCAGATCATCGACGACCAGCCGGTCGCCCTGCAGCTGCCGGCGAGCGTGACCCTGGAAGTGATCGAGACGCCGCCGGAGCTCAAGGGCGGCACCGCCACCAAGCGCCCGAAGCCGGCCAAGCTCTCCACCGGCATCGAGATCATGGTGCCCGAGTACATCGTCAACGGCGAACGCGTGCTGGTGAACACCGTCACCGGCGAGTTCGCCGGCCGCGCGGATTGATCCAAGCGCCGCCCGACGCGCAGGCCGCTCCGGCCTGCGCGTCGCCGATGTGGCGGCGTCAAGCATCGGTCGATGCCCCGACGTGAACGAGTACGGAATCGTCCTCCACGCGACCGACACGCGCCAGGCTTCCAGGCACATGCTCACCAATCCCGAAGCAGCGGAATTCTTCAAAGGCCAGTCGGCGCATTCCGACTTGACCACGGAGTTGCTCGCGTCGCTGGCGCGACTCGGAGCGTACGAATCGGCGGGCGACGGCGCCCCCTTCGCCGCGCCCTGCTTCATCACCGCGGGTACCGTTTTCTGCGGTGCCGCCGGCATGTGCGACACCTACTGGCGGTTGCGCGCCAGCGATATCGCCATCGCCATGGCGACCGGAGCCGAAGCCGCCGCCGTGGGCCCGGAATGGGTGCGCATCGCGCTGTTCCGGCCGTCCTGGCCGCGGCCCGATCTGGCGCATTGGGCTTTGCGCGCGTACGACTACGCCCGCACGGGGCCTTAGCCGCGCGGCCCTTGCGCAGCAGCCGCTGGCTGCGGGCCCATCGAGCGGCTCGCCGGCCTTCGAGCAATGCGTTGACACGGCTTCTGCGCCGCCTGAATATCGGACGCAACGCCCGTCTCCGCCTGCCCGCGCTGGAAGCCCCATGAAATTGCTGCTTTCGGCCGCGGTCTTCGCACTCCTGCTGACGCCGGTCTCCGAATCCCAGCGAACCGGCGAACCGGCGCGGCAAGCCGCCGACTATGCCTCCGTGGCGGGGCTTCCGCCCCTCTCATCGAACCCGGCACAGCCTTCGGTGCGTGTGTGGCGCCGTATCGCGCTGACCGACTCGATAACCGCCTGGGTCGTCACGCGGGGCAGTATCTCGGTCTATTCGGGAAGCGACTCGAGGAAGCTGCGCCTGACCAGCAGCATTACGACGCATCGGGCGCAGAAGGTGCTGAAAGCGTTCCAGCGGTTGCGCGCCTATGACGGCCAGTGGATCTTTTGCTCCCGCGTCAAAGATGGCTGGGGCCTGGTCATAGAAGGAGCGGACGCATCGGGGCACTTCGCTTTCACGTCGAGCACTCCGAACCTATGCGCGGAATATGAGACGAAGCGGATTCATCGGGCCTACGAACTGCTGACCGATATCGCTGGCGACGGGCAGTAGCGCCGCTCTGAATACGCTGGCCATCACCCTCAGTGCCAGCCGCCGGGCAGGTCCGGGCCCCGTCGTCGTCTCCGGAGCAACGGCAGGCGGGCTTGCGTATGGCTACGGCGGCCGCCGTCTGGATATTCCGTGTATTTCTTCCGCCGGGATTCCGATGCCGGACGGCCGCCGGGCGCACGACGCGCCCGCCGGTGTTACGGTTGAGGCCTAGCAGTGCTTGCTAGCCAGAGCCGCCGTTCGGCTCGCCCCGATCGGGGCATCAGGCAACAGGAGATCGTGTGATCAAGTTTCTTCAAGGCTTGCTGGGCAAAAAGTCGTCGTCGGGATCGGCCGACGCTTCCTCGGACACGGAAGCCCTGCTCAAGAGCGAACCGCCGTCGGTGCAGTGGCTGAGCAAGGACGATCCCAAGAACCCCTTCGTCGTGGACGGATACGATTGCCTGGCGTTCGTCAGGTCCATGCTGTCGTCCACGCAAGACCCCGGCGTCGCCGCTTCCTTCACCGCGCTGCGCGGCAGCCTGGGCCAGGAACACGTCGGCCGGTTCCCTTCCGACAGCGTCGCGCTGGACTGCCGGCTCGCCTATCCCTTCGACGGCGAAACCTCCGAGGGCGTGCTGTTCAAGGCGGCGCGCATGGAAGAGAAGTGGGACATCTACCTCTATGGCGATCGTCTCTACTTCAGCCGCAGCTGGACGGGCGGCCTGGCCTTCGTGGCGCAGTTCAGCGTCGCCGGCGGTTCGCTCACGATTTCGCAGATATCGGCGTCCTCCAGCGGCACCGGCATGGATTACCGCTACGCGGTCAGACAGGTCGACTACCTGGTGCGCAGCCATATCCTGAAGGAGTCGCTGCCCCATCCGCTGCCGACGGGCCTGGACCGGGACCCGGCCAGCATCGGCCTGTTTTCGTTCAGCCAATACGGCTGGCTTTGCTGTTTCGGCACCTTCGACGAGACTTTGCGGCGGGACCTCGCAAAGGCGCAAGCCGACCTGCCGACATAAAGCGCGAGCGCCCCGATCGCGATTCGGTCCAAGTCTTAGCAATACGGTCAGGCCAGGAACCACTCATGTTCAACAACCTCATCCCCAAGATCTTCTACGACCGCCTCGAAGACGGGCTGGAATTCTTCGTCGACGGCCTGGGTTTCGAGCTGCGCTACCGCGACGCGGGCATGGCCGTGGTCGCGCGCGACGGCGCCAAGGCCTACATCGTGGAGAGCCCGGAGTACGCGGCCAAGGACCGCCCCGAGCTGGGCATCGATACCGACGACGTCGACGCGGTGTTCAAGGAGATGTCCGCGCGCGCGCCGCAGCTGCTGCATCCCAACTCGAACCGGGTCGCGCTCAAACCCTGGGGCAGTCGCGAGTTCGCCATGTTGGACAAGACCACGGTCTGCGTGAACTTCCGCCAGTGGCCGGCCGAAAACTGAGATGGTCCAGGCCGACTACCGCTTCGTGCCGGCGACCACGGCGGACCTGCCGCGGCTGATGCCGGTGCTGCGCGAGTTCTACGCCGAGGAACACCTGCCCTGGAACGAGCCGGCGCTGCGTGCGGCGCTGACGCGGTTGGTCGCCGACCCGGGCGCGGGCCGTCTGCGCCTGATCCTGCGCGGCGACGAGATCGCCGGCCACCTCGCGGTCGGCTTTTGCTTCAGCCTGGAATTCGGCGGCCGCTACGGCCTGCTCGACGAGCTGTTCGTGCGGCCCGCCCACCGCGGCGCCGGCCTGGGCAAGCGCGCCCTGGCCGAGGCCGAAGCGCTGTGCCGCGCGGAAGGCCTGCTGGCGCTGCGGCTGGAGGTCAACTACGACAATGCGCACGCACGCGGCATCTACGAACGCGCGGGCTACACGGCGCATGCGCGGCGCCTGATGACGCGCTGGCTCACGGCGGACTAGGCGCGCTGCTGTATTCCACCGGACAAGCCGAGCTTATTCGGGCTACTTACCGGCACATAAAATACGCAGACATCCGCTCAGCCGTCACGATCGGCGCGCGCCTGCGGTTTATTCTGGCCGCACTCCGCTCCCCCAGGCCCGAGGAAGGATGCATGCGCCGCCGCAACGCCTTGCTGCTGAGTCTCACCTTCTTCGCGGCCGTCGCGCAGGCGCGCGAAGCCAAGCTCGACGACCCTCGCCCCGGCGGCCGTTTGAGCGCGCGCGAGCGCTCGCTGTGCGAGGCGCCGGAAGCCTACCCCGGCTGGTGCGAGCAAGCGCACGAAGTACGCGCCTTCCTGCAGCGCTACGACCTGTGCGAGCACTGGCGCGGCGAGGAAGCGCCGCCGGGCGACAAGCGACGTCGAAAAGAAATCGCCGAAGGCGCCAATGGCGCCTGCAAGGGCAACGACCGCCGCCTGACCGAATTGCGACGCCGTTACCGGAACGATCCCGCGGCCGCGGCCTTGCTGTCGCAGTTGGAGTTCAATGGCGGGCCCTGAGCGCCCGCTGCCATACCCCTGCAACCATCCTCGCTCAGCATCGCGCCTTCCCCCGCACCAGCGCTCGCAAGGAAAGCCCATGGTCTCCGACACCCGTCGCGATTTCCTCAAGTTCGCCGGCGCCGCCGCCACCTTGGCGATGCTGCCGCCGTCGATCCGCAACGCGCTGGCCACGCCCGCCGCGCGCGTGACCGGCACGATCCAGGACGTGCAGCACGTGGTGATCCTGATGCAGGAGAACCGTTCCTTCGACCATTACCTGGGCGCGCTGCGCGGCGTGCGCGGCTTCGACGACCCGCGCCCGATCGCGCTGCCCAACGGCGATCCGGTCTGGCGCCAGCCCAAGAGCGCCGGCCAGGCCGTGCTGCCGTTCCGGCTCAGCACCGACAGCACCGCCTCGCAATGCCTGGCCGACATCGACCACAGCTGGAAGGGTTCGCACGCGCGCTGGAAGGACTACAACGCCTGGATCGCGACCAAGGGCCCGATGTGCATGGGCCACTTCACCCGCGCCGACCTGCCCTACTACTACGCGCTGGCCGACGCGTTCACGGTCTGCGACGCCTACTACTGCTCGCACCACGGCCCGACCAATCCCAACCGCATGCATTTGTTCACCGGCACCAGCGGCATGACCGTGGGCGACTACGGCGCGCAGGCGGTCAACAACGCCGACGACGGCAACTGGACCTCGGACATGTCCAAGGACAAGGCCAGCTTCGTCGGCCACCGCTGGAGCACCTACGCCGAGCGCCTGCAGAACGCCGGCATCGGCTGGCGCGTGTACCAGGAGTACGACAACTACGGCGACAACTCGCTGCAGTCCTTCGCCAACTTCCGCAATCTCGACCGCAACTCGGAGCTGTACCGGCGCGGGCGCGCCTGGGTGGACGGCTCGACCGCCGCCAACGCCGCCGCCTCGCGCGGCGAGCACCTGGTCGCGGCCTTCGCCAAGGACGTGCGCGAAGGCACGCTGCCGGCGGTGTCCTGGATCGTGCCGCCCTACATCATGAGCGAGCACCCGGCTGCGACCCCGGCCTACGGCGAATCGCTGACCGCGCGCCTGCTGGAGGCGCTGGTCGCCAATCCCGAGGTCTGGTCCAAGACCGTGTTCATCATCAACTACGACGAGAACGGCGGCTTCTTCGACCACGTGCCGCCGCCGCTGCCGGCGATCAAGCCCGAGTTGGGCAAGAGCACGGTCGACACCGCCACCGAGAACTACAACGGCGTGCCGGTGGGCCTGGGCATCCGCGTGCCGATGTTCGTGGTCTCGCCCTGGAGCAAGGGCGGCTGGGTCAACTCGCAGGTGTTCGATCACACCTCGGTGCTGCGCTTCCTGGAGGCGCGCTTCGGCGTCGCCGAACCCAACATCAGCGCCTGGCGGCGGGCGGTGGCCGGCGACCTCAGCACGGCCTTGGACTTCGCCGGCGCCGATCCGGCGTGGCCGGTGCTGCCGGACACGCGCGAGCACATGACGCGCGCCGACCAGAGCTGCAAATTGCCGGTGCCCAGCGCGCCCAAGCAGCCGAAGATGCCGCGCCAGGAACCGGGCCAGCGTCCGGCGCGCGCGCTGCCGTACCAATTGCAGGTGCACGGCCGCATCGAGGCCTCCAGCGGCCGCTATTGGCTGGACTTCGCCAACACCGGCATCGCCGGCGCCGGCTTCAACGTATACGCGCGCAATCGCAGCGACGGCCCCTGGTACTACACCCTGACGCCGGGCACGCAGCTGTCGGATTACTGGAGCGCCAAGGCCTATACGCAGGGCAAGTACGATCTCAGCGCGCACGGGCCGAACGGCTTCCTGCGCGTATTCCAGGGCGATCTGCTGAAGGCGACCGCCAGCGGCGGCGCGAATCCGGAGCTGCGGATCGAGTACGACCCGGTCAACGAACGCTTGCTGCTGCGCTTCACGAACTCGGGCACCGGCGCCTGCCGCCTGAGCCTGCGGCCGAACCACTACAGCAGCGCCGCGCCGCGCAGCTATCCGCTGGCGCCGGGCGCCAGCGTCGACGACAGCTGGCCGCTGGCGGCCAGCGCGCATTGGTACGACCTGAGCCTGAGTTCGGACCACGACACGACCTACCTGCGCCGCTTCGCGGGGCATGTGGAGACGGGGCGGCCCAGCGTCAGCGATCCGGCGATCGGCGCGGTTTAAGAGCGGCCCTCACCCCAACCCGCGCTCAGGCCCGACCGCATGGCGGTCGGGCCTGAGCGCGAGAGAGGGGCTACGCCAGAGTCATGGAGCGCAGTGTCGCCCGGCATCGAACCTTCGCGACGATGCGGTTCGCCTGCGGCTCACCACATCCTACGGCTCTGCCACCGTTTACTCGGACACCGGACAACGCGCTAAAGGCACTGGATCCCCGCCTTCGCGGGGATGACGGCAACAACAACACGGCCGCTACCGCTGCCGTTGTCGTCGTTGTCGTTGTCGTCGTCGTTGCCGTTGCCGTTGCCGTTGCCCCGGCATTTGAATCCAATGCCACGAACTCGCCCAGCCCCACTCAGACCCGGAGGGCGGCGCGCAGGACGCGCGCCGTTTTTCGATAGGACAAGGATGTCCTATCGAAAAATCCCGGCGCCCACCCCGATCTCGCAAGGGAGGTTTGGCGAGACCCTGCCCTTCTCTTTGGTTACTTTCTCTTGGGCAAGCAAGAGAAAGTGACCCGCATGCGCAGCAGGCGGAAGCCGTTGACTTTGCTAACCACCATTCGCAGCAGCACCCGACGAAGCGCTGAAGTCACTGGATCCCCGCCTTCGCGGGGATGACGAGCAAGAGCAAGAAAAAGTAACTGCACGCGCAGCGGGCGAAAGCCGTTGACCTTGCCATCAACCATTCGCCGCAACACCCGACGAAGCGCTGAAGTCACTGGATCCCCGCCTTCGCGGGGATGACGAGCAAAAGCAAATCCTCCCCAGCCCGCCCGGCCAGCAGGCATAGCCTGCCGGCGTTCACCCGTGCACGAACCTGGGCTTCGTAAGCGCACAGCTTCGCCCTTCAAGAAAGAAGGGAGCCTGAAGCTGGAGCATGCGCGAGCGCCGAACATGGCGACGATGCGGTTCGCCTGCGGCTCACCGCATCCTACGGTGCCGGATCCCCGCACGCGCAGGGATGACAGGCCTAGGCGAGAGCGGTGCCACCGAATAACGACTAGAACTCGGACTCGCTCGGTTACCGCAGTTCGCGGTCGCGGCTTGCGCCGCTCCTACAGGGAGCCGATTGCCATCGAAGGCCATGCAGGAACCGGGAGCGCGGTCGCGGCTTATGCCGCTCCTACAGGGAGCGAGGGACCTCGCGAGGTTCACCCCTGCCGCGCCAACCACTTCCTCGCCATCCGGCGCATCGACTCATCGCTGCCCGGATCGTCCAGCAGCTCGTCGATGCGGCGCCAGGCCAGGTCCAGCGATTCCTCGCTGACCACGTAATCCTCGCTGCCGTTGGCGCGCACCACGTAGCGCACGTCGTAGTGCCAATGCCCGGGCACCTCGCGGCGTTCGGGGATCCAGTGCCGGTCCAGGTCGAAGGGTTCGGGCTCCACGCTCAGGTCGGACAGCCCGGACTCCTCCTCGGCCTCGCGCAGGGTCACCCGGGCCAGGTCGCGGTCGCCGTCGGCGTGGCCGCCCAACTGCAGCCAGCGTTCGAGCTTGCGGTGGTGGGTCAGCAGCACGCGCTCGCCGGCACGGTCGACCAGCCAGCAGCCGCCGGTGTAGTGGCCCTCGAGCCGTTCGCGCCGGAACGGGTCCTGGGCGTCGTCCAACAGGTCCAGGAAAGGCTGGACGCGTTCGGCCTCGTCGGGCCAGCGCCGCGCATAGTCGATGAGATTGGAACGCAGCTCGGCGTCCGGGTCTGAATGTCTCACGAGCATCCCAAATGCTGCACTGCGGCTTGATCCGGAGGCGGATTATGCCGGCAAAGACCATGACTTTGTCCCGCTTGCCGCTGCTTTCCCCGCTGGGTTATGGTGGCCCGCCATTGCGCCATACGCCGGTCGTGCCGTTTGTACGGGGCGGCCGACCATTCACCATCTGGGGATACTGATGTCTAAGGGCCTATTCATCACCAAGCCGGTGCAAGCCGCGCCGCACGTGGACGCCGGGGAAACCCACGGCAGTCTTCAAGGCGAAGCCTCGCTCAAACGCGCACTGACTTCGAAACATTTGGTGATGCTGGGCATCGGCGGTGTGATCGGTGCCGGTATCTTCGTCCTCACCGGCCAGGCCGCGGCGCAGCACGCCGGCCCGGCGGTGGTCATCAGCTTCATCCTGGCCGGCTTCGCCTGCGCCCTGGCCGGCCTGTGCTATGCCGAGTTCGCGGCCATGCTGCCGGTCTCGGGCAGCGCCTACTCCTACTCCTACGCCACCCTGGGCGAGTTCGTGGCCTGGTTCATCGGCTGGAACCTGGTGCTGGAGTATCTGTTCGCGGCCTCGACGGTATCGGTAGGCTGGTCCGGCTACTTCAGCGAGCTCTTGCAATTGATAGGCGGATGGACAGGCACCGACCTGGCCTTGCCCAAGGCCCTGGCCTCGGCGCCCTACACCTTCGTCAACGGCAGCATCCAGGCCACCGGCACCTTCATCAACCTGCCCGCGGTCTGCATCGTCGCCGCGCTCAGCGGCCTGTGCTACGTCGGCGTGACCCAGTCGGCCTTCGTCAACTCGATCATCGTGACCATCAAGCTGGTCGTGATCCTGCTGTTCCTGGCCTTCGCGGTGAAGTACATCAGCGCCGACAACTGGACCCCGTTCATCCCCGAGAACGAAGGCCCCGGCAAGTTCGGCTGGGAGGGCATCGCGCGCGCCTCGGCGATCGTGTTCTTCTCCTACATCGGCTTCGACGCGGTCTCCACCGCCGCCGGCGAGGCCAAGAACCCGCAGCGCGACATGCCGATCGGCATCCTGGGTTCGCTGTTCATCTGCACCATCCTGTACATCCTGGTGTCGCTGACCCTGACCGGCATCGCCGACTTCCGCACCCTCAACACGCCGGAACCGGTCGCGACCGCGCTGGGCAACTACCCGGCGCTGAACTGGCTGCGCTTCATCGTGGTGATCGGCGCGCTCGCCGGCCTGTCCTCGGTGATCCTGGTCATGCTGATGGGCCAGCCGCGCATCTTCTTCACGATGTCGCAGGACGGCCTGATCCCGAAGGTGTTCGCCAAGGTCCATCCGAAGCACCAGACCCCGTACATCGGCACCATCATCGTCGGCATCTTCGCCTGCACCCTGGCCGGCCTGTTCCCGATCGACGTGCTCGGCGAACTGGTCTCGATGGGCACCCTGCTGGCCTTCGCCACGGTCTGCGTCGGCGTACTCGTGCTGCGCTACACCCGTCCCGATCTGCCGCGCCCGTTCAAGGTGCCGCTGGCGATCATCGTCTGCCCGCTGGGCGCGATCGCCTGCCTGTTCCTGTTCTGGCAGGCCTTCTCCGAGCATTGGCGCCTGATGGTCGGCTGGACCGCGATCGGCATGGTGATCTACATGGTCTACGGCTACCGCAACAGCAAGCTGCGCAAGGCGGGCTGAACATAGCAAGAGGCGCAAGGCCGGCGGAGGCTCCTGAACAGCCCGCCGGCCTTGTCCATTTCAGGACCGACAGTTCAGGCCCCAGGGCCTGCCCGATTCCGCCGGACGCACCGCGGCCCGGCGCCAGGAAGATGCGATGAAACAACTCTGGGCGACCAAACACCCGCACGCCGCACACGCCGATGCCGAGGGCCTGAGCCTGCACCGCACGCTCGGGCCCTGGGGCCTGACCGCGCTGGGCATAGGCGCGGTGATCGGCGGCGGCATCTTCGTGATCACCGGCCAGGCCGCGGCCGACCACGCCGGCCCGGCGATCATGCTCTCGTTCGTGCTGGCGGCGATCTGCTGCACCTTCTGCGCCCTGGCCTACGCCGAGTTCGCGGCGATGGTGCCGGTGTCCGGCAGCGCCTATTCCTACACCTACGCCACCCTGGGCGAGCTGGCGGCCTGGTTCATCGGCTGGATGCTGGTGCTGGAGTACGGCGTATCGGCCTCGGCGGTCGCGGTCAGCTGGACCGGCTACTTCCTCAGCCTGCTCGATCATTTCGACATCCACCTGCCGTCGGCCCTGGTCAGCGCGCCGCTGGATGCGCAGCTGCGCCCGACCGGCGCGATCGCCAACCTGCCCGCGGCCGCGATCGTGCTGCTGCTGACCTGGCTGTGCTACGTCGGCATCCGCAAATCCTCGGCGATGAACATGGCCATGGTGGTGCTCAAGACCGGCCTGATCCTGCTGGTCATCGTCGCCGGCTGGAAGTACGTGGACCCGGCCAACTGGCAGCCTTTCATCCCCGAGAACCAGGGGCCGGGCAAGTACGGCTTCGAAGGCGTGCTGCGCGGCGCGGCGCTGGTGTTCTTCGCCTACATCGGCTTCGAGGCGGTGTCGGTGGCGGCGCAGGAATCGCACAAGCCGCAGCGCGACCTGCCGATCGGCATGCTGCTGTCGCTGGCGATCTGCACCGTGCTCTACATCGCCATGGCCGCGATCATGACCGGCCTGGTGCCCTATACCCAGCTGGGCACCGACGAGCCGGTGGTGACCGCGGTCGCGGCGCATCCGCAACTGGGCTGGCTGCGGGTGGTGGTGGAGATCGGCGCCCTGATCGGCCTGTCCTCGGTGGTGCTGGTGATGATCATCGGCCAGCCGCGCATCTTCATGATCATGGGCCGCGACGGCCTGCTGCCGCCGGTGTTCACCAAGATCCACCCGGTCTACCGCACCCCGCACATCAACACCGTGATCACCGGCATCGGCATCGCCGTGCTGGCCGCGCTGTTCCCGCTGGACGTGCTGGGCGAGCTGACCTCGATGGGCACCCTGATCGCGTTCGCCGCGGTCTGCGCCGGCGTGCTGATCCTGCGCCGCACCCAGCCCGACCTGCCGCGGCCGTTCAAGATCCCGTTCGCCTGGGCGATCTGCCTGGCCGGCATCTTCAGCTGCCTGGCGCTGCTGTCGACCATGACCGCGCACAACTGGTTCCTGATGGCGGTCTGGACCGCGATCGGCTTCGCGATCTACTTCCTGTACGGCATCCGCCACAGCCGCCTGCGCGCGGCCTCGGGCCGCTGAGCCCGGCGCGGGCCGGCCGGCCCGCGCGCAACCAACCCCGGCGGGCCGCCCTGGCGGCCCGTCGCCGGCCGGAACGCTGCGTCGCCGGCCGCGGACACGCCGTCGACGCGCAGAGTTTGTAAACTGGCGGCATGAGCACCGCCCTGCCCTACGACCCGCAACGCCTGGCCCACTGCGCCGGCGAAATCATCGTCAACGTGCGCGAGCTGTCCGCGCGCGGCTGGACGCCCGCGACCAGCAGCAATTTCTCGCGCCGGATCGACGAACGCCACGCGGCGATCACCGTCTCCGGCCGCGACAAGGGCCGCCTGACCGAGTCCGACATCATGGTCGTGGACCTGGAGGGCGCGCCGGTCGCGACCAGCCACCGGCCCTCGGCCGAGACCCTGCTGCACACCCAGCTGTACAAGCGCTTCCCCGAGATCGGCTGTGTGCTGCACACGCATTCGCAGACCCAGACCGTGGCCTCGCGCCTGTACGCCGGCATGGGCCACGTGCATCTGGAAGGCTACGAGCTGCTGAAGGCCTTCACCGGCAACACCACCCACGAGATGAGCCTGGAACTGCCGGTGCTGCCCAACACCCAGGACATGCACACCCTCGCCGCCCAGGTCGACGCCCTGCTCGACCGCCAGGACATGTGGGGCTATCTGATCGACGGTCACGGCCTGTACGCCTGGGGCCGCGACATGCCCGAGGCGCGGCGCCACCTGGAAGCGTTCGAGTTCCTGCTCGGATGCGAACTGGAATTGAGGAGACTGCAGCGATGAGCCGCCTGCGCATATTCGACGAAGACGACGCCCGCACGCCGCGCCTGAGCACCAGCGACCGCGCCGAAATGGCGCGCGAACTGGCCAAGATCGGGGTCGGCTTCGAGCAGTGGCAGGCCAGCCGCCCGGTCGCGCCCGGCGATGCGCCGGATGCGATCATGGAAGCCTACCGCGCCGACATCGACCGCCTGGTCGCCGAGCGCGGCTTCAAGAGCGTGGACGTGGTCAGCATCGCCCCGGACAACCCGCAGCGCGAGACGATGCGGCACAAGTTCCTCGACGAGCACTACCACAAGGAAGACGAGGTCCGCTTCTTCGTCGCCGGCTCCGGCCTGTTCACCCTGCACGTCGACACCGGCGTGTACGAGATCAAGTGCGAGCAGGGCGACCTGATCTCGGTGCCCGACAGCACCCTGCACTGGTTCGACATGGGCCCGGAGCCCAGCTTCGTCGCGATCCGCTTCTTCACCGAGCCGGATGGCTGGGTCGGCCATTTCACCGGCACCGACATCGCCCAGCGCTTCCCGCGCTACGAGAAGGGCCAGGCGGCCTGAGACCAGGCGCGCCCGCGCTCAGGACAGGCGTTCGACCGCCAGCACCGGGGTTTCCACCAGCGGGCTGAAGCGCTGCAGGTCGCGCACCTCGTCCAGGGCCCACCACGGCCCCGGGCTGCGGATGTGCAGGCGAATGCGATTGGCCGGCCCCACCCCGGACGGCAGGATCCTGATCAACACCTTGCCGTTGAGGGTGCCGGTGCCGCCGCTCAGGCGCACGTCGTTGCCCTCCACGATGGTCCGGTTGTCCGGGGTATCGGCGATCGCCACGATGAATTCGATGCTCATGCCCGCTCCGCGCTCGGGCCCGGAGCGGCCCGCCTAACCGCAAGAACGCCGCCGGCGGCCGCGCGTGAACGCTCGCGCCGGCGCGGCGCACGCACGCGCCTTTGCCTCGTCGCGCCCGGAAGGCGACAATCCCAGGTCCCCACCGCGACACCCCCGCCATGCCCATCCGCGCCATCCTCACCGACATCGAAGGCACCACCAGCAGCATCTCCTTCGTCAAGGACGTGTTGTTCCCGTACGCGCGCCGCGCCCTGCCCGGCTTCGTCAAGGCGCGCGGACGCGAGCCGGCGGTGCGCAAATGGCTGGACGCGGTGGCGACCGAGAACGGCGGCCTGTGCCAGGACGAGATGATCGTCGAGGTGCTGCAGGGCTGGATCGACGAGGACCGCAAGCACACCGCGCTCAAGGCGCTGCAGGGCATGGTCTGGGCCGACGGTTACCAGGGCGCCGACTTCACCGCGCACATCTATCCCGATGCCGCGGCCGCCTTGCGTGCCTGGCACGCGGCCGGGCTGCCGCTGTACGTGTACTCCTCCGGCAGCGTGCCGGCGCAGCGCCTGTTCTTCGGCCACAGCGACGACGGCGACCTGACCGGCCTGATCTCGGGCTGGTTCGACACCGAGATCGGCGGCAAGCGCGAGGCCGCCAGCTACGCCCGCATCGCCGAGTCGATCGGCCTGCCCCCGGACGAGATCCTGTTCCTGTCCGACGTGGTCGAGGAATCCGACGCCGCGCGCGAGGCCGGTCTGGCGACGGTGCTGATCGACCGCCTGGAAGATTACCCGCAGCCGCGCCTGGGCGAAGCGGCGCATGGGCATATACGCGCGACCGCGTTCGATCAGGTCGAGGTCTGACCGGCACCCGTAGTTTCGGCCGTCGTAGTCGGGCTGCGCCGACGCTCGAAATCTCGATCGCGGCTCACGCCGCTCCCATATGCGCAGGCGCGCCTCGCTTTGGGGTAGGAGCGGCGTGAGCCGCGACCGTCATCGCGAACGGCCGCGCCGATCGCGCCGGCTTTCGCGGCCGTCCAGGCACATCGGCCCTGCGTGGGGATGCCGCGGCGTGGAGAGGTCGCGGCTCACGCCGCTCCTACCCCACAGCCGGGCAGGTGCTACAGGCGACTGACGCTGCGCACCCGCACCTCGGTGCAATCCACGCCGTGCGCATCCGCGGCCTGGCGGCGGATGCGCTCCAGCACTTCGGCCGGATCGAAGGCAGCGGTCGGCGCGTAGTCCAGGGTGCTCTGCCCCCACACGACATAGCGCCCGCCGACCAGGATCTCGTAGTCGGCGAAGTAGTAGTAATGCGCGCTCATGGCTGTATCGCCGCGCGCCGCTCAGGTACCCACGTGCACGCCGTGCCCGCATTCGGCGCAGCCCAGGTGTTCCAGGGCGATCGCCAGCGCCAGGGTGTAGCTCTGCGCGGCATAGCCGTGCACCTGGGCCAGGCAGGCGCCGCCGTGGGGCGCCAGCGAGGGTTCGGGCGCGTCCATGTCGTCGTCGTGGACTTCGATGTAGGGCGTGTCCAGCGCCTCCAGGGCGCGGCGCAGGCGTTCGCTGGCCGGGGCGCAGGCGCCGGGGTCGAACAGCAGCAGTTCGACCCCGCCGGAACGCAGGCCGCTCAGGCCTTCGACCAGTTCGGCCTCGCTGCGGCAACTGCGCAGGGCGATGGTCTTGCCGGCGTCGGCCGCGGACTGGGCCAGGCGCGCGCGCACCGCATCGGGCACGCGCGCGCCGGCGCCGGCATGGAGGGATTCGGGGCCACGCAGAATGACGATGGACACGTTGTCGCTCGTTGCGCGCTCGGGGCGGCGCGCTTGCGAAAACTGTAGGCGCGTCGGGCGTAAAGCCTCCATGCCCCGGAACGGCGCGGGCGTAACCGTCGCGTAAAACCCAGCGCCGCGATGGCGCGCGTTCATGCGCGGGCGCTGCGGCTCAGCCGTGGATCTTCTCGCCGCGCTCCAGCATCGCCACCAGCTTCTCGATCCGCGCCGCGCGCGTCTCGGGCTTCTTGGCGGTCTGGATCCGCCACAACACCGCGTAACGGTTGCTGCGGTCGATCTGCTCGAAGAACTTGCGCGCCTTGGCGTTCTTCTTGAATGCCGCGGCCAGGTCGTCGGGCACCTCGATAGTGCGCGCCGAGGCGTAGGCGCCCTGCCAGCGTCCGTCGGCCTGCGCCGCCTCGACTTCGCGCAGCCCCGCCGGGCGCATGCGGCCGGCCGCGATCAGCGCTTCGACCTTGCCGATGTTGATCTGCGACCAGATGCTGCGCGGCCGGCGCGGAGTGAAGCGCTGCAGGAAGTAGCGCTCGTCGCAGCTGCGCTTGAGGCCGTCGATCCAGCCGTGGCACAGCGCCACGTCCAAGGCCTCGGGATACGACACCGAGGCCACGCCCTGGTTCTTCTTGGCGATCTTCAGCCACAGGCCGGGCGCGCCGGCGTGCGTCTCCAGCCAGCGCTCCCAGGCCGCGGCGTCGGCGAACAGTTCGATCGGCAGGTCGGTCGGCAGTTCGGCGGCCATCGGCTACTCCTCCGCGTCCTGCAGGCGGTAGACGGTATGCGCGCGCTGCTCGCCCTGCCAGGGATCGAGCGTGCGCACTTCGATGCGGTGTTCGCCCGCCGCCAGATCGGTCGGCAAGGCCGCGCGCCACAGGTGCGCGGAAGGCTCGGCCTCGGGCGAGCGATCGTAGCCGCGCAGGCTGGCGGCCTCGTCGTCGCGCACGTTCTCGGCCCGCAGCGCCGGGTCCGGCTGGGCCACGCGTCGCATCGGCGCCCAGGCGCCGTCGTCGATGCGGAACTCGACCTGGCGGTCGTCCTGGCCCATGTAGACGTTGGCGTACAGGCCGAAGGCCGGATAGGCGCCGCGGCGCAGCACGCGCGGCGCGTGCAGGGACATCGCCGGCGTCGAGGCGGCCGCGGCGTGCAGGCGCGCGGGGTGCCAGCTCAGGCGATAGGCGCCGTCCGCGTTCACGCCCAGGCGCGCGTAACCGTTCGGGGTGCCGTCGGCCATGGTCGCGGCGGGAATGCCCTGGGCGTCCTTGACGCCGGACCAGAACGCGCCGCAGGCGGCGCCGACGTTGTACTCGTGCAGCGGCGCGGCGCCGTGCCAGCCGTCCTGGGCGTCGTGGTAGACGTGGCGCTGGACGTGGCCGTGGCCGCTGAGCAGCAGCACCTTGGGGAAATCGCGCAGCAGCGCGAACAGGCGCTCGCGGTCGGCACGGCGGAAGGTCTCGCGTCCGGGCGCGGCATCGAAGAAGGGAATATGCACGCCGAGCACCAGCAGGCGGTCCTTGCGCGCGCCGGCCAGGTAGCGCTCGAGGAAGGCGAACTGCTCCTCGCGCAGGCCGCCGATGTAGGCCGGGCTCTGGCCGGGGCGGTAGATCACGTCGTCCAGCATCACGAACGAGGCCGCCTGCTCTTCCCAGGCATAGGTCTCGGGACCGAACACGTGGCGGTAGCTGAGCAGGGAATCCTCGTCGCGCGTGGCGTCGAAGTCGAGATCGTGATTGCCGGGCACGTGCAGCCAGGGCACGCCGAGCTGGGCGGTGGCGCGGTTCATGGCCGGATACAGCGAGAGGTCGTCGTTGACGATGTCGCCCAGGCTCAGGCCCAGGTCGGCGATCGCGCCCTGCCCCACGCGCGCGGCCAGCAGCGGCTCGACGATGTCGCGGCGGTAGTAGTCGACATCGGTCGCGGTCTTGGGCTGGGGATCGGCGAACACCAGCACGTCCAGCTCGGCGCGCGCGGGCGCGGCGTCGGGGATCAGGGCGTAGTCGCGGCAGCTCGGGAACGAGGCCGGGATGCCGCCGTATTTGAGCTTGGGTCCGGGCTCGCGCTGCACGTTGAAGCTGAAATCCGGCAGGCCGTTGTCGCGCCGGCCGACGCGATAGCCCGGCGGCTTGATCACGAAGCTGGTGCGGCCGTCGATCGCGGGCAGGTGGTAATGGCCGTGCGCGTCGCTGGCGACCAGCTCGACGCCATCGGACACGCGGATGTCCGGCAGGCCCGGCTCGCCCTGGTCGCGGTTGCCGTTGCCGTTGCGGTCTTCGTAGACGATGCCGCTGTTGCACGGCGGCGGCAGCGCGAGCGCGCTGGCCGGAGCGATCAGGGCCAGCGACAGGACGCAGGCGGTGACGGATGGACGCATGGCGGGCTCCGGACGGGGGGCCCATTATGCGACGCCGGCTTGGCGATCCATGTGCCGGAGCGCACGAGTGCGCGCTGTCGCTTCCTATGGGAGCGACGTAAACCGCGATGCGCGACAACACGTCAACCGACGCGGGTCCAGGCGGGCGTTTTCTCGGCAGGTCGCGGTTCTCGTCGCACGCCGAAGGTCGAATCGCGGCTTACGCCGCTCCCACGAAGAACAGGAACCGATGGGCGCGAAAGCCTGCTCAGGCCGGTTCGGAACCCCGATGCGGCTGGCCGTGGCGCGACTTCAGCACCGCGACCGCATCGTCCAGCGACAGGCCGCGCGCGCGCAGCAGCACCAGCAGGTGGTAGAGCAGGTCCGCGACCTCGCCGCACAGCGCGGCATCGTCCTGGACCACGCCGGCCAGGGCGGTTTCCACGCCCTCCTCGCCCACCTTCTGGGCGATGCTGCGCCTGCCCTGCTCGAACAGGCGCGTGGTGTAGCTGCCGGGCGGGCGCTCGCGTTCGCGGCGCGCGACCAAGCGGTCGAGCTCGGCCAGGAAATCCGTGGGCGCGTGTTCGAAGCAGCTGTCGCGACCGAGATGGCAGGTCGGCCCTTGCGGACGCGCCTGCACCAACAGGGTGTCGCCGTCGCAATCGGCTTCGATCGCCAGCAGCTGCAGCACGTTGCCGGAGGTCTCGCCCTTGGTCCACAGCCGTTGCCGGCTGCGGCTGTAGAAGGTGACGTGGCCGCTGGCCAGGGTCTGGGCCAGGGCTTGCCGATTCATATAGCCCAGCATCAGCACGCGCAGGGTCGCCGCGTCCTGAACGATGGCCGGCAGCAGGCCGTCCTGCTTGTCCCAGGACAGGCGGTCGATGGCGTCCGGAGCCAGCATCGGCGGTGTCGCCTCAGTGGACATCGCGGACTTCCACGCCTTGCGTGCGCAGCGCGCGCTTGAGTTCGGGAATGCGGATCGCGCCGGAGTGGAACACGCTGGCCGCGAGCGCGGCATCGGCGTCGGCGTCGCGGAATACTTCGGTGAAATGGGCGATCTCGCCGGCGCCGCCGGAGGCGACCAGCGGCACTTCGCAAACGGCGCGCACCGCCGCAAGCTGCTCCAGGTCGTAGCCGCGGCGCACGCCGTCGCTGCCCATGCAATTGAGCACGATCTCGCCGGCGCCGCGCTCCTGCGCCTCGACCACCCAATCCAGGGTGCGCCGCGCCAGCGCGCGGCTGCGCTCGGGATCGCCGGTGTACTGGCGCACGCGCCATTGCCCGTCCTCGTCGCGCAGGCTGTCGACGCCGACCACCACGCACTGCACGCCGAAGGCGTCGGCGATCTCGCCGATCAGCTCCGGCCGCTCCAGCGCCGGCGTGTTGATCGAGATCTTGTCGGCGCCGGCGCTGAGCACCGCGCGCGCGTCCTCGACGCTGCGGATGCCGCCGGCGACGCAGAACGGGATGTCGATCGTGCGCGCCACCCGTTCCACCCATTCGCGGTCGACGCTGCGCCCCTGCGGGCTGGCGGTGATGTCGTAGAACACCAACTCGTCCGCGCCCTCGTCGCGATAGCGCAAGGCCAGTTCGACGATATCGCCCATGTCGACGTGGTCGCGAAAGCGCACGCCTTTGACGACGCGGCCCTCGCGCACGTCCAGACAGGGGACGATGCGGCGGCTCAGCATCGCTGCGCCTTGTGCAGGGCTTCGCCGAGGCCGAAGCGGCCTTCGATCAGGGCCTTGCCCAGCACCGCGCCGCGGCAGCCGGCTTCGTGGGCGGCGACGATGTCGGCGATGTCGCGGATGCCGCCGGAGGCCTGCACCTGCATCTCCGGCGCGATCACGCGCACGTGCCGGTACAGGTCCAGGTTCGGCCCCAGCAGGGTGCCGTCGCGGGAGACGTCGGTGCACAGCAGGTGGCGCACGCCGACGTTGGCGAAGTGCTCCAGCATCGGCTCCAGCTGGGCGCCGCTGTCCTCGGTCCAGCCCGCGACCGGCAGGCGCCAGTGGCCGGTGCTGGACTGGCGCGCGTCCAGGGCGACGGTGATGCGGTCGGCGCCGTAGCGCTGCAGCCAGTCGCCGACGCGGTCGGGCTCGCGCACCGCCAGCGAGCCGACCACGACGCGGTCGGCGCCGGCGTCGAGGATGGCCTCGATGTCGGCCTCGCTGCGCACGCCGCCGCCGGTCTGCACGCGCATCCAACTGGTGGTGGTGATCGCGCGCAGCAGCGGCGCCAGGGTGTAGCCGCCGTAGCGCGCGGCGTCCAGGTCGACCAGGTGCAGCCAGCGCGCGCCGGTGTCGGCGTAGCGCTTGGCCATGCTCAGCGGTTCCTCGTCGTAGGCGGTTTCCTGCTCGTAGTCGCCCTGGCGCAGGCGTACCACGCGCCCGGCGCGCACGTCGATGGCCGGGTACAGCGTGCAGTTGTTCATGCCGGCACCCCGTCGAGGAAGTTGCGCAACAGGCGCGCGCCCACCGCCGCCGAACGCTCGGGGTGGAATTGCGCGCCGTAGCGGTTGTCGCGCCCGACCACGGCCGAGAACGGCACGCCGTGTTCGCTCGCGGCCAGCGTGTCGGGGCCGACCGGCACCGCGTAGCTGTGCACGAAATAGGCGCGGTCACCGTCGGCGATGCCGTCCAGCAGGGGCGACGTGCGTCGCCGTTCCAATGCATTCCATCCCATGTGCGGCACGCGAACTCCCTGGCGCGGTTGCAGTTTGCCGATGCGTCCCGGCAACAGCCCGAGACACTCCACGTCGCCCTCCTCGGACGACTCGAACAGCAGCTGCATGCCCAGACAGATCCCGAGCAGCGGCTGACGCAGCGCCCGGATGGTGTCGACCAAACCGAGCTCACGCAGCCGCGCCATCGCTGGCGCCGCCGCCCCGACCCCCGGCAGGATCACTCGCTCGGCCGAACGGATCGTGGCGGGGTCGGCGCTCAGAACTGCGTGCGCACCCAACCGCTCCAGTGCATAACGCACCGAGCCGATGTTCCCCCCACCCATGTCGATCAGTACGACGCCCGTCACGAAAACCTCTTGCTCGCGCTGTCGCCAACCGCAGGGGCTGGCTCAACTATCGTCATTACGGCCCGGAAGCGGACTTGCGGCCGCCACGCCGGACCGGACTGCATATTCCTGAACGGCAACGCCCGAATCAGAGCGTGCCCTTGGTGCTGGGCAGGCCGTGGCCCTCGCGCCGGATCGCCTGCCGCAGCGCGCGCGCGACCGCCTTAAAGCAGGCCTCGACCTTGTGGTGGTCGTTGTCGCCCTGCACGTTCAGGTTCAAGTTCAGGCCTGCTGTCTCACATAAAGAACGGAAAAAATGCGGCACCAGTTCGGTAGGCACGTCGCCCACGCGTTCGCGCGCGAACGCGCCCTCGAACACGAAATAGGGCCGGCCGGAGAAATCCAGCGCCGCCGTGGCCAGGCTTTCGTCCATCGGCAGGACGAAGCCGTAGCGGCCGATGCCGCGCTTGTCGCCCAGCGCCGCGCGCAGCGCCTGCCCCAGCGCGAGCGCGCTGTCCTCGATGGTGTGGTGCTCGTCGATGTGCAGGTCGCCGCGGCATTCCAGCTCCAGCGCGAAACCGCCGTGCTTGCCCAACTGCTCCAGCATGTGGTCGAAGAAGCCCAGGCCGGTGGACACGCGCGGGTCGGCTTCGCGGTCCAGGTCCACGCCTACTTCGATGCGGGTCTCGCGGGTGTTGCGCTGGATGCGCGCGGTGCGCGGCGCATCGGCCAGCGCATGGGCGATGCCCGTCCAGTCCCAGTCGCCGCCAAAGGCCTCGGTGCGCAGTTGGAAACCGCGGATGCCCAGGTTGCGCGCGAACGCGATGTCGGTGTCGCGGTCGCCGACCATGGCGCTGCGCGTCCAGTCGATGCCGCGGTCCTTGAGCAGCGGCAGGGCCAGGCCGATCGCCGGTTTGCGCGTGGGCGCGTTGTCGGCCGGCAGGCTGGTGTCGATCAGGATGTCGCGGAACACGATGCCCTGGCTGGCGAACACCTGCAGCATCAGCGCGTGCGGGCCTTCGAAGTCCTCGCGCGGGAACGCGGCGCTGCCCAGGCCGTCCTGGTTGCTGATCATCACGAACTGATAGCCGGCGTCGCGCAGGCGCAACATCGCCGGGATCACGCCGTCGACGAAGCGCAGCTTGGCGTAGCTGTCGATCTGGAAATCGTCGGGCTCGGCGATCAGGGTGCCGTCGCGGTCGACGAACAGGAGCGGGATCTGGCTCATGGGCAGGATTCGAAGCTGAGGTTCATGCGGCGCGCTCGCCGGCGTCGGCGCGGGTCAGGGCCTGCAGCACGCGCGCGTTCTGTTCGGCCGTGCCCAGGCTGATGCGCAGGGCGTCGGCCAGCTGCGGCGCCGCGCGCATGTCGCGCACCACCACGCCGGCGGCGAGCAACGCGTCGTAGGCGGCCTGGGCGCGTTCGAAGCGCGCCAGCAGGAAATTGGCCTGCGAGGGATAGACCTGGCGCAGGCCCGGCACGCCGGGCAGCGCGGCGTACAGGCGTTCGCGCTCCAGCACGCAGGCGGCCGCGTTGGCCAGGCTGAGCGCGCGCGCGCCGCCGTCGAGCGCGCGCAGGGCCAGCGCGACGCAGGGCTCGGCCAACGGATACGGCGCCTGGCAGCGCTGCAGGGCCGCGATCAGGGCGGCGTCGGCGATGGTGCTGCCGATCCGCGCCGCCGCCAGCGCATGCGCCTTCGACAGCGTACGCAACACCACCACATTGGGCTGGGCGGCGATCAGGCCGATCGCCGACGGCGCCTGCGCGTATTCGAGATAGGCCTCGTCGACGATCACCAGCGCGCGTTCGCGCAAGCGCCGCGCAAGCGCCGAGATCGCGTCCAGCGGCAGCAGCGTGCCGGAGGGATTGCCGGGCGAGCACAGGAACACCAGCTTGGCGCCGGACGCCTCCGCGGCCGTGGCGACCGCGTCGAAATCGCAGACGAAGCCCGCGGGCGTGTCGCGCAGGTCGACCTCGACCACGCGCGTGCCGTGCAGGCGCGCGCACACCGCGTACATGCCGAAGGTCGGCGGCGTGGTCACGATGGCGTCGCCGCCGGGGCGGCAGAACGCGCGCAGCAGCAGGTCGATGCCTTCGTCGCTGCCGCGGCCGGCCAGCAGTTGCTCCGGCGCGCAGCCGTACAGCTCGGCCAGGGCCGCGCGCAGGCGCGGCGGCTGCGGATCCGGGTAACGGCGCAGCGCGCCCTCGGCGTCGGCGGCGTTGGCCCAGGCCGATTCGTTGGCGTTGAGCCAGACCGAGCCGGCCAGGGCTTCGCTGCGCGCCGACTTGTAGCCGGCGAAATCGCGCAGGTCCTCGCGCAGCAGCGACAGCGGCGCGCTCATGCGGCCACCTGCCGCAAACGCAGCGCGACGGCGATGCGGTGAGCGTCCAGGCCCTCGGCGCTGGCCAGCTCGACCGCGCAGGGGCCGATCGCGGCGATGCCGCGCGGCTGCACTTCCTGGACCGTGATCGCGACCTGGAAGCTGGCGACGTTGACGCCGCCGGCATAGCGCGCCGCGCCGCTGGTGGGCAATACGTGGTTGGTGCCGCTGCAGTAGTCGCCCAGCGCTTCCGGGGCCCAGTCGCCGAGGAACACCGAGCCGGCCGCGAGCACGCGCGGCAGCCAGGCGCGCGCGTCGCGCAGCGCCAGGATCAGGTGTTCGGGGGCGTAGCGGTTGCTGACTTCCAGCGCGTCGGCGATCGAATCCACCCGGATCGAACGCGAGGCGCGCAGCGCCGCGCGCGCGGTCTCGGCGCGCGGCAGGGCCGCCAGTTGGGTTTCGATCTCGGCCTCGACCGCGGCCAGCAGCGCGGCGTCGTCGCTGAGCAGGATCACCTGCGAATCCGGGCCGTGCTCGGCCTGCGACAGCAGGTCGGCGGCGACGAAGGCCGGATTGGCGCCGGCGTCGGCGATCACCAGCACTTCCGAAGGGCCGGCCGGCAGGTCGATCGCCGCCCCGTCCTCCAGCAGCGCGACCTGGCGCTTGGCCTCGGTGACGTAGGCATTGCCCGGCCCGAACAGCTTGTCGCACTTGCCGACGCTGGCGGTGCCGAAGGCCATGGCCGCGATCGCCTGCGCGCCGCCGAGCTTGTAGACCCGCTCCACGCCGCAGCGGCGCGCGGCGTACAGCACGGCGGGATCGGCGCGGCCGTCGCGGCGCGGCGGCGTGCACAGCGCGACCTGCGGGCAACCGGCCAGGCGCGCGGGCATGCACAGCATCAGCGCGGTCGAGGGCAGCGGCGCCGAGCCGGCCGGCACGTACAGGCCGACGCGCTGGATCGGACGCAGGATGCGCTCGCAGCGCACGCCGTCGCCGCTGTCCAGGATGTAGGGCTGGGTCATGCCGGCGGCGTGGAAGGCTTCGATGCGCGCGGCGGCCTGATCGATCGCGGCGCGCAAGGTGGCCGGCAGCTCGCGTTCGGCGGCGTCGAACTCGGCGGCGCCGACCGCGAATGCGTCCAGGGCGACGCCGTCGTAGCGCGCGCTCAAGGCGCGCAACGCGGCATCGCCGCCGGCGCGCACCTGCTCCAGGATCGCCGTCACCGCCTCGGCGGTTTCGCGCCGGGTCCGCTGCGCCGGGCGGCGCAGCGCCGTCTCGCGCCGGCCCTCGTCGAGCGCATTCCAGTCCAGGCGCTGCATCAATGCCGGGCCGCTCATGCCAGCATGCCCTCGACCGGCAACACCATCAGGCCGCGCGCGCCGGCGCGCTTGAGTTCCTCCAGCCGCTGCCAGGTCACCGCGCCGTGGCACAACGCCTGCAGGGCGACGCCGTCGCCGCCGTCGAGCTGCATCACCGTCGGCGCCTCGGCATCGGGCAGCAGCGGCAGCAGATCGGCCAAAAGCTGGCGCGGCGCCTGGAACAGCAACAGCTTGCTGTGGCGGATGCGCAAGGCGCCGTCGAGGCGGCGCAGCAGCAGGTCGGCGAGTTCGCCGCGCACGTCGTCGAAGGCTTCGACCGGGCCGGCCAGCACGGCCTCGCTCTGGATCAGGGTGGTCACGGCCTTGAGCTGGTTCGCGGCCAGGGTGGCGCCGCTGGAGACCAGGTCGCAGATCGCTTCGGCCTGGCCCAGGCGCGGCGCGATCTCGACCGAACCCGACAGCAGCACCACCTGCGCGTCCACGCCCTGCTCGGCCAGCCACTGCGACAGCAGGGCCGGATAGCTGGTCGCGATGCGCTTGCCCGCGAGCTGCGCCGGGCCCTGCCAGTCCCAGCCCTCGGGCACGGCCAGGTCCAGCCGGCAGGCGCCGAAACCGAGCGCGCGCCATTCGCGGAACGCCGGCGCGCGGCCGCTGCCGCGACGGTCGCCGTCCTGCTCCAGCAAGACGTTGCGGCCGACCACGCCGAGGTCGCAGACGCCGTCGGCGATCAGGCCGGGGATGTCGTCGTCGCGCACCAGCAGCAGGTCCACCGGCAGGGTTTCGCCGTAGCAGAACAGGCGGTCGCGACTCTCGCGCCAGCTCAGGCCGCAGGAGGCCAACAGCGCGCGCGCCGGCTCGGCCAGGCGGCCGGACTTCTGGATGGCGATGCGCAACCGGTCGCGCGCGGCCGGGCTGGCGGGAGGACTCATGGGGAAATCTCGAAGAGGAGGGGCATGGGCGCTCGGCCCGGCGGAACGGTTCAGCGGACGCGCGTGGGGCGTCGATGGAGGGCCGCGGCGTAGCCGCCGGCGCCGCGTTCCAGGGTGCGGGCGACGCGACCGATCGTGGTCACGCTGACCCCGGTGCGGTCGTGGATCTCGCGGTAAGGCACGCCCTCGCGCAGCAGCGGCACGACCCGCCAGCGGTCGGTCATGGCTTCCAGCTCGGCCGGCGTGCACAGGTCTTCGAGGAAGGCGCGCATCTGCTCCGGATTGCGCAGCCCCAGCAGCGCGCCCGCCAGGCTGGCGATCGGGTCTTCGCTGTCGTCGATGTCTACGGCGCGGCGCTTCACGGGGGCTTCGCTCTATCGATAATGTATTAACGCGTTAATACATTAGACGAACCGGACCGCCCTCGTCAAGCCGCCCCGCCCGGCCGCGCGGCGGCGGCCGGCATCGGCGAAAACCGCCGTTCATCACAATATGGGCGACCGACCGGCGGTCGCTGGCGCCTCGTCTGTGGCCGTGCAGGCCGCAAACTAAGACGGTGCCGGAGCGTAGACTGCCTCCGAGCCCGCGCCGCCGAGAGCCACCGCCGGCCGGACCAACGGAGAGGGTGCGAATGGGGCGTGGTTGCAGAGTCCTACAAGTTTGGCTGCTCGCACTCGGGCTTTGCCTAGCCGCTACCTCGTGGGCCGCGTTCGCCAACAACGACGCCTCCCTGGTGCTGGACGGCACCCACGTCGGCGTGCCGCTGGAACCGCACATCGCCTATTACCACGATGCCGACGGCCGCCTGGACCTGCTCGGCGCCGAGCGGACCCTGCGCGAAGGCCGCTACGCGCCGCTGCCCAACGGCAACGCCGCGTTCGGCTTCCAGCCCGGCGCCTACTGGTTCCACGTGCGCCTGCTCAACCGCGACCGCGACGAACCGCGCTGGCTGCTGGTGCAGCAGTACGCGCTCAGCGATCGCATCGACGTCTACACGCGCCATCCCGACGGCCGCGTCGATCATCTGGCCGGCGGCGACAGCCTGCCCTTCGCCTCGCGCAGCATCCGCTACCGGCATCCGAACTTCTGGTTGAACCTGCCCGCCGACCAGCCCGCCGACCTGTACGTGCGCGTGCACAGCCAGAGCTCGATGCAGGTGCCGCTGACCCTGTTCACGCCGACCGCGTTCACCGAGGTTTCGCGCGACGCCCAGTTCGGCATCGGCCTGTACTACGGCATCCTGCTGGCCTTGTTCATCTACAACCTGGTGCTGTGGCTGAGCCTGCGCGACGCCAGTTACTTCTGGTACCTGCTGCATATCTCCGCCTTCGGCCTGGTCCTGATGACCCTCAACGGCCTGGGCTTCGAGTACCTGTGGCCGCGTTCGACCTGGCTGGCCGACAAATCGGTGCCGCTGTCGATCTGCCTGGCCCAGGTCGGCATGCAGCAGTTCGCGCGCACCTTCCTGGGCCTGAAGCAGCGTTGGCGCCTGGGCGATCGGGTCGGCCTGGGAATGATTGCCTTCTTCGTCCTGCTCGGCGTCGCCGCGACCCGCCTGCCCTACAACGTCGCCACCCCGATCGCCTCGGCGGCGGTGTTCTTCAGCATCGCCTGGATCGCGGTGGCGACCCTGGTGGTGCTACGGCGCGGCTACAAGCCGGCGCAGCTGTTCCTGCTGGCCTGGTCGATGTTCCTGCTGGGCACCGGCATGTTCACCGCGATCGCCTTCGGCCTGCTGCCCAAGGTGTTCATCACCGAGTACGGCGTGCAGATCGGCTCGGCGCTGGAGATGCTGCTGTTGTCGGTGGCGCTGGGCTATCGCTACGCTTCGCTGCGCAACGAGAACGAGCGCATCGTCCACGAGGCCAAGACCCAGCTCGAACACAAGGTCGAGCAGCGCACGGTCGAGCTGCGCAGCGCGCTGGCGCAGTTGGAGGACGCGCACGAGCGCCTGCGCGAAAGCAGCCAGCGCGACGGCCTGACCGGCCTGCACAACCGCACCCATTTCCGCAACGTGTTCCAGGATCTGCTGGCGAAGTCGCAGCAAAGCGGCCGGCCGCTGTCGCTGCTGATGATCGACCTGGACCACTTCAAACAGATCAACGACCGCTATGGCCACCTGGTCGGCGACGAATGCCTGTGCTGGGCCGCGCGCACCATGGGCCATGCCCTGCAGCCGCATCGCGCGCTGCTGGCGCGTTTCGGCGGCGAGGAATTCATCGTCGCCCTGCCCGGCCTGGACCTGCAAGCGGCCTCGCGCGTGGCCGAGGACCTGCGCCAGCACCTGCGCGAACAACCCTGCCGCAGCGGCGAGCACGCGATCACCATCACCGCCAGCATCGGCGTGCACGCGATCGCGCGCGAGGCCGACAACGACAGCGATTGCGACAACGCCATCGATCCCGCCCTGCAGGACGCCGACCAGGCCCTGTACCAGGCCAAGGCCGACGGCCGCGACTGCGTGCGCACCTCGGTGCAGGAAGACCGCAGGCGCAACTAGCCCATAATGCGCACGTGGGATGCGGCGAGCGCGGCGAACCGCACCCTACCCCGGCTTGCGCTAGACCGCCGGCGCGTACATCACGTCGGAACGCAGCACGTACTTGCAGCCGGACTCGACCGCGGCGCCCTCGTGCCAGGTGTCGTGCACGAACAGCAGGGCGGCGCCGCGCCGGGGCACGACGCGGAAGCTGCGGAAGTCGGTATCGCCGCCGGCGAAGCCGTCGTTGAGATAGACCAGCAGGGTCAGCCGGCTGCCGCGCCCGTCTTCCAGCCAGGGGCCGTCCTTGTGCATGCGGAAGCGCTGCCCGGGCCCGTACTTGTAGAACCGCAGCGCGCGCGGCAAGCCGATCGCGGACTCGCCGTCCAGCAGCGGCAGCGCGATCCCGTCCAGACCGCGCCACAGGCGCTGGACCCAGTCCGGCGATTCGAACACCACCCGCTCGTTGTTGCGCACCTGCGGCATCGTGCGCGCGCCGCCCGGCGCGCGCACGTCGGCGGCGGCGAAGCCGCGCGCCTCCGCCAGTTCGATCAAAGCCTCGCACTCGCCGGCGCCGAGGAAATCCTCGACGCTGAACACCCGTTCGTTATGCACGATCAGCCGCATGACCGAACCTCGCGATCCGGCCGTTTCACAGCACCGAACGCGCCGCCGCGAGCACGCTGCCGTCGGCGACCATGCCCAGCGCGGTGGCGACTTCGCCGTCCAGGGCGCGGTCGCGCGACAGGAAGGCGATGCGCTCGCGGATCGCCGCATGCGCGGCCGCGACCGCACGGCCCGGACGGAACTCGTCGGCCGCCGCGAGTTCGGCGCGCAGGCCCTCGACCTCGGCCACGAAGCCCGCATGGTCGGCGTCGCCGGCGGCCGGGCCTCCGGCGACCTTGGCCGCCAGCCCCAGCGCGTCGGCGCGATCGGCCAGATCGCGCGCGGCGTTGATCATGTCGCGTCGCAGGTCCAGCGCTTGCGCGGCGGTGTACAGCTCCAGCGCCAGCACCTTGCCCAGGTCGTCGGCCATGGCCAGCACGTGACGGGCCTCGTTGGCGCCCATCGAGACGTGGTCCTCGGCGTTGGCGCTGGTCGGTATCGAATACACCGAGGCCGGATGCGCGCGGCTGGCCAGGTCGTTGACGATGGCCGCGGCGGTGTACTGCACGATCATGTGGCCGGACTCGGTCGAGTCCTCGTTGCCGATCAGGAACGCCGGCAGGCCGTCGTTGGTGGCCGGGTCGACCAGCTTGTTGAGGCGGCGCTCGGAAATGCTCGCCAGCACCGGGATCGCGGCCTTGACGTAGCTCATCGCCAGCGCCAGCGGCATGCCGTGGAAATGCCCGGCCGAGATCACCTGCTGCTCGACGTGCTCGGCCTGCGCGTCCGGGAACACGATCGGATTGTCGGTCAGCGAGTTGAGCTCGACCTCCAGCACGCGCGCGGCCTGGGCCAGCGCGTCGCGCACGGCGCCGTGCACCTGCGGGATGCAGCGCAGCGAATAGCTGTCCTGCGGCTGGTGCTTCTTGCCGCCGCGGAACGGCCGGAACCGCAGGTAGAACTTCTCGCGGCCGTGGCGCTGACCGAACGGCACCCAGTCCCAGCCGATGTCGAAGCGCAGCGCCTGCGATTCGGGCGTGTCCCAGCTGCGCGGCTGCCAGGCGCGGAAACGCGGCACCAGGTGATAGGGAATGTCGGACAGGGTCGAGCCCTCGAGCAGGCGGCGCAGATGCGCGGCCACCTCGACCTGGCCCGGATGCGGACGCAGCGCGTGCACTTCCTCGGCGAAGGCGCCCAGGCGGCCGGCGAAGGCGTCGATGGTCATGGCCGCGGCCAGGTCGGCGGTGTCGGCCAGATCCTCCAGCTTCTCCAGCGCCAGCACGCCGCACGCCAGCATCTGCGCGGTGCCATTGTTCAACGCCAGACCTTCCTTGTACGACAGGGTCACCGGCTTCAGACCGGCGCGCTGCAGCGCCTGGCCGCCGGGCATGCGCTCGCCCTGGTAGTAGGCTTCGCCGCCGCCCAGCAGCACGATCGCCAGGTGCGACAACGGCGCCAGATCGCCGCTGGCGCCTACCGAACCCAGCTGCGGCACCACCGGCACGATGCCGGCGTTGAGCATCGCGGTCAGCGCCTGCAGGGTCTGCACGCGGATGCCGGAATGGCCGCGCATCAGGGTGTTGATGCGGATGCACAGCATCGCGCGCACGATCTCCGGGGCGAAGGGCTCGCCGACGCAGACCGCATGGGTGACGATCAGATTGCGTTGCAGTTCCTCGTGCAGGGTTTCGCCCGAGGCCTGCGCGCCCGGCAACTGGTCGCGCAGATGATGGGCGCCGAGCAGACGGTCGGCGTTGCTGCCGAAACCGGTGGAGACGCCGTAGATCGGCTCTTCGCGACGCACCTGTTCGGCCAGGAAATCGGCCGCGCGTTGCACCGCCGGCAATTGCGCCGCGGCCAGTTCGACCTGGGCGCCATAGGCCACCGCCACCAGCTGCGCGCGCGTCAGCGAACGGCCATCGAGTTGAATCTTGTTCATTTGCAACCTCGCCTCGCACCCTGGCGATCATCTGAACGGCGGGCCTGCGCCGCGAACGGCTGGGCCCGGCCGAGCGTACTCGGGAGTCGGTGCGTCAATGCCACATTGGGAACCGCGACGGCGGATGCGCGCCGCGGGGTGATTCGATCCGCCGCGGCGCCGGATTCCGATCCGGCGCGCGGCGAACCGTGGAGCGGAATCCGGACGCGAACCCGCACGCCCGGCACCGCGATTCATCGGCGCGACAAGACGCCATCGGAGCCGCGCGATTCGCGACGCCGACGCCGTCCGCGCCGTTCGAACTCATTCGGAGACGGCCTGCGGCATGACCCGCGCCTGCTCCAGCTCGACCCGCAGGGTGCGCGCCAGATCGCCGCGCGCGACCTCGAACTGGTCCTCGCGGCGCAGGTCCTTGACCGTGGCCACGCCCTTGGCGATCTCGTCCTCGCCCAGCACCACCACGAAACGGATGCCGGCGCGGTCGGCGTACTTGAACTGCTTGCCCAGCTTGGACGGCTCCATCACCACTTCGGTGTTGAGGCCGCCGTGGCGCAGCTCGTTGGCGACCGCCAGGCAGTGCGGCAGGTGGGCGCCGTCCATCTGGGTCACCAGCACCTGCACCGTGCTGGCGGCGGTGTCGACCAGGCCGGCCTCGCGCAGCTGCCAGAACAAGCGGGTCAGGCCGATCGAAATGCCGACGCCGGGCAGGCGCGACTTGGTGTAGTGGCTGGCCAGGTCTTCGTAGCGGCCGCCCGAGCAGATCGAACCGATCTGCGGGTAATCGTCCAGGGTAGTCTCGTAGACGGTGCCGGTGTAGTAGTCCAGGCCGCGCGCGATCGAGAAATTGAGCGCGTAGTTGGCTTCGGGCACGCCCAGCGCGCGCACCAGCTCCAGCACCTCGCGCAGCTCGGCCACGCCGACGCGCAGCGACTCGTTGCCCTCGCCCAGCGCGTCCAGCCGCGCCATCGCGTCGGCGTGCGAAGTCGAGCGGATCTTGACGAAATCCAGGATGGTCGCGGTGCCCTGCGCGCTCAGGCCGAACTCGGGGCCGGTCAGGGTCTCGCGCACGTAGTCTTCGCCGCGCTTGTCGAGCTTGTCGACCTCGCGCAGCACCCGCGCCTGCAGCTCGCCGTCGGCCACGCCCTGGGCCTCGAAGAAGCCGCGCAGCAGCTTGCGGTTGTTGAGCTGGATGGTGAACTTGCCGATGTTCAGCTCGGAGAACACCGCGTGGATCGCGGCCGGCATCTCGGCGTCGTGGCGCACGCTCAACGAATCCTTGCCGATCACGTCGATGTCGCACTGGTAGAACTCGCGGAAGCGCCCGCGCTGCTGGCGCTCGCCGCGGTACACCCGCTGCATCTGGTAGCGGCGGAACGGGAACGTCAGCTCGTGCTCGTGCTCGGCCACGTAGCGCGCCAGCGGCACGGTCAGGTCGAAGCGCAGCGCCAGCTCGGGCACGCCCTCGCCGCCGCCCTCGGCGGCCTTGTTCAAATTGCCGGTGGACTGGACGAAGTAGACCTGGCGCTCGGTCTCGCCACCGGACTTGGTCAGCAGCACCTCCGACAACTCCATCACCGGCGTTTCCACCGGCAGGAAGCCGAAGCGCTCGAAGTTGCGGCGGATCGTGTCCAGCATGCGCTGGAAGGCGATCTGGTCGGGCGGCAACAGCTCCATGACGCCGGGCGGGGTGCGTGGCTTGATCAAGCGGGACTCCGGGGGTGGGACGCGTCGGCACGGCGCGCTGCGGCGCGCGCCTGGTGGACGCAAGGGCCGTAGTTTAACGTTCCGCCCGGATGCCGCACCCTCACCCGGAACGGCGCCTGCACCGGCCCGCGCAAGGGATTGCTCTCTGCCCCTTGCTCGCCTCGATGGGTGTCGCTAGAATTGTCGGCTCAGCTGTCGGGGTGTAGCTCAGTCTGGTAGAGCGCTACGTTCGGGACGTAGAGGTCGCAGGTTCGAATCCTGTCTCCCCGACCAAAATTGCTAGAGAAATCAGTAATTTGCATGAGAACCGGCCAAGCGCCGGTTTTTTTGTGCCCGTCCATCCTGCATACATCCTGCAAAGGGATAGGAAGACACCTACCCCACACCACACAGTGCCCCGATGGCGGCGGCAGCGCGCGGGCACGATGTTGACCCCGCCAGCAACGTGCGGCGCCCGCCCATGGTTATCCACGCGCACGGACTACCGCAGGGATGCCGTGGGGCGGACTAGACTAGACGGCATGGCAGACCCACCCTCATGGATCACGACAGCAGGCAAGGCCGCAGCAAAGTACCTGCGGGCCTACCCACTCCGTCAACTTGCGTTGGCTGCCGTGCTGTTTGTTCCGTTCCACGTAGTCATCCGCCTAGCCTTGGCGGTATTAGGCACCGAGCAGGCATTAGTTGAACTAGCCGGCGGTTGGGGCATCCAAGTTATGGCAGCGGGCTTGGCATTAGTGACGGCATTCTTCTGGATAGCGTTAGGTACGCGCGGCGCATCCAACGCCAAGAGAAAAGCTCGAGCGAACGCCCGCGAGAAGGCCAAGGCCGAGCGTGAAGTTCAGCGCGAACGCTGGCGCGCAGTTGTTCGTGGATTGAACGAAGGGGACAAGGTGATATTGCGCCGGTTCGTCGACCAGCGCCGCATACAGTTTGAAGGTAGGGATTTGGTGCCTGGAGACGAAGATACCGATGCGCTACAGCGGATCCAGGCGCTTGGAATCTTTGGTATGTATTGGCCCTACTCCCGTTTAGAAGATGCTGTTTTTGACCTTTTGCTTGCCGAGCCGGCGCTAGTTGGATCAAACGCCCAGCCGACACAGAGAATCCGAGCCAACTAGCCGAGCATGCACAACGCGCACGAAGAACGTTACGTCTTCTACAGGTCATGCCATGCCGACTTCAGCGAGGCCTTACGCTTGCTGGAAGACGCGGAGGAACTGGAAGACAACAATGCGATACCAAACAGGGTGTCGGGCACGTTGCAGCGTTACGCCGTGGTCGTATACTTCCGACCGTTCACAAGGGCAGACACAACGTTTGCCCACCCGCAACACCATGGCAAGAATGCGAAGAAGATTTGTCTTGGCAAGGGATTCATTCCCGCCGAGCTGCTGCCATTCCATGATGAGTTGCGGACCTATCGTGATTCCGCATACGCCCACACTGACATAGCGATCAGGAACCCACGGCTTCACTTCTGGCGTGGCGGACCCTGGGAGTTTCCTATCGCGATTTCACCACCCGACAAGAAGCCGCTGCACATCCACCGAGACAAGATGAAACAACTGTGCGCGACGGGATTGGCATGGTTGAACAACGAGATTAAGAACATGGAAGAACAGTTCCGAATTCAGTATCGCGATGATTAGCAGAACCGTGCGCTATTCGCTGTTGCGTACCACCGTCAGCTGCGGCGGCGCCTGCGTGGCGAACTTATGACGACCACGCGCGATGGCGCGGGCGTTCTCTTTCATAGTCTCTTTCTTGCCCGTCTCGCCCATGCGAGCGTGCATGTACGGCAGCAGTTGCTTTGCGGCATCAGCACGCATAGCGATCGGCAGGCCAGCCAGGTTCATCACGTCTAGCAGGAACGTTTTGGGATCGGCGTACCTCTCGCGCGGCATTGCCGGCGCGCCTGACTTGATGTCCACGCCAGGCGTGGCCTTCGTTGCAATCTTGAGCGCCGCTCGGATTGCAGGATTCGCCATGAGTTTGTCGGCGGCGACAGATGCGCCCGCCACCGCATAGCCTGCCGCAATGGCAGCATCCCGGTTAGTGCAGCCCGCCGCCTTGTTGGCGACAAATGCCCGCTGTTTGTCGGTAAGTTTCGTCATGGTGGTTAAGCCTTCATGGTCATTTTTATCCCTGCATGAGGGAACGGGCGGTCTAGGCGTCAACAGATCGCCAGTGATTTCCTGTCACGCCGCGCTGGCGTCGTCAACGCGGCGCTGCGGCAAGTTCTCCAACCGCCTCACTTCGTCAACGTCCATCCATGGCTCGTTGTTCAATGCCTTGGCGTAGAACTCCGCACGCTCGCCAGCCGTGCCGCGCAACAGCGCGTCCACGGCATGTTCCGCATAGAACCGTTGGCGCGCGATAGGGCCAAGCAACTGCTGCGAGATAGCCGACTCCCACAGGTTGAGCCAACGTGTCAGGCTGAACTTCACGAACTGTTCGCCCAACGACTCTACGTTGTTGTAGGACGCCTGCTCCAAGGTCTGGACAAGAATGGGCGGCACGCGGAACAGACGGCAAACCTCTGTCACGCTGAAGTTCATGGCTTCCAACCATTGGGCGTCTTCATTCGACAGGCCCACGTTCTCCAACTTCAGCCCACGAAGACCCATGATTAGAGTCTTTCCGGCATTGGCCGGAGAAGCGTAGTTATTCAATAGTCCACGCAGACTGTGCATGTCTTCGGTGGTCAGGTCGCGCTTGCTCTCGTTGTATAGGACAGAAGCAGGACGGGCGCCGCGTCCGAAGCTGGAAGAACCATGTGTCCGTAACGACAACGACAGGCCCAGTGTTTCGCGTGCGATGGTCACACGGGACTTGCCCACTATGCTGCCTGGATCGGTCCGGTCGCGAAGGTGTAGTACTTCATCGGCCAGCAGGCGCACGGGCTTGCCATTGTCGTCGGTGTAGTCGTACCTGTATCTACCGCTATCCAGCTTAACGATGGACACGCGACCAGGGTGCAGTGGATGCAACGCCGACACTTCGCCGGCACCGTTCGATTCCTTCCGCGCATAGCCGTTCCCATTCAGCAGCACGCTGGCGGTCATGCACTCTCGGAACTCCATGCCGGACTGATAGTCGTTCGGCCGTTCCAGCACCCGGGACAACCAATGACCGTCTGCACGTTCGCGACTGCCATCCTCATTCCGGCGGTACGTGTGCAGCGGCAGGCATGCCGTCGATTCGCTCAACGCCTGCACACACGCAAATACCGTGGAAATGGATTCGGCCGACTTGGCGTCAACATAAGCGCCTGCCGTGCTGCTTCCACCACCGTTCGCCAGTGCGTTCCACGAAGGGTCTTCGGCTCGCGTCTCGCGCCCACCTTTCAGCATGCTCCAGATGTTCATAGCGTCAACTCCTAGCGAACGGTGTCAAGCCAATAGCGCAGCATCGACAGTTGCGATGCGGGCTGAAGGCTGCGCAGGTGGACTTCGGTTGCGCCGTAGGCGGGACGACTCTGGACAATGGACACCTCATCCAACGTCACATTGCGCAGTTCGCGCGTGTTGCCGTTCCAGTAGTCGCCACCCTTCGGGACGTTGAAAGCGAAGGAACAGCCCCCCAGGTCGCCACGCTGCGCCAGTGCGGCAAGGTCACGCCCGGCTTGCGTGTCGGGCAGGTCCAGCGTGAACGCTAAGCCGGCGTCATCCTCTGCCAGCGTCAACGTTCCGCTGCGGGTCCGGCCCAGCACTCGGCTGGTGTCGTGGTCGGCCAGCGCAAGAATGTCGGCACCGGACGCCAACGACGCAGCGAATGCTCCGCGCCGGATGACTTCAGTGAAATCGCCAATGGTGGTGGGGCTATCAAACTTTGCGATGTAGCCCGTCAGCTTGCGACCGTTGGCGGTAACGCCAGCCGTGGCGCGTTTCTCGATCATGGGTGCGTCTCCAAAGACACAGCCCGCCGCTAGGACGGGCTGCGTTGTAGCGGGCAGTTACAGCGCGAGGTCGGAGGCGACCACGAACGCCTGCGGATGGCGCACGGCCACGTCCACAGTGGACATCGCACGCACCAGCACGCCACCGCGACCGTAGGCCGGCTGCGCGTAGGGGTTCACGAGGATGTCGATTTCGCTCCAGATGCCAAGCAACACCTGCGACCAGTCGCCGAGAATGGCAATGCCGGCATCCGGGTCGGGCGTGGCGTTGTTCGGCACCTGATTGGTGCTGTAGGACTGGATGCCCGCCATGCGGCCGTCATCGCCCAGCAGGTAGATGCCCGTGCCATTGGACTTTTCCGTGCCGGCGAACTTCGCGGCCACGCTGGGATTGAACAGCCACGACGACGCATCGACATTCGCCAACTCGGCCTTGGCTTTCATCGCAAGCACGTTCACCCAATTGAGCGTCGCGAGATTGGCGGTCTGAATGCCCAGGGTGGACAGCACGCCGGTCGGCTCATTCGCGCCACCGCCCTTGATGAGCGCCGAGTCGATGGCCTGCGCCAACACCGCCGCGAAGTCATCGCGCACCAGCTGCTCCACGTCCGGGCTGGACTGCATGATGAGTTGCCGGGACAGTTCGGTGACACCACCCGCGTGCTTCGGCGCCAGCGTAACGTTGGTCGGGTTCACGTCCGAGTCCGGCACCGCACCGTTTTCGGCTACCCAGCCAACGGACACGCCCGTACCGTGCTTCGGAACGGTGACGTTGCCATGCAGCCCGGATAGCACACGGACACCCAGGCGACGCGCCAGCAGCTTGTTGCGCAGCGGCTGGATGTACAGGTCGCCACGGTGGTCTGTGGGCACCAGTTCCGGCGCGCTTCCAGTGGTGTTGACGCGGCGTTCCAGCGCGGACATGGGCACGAACACGCCCTGCGCCTTGCGGCCGGTGCGGCGTTCGGTTTCCTGCGCGTATTCCAGTTCCGCACCGGACAGCGCGCGGCCTTCCACGCCGGCCTGTAGCACGCGCAGCAGCGAGACGCGGCCTTCCAGCGCAGCGACGGTGTCACCACCGTTACCGGCCACCACCGTCACGCCAACGGCGCGGCGTTCGGCATCGTCCAGGAACTGTTGCCGCTGTTCGTCCTGCTCCAGCGATTCGATATCGGCGCGGATGGTGGCGAAGTTGGCCGACTCATCGGCGGTAAGTTGACGCTTTTCCGTTTCGGCCTTGGCGACGATCGCGCGGGCTTCAGCGGTACGGGCAGCCTTACGCTGCCGGATTTCCTGAAGGGTCATAGCTATTGCTCCGGGTTGTTTGGGACAGTCCCGGTTGCCCATTAACCACACCCTTTACGGCCCTAGAAGCAATTTTGCTCGCGACTCGCGGCGCACTATTCGCGACGCGATCGGTTGACGCCGCGAAGCGTAGAAATGCGCAAAACTCAATAGCCGGTTACGTCGATGATCAGGATGCGACGCCCGATGTCGGCAGGCTGCGCGAAGATGGTCACCATGTCGCCAACAATACGATTCAGGACGCCCTGCGTTGCGATGGCATATTCACGCCCAGCGGGCATCATGGTATCGAAGGTACCCGTAGCAGTCGGGACGATGACTTCCGCGATTACTGGATGCTTTAACCGTGAATCAAACGTCAACTCGTTTGATGCGTTGAACACTTGAATGCCATAGGTCGAACCACCGGGCGCTGCGGGCTTGTCGAACAAATAGTAGTGATAGTCCCCAGCACCAGGAGTCGATCCGCCAACAAGTAGCGTTGAAACACCGGCGCTGTACGTTCTTGCGTGCATGGATGACAGCACTTCTGACTGGCGATATGCCCATACCGGCAGTTGCGCGGTGCTGTTGCTTACATGAGCCAAGTAAGGCGGGCCACCGCCAAGCGGCGTAGCAATGCCTTTGGCGGCAAGTGCGATATTGAAATTGGTGTCGTCGATTAGCACGGTACCGTGTTCGTTGCTTATCAGAATTCCTGCGGGCATGTCAAAAAACTCCAATTGAGAGATAGCTGTCCCGGCGACTATCTGTTGGCGTTCCTCCGAAGTCCCACGAAACCACGTCACCACTTACGTTCACGGATGGCGAAACGCCTGTTGTCCCGGTCGGCAGAACATCGACCTGCGCCGTTCCTTGCGATGACAAGCCGGAGACATTGACGCTGCCGTTACTTGTGCCTGTGTATTGGATAGTCAGCATTCGATAGAGACGGTTTGACGTATCGAACTGCAACGTTCCGTCTTCATTGAACACTTGAATTCCAGATGGCATTGTTGATTCCTCCTTCATTGTTGAGATGTGCATTGGTCACGCCAGCGGGTAACAGGTAACAGGCCGCTTCTGCCAAACCTAAAAAGAAAAAAGATATGTATGGGTCATACCCTCAAACCTACTCAAACCTTATATTCCTTCTCTACTACCACCTATTTCTTCTTTTACCTGTTACCTACAAGAATTAAACAGCTAAAAACAAGGTGTTTTGGCAAGTAACAGGTAGTAGCAGGCTCTATCAGCTGTTACCCGTTGACGCGTCCAACGTTCGTTGACGCCTCCAACGCAGCATGCGCCGACCTGTCGAGTTCAGCCCGCACTTCATCGTTGGTGAGTTCTACGCCGTTACAAACCCACACGCGGCAAGGCTCCCCGCTCCATTTGAGCTGTCCAGCCACGTTGCTGTAGCCCATCCGCGTGAACATGTGATGCAACGCCGTCGAGCGCGGCATGTCGAAGCTGTCGAAGCGTGAGCGGGCCTCTAGCAACCGGCCAAGGTGGGCGCTGGAGAACACGCGCGCCGTCACCCCGTGAGCCCCCTCAGCGATGATGGCCTTGGCTACGCTTTCGGCTTCATCCTCGCTGGAGGCCATCATCCGCTGCTTCTCGGGCGTCATCATGGCGCTGCCGTTGATGTCAAAGCTGGCCGGGATATCCACGCCAAGCAGCCATTTACGCAGTTCACCCGCGCAGTTGTTCTTCGCCTGGTCGATGGCATCGGTGCGGGCCTTCCAACTGGCAGCATCCAGGCCACAGTAAGCGAGCATGCCGGCCATGTCCGCCCAGGGCGTATAGATGACGAACCAGCGACGGTCGGTCGGCTCCAGCGGTAGCGCGTCGTTATGATTCGTGGTCGCGATATGGTTTGTGCAATTCCACGTCTGATACGGCTTTGCACCCTTTGGGTTCACGTCAACGATGTTGTTAGATATGAACTCTTTCATAGCGTTGTAAAGCTGGTGACGCACCTTGCCCGTGAGCATCACTTCTTCGATGACATTCACAGCACCTCGCACCGCCCAATCTGTAAAGCCGCCGCTGTTGGCAATATTGCTGTTGCTTGTGGTGGACATGTTGCGGAATCCCATCGCAGCGCGAAGCACCGTCATTGCGAGGGTCTTACCATCGCCATGGATACCTTTGATGATGGGCGACCAGCGGACTTTCACGCCGGGCCGCTGCACGTTGTGTGCGAACCAGTACAGCAGTTGACGGAATACGGCGTCGCGACGGCCGCACATGTCATACAACATTGCTTGAAACGCCATGATGCCGTCCCACCCCTGCGGGGTGTACAGCACTGCGACGACCGGCAGGCTGCTGGGGCTATAGCTGTTGGCGTACTGTGCCCCGTCCCATTCGTAGATCGAGCCTTGATCCGGCCGATAGCCCACCTCATCGACCTTGGGCATACCCCAAAAGTGCAGGCACTGCTCGGCGGCATTCTCACGCCGGCCGGTATTGTTAACAGGCATTTTTTCGCCATAGATGGCCTGAAAACCGATCATGTCCATACTCTTGCCGTTGTCGGTGTTGTAGAACCGATTACCGTTGGCAACGAAACAGAACGGCCTAGCCCAATCCGGCAGCGCGTCGGGGTTTATCGCAACATCGGTGTGCGGCATCGCCGGCGGGAACAGCAGCGCGCGCAGCCTAGCGATGGGAATGTCGCTATCCCAGAACCTGAGTTTCTTCTGTATTGCTTTAACCACGCGCTCTTGCAGCGCGGGCACGATGCCGCGCAGTTGAATGGCAGGAATCACATTCTCATGTAGTTCCTGCTCATCGCCGCACGCCGCGATCCATTCGAGAAGTTCGCGCTGAGCGGTATACGATTCGTCGCTAATAATTGGCGCGCGCGTGACGGTAACAAGTGACTTGTTCAAGTTCAACCTCTGTTTTTATCCGCGTGAAGGTGTCGCTCTGCCAAGGCGGACGCGGGTGCACGGAGGTGCTATTTCTTGGGCGAAACGTACATCGTCACCAGCGACCACATGCCGTGGAAATGCTCGGCTCGTTCGTCGTACTCGTCGCACAAGGTGCCGTGGACGAACAGGGCGCGGGCTGCGGTCAACTCGCGCGGCTCATCGGCCAGCACTTCCGCCAGCACATCGAACCAATGCAGTGACGCGTTGTGCCAGCACGCGATGATGTCAGCGCGCGTGGCATGCGGATATTCCCGGCACAGGCTGTCAATAACGCGGGGATCAGGCTGCGGGCGCATTGTCCACCCCCGGATAGAACGGCCTGCAAAGAGTGTCGATATTCCGCCGATAGATGCGCTTGTAATGATCGTTTGCCACAAGGCCATATAGCGCGAACAGTTGCGCGACGGCTTCGCGCTCGCGGGATGGCAATTTGTCTAGACGATCAGCGTAGGCAATACCACCTTCGACCCACCGGCAAATATCAGCAGTGGATGCGCGAGGAACGATAATGCGGATGCGGCCATGGATATCCATCAGTGGACCTCCCTGCCAGCCAACCATTCCTGATAGATGCGCGCAGCTTCAGCATCGAAGCGCGCATACACCTCGGCGTCGCCGGACTCCATGCCCTCCAGGTACAGGACGAACATGACTCTGGCGGCGTCCGGCACCTCGTCAACTTCGGTCAACTTGAACATGCCAGTGATCTTCAGCACGATCTGACCGAGGAAAAACATGCGACGGTGCGACGCGGACGACCAATGGTCATGCACGAAGTCCGCCATAGCCGGCATAAGAATGTTAGCCATCATGGCTTAAGCCCGCCGACGCTGGCGGGCGCGTTCGGCCTTCGCGCGTTCCGGCGTGCGCCGCTCGGCTAAGTCACGCGCCATGTACCGCACCGGACGGCCAGCATTGCTTTCAGACGCTAGGAACGCGCACCACTTCTGCGCAGCGGCAGGCGTGGCGAACCGCTTGCGACCTACCACAACGGTTTCAAGGTCGCCGCACGCGATAGCGCGATCCACGTTGGACAGGCTCTGCCCGGTGATCGCCGGCAGTTCAAGCCGGCCGTACATGAGTTTGCTAGTCATCTTACTGCACCCTTGATTGATGCTGGCGACGACTCGCCAGTAGGTGCAGCTTGAAACGGAACAGTTCCAGCAGTAATCCTGGAAAGTTTGGAATATCGCGGGAGGGACCGGCTAGCCCTCTGTCACGCCAGCCATTTGCATTGCCACGACATAGATATCGCTCCGTGCGTTCTTGTGATTGTAGAACCAGTTTTCTGCGGTCGTTTTCTTCACACCGCACGTCTCGCCGGCAATTTCAAATATCTCAACACTAATTGGCACCTTCTGAACATGATGAAGTCGTAAAACCTCGGCTATCACATAAATCGCGCTGGCTCTTTCCTTCCGCTCTGCATCCTGCCGCTTGCCCTTGGGACGTTCAACGCCGAATGCCTCATCTAGCGTCCTAACGTCATAGTTCTTGTATGCAGCAATTGCGCCAGTGACCGCACTTGCGAGCCATACGGGCATCGGCAGCGCTAATGTCGCAGCCGTGGATATAGCTTCAAGCAACGCGTCTCCGTTAATGATGATGTTGCCGGCTTTGTCGTGAGACTCGACGCGATCTCGCATCCGTTCCAGCATGTCCACGCGCAAGTTTTCAGTCGTCATCTCTTCACCCCCAATTTGGCGACCGCATCGGCCAACTTGTCCGGCGCAAGGTGCGAGTAGCGCAGTGTCATCGCGATGTCCGCGTGCCCTAACAGTTCACGCACCGTGTTCAAGTCCACGCCAGCCATGACCAGCTTGGACGCAAAGTCGTGCCGCAAGTCGTGAAAACGGAAGTCTGTCAACTTGGCACCCGTCCCCAGCCCGTCCCATGACTTGTTGACGTTCGTCAGCCGCCCACCACCAGCACTGGGAAACACCAGCCCTCCCGCGTCGCCCTGCTTTTTCCACCGTTTCAGCACGTCCACGGCTTCAGCATTCAACGGCACATGGCGGGCCTTACGGCTCTTGGCGTTGCCTGCCGTGACCGTCAATAGCTTGCCGGGCAAGTTCACGTCTGACCATGACAAGCCAAACAGTTCTCCACGCCGCAGGCCCGTGTTCCTGGCGACAAGCACCAGCGGCATAAGGTGATCCGTAAATCCATCCTTCGGCCACTGCGGATGCCCGACGCTGCCGCGCGCTGCGTGCCAGGCGTTGTGCCGCTCCCGGCTAGCCCTACGCTCGGTCTCACGGGCTGCCAGCGCGTCACGTAGGCGCTTTTCCTCATCGGCGGTCAGATAACGCACGCGGCTGTTATCGGCTCCCTTGGCGCGCTTGACGGCCTTCAGCGGGTGATCCGACAAGAACCCCCATTCCACAGCGCGCGAGAACACGGACCGGATGCGGTCAAGGTCACGATTGACGGTGGCGGGCTTGCGCTTGGCTTTCAGCCGCTTGGCCTTGAATCGCTCAACGTCGAACGCGGACAGGCTGCGCAACTCCCGTTCGTACAGGTCGCCAAAGCAGGCTTTGAGTGCGTCAACGGTCGCCTGCCCGGCCTTTTGGTGAGCCTTGGCCCACGGGGCGTAGTGGTCAGCAACGAAGTCGCCCAGTGTGATCGGCTTTTCCGCTGCCGGCTTGTTGGCCTCAATGACCGCCACAGGCGCGCCGTGCTCGGCGACCTCCCCCAGTTCGCGGCGCGCAGCATCGCGAGCGCCTTCTAACGTCATCACGGGATACGTGCCAATGATTCGCTCTTGACCACGCCCCCACGTCACCGCCCAGGTACGTTTGCCCGTGGCATTCACGCGCAGCAGCAGACCCGGCACGGTCGCATCCCGCAACCGGTACAGCTTGCCAGTGGTCTTGGCCGCCTCAACGGTCTTTCGTGTCAACGCTTCGCGCGTGATTCTCGCCATGTCGATTCCCGTAGTTCACAGGACCATCCTGCAACCGTCCTGCAAAATACACCATAGCGCGACGCGTCGCAAAACGTCACGACCATATAAATCAATTACTTAATTAATATCCTATTGATCCACGACCCCTATAAATTACGTTCGGGACGTAGAGGTCGCATGTTCGAATCCTGTCTCCCCGACCAACTGAATCAAGCAGTTACGAACGAACCGGCCTCTCGCCGGTTTTTTTGTGCGCGCGGAAAACCTGCCCAACAGCGCAGCGGGACCGCAGCGCCTCCGCGCAAACGCCCTACTCCGCTTGGGACCGCCAAGATCAAACGCCGCTGGCGTCGCGAACCGCACCTGCGGACCTCGATCCAGTGCATATCTCGCGATTCAGACGACCGCCGGCCTTGATCTCGGCCGCTTGCCTGTTCGTCGCCCTGTTGCTCCTCTCCCAAGCGGTGGCCGGATCCGTTGGGCGATGCACGGCCTCATCACCGGAAGCCAAAATGGCCATGGGTAGCTTGATGGGCTTGGTGATGCCGCTTACCGCCGTCAGATGACGCCATGCGCCACGCCGCCGCGGGCCAAGTTACGCGAGTCCTCCGCGTCGCTTGCCCATAGCCACCGGTCGACGCCATCCACAAGCAAAAATGCCCGAATTAAGGCGTGATCACGGCTCCAAGAGCAGGTGCAGCATCTTACGGTGGGTCTCTTTGATGCGCTCCACTTCGCCGGTGGCGGCATCCCCGAAAGCTAATTTAGCGACCGCCACGTACACCACCGGCGTCATGGCGAACTCGAAATGCTCGGTGAGCGGATTGGCTTTCATGCGCCCTGCCGCCACTTGTTCATTGATGACGGCCTGTCGTTCCGCCCGCCCTTGCAGATTGGATTCATGCCACTTGGCCAACAGATCCGGAATGCGGTGCCCCTCCGAGATCAGCAGCCGCATGATCGCGAGTGCTTCGGGCGTAAGCCCTCCATAGATCACATCGATCAGGTTATCGACGAACTCAGCAACGCTTTGCGCATCTTGAATTTTCGCCCAGTTGTCCTGCGACTTCCCTACCGAGGACAAGGACTGAAGCAGGGTTTCGAAGATCTCGTCCTTGCTGGAGAAATGAGCGTAGACGTTGGCTTTTGAAATGCCTACGCGTTCGGCGATCTTGGAGATGCTGGTGGCAGCGAATCCCAAGGCGCTGAATTCGATCAGGGCGGCCTCCAAGATCTGCTTGCGGCGGACCTCGGGAGACAGTCGCGTCCTCTTCCCCTTGTGATCGGCGTCCTGCCCCGCCTTCGTACCTTTTTTCATCATCGCAATATTGTTCCTGGGGAAGACGCGCAACGCGCGTATCTATCGCTGGCGATCCGCCGTTTCCGCGTTCGCCGGCCCTTCGAAGTTTAGACAGGCATCGGCCCCGATAGGCCGGCATGGCCGGCCGCGCCGCATCTGGGCCTCCGTCGGCGAACTTTCTTATGAATCTCAGCGGCTTGCCTTTCAGGCTGAACCACCGCTTACCGCCGCAAAATCACTAACGACCGATCGGTCATTATAACGTAAGATCGCTACCGTCCGATCGGTCATTAGTGGAGACCGACGCGATTCGGGGCTCTCAGCCCATGTCACGACCGCCCTCCGAAACACAGGAGGTGATCGCGCATCCATTCCCTGACACCGTCAAACCAAGAGGATCCGCCCATGGAGCACCGCAGCACCCGACCCGGCACCACCGCCTCTCTACTCGCCCTCGGCCTCACGGCCGCGATGGCATCGTTCTCCTGCCAGGCGCAGAACAGCGAAGACGAGCCAGGCGACGAATCCCACTGGGGATTGGGTGTCGGCACCACCTTGCTGCAGCGGCCTCACCGCGACATAGACGATGAAGTGAAGGTCTTTCCCGTCGTGAGCTACGAGAATCGCTGGGTCAGCCTGGCCGGCTCTCGATTCGATCTCAAGGTCAATGAAAGCGAGCGGCTCTCGTTCCGTGCGAGGGCGCGCTACAGCTTGGATGGCTACGAGTCGGGCGACTCGGAGTTTCTGCGCGGCATGCAAGATCGCGACGACAGCGTCTGGCTTGGCGGTGCGCTGGTGTGGCGCTTGCCTGCGGCCGAACTGTCGGCGGAGTACCTCGCCGACGCGATGGGGAACAGCAAGGGATCGCGCGCGCATGTTCAAGCCGAACACCGCTTCGGCTTCGGGCGCTTTGGCCTGACTCCCCGCATAGCGGCCGAATGGGTCGACAAGAAATACGTCGCCTACTACTACGGCGTGCAGCCAGACGAAGCCACGCTGGTTCGTCCCGCTTATGCAGGAAAATCTACGATCAACGTCGAGGGTGGCGTTCGCGCCGACTACACGTTCGGGCTCAAGCACACCGTATTCCTGGACATCGGCGTGACCGGGTACGGCAGCGCCATCAAGGATAGCCCGATCGTCGATGGTTCCAACCAGAGCCGAACGTCGCTCGGCTACGTCTATCGGTTCTGACGGCCGAATTGCCGTTTGCGTGCAACGCCTATCTCTCCGCCCCATCCCCTGAACCTAGGACACCCATCGTGCAGCCTCGACGACCAAGGAAGACGCAATTGTCGCCGAGGCTGCCAGGACGAGACTTGTCGGACCTGCTGCCCGATCTTCCTCCACGGAGAAGAAAAGCATGCGCAATGCCTCTTCGCTTCAGCCTTCTCCTGGTCGGCGCGGCGACGCTCGCTTTGCTGGTCGCTTCTTCGATCCTGCTACTGATGGCGGCCTCCTTTCCTTGAATCGACATCTCCGACCTGTGCTACTGGAGCACTAGATGAACGCCATCCGCTCTTGCTTGATCGCCGCATTCGTAGTCGCCCTATCGGCCTGCGCCAGTCATTCCGTGAAATACGAGGCGCCGCCGCTCGCGTACGAAAGTACGCTGGTGAACTCCACTGCCAGCGCAGAAAATCCGGCGCCGCCCACACTCGAGCGCCCCGATGACTCCACGCCTTCGACAAGCACGGGTACCGACCATCGTTCGGTAGCCAGTTCCGTCCCCGCCGCGTCTTCGCAGATGCAGACGACGTCAACCTCCACCACCAACAGCGACAGTTCCCTCGCCGCGTCTACGGCAGCCGTAGACGTCCCAACGCAAGCCGAACGCGATGCCTTGTCGATCTATGGACTGCCTGAGGTCCGCGACCCCTGGGAGCGATTCAACCGTCGCATGCACCGGTTCAATACGGCAGCCGACAAAGCCGTCGCCCGGCCATTGGCTGTCGCTTACAAGGCCGTTACACCAGACCCAGTAGAGAACAGCGTGACGAAGTTCTTCGGCAACCTTCGCTCTCCCGGCACCGCTATCAATCAAGTGCTCCAGGGGCGTCCGATACGCGCGCTCCAATCCGCGGGCCGCTTTGCGCTGAACTCCACCCTCGGCGTCGGCGGCTTATTCGACCCCGCCTCGCGCTTCGGCATGCCCAAGTACAACGAAGATTTCGGACAGACCATGGCGACCTGGGGATGGCGCGACTCACGCTATCTGGTCTTGCCCCTGATGGGGCCGCGCACCGCTCGCGACGCAGCAGGCATGTTGGTTGACCAGCCGCTCTCCCCTGTCAGCCACATCAAGAGCGGCATGGCAGCCAATGGATTTAGCGTCCTGCAGACGATCGACGGACGGGCCCGTCTACTCCCCATGGATGCGATGCGAGAGCGGGCAGTGGATGACTACGCCCTTGTCCGCGATGCCTGGATGCAACGCCGCAATGGCCAGGTCGATCAGGACATACGTCACTCCAAGGACTGAACCCTTGGCGCCGCAGTTATGCTGCCCTCGAAGCGCCCCTATTGGGAGCAGGTCTTCAGTGCGCGGACCGCGAGATCAGCGTAAGCGCGGCCTCTAGGCACTTCAGGTCGCGACGGTTGCCAAACGAGCGATATATCGCTCGCTCCTGCACGTAATCGGAAAGAATGGTTGGCGGCCTCCCGGTCGCCGGATCTTTGGCGCCCGAGTAGGTCGGCATCTGGACAACACCCAGCCCCGCGCGAGCGGCGGTAATCAACGACTCGTTCGCCAGCTCCAGGACCGACACCCCCTTCCCGCACCAGCCCAACCGGCCGCTCCGCAGCGCATCCGTGCCGGAGGGACGCCCCCGGCCGGATGCGATCGCTTTCCTTATTGCTGCACGGCATAGCCGGCGAAGCGCCAGTTGCCGTCTTCGTCGAGACGGAACGACACCAGTTCGCGCACCGGCGGCTTGCCGGCGAATTCGGCCAGGAATTCGGTCGAGGCGTACAGGCCCGGCGGCAGGGCATTGCCGTCGCCGGACTGGCGGCGCACCGACAGCCAGCTGCGGTTGGGGGTCTTGCCCAGGGGCTGTCGGGACTTGGTGATGCCGGCCACGAAGGCGTCGCGGGTCAGCGATTTCTTGGTGACCACGGAGGCCTCGTCCCACAGCTTGGCCGCTTGCCCGGCGTCGACCGCGGTGGCCACGCGCAGGGCCGCGTCGCGTATCGCGTTGGGATCGACCGCCCCCGGGCTTGCGGGCTGGGATGCGGCCGGGCGGGCCGCCTGCGGCTGCTGCGCGACCACGGCGCCGGTGGCCAGCAGCAGGACGATACCGACTACGGAAAGACACTTGTTCATGCGAATACCTCGATCGAAGTTACATGCCGCGCGCGTTTAGCGACGTCGCGGTGTTATTGAAGTCCCCACACCACCACCTCGACGCGGCGATTGGGCTGCAGGCAGTCCACCAGTTCGTTCCTGGGCAGCGAATCGGAGCACTCCTTCACCGGTTCCGATTCCCCTACCCCCTGCGCCTTGAGCCCGTCCGCGGCCACGCCGTTGTGGATCAGCAGTGCGCGAACGGTCTGCGCGCGCCGCTGCGACAAGGCCAGATTGGCGGCTTCGTCGCCGATCCGGTCGGTGTGCCCGATCACCTGGACGACGGTCGCCTGGGCGCCCTTGAGCTGGCCGGCGACGGCCGCCAGTTGCTCGCGGCCTTGCGGCAGGATGTCCTGCGGCTCGGAACGCGCGAACGCGAACAGCGCATCGGCCGACAGTTCGAAGCGCTTGGGCCCGGCCGCCGCCGCGGCCGTGGCCACGACGGCCGGCGCCTGGGTCTTGAGCCGGTCCGCGCATCCGGCCGGCGACCAATGGAAGCTGCGGCCGTGGTAGTCCTGGTCGAAGATGACCTTGTACTGACAGGTGACGACCGCCTCGCCCTGGCGGAAATGGAACAGGTAGTCCCACTCGCGGGCGGCGTAGCCTTCGCGGAAATGCGGCCTGCCGATCAGGTGGTACAGCTGATCCTTGGTGACCCCCGAGCCGATCTGGCCCAGGTTGTCCACATTGGGAAAGGTGCCTTCCTTCAGCACGATCCTGTCGACGGACGGAAACACGACCTCGTCCGCGCGCGCGTCCGGTCCGATGCCGCGGCTGACATGGCGCGTGCACGCGCTCAGCGTGACGGCCGCGATGAGGGCGCATAGCGCGAACCGTGCGATACGCGCCGAACTGTTCCTGATGACCATGCCTGTCTCGCCTCTTGTATGTCGTCTCAAAACTTCGGTGATCGGTCGGATGTCCCGGCGGCTGCCACCTACTCGGGGATCTCCGCCGCCGCTGGTGCTCGGCTTGTAAAAGAAGCGGCAGGCCATGCCGGGGTAGGCGTTCGCGCCGGCCTGCCGCTCAGGCAGCTACCACTGGATGCCGGCGCCCACCGAGAAGCCCCAATCGCGCGTGGTGTTGCCGCTGGCCTGGGCCTTGTAGACGTAGCGGCCGTTATCGGTGATGCCCGACAGGCCGATGGCCATGCCGTACTCGCCCTGATAGCCGCCGAAGCCCACCGCCAGCATGCTCTTGCCCGGCAGGTAGGCCTGCGGCAGGCCCGCCATCGCCATCGCCGACGAGGTCGCGCCGCGATAGCCGCGTTCCATCGTCCACACGTCGTTGTCCAACTGGGCCAGGCGGGCGTCGGTGTACTGATTGGCCTGGTTGATCGCGTAGTTCACGCCCGAGCTGAGCTGATTGACGTTGACCGCGTCGGTGCCGGCGATGCCCGGCGCCACGCCGGTGATCGTGCGTCCGCCGATGTTCATCTCGCCGGTCGAGGTGCTGTTGCCGACATAGGCCGCGTTGTAGTTGGTCTGCGCGCCGACGGTGGTGGCCGAGCCGTTGCCGACGGCCACGCTGTTGACGTGGGTGGCCTTGGAACCCGCGCCCAGCGCCGCCGAATCGTTGGCCGTGGCGCTGGTGTTGGCGCCGATGGCGACGCTGTTGTTGCCGCTGGCGCTGGAGTTCACGCCGCCGGCCATGGCGTTGACGCCGGTGGCGCCGTTGTTGGCGTAGTTGCCGCCCTGCACGCCGCCGTCGTTGACGCTGTAGTAATGGGTCGCGGTGGCGTTGACGTGGTTCTGCACCGCCTGCAGCTGGGCGACGTTGACCGCATCGCTGGGCGCGGTGCCCGCGGCCACGCCGGTGATCTGGCGGTACAGGCCGCTGCCGGCGTCGCCGACGCTGACCGCGCCGGCGGTGCTGGTGGTGGCCGCGATGGCCGCGGTCTGGCCGGCGGTCGCGCCCGGGGGCACGTAGCCGGCGACGCCGGCCGCGGTGTTGGAGACCGAGCCCGCACCCAGCGCGACGCCGCCGGCGACCGTGGATTGCGAACCCGAGCCCACCGCCACCGAACCGGCGCCGGAGGCGTTGCTGTTGACGCCCACCGCGACGCCGCCCTGGCCGCTGGCCGAGGCGTTGACGCCGGCCGCCACCGAGTTCACGCCGCTGGCGCCGTCGTTGTTGTAGTTGCCGCCGCGGGTGCCGCCGTCGTTGACGCTGTAGTAGTGCGCCGTGGACGAGTTGACCACGTTGCTCAGGTTGGCGATCGCCTGGTTGGTCGCGTGCAGCTGCGAGCCGTTGATCGCATCCGTGCTGGTGTCCGAGATGCGGCCGGCCGCCACGTTGGTGATGGTGCGCTCGGCGCCCAGGCTGCCCACGCTCACGGTGCCGACCGGCGCGGTGCCGGCGAAGCTGTAGCTGGTGCCGCCGATGACGACGCCCGCCGTGCCCACCGCCGCCGCCGTCGACGCGTTCGACCCCAGGGCCACGCTGTCGGCGTCGTTCGCCGTGGCACCGTAGCCGATCGCCACGGCCCCATCCCCGCCCGCGGCCGCGTTCACGCCCGCGGCCAGCGAGTTCAGACCGGTGGCGCCGTCGTTGGCATGGTTGCCGCCCTGCACGCCGCCGTCGTTGACGCTGTAGTAATGGGTCGCGCTGGCGTCGACCTCGTTGCTGAGGTTCTCGATCGACTGGTTGGTGGCGAACAGCTGCGAGCCGTTGATCGCATCGGTCGAGCTGCCGGAGATCCGGCCCGCGGCGACGTTGGTGATGGTGCGCTCGGCGCCCAGGCTGCCCACGCTGACGGTGCCGGTGGGTGTGGTGCCGGCGAAGTTGTAGCTGGTGCCGGCGATGACGACGCTGGAGGTGCCCACCGCGACCGCCGTCGCGGCGTTCGATCCCAGGGCCACGCTGTTCGCGTCCGCCGCCGTCGCCCCGAAACCGATAGCCACCGAGCCGGCGCCGCCGGCCCCCGCGTTCACGCCCGCGGCCAGCGAGTTCAAGCCGGTGGCGCCGTCGTTGGCGTAGTTGCCGCCCTGCACGCCGCCGTCGTTGACGCTGTAGTAATGCGTGGCACCGGCTTCGACCACGTTGCTGAGGTTCTCGATCGATTGGTTGGTCGCGAACAGCTGCGAGCCGTTGATCGCGTCGGTGGAACTGCCCGATATCCGGCCCGCCGCGACGTTGGTGATGGTGCGCTCGGCGCCGAGGCTGCCCACGCTGACCGTGCCGGTCGGCGTGGTGCCGGCGAAGTTGTAGGTCGTGCCGTCGATCGTCGTGCTGGAGGTCCCCACGGCGGCCGCGGTGGCCGATCCGGAACCCAGCGCCACGCTGTTGGCATCGGCCGCGGTCGCGCCGGCGCCGATGGCGACGGAACCGCTGCCGCTGGCCGCCGCGTTCACGCCCGCGGCCAGCGAGTTCAGGCCGGTTGCGCCGTCGTTGGCGTAGTTACCGCCCTGCACGCCGCCGTCGTTGACGCTGTAGTAGTGGGTCTGCCCGGCCGTCACTTCCTGCGATAGCGCGCGCAACTGGGCGACGTTGACCGCATCGGTGTCGGTGGAGCCCGCCGCCACGTTGGTGATCTGGCGGGTCTGGCCGCTGCTGCCCACGCTCACCGCACCCAGGCGGCTGACCCAGGTGCTGCTGGTGTCGGTGGACGGCAAACCGGTGACGGGGTCGTAGCCGGCCGCGCCGGCGGCCGTATTGGCCACCGAGAACGAACCCAGGGCGACGCCCTGCGGAGCGCTGGCGTTCGCGCCCGCACCCAGGGCCGTGGCGTACTCGCCGCTGGCGGCGGAACTGTCGCCCAGCGCTGTGGCGCTGCGCCCGCTGGCTGCCGAGGCCGGTCCCATCGCCAGCGCGCCCAGGGCGCTGGCATTGGAGCCGCGGCCGAACGCGGCCGACGAAACGCCCGACGCCTGCGAGGTGTCGCCCACCGCGACGGCGCTGGCGCCGGAGGCTCCGGCGTTCGGACCGATGGCGGTGGCCGCGCGTCCCGAAGCGGCCGAGTTCGCGCCGAACGCGCTGGAGAACTGATCGCCGGCCTGGGCGTTGTTGCCCACGGCCGTCGCGAACTGCCCGGTCGCGGTCGCGGTATCGCCGACCGCGGTCGTCCAGGCCGCGGCCGCGTCGGAGTTCACGCCCACCGCCACCGCGCCCTGATCGGCGGCGGTGGAATTGAAACCGACCGCCACCGACAGGTTGCCGCTGGCGCTGGCGTTCACACCCGCCGCCAAGGCATTGGTCCCGGTGGCGCCGTCGTTGGCGTAGTTGCCGCCCTGCACGCCGTTGTCGTTGACGCTGTAGTAATGCGTGGCGCCGGCTTCGACCACGTTGCTGAGGTTTTCGATCGACTGGTTGGTCGCGAACAGCTGCGAGCCGTTGATCGCGTCGGTGGAGCTACCGGAGATCCGGCCCGCGGCGACGTTGGTGATGGTGCGCTCGGTGCCCAGATTGCCCACGCTGACCGTGCTGGTCGGCGTGATGCCGGCGAAGTTGTAGGTCACGCCGTCGATCGTCGTGCTGGCCGTCGCCACCGCGGTCGCCGTCACCGAGCCCGAACCCAAGGCGATGTCGCCGGCGCTGGCCGCCGCGCTGGCGCCGTCGCCGATCGCGACATTGCCCGCGATGCCGGCCGCGCCCGCGGTGGAGCCGTTGCCCAGCGCCACGCTGCCCTGGCCGATGGCGCGGTTGTTGTTGCCGATCGCCACCGCGCCGTTGGCCTGGTTGGCGGCCGTGGCGGTGGCGGTGCCGTCGCTGTTGGCGATGTTGTTGGCGCCACCGACGAAGGCGCCGGTGCCGCTGGCGAAGCTGGGGTCGCCGATCGCCACCGCGCCGTCGCCGAAAGCGGTGTTCGAGCGACCGATCGCCACCGCGCCGCCCGCGGCGCTGCCGGCGGTGGCGGTGCTCAGATTGCCGATGGCCACGTTGGCGCCGGTCGCGCCGGTCGTGGAGGCGTCGCCGATCGCGACCGAGGACGCGCTGCCGACCGTGGCCCGGTAGCCCAGGGCCACGGATTGGGTCAGGGCCGTCGTGTTTTGCCCGATCGCGATGGCGCGGGCGCCCGTTGCGGAGGCCGGCGCACCGGTGAGCGGCGTTCCGCCGCCGCCGCCGATGGCGATCGAGCCGGAGCCGGTCGCGCTGGTTCCCGTGCCGGTGCCGGATCCGCCGATGGCGATGGCGTAGGGATTGGTCGCCGAGGCCTGCGAGCCTAGCGCGACCGACCCGAGCATACCCGCTTGCGATTGGAAGCCGATGGCGGTCGTATAACTTTGGTTGGTCAGCGCCGAGGCGCCGATCGCCGTCGCGCCTACGTTGCCGCCCGTATTCTGATTGGCAGCGCCACGGCCGATGGCCACGCCATCGAGCACCGTCGAGACGGCGTCGCGTCCCACCGCGATCGAATTCGTTCCGGCCGCACCGTCGTTGTTGTAGTTGCCGCCGGCGGCACCGCCGTCGTTCACGCTGAAGTAGTGGATGGCGCCGGCTTCGACCACGTTGCTGAGGTTCTCGATCGACTGATTGGTCGCGAACAGCTGCGAACCGTTGATCGCATCGGTCGAGCTGCCGGAGATCCGGCCTGCGGCGACATTGGTGATGGTGCGTTCGGCGCCCAGGTTGCCCACGCTGACCGTGCTGGTCGGCGCGGTACCGGCGAAGTTGTAGGTCACGCCGTCGATCGTCGTGCTGGTCGTAGCCACGGCCGCGGCCGTCGCCGAACCCGAGCCCAGCGCCACGCCGCCGGCATCGGCCGCGCTCGCGCCGGAACCGATGGCCACGGCGCCATCCCCGGCCGCCGCCGCGTTCACGCCCGCGGCCAGCGCGTTCAAGCCGATGGCGCCGTCGTTGGCGTAGTTGCCGCCCTGCACACCGTTGTCGTTGACGCTGTAGTAGTGCGTGGCGCCGGCTTCGACCACGTTGCTCAGATTCTCGATCGACTGGTTGGTCGCGAACAGCTGCGAACCGTTGATCGCATCGGTCGAGCTGCCGGAGATCCGCCCCGCCGCGACGTTGGTGATGGTGCGTTCCGAACCCAGGTCGCCCACGCTGACCGTGCTGGTCGGCGTGGTGCCGGCGAAGTTGTAGGTCACCCCGTCGATCGTCGTGCTGGTGGTGCCGACCGCCGTCGCCGTCACCGAGCCCGAGCCCAGCGCCACGTCGCCGGCATTGTTGGCCACGGCGGTATCGCCGAATGCGACCGCGCCCGCCGCCAACGCGCGGCTGGTGCTGCCCAGCGCGACGCTGCCCTGGCCGACCACGGTGTTCTGGTAGCCGATGCCGACCGCGCCCTGCGCCGCCGTGCCGGCAACGCCCACGGCCTGGCCGCCGCCGCCGACCATATTGGTGTTGCCCATCGCCACCGAACCGTTGCCGGTGGCGGTGTTGTCCAGGCCCTGCGCGACCGCACCGTTGCCGGTGGCGGTGTTCGGGTCGCCGATGGCGACCGCGCCGTCGCCGTTGGCGATATTGCCCGAACCGATAGCGACAGCCCGCCCCCCGGTGGCCGTGGAGCCGTGGCCGATGGCGACTGCATCATCGGCATCGGCGACGGATTCACCGCCAATGGCGATCGCGTTGGCGCCCGACGCATCGGCACCCGCGGTCGCATTGCCGCCAAGCGCGACCGCGCCCGCGCCCGAGGCGCGCACGGCGGTCGCTGCGTTGACGCCGCCGCTGCCTAGCGCCGTCGCATAGGTGCCGCTTGCCTCGGCGAGCGTGCCGAGGGCGGTGGATCTTTCAGCGGACGCGATGGCGGAATTGCCGACTGCTGTGCTGCTCAAACTCTCCGCACGCGCCAAGCGCCCGACGGCCGTTGAGAAATGGGCAGTGGCCGCTGCGGACGAGCCGAGCGCGGTGGAGGAAACGCCCGTTGCGACCGACAAAACGCCGCCCGCTAGGGAAGCGGAGCCCGATGCTGTGCTGCTGATGCCGATCGTCGTCGCATTCTGCGCCGACGCAACGGCGTCGGGGCCTATCGCCACCGAATTCGCTACTGTGGCGCCGTTGTTGTTGTAATTCCCTTTGATCACGCCGCCATCGTTGACGCTGACGTAGTGCGTCGCCGCCCCGGCGATGGTCGCCTGCAGGGCCTGATTGGTCGCGAACAGCTGCGAGCCGTTGATCGCATCGGTCGAGCTGCCGGAGATCCGGCCTGCGGCGACGTTGGTGATGGTGCGTTCCGAACCCAGGTTGCCCACGCTGACCGTGCTGGTCGGTGCGATGCCGGCGAAGTTGTAGGTCGTACCGCCGATGGTCGTGCTGGTCGTCGCCACGGCGGTCGAGGTCACCGAGCCCGAGCCCAGCGCCACGTCGCGGGCATTGTTGGCCACGGCGGTATCGCCGAAGGCGACCGCGCCCGCCGCCAACGCGCGGCTGGTGCTGCCCAGCGCGACGCTGCCCTGGCCGACCACGGTGTTCTGGTAGCCGATGCCGACCGCGCCCTGCGCCGCCGTGCCGGCAACGCCCACGGCCTGGCCGCCGCCGCCGACCATATTGGTGTTGCCCATCGCCACCGAACCGTTGCCGGTGGCGGTGTTGTCCAGGCCCTGCGCGACCGCGCCGTTGCCGGTGGCGGTGTTGGGATCGCCGATGGCGACCGCGCCGTTGCCGCTGGCGAAGTTGCCGTCACCGATCGCTACCGCCCTGCCGCCAGTGGCGGTCGAATCGTTACCGATCGCCACGGCGCCGGCCGAGTCCGCGAGCGCTGAGCGGCCCATCGCGATCGTGTTGTCGGCGGTCGCGCTGGCCTGGGTGCCGATGGCCAGGGCGTTGACGCCGGTCGCCTGGGCTTCGGCCGAAATCGCCACGGCATTGGTGGCGGTTGCATCGGTATCGACACCCAGCGTTATCGCGTTGACCGCGCCTGACGTGCTATTGCGCCCGATAGCGATGGCGCTCAGGTCCGTCGATGCGGCGCTTTGCCCCAAGGCGATGGCGTTCGTAGCGGTGGCCTGGCTCGAGAGTCCCACCGCAATGGCGTACTCCTGGGAGGCCGTCACATCCGTGCCGATGGCGATGGAGCCCACCGCGGTGGCGCCCGCCCCCGGAGCGGTGCGCCCGCCGATATTGATCGAGTTCAATTGAGAGGCGATCGCCTGGAAGCCGATGGCGACGCCGTTCCGGCCGCCTGCGCTGGCGCCGGTGCCTTGCGCGACGGCGTCCAGTCCGGACGCGTTTGCTCGGGTACCGAAGGCGAGCGCGTTTTCCGCGCTAGCTCTCGCGTTCAGGCCGATCGATGTCGTCGCATTGCTCGCGATACCGATGCCCGCGTTGGTGCCGATGGCGATATTGTCGTTGCCGCTTACCAGGTTGCCCGCGGAAGCGTCCAGATTGGCATCGTAGGCGACCGTGCCGTCGCCTACGCCGAAGGCGACGTTGCGCGTTCCGGTGACGCCCGAACCCGCGCCCCGCATCGCGCTAGGAACGCCTCCGCCCATGGCGGTGTTCTGTGCGCCGCTGACCAGGGTTCCGGCAGCGATGCCCACGGCGACCGAACCCGTATTGGCGGTCGTCGAACCCGCACCGGCGCCTTGGCCGACCGCCACCGTGCTGGATCCGGAAGCGACCGCCTGCGCTCCCAGCGCAAGCGAACTGTTCCCTAGCGCCCTGGCGCTGTTGCCCACGGCGGTGGCTGCATCGACGGATGCCGTTGCCTGGCTGCCTATCGCGATGGCATTGGTTCCGCTGGCGACGGACGCCCAGCCCCCGGCGAATGAAGTATTGCCGCTGGCCTGGGAGCTGACGCCGACCGCGGTGGAGTTGCCTCCCGTAGCCTCGGCGAAGGTGCCCAAGGCACTGGCACCTGCGCCGGTGGCCTGGGAGCTGGCGCCAAGCGCGACCGTATTGATATTGCTCGCGACCGTTTGGAAGCCGAGCGCGACGGACAGGTTGCCCGTTGACCTGGCTTGCGTACCCGCGGCGATGGCATGGGCAGCACTGGCGGTCACGTCCGTGCCGATAGCGATGGCGCCGTCCAGCAGTGCGCCCGTGCCCGCGGCGGTGCGCGCGCCCAGATAAATGGAGTTGCCGCCCGCGGAATAGGCCTGGAACCCGAGAGAAATGGAATTCTGCGCGGCGCTGCGGGAGTTGTATCCGACCGCGAGCCCGCCGAGGAGATCGACGCGCGCCAGAGAACCCAGCGCGGTCGCACCGATCCCCGAAGCCACGGCGTTGAGGCCCATGCACGATGCGGTGCCGTTGTATTCGTCCCAAGGCGCCGTGTCGCAGTTCACCGCCTGCGCCTGCGCCGATGGCGCCCATCCGACCCAGCCGATCGCCAGCAGCGCGGCCACGATTCCGGTGCGCGCGATCCGCGCCGAGGCCCGCCGCCCGCCCGCGCGCCCCTTGCCGCGCGGCGCGGCCAGTTCGGACGCGACCACCAGCTGATTGAGGGAAGGACTCCATACGAGGCTGTAGATCTTGTTCATTAGGTGTTTCCCTTTAGCTAGCCAATGCGGCGGTCAGCGGATCGAGGCGGTCGGGTCCGTGGTCGGTAGCGGGAGGTCGGGATCGCAAGCTCGAACGCCGTGGCCGGTTTCCGTCGTCGCTCCACTGCCCATAGCGGTCCATGCCGGACTCTCTCTCCCGTTTGATCTTTGGCTCCGGCGCGGCGCCCTGGGCCGCTGTCCGGCGACGCCCGCATGCGCGGGCGCGATGGACGTCGGCCGGATCGGCGCCCACATTCGGGCTGAGGTTCCGATCGGCGCGCAGGCCGGCGATGTCGTCGGCGGCCGTACTCGCGCATACCGGCCGCGACGCGTTGGCAACCGAGGTAGCGATGGCCATGCGCACGAACGTCCGCAGCGCCCGCAACATCGACGGCAGCAAGGCCGCGTATCCGCATGGTCCCTGGCCTGCGACAGACTCGGTCCCTGCCGTCGCACCGCCACTACGTCCGTCGATAGTCCGCTTCATGCACTGCCCATCCTGATGGCGGTCCGAAGCGCGCCGCTTCCGCTGTGCGGAGCCGCGCTACTGGTCTTACGTGACGAACGTTAGCGAGCGAAAACCGCGATTACACGCACGATTGCTCACGAAATATTTTCGGCGGCGCGCCTCGCGTGAAGCGCATGGGATCGACCCGGAACGCTCGATCGCGTGCGCCGATCGCGGCCCGCCGTTCGCTCGATTCCGGCGGCCTGCCACAGAAGCGTCTTGCCCGACTGCAGCGCAAAACAGCGGCGTGTTCCGATGGCCGGACCCGGTGGACGCGCGCTTGCGAAATCGGGCGCCCTTGAACCTCGCGCATGCGTCCGCACCGCAGGTATCGGGCTCGCCAACGAAACGAAGCTTCGATGCCGCGTCGCCAGAATTCGCGCGCCAACGACGACGCGCGCCGCGGCGCATGCGCGCGCGCAATCAAACGCTCACGGGCGGTGAGAAATCCAAGAAACGACGCCGAACGCCGGGCTCGGGCAAAGTCAGGCACCAAAAAGGTGACTTCCATTACGTTTTTCTGCTGAGACAGTGAGCCGTCCGTTGCCAGGCCGGACCACGCTGCTACTCTGCCACCGGTGGTCATTCAAGCCAGGAAACCGCGACCGGCCGCGTCCTCGAGTCGAGCGTGCGAGCGCTGCGCGGGAGGCTCCCGCCGCTCTCCGGCCAGCGACCACCACCCCATGCGCCCACGCCACCGATGACCTTCCGCGTATCGCTTTCCTCCTCATGGCATCGCGTCCTCGCTTGGGTGAGGCGCGTGCCCACGGCGGCCCACGACCAGCGCAACGCGCTGACGCTGCAGGCGCTGCTGGCCGTCACCTGCGTCACCTCGACGCTGCTCGCGATCGGCTCCTGCGCGGCCGCGGAAGACATGACCCGGATCACCGAGAACTGGCTGACGCTGGTGATCGGCGCCTATGCCTGGCTTTGCCTTTGCCTGCTGCGCAACGGCCTGTTCCGGCTGTCGGCCGGTCTCACCGTCGTCGGCGGCCTGGTCCTGATCGGCATGAGCTATCAGGCCTACGGATTGCGCGCGCAATCCGGGCTGCAGATCACCCACCTGCTGCCGTTGCTGTTCGCCGGCCTGCTGCTGGGGCGCAGCGCCGTGTGGTGGACGGCGCTGACGTACGCGGCGGTGCTGGCCCTGGGCACGCATACCGATCTGCGGCTGGCGGCGGATTCCAGCCAGGCCTCGGAGGCCTTGGCCAACCTGCTGCTGGCCAGCATGAATTTCCTGGTCCTGGCGACCATCCTCGATCGCCTGATCCTGTCGTCGCAGCGGGCGATCAAGCGCAGCGAGGAACTGGACGCAGCCTGCCGCGAACTCCGACGCCAGGTCGAAGAAAAGGAACGCGCCTACGAACGCCTGCTGCAGACGCAGAAGATGGAGACCATCGGCCGCCTGTCCACCGGCATCGCCCACGATTTCAACGCCATCCTCAGCGTGATCCTGGGCCATGCGACCTCGGTGGACATGCGCGGCGGTTCGATCGACGCCGTCCTGCCCGGGATACGTCAGGCCGCGCGGCGCGGCGCCACCCTGACCCGGCGCCTGCTCAGCTTCAGCCGCACGCATGTCCGGCAGATTTCCAGCTTCGACCTGGCCGAGGCGGTCGAGGAACTGCGGCCGCTGATCCTGCCGATGTTCCCGCGCTCGATCCAGGTGTCGCTGGACACCTCCGTCGCCGGCCTGACGGTCCAGGCCGACCGCGACGAATTGGTGCTGGCGCTGCTGAACATCGCCAGCAACGCCTGCGACGCCATGCCGCAGGGCGGCCGCTTCCAGGTAAGCGTCGCGGCCGACGGCGACCGCGCCTTGCTGACCCTGGAAGACAGCGGCATCGGGATGACACCGGAGGTACTGGCGCGCCTGTACGAGCCCTTCTTCACCACCAAGCCCAAGGACAAGGGCACCGGCATCGGCATGGCCACCGTGCATCGCTTCGTGGCCGACCACGGCGGCGACATCGAGGCCGACAGCGCCCCGGGCCGCGGCACGCGCATCCGGATCCGCCTGCCGCTGGCGCGAGCCGGGCAGACGGTCCACGACGATGCCGGCCATGAAGGCTCGCGCGAACTCGCGCGCACGGCGGAGTCGGCCATGATGCGCAACCGCGCCGTCGGTTCCTGAGCACGGCCCGGCGTCGCCGCCTAGTCGGAATGTTCCCCGCGCCCCAAGCCCATGTGGTTCGCGCCGAACTGGGTGCCGCCGACCAGGGCCAGCAGGCTCAACGAGGTCGCCAGGATCAGGATCCAGGTCCGCAGATACCAGGGCTGCGGATTGAGAATCTTCAGGCGGGCCGGAATCGGCGACCATCGTCCGCCCTGGGTGCGGGCCTGGACTTCGAACACATGCTCTCCCCACGGAATCGACGGGTAGAGAATGCTGCGGTTCTGCCCCGCTTCCACCCAGTCGGCATCGAATCCGCGTAGACGGAAACGGAAATAGGTTTCCCGCGGCCGGCTCAGATTGACGGCCGTATAGTGAATTTCCAGGCTGCGCGCGAACGGCTCCAGAGCCAGCGACGATCCGGCGATCTGCTGCGCGCGTCCGGAGACCGCGACCCCTTCTATGCGCGGCTTGAGCCGCACAGGCTGGACGTCGGGGAAGTCGGCCGGATCGAACACGGCGAACCCTTCCACCAGGGCGAACCAGAGCTTGCCTTGCGTATCGCGGTGGCAGGGAGTCGAATGCCCGCCGTTGATTTCGGAAGGGATCAGGCCATCGTTGGCTGCGTAACCGATGGACTCGATCTCGGCCGCGGCGTTCCGCGGCGCCGGCAACAGGGTGATGCCGCGATTGCCGCCCAGCCACAAGCGTCCGCGCTCGTCGCGCAGGATGCACGACACCGTATCGTCGAACAGGCCGTTGCGGCTGTCGTAGCGGAACACCTGGCCGTTGCGGATGCGGTTCAGACCGCCGCCGTAGAGTCCTACCCAGAGCGTGGCGGTGTCCTTGTCCTCGTACAAGGCCCGGGCGAAACGCGAGGACAGGCCTTCCCGCGGCGTCCATCGCTCGACCACCCGTTTATCGACCACTCGCCACACGCCGCGGTCGCCGACGAACCAGTCGCCGCCGCGCGCGGCGGGAACGATGTTGTTGACGCTCATGCCCTCCAGCGCGGGAATGCGCTGCTGCGCGACGATGCGCCCCTGGCTGTCGGTCCGGACATCGAACACGGAGCGCTGGGAGCTGACCAGAAAACGCCGGTCGCCGCGCTGCCAGACATTGATCGCGTTACCGATCGACCAGGCCCCGACCGCCGTGGCCTGGCCGTCGGCCACGCGTATCAATCGCCCCTCGACCGTTCCCACCCAGAGCGTGCCCTCGCGATCCAGGGCCAGGCTGGCCACGCAGCCGTTGCCCTGGCCCGACTGGATCGGATGGCGCCGCATGCTGCCGTCGGACGATCGATGCCACAGCCCCGCGCAAGCCGATCCCAGCCACAGCCCGCCGTGGCCGTCGGCGACCACCGCGCGTCCGGCCATGTTCATGCCCGATCCAGTGACCGAGACAAGCCCGAACAGCGGCTTGCGCACGCGCAACAAACCCTTGCCGCCGCTGCCTATCCACAGATTGCCTTCGTCGTCCCGCGCCAGACTGGTGATGCCCAGGCCGAACAGTTCGGGCACGTCACGCCATTGTCCGGAGTCGGACTCCCGGAACAGATGCCCGGATACCGTAGCCACCCACCATCGGCCGTCCGCGTCCTTCACGGCGGCCTTGGGGCCGATCACGCCCAACGGTTGCCAGTGTTCGCGCGCGGGATCGTAGCGATAGAGCGTGCGCTCCGTGCCCACCAGCAGGCCGCTGCCGCTGGCTTTCAGCAGCGGTATCCGCCGCTCCCCGTCGGGCAAGGGGATGCGTCGCAGGCGCCCATCGGCGACGACGAAGAAACCTTCGTTTCCAGCCACGTGGATGCGCCCCTGGCTGTCGCGCGCCAGGCGGGCGTAGCCGGTGCTGCCAGGATCGATCCAGGTTTCGCGCCCACGCACGGGATCCAGATTGAGCACGCCGACGCTGGTGGCCATCCACAGCGTGCGATCCGGCGTCTGCAGGATGTCGTTGATCTGACAGATGCCGCCGCAGATCGGCAGGTGGTGGAACATGCCCTGCTTGCGCACGCTCAGCCCGGCGTCCTGGGTGCCGACCCAGAGCCAGTCGCGATCGTCCTGATACAGCGCCAGGATGCGATCGCTGGCGGGGCCCGCTTGCGGTGCGCGTTCGGAAACGGGCGCATCGAACGTGGGCTTTCCGCGGAATATCGTGAACGCCAGGCCGTCGAAACGCGCCAGGCCGCCGAAGGTGCCGATCCAGAGATAGCCGTCGCGGCTCTGGACCACGGTATTCACGCCCGACTGCGGAAGGCCGTCGTCGCTGCTGAACGCGTGCGCGCCCACCCGGTGTCCGGGCAGCTCGGAGGGCGCCGCCGCAGCGGAGCCGCACAGGCCTAACACGGCGGCCAGCGCCATCCGTCGCAGCCGGATCCGCAAACTACTCACACGGCTCTTTTCCAAACGCCTGCCCGGCCCCGGCCCGATCCGCTACCAGTTCAATACGTATCCGACGCTGCGCACCGCGCGCAGCGGCAGTTCTTCTTCCGCGGCCTGCTGGCATTTCTTGCGCAGGCGGTGAATCAGCATTTCCAAACGATGCGGATCGAAATCGTGAGCGTTCTTGACCAAACGCGCGATCAGCGCCTCGCGCTGCACCGGCATGCCGGCCGCCGCGGCCAGCATCGCCATGACCTGGCGCTCGGCCAGATTCAGCTCGATCTGCATGCCTCTGGGGGTCAGGATGCACCAGCCTCGCTCGTCCAGGCGCCATCTCGCATGCGTGTGCACGGGGCTGGCTTCCGGAACGACCCAACGCGCCAGATTGCGCAACGTCGTCACCACCTCTTCCATGTCGACCGGCTTGGGCAGATAGGCGTCCGCGCCCGCGCGCAAGCCGCGCAAGCGGTCCTGAGTGGAGTCGTATCCGGTCAACATCACGATGCCGATGCGCGGTGCCAAGCCGCGCAGATGCGCGGCGATGCTGAAGCCGTCTTCGTCGGGCAGGCCGATGTCCAGCAGCACCAGATCGTAGGAGCGCCGCGTCATCGACCGGTACAGCTCCAGCGCTCCGCCCATTCCCACGACGGAGAATCCGGAATGGCTCAGCACGGGCATCAGCACGTCTTCCCTGAATGTCCGGTCGTCCTCCACCACCGCGAGCGTGGGCAGCCGATCCACGGCTTCCATCAAGCTTGCGACCATCGCCATTCCCCCTGCGGAACCAGATCCAGCTCCCTAGAAACACGCGAGTTCCGTTCCTGTTTTCGCGCGCGATCAAAGTAGCATGGCGTCATTCGCGGCAATGATTACGGACACCGCTTCCGTGATCAAAGTCACAGCGTCACATCGGCCATGCAAGCGCGCGATCTTGGCGAGGAATCGTTCTTGCGGTACGTGGGCAGATTGAGCGAGCGACCGCCGCAGGTCCACTACGACCTTCGTACTATTGCGGCGTTCGGCGCCCGGCGCCGGCCGTCGATGCGCAAGCATCCCGAACGCGGCAGCCGACCCGAGCCGCACGATGCGCGGCTGGTCGGCGCGCGATCGCGCATCGCGGATTTCCGCCGCTCCGACATCCGAGCTGGCTACGCACGACGCGGCGGATTCGCAGGCCGGCGTTCCCGCAGCAGCCAGCCATCGATACCCGCCGATTAATTTCGCGGCATCGGTTGTGGTCGTCCCTATCGACGCCGGTCCGAATGCGTTCGAAGACCAGCGGCTAGCCTCGGGCGACGCGCAATATGCCGAGTCTGTCGTTTCGCCCTCGCTTTGGCGCAAACCGCATCGTTGCGGCTCAACCGTATGCGGCGCGGCCGCATCCGTAACCGTGGCTCGCGTATCGTCGCCGCCGGCGCCGGGCGCGCAGCGACCGAGGATCGGTCCTGCCGACGCAGCTGCGACGAATCGGCCGCGGCGATCATCCCTAGGACTACGGGCCCGCCCCTGCCGGTCAGATTCGGCGCAGGCGGCCAGCTTTTGACAGGTTCTGCTCCTGTCCCCCAAACCGGCCCCGTGCCGGTTTTTTTTCGACGGCGCCGAGCTGGCGAACCTGAACGGGCCGCAAGCCCCCCTAGGGGGCCTCCAGCGCCTAAGTGCCTGCTCTAAATGAACAAAACCAGCCGGATGACTCACGCTGGCACAGACTTTGCGTCCACAACCTGTGACTTAGCTCACATTTTATAAGCCAGGTCTCCGGGGCCGCCCCAGCCCCCTCCAGCCACACGGGATACGGATCATCCATGCCGTCTTTACACCGACTCACGCTGTCCCTGGCCCTGGTACTGGCCGGTGGAACCTTCCACGCCACGTCAGTAGCTGCCGCTGAAGGGCAGGCCGCGACCGCGATCCCCTACCCCCGGATCGAACAACTGCGCGCCGACCGCGATTGGCTGGCGGCGCTGGCCCTGATCGAGCAACAGCTCGCCGCGCACCCCTCCGATGCGCGCTTGTACCGCTTGCGCGTGCTGACCCTGGCCGACATCGGCAGCCGCGACCGCGCGCGCCTGCTGTATCAGGGCCGCCCCGAACTGTTCAGCGCCGAAGAGGCGAGCCGCCTGGAAGCCGCCGGCCTGGCCCGGCGCATCGTCTGGAGCAAGCTCTACGCCGTCGACGAAGCAACCCGCTTGGAAGAAGCGCGCGCCGCCGACGCCGCCATCGACGCCTATCGCGCCCAGCTCGCGCGCAGCGGCACGCCGGAGCCCGACAGCCTGGCCTACGACCGCCTGATCGTACTCAACCGCCTCGGCCGCCATCAGGAAGTCGCCGACGACTACCAGCGCCTGGAGGCCGGCGGTCGTCCGGTACCCGGTTACGCGCTGGGCGCGGTCGGCGACTCGCTGCTCGCGCTGCGCCGTCCGGACGAGGCCGCGCCGGTCCTGGAGCGCGCGGTGCGGGCCGATCCCGACGATCCCGATTTGCCGATCCAGCTCGGCTACGCCCAACTCGAACGCGAACGCTACGACCTGGCCCTGCCGCTGCTGCGCGGGCTGGTCGACGCGCGCGCGCCCTGGCCGCGCGCGCCCGGTGCGCGCCGCGGCTACGAGAACTGGCCGCGCTACGACGCCGAAACCAACTACGCCCTCGCCCGCGCCTTCGGCGAGGACCTGCCCGGCGCCCAGGCCATGATCGAGCCGCTGGCCGCGATCGGCCCCAACAACGCCGACCTGCAGGCCACGCTCGGCTCCATCTATATGTTCCGCGGCTGGCCGACACGCGCGCTGGAACGTTTCTCGATCGCCAGCACCCTGGACGAACGCAACGTCGAAGCGCGCATCGGCCAGGTCGAAACCCTGTCGACCCTGCAGCGCTACGACCTGGCGCGCCCGATCCACGACCAGCTACTGGCGCGCTACCCGAACGAACCGCACGTGCGCTCGATGGACCGCAACTGGCGGATGCGCCGCGGCTGGCAGGCGCGCGCGTACGCGGCCGGCGGACGCAACCGCGACGGCGGCGGCGCCTCGCCGCTGGGCAACCGCGACCGCGAGTACGGTATCGAAGCCGCCACGCCGCTGATCGACGACCGCTGGCGCCTGCTCGCGCGCAGCGGCCGGCGCTGGGCCGATTTCCAGGGCGACCGCAGCGTCGCCCAGCGCAACGAAGTCGGCCTGAGCTACGCCTACGACCGCCTCGACGCCCAACTGCATGTCGGCCGCGACCGCGACGGCCTGGGCGGCACCGCCGTCGCCGTCGACGCCGGCTGGCGCATCGACGACCGTTACGCCCTGCGCGCGCGCGTCAGCCGCAACGACGCCGCCGCCTCGCTGCAGGCGCGTGCCTCCGGCATCGCCGGCGACCTGATCGAAGTGGGCGCCGACTACCGCCCCAGCGAACGCACCGCGCTGAGCGCGACCGCGCAACGCTGGCGCTACGACGACGGCAACGACCGCGACCAACTGAGCCTGGCATTGGACCAGCGTCTGCTCAGCCGCCCGCACCTGCTGATCAACGGCCTGGCCAGCCTCGGCGCCGGCCGTGGCAGCCGCGACGACGCGCCTTATTTCAATCCTTCGCGCGATGCCTCGGCGGAATTCGGCATCCGCCTGGACCATCTGGCCTGGCGCCGTTACGACCGCCATTTCCGCCAACGTCTGACCCTGTCGTCGGGCGCCTACTGGCAGCAGGACTACGGCACGGCCTGGGTGCCGTCGCTGCGTTACGAACACGAGTGGCAGTTCGCCCCGGGGCGGGTGCTGAGCTACGGCCTGAACTGGTCGCGCCCGGTTTACGACGGCCAGCGCGAACAGCGCCTGGGCTTCGATGCCGAATTGCGCTGGGGAGAATGAGATGAACCGTCCGCACCGCCCCTCGCGGCTGATCCTGATCGTGCTGGTGCTGTACGCGCTGGTGTTCTGCATGCTGCTGCCCGCGGCCGCGCGCGCGGCCGAACCTCTGCTGGTGCTGAGTTACCACGACGTGCGCGACGACGTCGCGCGCAAGGGCGACGGCGACGCCTACGCCGTCAGCACGCAGAACTTCGCCGCTCATCTGGACTGGCTGTCCGGCCACGGCTACCACCCGGTTTCGCTGTCTCAGGTGATCGCCGCCAACAACGGCGGCGCCGCGCTGCCGAGCAAACCGGTGCTGATCACCTTCGACGACGGCCTGCGCAGCCTGTACACGCGCGCCTTTCCGCTGCTGCGCGCCTACAACTACCCGGCCCTGGCCGCGGTGGTCACGCATTGGGTCGAGCTGCCCGCCGGCGAAAGCGTCGACTACGGTCCGCGCCCGTTCACCGGCGAAGACTTCGTGACCTGGGCGCAGCTGCGCGAGATGCAGGCCAGCGGCCTGGTCGAGGTCGCCAGCCACAGCGACGACCTGCACCACGGCATCGTCTCCAATCCGCAGGGCAACTCGACGCCGGCCGCGGTCACCCGCCGCTACGACCCGGCCACCGCACGCTACGAGACCGAGTCCGAATACCTCGCGCGCGTGCGCGCCGACCTGGAACGCAGCAAGCAGCGTCTGCAACAGGAACTCGGCCGCGCCCCGCGCGCGGTGGTGTGGCCGTACGCGGCCTACAACGGCGTCACCAACGGCATCGCCGACCAACTCGGCATGTCGGTCTCGTTCGACCTGGAAGGCCGCAGCACGCCGATGCCGTCCGACCTGCACGGCCTGGCGCGTCTGCTGGTGATGAACAACCCCAACGTCGGCGATCTGGCCTATCAGCTGCGCCACGACGAAGAGCGCACCGGCGTGCGCGCGCTGCAGGTGGACCTGGACTCGGTCTACGACGCCGACCCGGCCCAGACCGAGCGCAATCTCGACGCCCTGATCGAAAGGGTCAAGCAGATCGCGCCCAGCCATGTGTTCCTGCAGGCCTTCGCCGACCCGGACGGCAACGGTTCGGCCGACGCCCTGTACTTCCCCAACCACGCCCTGCCGATGCGCGCGGACCTGTTCAACCGCGTCGCCTGGCAGCTCAAGTCGCGCGCCGGCGTGGTGGTCTACGCCTGGCTGCCGGTGCTGGGCTACGAACTGCCCGACCCCGCCCAGCGCGCCGCGCTGGCGATCCACAGCACGGGCGCCGACGAGGTCTACCGCCTCGACTACACCCGGCCGGAAGTGCGCCGCCTGGTCGCCGGCATCTACGCCGACCTCGCCGCCGGCTCCTATCTGGAAGGCCTGCTGTTCCACGACGACGCCTACCTGCGCGACACCGAACTCCAGGGCAGCGCGGCGCCGGAATCGCAGGCGCGCACCCAAGAGCTGATCGACTTCACCCTGGAACTCAAGCGCGCCGCCGAACGCTGGCGGCCCAAGCTCAAGACCGTGCGCAACCTGTACGCGCGCCCGGTGCTGGAGCCGCAGAGCGAGGCCTGGTTCGCCCAGCGCCTGGACAGCTTCAACCGCGCCTACGACTACACCGCGCTGATGGCGATGCCGTGGATGGAAGGCAGCCGCCAGCCCGAACGCTGGCTGGACCGGCTGGTGGCGGCCGCGCGCGGCCACGACCCGCAGCTGACCCAGACCTTGTTCGAACTGCAGACCGTGGACTGGCGCAACCGCCAGCCGATTCCGGCCGAACGCCTGAAGGCGCAGGTACGGCGCCTGCTCGCCCAGGGCGTGCGCCACATCGGCTGGTATCCGGACGACTTCGTCGCCGACCGCCCGGACACCGCCGACGCGCGCGAAGCGCTGTCGGCGCGTTCCTTCCCTTACCTGGAAAAGTGAGGAAATGGCCATGTATCGTTTCCTTCACCTCCTGTTCGAATTCGCGTTCTTCTATCCGATCCTGATGTCGTTCTTCTGGATCTCGGGCGGCCTCTACTACTACCTGCGACGCGAGCGCCACGCGCGCCCGCGCACCGACCCGCCGCCGCTGGTGGAGACGCCGCCGGTGTCGATCCTGATCCCCTGCCACAACGAAGGCGACAACGTCCAGGAGACCATCGCCGCGGCGATGGCGCAGCGCTATCCGGACTTCGAAGTCATCGCCATCAACGACGGCAGCCGCGACGACACCGCCGAGAAACTCAACGCGCTCGCCCAGCAGTACCCGCGCCTGCGCGTGATCCACCTGGACCGCAACCTGGGCAAGGCCAACGCCATGCGCATGGGCGCGCTGGCCGCACGTTCGGAATACCTGGTCTGCATCGACGGCGACGCCCTGCTCGACGAGTACGCCACCCACTGGATGGTCTGGCACCTGGCCTCGGGCCAGCGCGTCGGCGCGGTCACCGGCAACCCGCGCATCCGCAACCGCTCCACCCTGCTCGGCCGTCTGCAGGTCGGCGAGTTCTCCTCGATCATCGGCATGATCAAGCGCGCCCAGCGCGTGTACGGTCGGCTGTTCACCGTCTCGGGCGTGATCTGCGCCTTCCGACGCACCGCCTTGCACCGGATCGGCTACTGGTCCGACAACATGGTGACCGAGGACATCGACATCAGCTGGCGCTTGCAGATGGACCACTGGGACATCCGCTACGAGCCCAACGCCATGTGCTTCATCCTGATGCCGGAAACCCTCAAGGGCCTGTGGCGCCAGCGCCTGCGCTGGGCCCAGGGCGGCGTCGAGGTGCTGCTGCGCCACAGCCGCGACCTGCTGTCGTGGCGCAAGCGGCGCATGTGGGCGGTCATGGCCGAGTACCTGCTCAGCGTGATCTGGGCCTACGCCATGGCCTTCATCATGCTGTTGTGGCTGATCGGGCTGGCCGTGCCGCTGCCGCCGGAGCTGTACATCCGCAGCCTGCTGCCGTCCTGGCACGGCATGATCCTGGCGATGGTCTGCCTGCTGCAGTTCGCGGCCAGCATCATCATCGACCGCCGCTACGAGACCGGCGTCGGCCGCAACTACTACTGGATGATCTGGTACCCGATGGCGTACTGGTTGTTGAGTTTCGCGACCACGGTCACCGCGTTGCCCAAGGCGCTGCTCAAGCGCCGCGACACGCGCGCGACCTGGGTCAGTCCTGACAGGGGAATCCGATGAACACCGCTCAAGACGTCCGCAAGAACGCGGCCAAATTCGACTCGCGCCTGATCCAGAAGCGGCGCGCGCAACCACGCCTGCGCCGCACCGCCTGGGGCTTCGTGACCGCGGTGTTCTGGGGCATGTACGTCTACCTGTGGATGCCGGTGATCACCTTCGTGCTGTGGGTGCTCGGCATACGCAACGCCTACTTCGAGCTCTACATGCGCGAGCACCGGGTCGAACCCTTCCTGCTGATCGCGCTGCCGAGCCTGGCCTTGTGCGCGGCGGCGGTGCTGATCGCCTGGGCCGAATACAACCGCTGGCGCTTCGCCGGCAAGGACCGCCGCGGCGCGCCGGCCAGCGCCACGCTGGACGAGATCGCGCTGGCGCTGGGCGCCAACGCCGAAGTCGGCACCGCGCTCAACGCCGGCCGGGTGATGGTGCTGCACATGGACGCCCAGGCGATCCCGCGCGGCGTGCGTCCGGTGCTCGCGCCCGCCGACGGGGTCCTGGTTTCCGCTTGAGGCTTGCAGGAGCGGCGCCGTCCGCGCCCGCGCGACGGCCCGTGACGTCAGCGCGCGGCCGCGGATCGCGCCGCTCTTGCAAAGCCCGCCTCCACGCCATCCGGCGCCGGGCCCTCCAACCCAGCCGAGCCGGGCCGCATCCCGACAAGAATTCCGCTTTCGAACCATTGCGGACCCGGCTCAAGAACGCCGGCGCATCCCCGGGTACGCAGGACGGAACGCCCGGCCGGCTATGCGCGGCTCGTCGGCTGGAGCCGGCAGCCACAAGGAGCGGTCGGCATCGAGGGTATAGTGCTCGCCAGGATGCGCTGGCGACCGCTCGCACCCGCGGATGGCCACGAGTCGAGGGCAGGGATCGGAGTTCTGAATGGGACAAGCCTTACAGGAGCAGGCCTTACAGGAGCAGGCCTCACAGGAGCAGCCCCCACAGGAGCGGGCACCACAGGAGCAGGCCTCGCACGTCAGCCTGGACACGGCCGTGACGCTGTCTTTCGACTACCTCAAGCAGCTGGGGACCATCGCCATGACGGCGGCGGCCGGACTCATCGCCCTGGTCCAGTTCGTGGAAGGCGACAAGAAATTCTTCGTCAAGCTCATGATCGCCGCCAGCCTCATGTTCCTGTCGGCGCTGCTGGCTTTCTTCGTGCAGTTCTCGCTGATGGATCGGATCCGGCAGAGCCATGAGATCCTGCGAAAGAGCGAACACGCGAGTTATTCCCACAAGAGCGCGATGAAGCTCGAAAGATTGTTCGAGGGAACGGCGCTGTGGACGCTGTCCATCGGCATGGGCATCGCCTTGCACGCGCTGGTCAGCGCCGGCATGCCGGTCAAATAGCCACTCGCGCCGATGCCGCTTCCCGGCACGGCTTCATGCGCCATATCCGGGCGCCCCCAACGATCCGCCATGACGCCGCCTTCCCTCGACCCCCAACTCGTTTTCGCCTGGCAAGCCGCCCACTCCATCGCCCGGGGCGCCCCGCCGCCGGTTCACGATCGTGGCGGCTTTCGCGTCGATACCCGATCGGACAAGGAAGTCACGCGCTGGGTGTTCCCGCAGCCGTGCGACGGCTTGCGCGAAATCGCCCACGAGATTTCGGCGCCGCGCCACTACTTGAAGCTGTGCGGCTCCGACGAGGAGCTGCGTAGCGCGCTGCCCGCGCGCTGGGAAATTCAGCCGACGAACTATTTCATGACTACCGCAGCGGCCGTCCGCGAGACCAGACCGTTGGCGGACGGATACCGGATGGAGCTGCGGCAGGCCGGATCGGTCACGCGCGCCAGCGTCATCGCGCCGGCGGGCGACGTGGCCGCGACCGGGTCCGCGGCGGAGACCGCGGAAGTATTCATTTACGACCGTATCGAGACGGCGCAGGATCATCGGCGCAAGGGCTTGGGCATCGCGGTGATGGCCGCACTGGCGGCGGCGAGACGATCCCCCGCGAGTTTGCCGCTGCTGGTCGCGACCGAAGACGGCCGCCGGCTCTATACGACCCTGGGCTGGACGGTGATGGCGCCGTTGGCGGCAGCCGCCATCCCGGAGGCGTGACCCCGACGCGGGCCGATCCTGCGGCCCGGCCATTGAGCACAGGAGAGCCGACATGGAGCGATACCTGATCTCGTTCGACGACGGATCGATGAGGATTTCCGAAGCCGATCTGCCCGCGGTATCGGCTGCCTCGCGCGCCGTGGTCGGCGAGGCCAAGGCGGCCGGAGTCTGGATCTTCGGCGGCGGCCTGTTAAGCCAGCAGGCCAGCATCGTGGCCAGCGACGGCTCGGTCTCCGCCGGCCCCTACCCGGAGACCAAGGCGGTGATCGGCGGCTTCTCCATCTTCGAGGTGGCATCGCGAGACGAGGCGCTGAAGTGGGCGGCCAAGCTCGCGGCGGCCTGCCGCTGCGCCCAGGAAGTGCGCGAGATCATGTACGACCCGGAGTCCTGATCGCGGCGCCGGTCGCGCATCGCCGGCCGTGCCGCTGTCGTCCCAGCGAACGCTTGGCCGATTCCGGCGGTCCCCATTACCATGCGCGCATGCCGACGCCCAGCACGTACGACCACGTCGACGGTCACGTCATCCATCTCGTACCGAAGCTGGAAGCACCGTCGCTCGCGCAGGCGCCCCAGGCGCTGGGCTTTCCACGCCGCATGGGTCGCTCGGGACGCGCCTGGTTCGCCTTGTTGAACCTGCTCGCCTCCATCGGCGCCATCTGGGGGATCTACCAGCTCTGGACGGACGAGACCCCCGGCTGGTGGTTCAACCTCATCTTCACCGTCATGCTGGGCGGCCTCGCGGTCGCGCTTTGGGCCATTTTGTATGGCTCGATCCAGCAGGCGAAGCTGGAAGCGCGGCTGCAAGCGGTTTGGCGCGCGATCGGCCCCCGTGCGGTCGCGAGCGGCGGCCGGGTGACCGAACGGCGCTGGAAACTCGCCGAAGAAGGGGCGGTCACCGCCTTCTCGCTGGTCGTGCAGATTTCCGACGATCGCCCGGTTCGCGGCGAGTGGCACCCCGTGGACTCACGCGCGTACCTGCTGCAGACCCAGGTTCCCGGCGTCGGCGCCGAGGTGCGCGTGTGGCGCGCAGCGAATGCCGCCGACGACGCGCCGATGGTGATCGAAGTCGCCGACCCTTCGGTAGTCGGCTGAGCCGCGATCGAGCGCGCCCTCACCGCTCACCGTAGGCTGCGGTGAGCGCAGCGAACCGCATCTGCGCGCAAGCCAGGCCAATCCTGTAAACCCGATCATCGCTGCAGCGGCTGTCCATCGGCTCCAGAGCGAGGTTCCCGTACGGAAGCTCGATGGGAATGTTGGCCGCACGGGGCGAGGTTGCAATGGTCGAGCGGCCCTTGCGGCAAGGCCCATGGCTGAAAGCCGTCCCGGCCCGACTGGCGGCTTCCGTCGGACGAGGGATTGTTCTCGTTCCATCTCCCAAGCCGTATCCTCCAGCGATGTGGTCCTCGCCCAGGCCGACTCCGTCCATGTCGCCGTCATGATCGCCCCCTACCTGCTGTTCTTCTTCGCCGGCCTGGGCGCGTTCAACGGATCGGCCCTGGCCGCTTATCTGCTGTTGCGGCGCCCGGTCACACCGGCGCAGCGGTGGCTGGCGGTGTTGATCCTGGTGATCAGCATCCGCACCGGCAAATCGGTGCTGTTCTATTTTTACCCGGAGATTTCCAAGACGGTTCTGCAGGTGGGCCTGACCGCCTGCTTCCTGATCGGGCCCTGCCTGGTCGGCTTCGTGCGGGCCTGGGCGGATCCGAAGGGCGAGCGCACGCGCCGGGACTGGCGGGTCGCCGCCAGCCTGCTCGTTGCCGCCACGGCTTTCGGCGCGGCCTTCCCCTACACCGACCATCCGCAATGGTGGGGCATGCCGGTTTGGCACGCGGTGACTTACAGCTGGCTGGCCTGTCTGCTGGCCGCCGTCGGCCTGTACCTGCGCGCCGTCCGGCAAACCGATCCACCGGCCGCCGTCGACGGCATCGGCCGGGGCCATGCCGCGGCGGTGATCGCCGGGGTCGCGGTCGTCTGGCTGGCGTATTTCACCGCCGGGCTGACCTCGTACATCGTCGGCGCGCTGTCGTTCTCGCTGGTGCTGTACCTGGGCGCGGTCGTGCTGCTCGCCCGGCGCAAGGCGCGCGTCGCCGCCCAGCCCTACCAGGACCGCAAGATCGCCGAGAACGAGGCGCAGGCCGCGTTGCAGTCCCTGCACCGGCTGATGACCGAGGAGGCGCTGTACCAGGACGCGCGCCTCAGTCTTGCCAGGGTCGCGCGGCGCCTGAATCTGCCGCCGGCGCGTTTGTCGCAACTGCTGAACGACAACCACAAGACCGCCTTCAAGCCCTACCTGATGCAGCTGCGGGTGGAGGCCGCCAAGCGGCGGTTGCGCGAACCGGAGCAAATGGCGATGGAGCAAGTGGCCGAGGCCTCCGGCTTCCTGTCCATGTCCACCTTCTACAGCAGCTTCAAGAAGCTGGAAGGCATGACGCCCGCGGCCTGGCGGCAGGCCCAGCTCGTCGGTGCGCGCGACTCCTGAAACAGGTTTCGGGAGTGCGGCAAGGCGCATAAGGAAACCGATCCGGCGCGGATTTGGCCAGACTGGGCGGCGGTCACCCAGCGGAGCGATCCATGCCAGCAGCCTCGCCGAAACTCACGCCATCGTCGGTGGCCGCCGCGGCCTTCCGGCGCTGTCTGCTCGCCGCCCTGCTGGCCTGCGCGCCGGCGGTCGCCGGCTGGGCGCAAACCGCCGGCAGCCCAGCGACGGCCGGATCGGCAACGGGCACTCCGGGCAAGACGCCGTCCGGACATGGCTTCGTCGCTCCACCGGATTGGACCCAGGCACGGCGCGACCATGCGGTCGTGCTGCAAGCTCCCGAAGGCGGATCCAGGATCGCCCTGGTCGAAACCGATGCCGGCAATGGACGTTCCCGGCCGACCGCGAACACGCCGCCCTGCTGGCGCCCCGCTATCGCAACGAAGTGCTAGGCGAACTGCGCGTGGAGCGATCCCAGGGCGAGCTGCGCTTCCGCTTCGACGCCTGGGACATGCCGGTCGCCTCGCGCCGCGGTGCCGAGAGCGTGACCGAATTCATCGGCGCCATCCCCAGCCCGCCCCCGCCCCTGGTCGCCGGCCGTTCCGCGTCCGGGCGCACGCTCAGCTTGCGAGACGCGCAGAACGAGTATGTTTTCGTCGAAGCCGATTGAAAGCGTATCGCCGCGCGCGCGATACGCTGGCGATGGCGGCGTAGGCCCCTGACCGGGAACCGGCATTGGCCGACCGCTCCCGACCCGACGCCGACGCAGCGAAGCGGCACTGCCGTTGCGCTGCGCGATCGCGGCCCGAGCCGCGCTCGGAGCGCGCGCACCGACGGCCGGCTACCGCCGAACGGGCCCGCCCTTAGGGGACTTCGATCGAAATATTGGCCCGCTCGGTGCCGGGCGGATCGCCCAGCGTCGCCCAGAAATCCGTGTTGCGCATCCAGGGCTGCAGGCCCATCGGGAAGTCCCGGCTCGGAATCGCCGGCAGCTCGGCCGCGGTGAAATCGTTGCCGTAGGGGACCAGGGCCTTGCTCACGTCCGGGTTGAGGATGTGCGGGCGCAGCTTGTTCAGGGCGACATTCCAATTGTCGAGCAGATCCTTGCGCGTGATCGGCCCGCCGGGCTTGTCGGCCGTGGGATGCAGCGCCTTCTGGTGGAAGGCCGTCACCGCCTGCCCCGCCGGCGTCGCCTTGAACGCGGTCCAGGCATTGAACGCGGCGTTGCCGAAGGTGACCACCGCTTCGATCTTGCCCTTGGCGAACGCCGCCTCCAGCCACTGGTGGCGATAGGCCTGAATCCCCGGATCGTTCAAGTGCGGCATCGCCATGTCCTGATTGAAGATGCCGTACGCGAAGGCGTTGATCATCAGGTAGCTTCGGGTGAAGCCCAGCTTCTCGACGAAGCCCTGCACGCGGCGGCCGGCCTGTCCCGACAGGATCCGGCGCGTGAACGCCTCGGTCTGGGCCGGGTCCTGGCCGATGACCAGCAGACGCGCGCTGCCGTTCGCGCGGCCGCGGTAGAAGATGGGCCCCCACAGCGAACGAAAGCCGTCCGCGCCCCGGTAGACCGTATCGTCGGGATACTTCTGGCACAGCGTCCGGAATGTGCCCGTAGGGCCGGTGTCGAACGGGTCCGTGTTCATCGTTGCCTCCATGGCGTTGCGCCGTCGCTCTCTAGAACGGAATCTTTCCGGGCCGGCGGCCATGCGCGCCGGCCCCGCCGGAGGTTCCGCGCCTGCCGCACCGGCTGGCCGCATCCGGCTTGCATAAGTTCAAGGGCTTGGGTCTCATACCTCGGGACCGGCGGGGCCGATCGCCGTGTTCCGGCGGAGCCCTGTGGGCAGGCGGCCGCCACCCTCCAAGCAAATAGTGGAAACGCGCAAGCAGCCGGATGCTGCCCGATAGCCCTGAAGCCTTGAGTTTTCGACCCTTGACCTGCGCGCGCGGCTTAGGCCGCGTCGCAGCCAGACATACGCCGGGAGATGCACCGTGACCTTGAGATGGATCGTAATGAGCGCCGCGCTGTTCTGTGGCAACGCCCTGGCGGTGGACAGGTGGGTCGCGCCGCCGGCTCCCGAGGTCACCGAAGGGACGCCCATACGACCGGAAGCGGAAGTCGACGGCGACAGCCACTACATCATTCACCTGCCCAAAGCGGAACAAGCGGACTTCCGCAGCACGCGTTACAGCGTCTACCTGGAGCGCAACGACGAGCAGGCCTTCAGCGCCACGCTCGAAACCCAGGCCTTCGGCAGGGACGACGAAGTCGTGTTCCTCACCATTCCGAAAGGCAGCAAGGACAAGTACGAGCTGGAAGTGGTCGACCGGGCCAGCTACCCCCATGTCCGAGTGTTCAAGGCCAGTCTAGGCAGCATCCAAGAGATCGTGGATTAGCGTCGAGCCTCATACAGATTCCCGCGATTACCGCCGTTCCTCCCATAGAGGGAACTACAGCATCTGCACCACGACCTTGCCCTTGGCACGGCCGCTCTCAGAGTAGGCCAAGGCCTCGTGGGTGCGCTCAAACGGGAACACCCTGTCGACGACCGGGCTGATCGCATCGGATTCGATGAGAGAGGCGATCTCGCGCAACTGCGCCCCATCCGCGCGCATGAACACGAAGGTGTAGCGGACGTGCTTGCGCTTGGCCTGGCTGCGGATGCCACGGCTGAGCAGGCGCAGCACCTGCCTGAGCGGCCAGGCCAGTCCGCGCGCGGCGGCGAATTCCGGCGTGGGCGGCCCGGATATGGAGACGAGATGCCCGCCCGGCTTGAGGATCTGCAGGGACCGGCTCAACTCGTCCTTGCCGAGGCTGTTGAGCACCACATCGTAGTCGCGAAGCTCGGTGGCGAAATCCTGCCGTTTGTAATCGATGACGACGTCGGCGCCCAAGGCTTTCACCCAGCCCACGTTGGCGGTGCTGGTGGTGGTGGCGACGAAGGCGCCCAGATGTTTGGCAAGCTGGATGGCGACGGTACCGACGCCGCCGGAACCTGCCTGGATGAAGACCCTCTGCCCCTTCTTCAGCTGGGCGGTTTCGACCAGCACCTGCCAGGCGGTCAGCGCCACCAGCGGAACGGAAGCGGCCTCGACCATGCCGAGATTGCCGGGCTTGAGCGCTACCGAGGAGGCATCGACGGCGATGAACTCGGCGAAAGTGCCGATGCGATCGTCGTCGGGGCGCGCGTACACCTCGTCGCCCGGCTTGAACCGGCGTACCCCGGCGCCGACGCGCACGACCGTGCCGGCCACGTCGTTGCCTAGAACGAGCGGGAGACGATAAGGCAGGATCAACTTGAACTCGCCGCTCTTGATCTTGGAGTCCAGCGCGTTGACGCCCGCGGCATGGACCTGGATCAGGACGTCGTCGTCCCGCAGGTCCGGCTCTGGCATGTCGTCGATGCGGCCGGTTTGCTTCTTGCCGTAGCGGTCGATGATGAAGGCTTTCATGGGTGTGCCTCTGGGTGGCGGGTTCGGTCAGACCGAAGCGCAGTGCGGCGATGTCGAGCGGGGCGCTGTCAGCTGGCGAGAAACGCCAAGGCTTTCGGCACGAACTCGGCGTGATATTGAAAGATGCCGCCGTGCCCGGCGTCCGGGTAGATGACCAGTTGCGAGTTGGGAATGCGGCGCGCCAGGTCGGTGCTGTTGGGTGTGGGCACCATCATGTCCTTGTCGCCATTGGCGATCAGGACCGGGATGCGGATGCCGCCCAGGTCCTGGGGCGGCTGCCTGCCCCAGGCGGTGATCGCCCTCAACTGCCGCAGGAACGCACGCGGCGAGGCGCCCTGGTCGCGGTCGCTGCGGCGCTCCTTGAGCCGCTGCAGGAAGGCACGGGCGGCCAGCCGGCCGCCGGCGCTGGAGCTGAAGAACAGGTAGTACTTGGGGTCGCGCAGCGTCAGCAGGCCCTTGGCGATCAAGGGCCAGGACACCCGCCCCACCCGCTCGATGCCTTGGCCGCCGGCGGGCCCGGTACCGGTCAGGATGAGCCTGCGCACCAGGCCGGGCGCTTTCAGCACGACCTCCTGCGCGACGAAACCGCCGAGCGAGAAGCCGAGCAGATCGACCTGCGCCAAGTCCAGCGCACGAATCAGCGCGATGGTGTCCCGCGCCATCTCCGCGATGGTGATCGGCGCCTGCCCGCCCGACCCACCGATGCCCCGATAGTCGACGGCGATGACGCGATGCCTGCGGGCCAGGCCGTCGACGATGCGGGGGTCGAAGTTGTCCAGCACCGCGCCCCAGTGGTTGAGCATGATCAACGGGGTTCCGTCCTGGCGCCCCAGTTCGCGATAGGCGAACGTGGTGCCGCCGACATCGATGCGACGGTTGGGCGCATCCTGGAAGGACGGGCCCGATACGGGAGGTATGCCGGTCTGCGTCATGGTGGAGTACCTGTATCGGCTCAGGGCGGGCCAGGAAATCGAGGCTGTCTTGCTGCCGCGTCAAGCCGCCGTGCGATATCGCTCGGCGGCCTGCGCCTGGCGGATATCCGCGAGCAGGGCTTGGCGCGCGCCGTCCAGCGTGTCCCAGCGGGCGGCCACGTGCAGCGGCGGAATGGTCACGGTTTCGCGGCGATCGAAGCCCACCAGGGCCGCATCCACCAGCTCGCCGACGTCCATCACCTCAGGCAGCGTATTGATGTCGATGCCGGCCCGCTCCCAGATCTCGGTGCGCGTGGCGGCGGGCAGGACCGCCTGCACATAGACGCCCCGGGGCGCCAGTTCGAGACTCAGTCCCTGCGACAGGAACAGCACGAAGGCCTTGCTTGCGCCATAGACCGACATCGCGAACTCCGGCGCCAGGCCGACCACCGAACCGATGTTCACGATCGCGCCTTCGCCGGCGCCGGCCAAGCGCGGCGCGACGGCGGCGGCCAGACGCGTCAGCGCGGTGGTGTTCAAGCTCAGCAGCCGTTCGATGCTGTCGGCCGATTGTTCGACGAAGCCGCCGGACTGGGCGATGCCCGCGTTGTTGATCAGGATGCCGATGCGGGCGTCGTCGCACAGCCTGGCCTCGACGGCGGCCAGCTCGTCGCGCTGGGTGAGATCGGCCGGAAGCACATCGATCGCGACCCCGGTTTCATGGCGCAGGTGTGCGGCCAGCGCTTCCAGTCGCGACTGATCGCGCGCGACCAGCACGAGATCGTGGCCGCGCCGGGCAAAGCGTTCGGCATAAACGGTGCCGATACCGCTGGAGGCGCCGGTGATGAGGACGGTAGGACGAGTGTTCATGATGTGCTTCTCGGTAGGTGGGATGTGGCATCTGAGCGGTGCAAGGTGCCGGGCCATCAGGGCGAGGCCACGTGGATCGCGGCCTCGTCGGCGGGCTTAGCGCGAGCCGGTGCCGGTCAAGGCCGGATAGTCGATGTAGCCTTCCGCGCCTCCGCCGTACAGCGTGGCCGGGTTCAATGCCGCCAGCGGTGCGTCGGTCGTGAAGCGCTCGACCAGATCGGGATTGCTGACGAACGCACGGCCAAAAGCGAACAGGTCCGCCTTGCCGTCGGCGAGGCGTGCGCTGGCCAGGCCCAGGTCGTAACCGTTGTTGGCCAGATAGGTGCCCTTGAATCGGCGGCGCAAGCCATCGAAGTCGAACGGCGCCGCATCGCGCGGGCCGCCCGTGGCGCCTTCGACCACGTGCAGGTAGACGATGCCCAGGGCGCTGAGCCGATCGACGATATAGTCGTATTGCGGCTGCGGATCGCTGCTGGAAATGGCGTTGGCCTGCGACACCGGAGAGATCCGCACGCCCGTGCGTTCAGCACCGATCTCGCCCGCCACGGCGGCGACGACTTCCAGCAGCAGGCGCGCGCGGTTCTCGATGCTGCCGCCGTAGGCATCGGTGCGCCGGTTGGCGCCGTCCTTGATGAACTGCTCGAGCAGGTAGCCGTTGGCGCCGTGGATTTCCACGCCATCGAAGCCCGCCGCGATCGCATTGGCGGCGGCTTGGCGGAAATCGTCGACGATGCCCGGGAGCTCGTCGATGGCCAAGGCACGCGGTTCGGAGACATCGACGAAATCATTGCCGAGGAAGGTCTTGGCCTGCGCGCGGATCGCCGAAGCGGATACCGGCGCGGTGCCTCCCGGTTGCAGATCGACGTGCGAGATGCGGCCGACGTGCCACAGCTGCACGAAGATGCGCCCGCCCCGGGCGTGGACGGCGTCGGTGACATTGCGCCAGCCGTCGATCTGGTCCTGCGTGTACAAGCCCGGCGTGTCCTGATAGCCCTGGGCCTGGGCCGAGACCTGGGTGGCCTCGGAGATGATCAGGCCTGCCGAGGCGCGCTGGGCGTAGTAGGTGGCGGCCAGCGGGCTGGGCACCAGGCCGGCGCCGGCGCGGTTGCGGGTCAGCGGCGCCATCACGATGCGATTGGCGAGGGGCAGCGGACCGAGCGTGTACGGCTGGAAGAGCGTCGTGTTCGTCATGTCGTGTGCTTGCATGGTCGTGGATGGGGGCGGAGCGGCGATGGCCGCGGTTTCATCCGGGCAGACATCAATGATGATGACCGTAATCTTTAATGTCAATAGTTTGATGATGAACATCATCTATGTGATAGAATGCGGCCTTCGCTACTGGACGTCAGGCGACTGGGTATGAAGGTCACCAAGGCACAAGCGCAGGCAAACCGGGCGCACATCGTGGAAACCGCCTCCGCCCTGTTCAGGGAACGGGGCTACGACGGCGTAGGCGTGGCCGACCTGATGGCGGCCGCCGGCTTTACCCACGGCGGCTTCTACAAGCACTTCGGCTCCAAGACCGACCTGATGGCGGAGGCGGCCAGCTGCGGCCTGGCGCAATCCGCCGAGGCCGCGGCCGACATGGATCTGGCCGACTTCCTGAGCCACTACCTCTCCCGGGAACACCGGGACGCGCCAGGCAAGGGTTGCACGATGGCCGCGCTATGCGCCGATGCCGCGCGCCAGCCGGCATCGGTCAAAGCGGCGTTCGCCGCCGGCATCGAGGCTCAGGTATCGAACCCGGGCCCGCACGGCCAACCGGACGAGAAAGCCGGCACCGAGCTGCGCGCACGCCGGATCGCCCTGATGGCGCAGGCCGTGGGCGCGGTGGTGCTGTCGAGGTCCTGCCCGGACGATGCGCCGCTGGCGGACGAAATTCTCGATATCTGCCGGGCCGACATCCTCAAGCGGCTGGCCAGCAAAGGCTGATCCGGAGACGTCCGCGCCGGGCCTCACCTACGTCGGCGGCAACGGCGCCCACTTCCGCCGCTGTCGCACAGCGCGTCCACTTTCCCGGCGGAACGGGCTGTCGCCTGTCGCGCTGGGCCCGCCCTGCCCCGGGGCCGCCCGGTTGGCGCCGCTCTGGGTTGCCCGCGATTCGGACGACCGATCCATCGGGGCTTCGATCTTCCGCTCCTGGCCGAAGCTGCCGGTCGATCCGTGAGTAACCGACCTGGGACGCCTTCCGTCCGTTAACAGGCCACCCAGCCCTTAGGCATGGAGCTCGCCAACGGCCATCGCGCTTTGGCTGAACGAAAGTTCAATATCGGGCGCAGGGGGCCTTTCGATCCTTGAATCAGATTCGGCCGAGCCTATCTGCGGAATGGGCGGCGTATTGGCCGTCCTCATACGCCCATCGGAGACCCTGCCATGAACAAACTGGTTCGCTCTTCCCAATGGCCTGGCCAAGGCTTCGCGCATGACCCGATCAAGCAAGTCCTCGACCGTCTTTTCGAGGGCAGCATGTTCCAGAACGAGTCGACGGACGAGTCGTCGGTGGTCACCAGCCAATGGGTGCCCCGCGTCGACATCAAGGAAGAAACCGACCGCTTCGTGCTCTACGCCGATCTGCCCGGGGTCGACCCTCAGGAGATCGAGGTGCAGATGGAAAAAGGCATGCTGACCATCAAAGGCGAGCGGCGTCTCGAAGAGAAGCTGGAGACGGAAAGCTTCTCGCGCATCGAGCGCCGCCACGGCAGCTTCCACCGCCGCTTCGCTTTGCCCGACAGCGCCGATCCCGACGGCATCACGGCCTCGGGACACAACGGCGTTTTGCAGATCGTCATCCCCAAGCGCCCGGAGACCACGCCCCGGCGCATTCAAGTGGGTTCGGTCTACAACTCGTAGTGCCGAATCGTAGTGCCGACTCTCGCTGCCCGGGCTCGGCCCGGGCAGCGATCTTGCCGATGAGGAAGCGGCCATGGACAGAGAGAACGAAGAGGTCATTTGCGACCTGCAAGCGCAGGTCTACGTATTGCGTGTCGCCTTGCAGGCCCTGGCCCAAGCCCATGGGGAGCCGGACGCCCTGCTGGCGAGCTGGCGCGAAGCGCTGAAGGTCGCCTCCCTGGGCCCGGTGGTGCCCGCCTATGCGCGTCGCAGCGAATATCTGGCCGAGCGCTGCCAGGCCTTTGCCGAGGACTGGACGGCGGAGCTGGCCGAACTGGCGGTACCGACGCGGCGCAGCTGACGCCCGACCGGATCAGGCATCGCCGGCGCGGGATCTGCACTGACTGCGGTTCGCAAGGACCTTCGCCTGGCGCTCCTTCATTCGTTGGCGATGCAACGAGGACCGCCAAGACATGCGGGCGAACTCCCGGCCTCGACGGTCATTTCATACACGAGTGCGGCGGGCATGCGAGCCCGCCGCATCAGCCGCATCGGGCGCTGACGATCCACGCCCGCGAGTCGAACCACACGCCGTCATCGCGATAGTGTCCGGCGACGACCTCGCGCAGCCGCGCCTGCTCGCGTGCGGCGGCGTCGGCGTCCAGCGACTGCAGGGCCTTGCGGGTGGCCTGGAACTGCCCGATCCAATCCAGGGCCGCCTGGATGCTGTCGCCGTAGTACACGGGCTCGTGCACGTCCTGGAACGCGACCTGCGCAAAGCCGGCCGCATCGAGCAGGCGCTGCGTCGCCTGGCTGTCGGCGAGCGAGAACGCGGCCATGGATTGCGCGTGCTCGCCATGGACGGCGATGGACCACTCGTTGGCCTCGCGCGCCTGCCAGACCATCATGACCAGACGGCCGCCATCGGCCAGGGCGCCGCGGATGTTGCGGAACGCGGCCAAGGGGTCGGCGAAAAACATGGTGCCGAACCGGCTGATGGCGACATCGAAGCCGTGCGCGGGGAGCGGATGGGTTTGCGCGTCGCCGTGTTCGAATCGCAGGTTGCGCAGGCCCTGCGCGGCGGCGCGTTGGCGCGCGCTGGCGATCGCCGGGGCCATGACGTCGATGCCCAGCGCACTGCCGGCCACGGCGGCGCGCGTCGCGTCGCAAGTGGTCTGCCCCGCTCCGCAGCCGATGTCGAGTACGCGTTCGTGCGGCAGGATGGCGCAGGCGCGCTGGAATGCGCGGTTGTGCAACTGGAGTTCCGAGTCGAAATCCACGGGACCGCCGCCCACCTTCGGGCGCCGGTCCGGCGACGCTGTTTCTGGAAACGTCATGGCCCCGCCCTGCGCCCGCAATCGGTCCTGCGAACCCTAGCACTGCACCCCGTGCCAGGCCACGACGCCTTGCACAAGGGCGCCAACCCGGTCTGTTGACCGGGCTGAGCGGCCTGGGCCGCAACCCGCCCATCAACGGCTGAGCGGGATCTCCAAATAGCTGTCGCCGTACCATTTCACCTGCACCGGCTCGCCCGCATCGGCGATGGTCTCCTCGGCTACCGGCTTGCCGCTGCCGTAGTTGATCTGCTGCTGCGGATTGCGCAGCACGCTGAGCACCGCGACCAGGCGGCTGCCGGCCTGGAAACGGCGGCTGGTCAGGCGGCCGCTGCTGAAATCCAGTTGGCTGCGCTTGCCCGGCGTGAGCAGGGCACGCTGCGACAGGTCGGCGACGTAGCTGGCGCGCGATTGGTAGCGCGACAGTTCGAAGTACTCGCCCTGTGGGTTGAGTTCGTACAGACCGATGTTGAAATCGAAGTCGCGCTTGTTCACGGCCAGGTCCAGATGCCCGGAGAACAGGCCGCTGAATTCACCGGCCTGGGCGAACGGCTCGCTCACGAACACCAGGCTGTCGGCGGTGTCGATGAGCTTGTCGACGATGCCGCCGCCGGGCACGAGCCGATCGGCGTCGCTGCGGTCGCGCATATCCAGGGTTTGGGTGACGTAGGCGTCGGGCCCAGGCGACTGCGATGCGAAGCGGTAGCGGCCGCCCTGGCCCAGCGGGCCGAAGTGGAAGCGCTGGCGGCGTTCGCCCATCGCCGCCAGCGAGGGCGCGTGCTTCCAGACGTTGGCGCCCATGACCTGGTAGTTGATGCGGTCGGCCAGCAGCGCCGGCTTGGGCGCGCCCTTGAATACGTAGTCGAACCACTGGTAGCGCAGCAGGCCGATGTCCAGTTGCGCGACAGGATCCAGTCGGTAGCCGCGCAGCCAGTCGCCGGTGGCGACCGTGCCGCGCTGGCCGCTGATGTGGTTGTAGGGCCCGACCACCAGGTAGTGCTCGGCCTGCGGGCGGTAGCGGTAATGCTCGCGCAGGTAGTACAACGCGCCGATCTGGGCGCCGTCGTAGTAACCGGTGGTGGTCAGCACCTTGAGATCGAGGCCGGCGAACTCCTCGCGGTAGGGGATCATGGCCTGCCAGTAGGCATCGTAGTCCGGATGCGAGAGCCAGCGCAGGTAGAACGGGTTGGGCGTGCCGTCGATCTGCGGCAGGTCGTTGTAGGCGCGGCCGCCGAGGTACCAGGCGCGGTGCATGCGGTCCCAGCGCGCGTAGTCCTCCATGACGGGCGTGTCGACCTGGCGGTTGTTGCTCACGTAGAACGGCCAGTAGTACTGGAAGCCGTAGAAGATGCCGCCTTCCATCGGCACGTCGATGCCGGGCGCGCCGGTCACCGAGGGCATCAGGGCCTTCAGCGCCTTGGGCCGGTGCTTGGCCGCGGCCCATTGGGTGTAGCCCTCGTAGCTGCCGCCGTACATGCCGACGCGGCCGTCGCTCCAGCGCTGGGCGGCGATCCAGTCGATCAGGGCGGCGGCGTCGCGGCCGTCGTGTTCGTAAGGCACGGGCGCGTCGCTGCTGCAGCCCTTGCCGCGGCTGGTGCCGGTGACGCCCACATAGCCGTTGGAGGCCGAGCGGCGCGCTTCGTTGAGGGTGGTGACCGGATCGGCGTAGATGGTGAAGTTCAGCAGCGTGGGCTGCCGCGCCGGCGCCTTGCGCTGGCGCACGATCTGGGCGCAGACGGTGGCGCCGTCGGGCATGGCGACCGCCACGTCGCGCTGGATCAGGTAGCGGCGCGCATCGTCGGCGGCCACCAGCGCGGGCAGCCGCGGCGCCAGCACGGCGTAGTGGCGCTGCACCTGGTAAGCGCGCGACAGGGCCAGCGCGGCGTCGCGGCTCAAGACCGGCTGCGTGCGCAACGGCGCCAGCGCATCGGCCAGCGCGCGCTGCTGGCGCGGCAGCTCGGCCGGTTCGATGTTGAGCACGCGCAGGGCCACGGCGGAGTCGCGATCGTCCATGACGGCCACCAGTTGCTCGAACGCGCGCGCCAGCGCGGCGTCGAAGCCCAGGCCCGGTTCGGCCGCCTGCAGCGTCAAGGCGCGCGCGTACAGCCGGTATTGGACGAGGTTGGGCCGCACCGGCACCGGGCCCTGGCTGGGCGTTGCGTTGATCTCCTCCAGGGTGCGTTCGGCGGCGGCGGGCTCGCCGGCCAGCAGTTGCAGGCGGAAACGCTGGTTGGGATCCAGGCCGCGGCCTTCCTCGCCCGCATCCTTCAACAAGCGCTTGGCCATCGCCGGCATCACCGCATCCAACCAGACCGGATCGTCGGCCACGGCGGCGGGCACGGGATAGGTCGGCGCCTTCGCTGCGGGCGCGGGCGCCGCCGCGGCGGCGCCGCACAGAGCAAGACCGGCGATGGCCGTCACCACGATGATTCGGAGCATTCGCCCTCCCAGGCGTCATGAGTCTCCTGGCTGGATGCGGCCAGCGGGCCGAATGGTCGCACGCCGGCCGCGCATCGTGCGGCGGCCGGTCAGGCTTGCAGCGATTCCGGGTGCCGCACCTGCCCTGCCCCGCGCACCACGTAGCGCTCGATGGTCAGCGATTCCACGCCCATCGGCCCGTAGGCGTGCAGGCGCGTGGTCGAGATGCCGATCTCGGCGCCCAGGCCGAGCTGGCCGCCGTCGTTGAAACGCGAGGAGGCGTTGACCATCACCGCCGAGCTGCGCGTGCGGCGCACGAAGGCCTCGGCGGCGGCGACGTCCTCGGTCACGATCACTTCGGTGTGGTCGGAGCCGTGGCGGGCGATGTGAGCGAGCGCGGCGTCGAGGTCGTCGACCACGCGCAGGCTCAGGATCAGGTCCAGGTACTCGGCATCGTAGTCGGCTTCGCTGGCCGGCAGCACCGCGTCCGAATACGCCCGGCTGCGCTCGCAGCCGCGTACTTCCACCCCGCGCGCGGCCAGGGCCGCCAGCGCGCGCGGCAGGAAGCCGGGGGCGATGTCGGCGTGCACCAGCAGGGTTTCCAGCGCGTTGCACACGCCCGGGCGCGAGGTCTTGCCGTCGATCAGCAGGGCCAGCGCGCGCTCGGGGTCGGCGGCGCGGTCCACGTAGAGGTGGCACACGCCTTTGTAGTGCTTGATCACCGGCACCCGCGCATGTTCGGCGACGAAACGGATCAGGCCTTCGCCGCCGCGCGGGATCGCCAGATCGATCAGGTCCGACAGCTGCAGCAGTTCCAGCACGTGTTCGCGCGCGGTGTCCTCGATCAGGGTCGCGGCGGCCTCGGGCAGGCCCTGTTCGCGCAGGGCGGCGTGCAGGCAGGCGGCGATGGCGCGGTTGCTGTCGCGCGCTTCCGAGCCGCCGCGCAGCAGCACCGCGTTGCCGGCCTTCAGGCACAGCGCGGCGGCGTCGGCGGTGACGTTGGGGCGCGCCTCGTAGATCATCGCGATCAGGCCCAGCGGCACGCGCTGGCGTTCGATGATCAAACCGTTGGGGCGCTGTTCGCGGCGCGTGACCTCGCCCAGCGGATCGGCCTGCGCCGCGACTTCGCGCAAGGCATCGGCGATCGCCGCCAACCGCGCGGGGTCCAGGCGCAGGCGGTCCAGCATGGCCGGCGACAGGCCGGCTTCGCGGCAGCGCGCGAGGTCGGCGGCGTTGGCGGCGAGCACCTGTTCGGCCTGCGCGTCGATCTGCGCGGCCATGGCTTCGATCAAACGCCGGCGGGTCGCGCCGTCGCTGGCCGCGAGCACGGCCGCGGCCGCGCGCGCCTGTTGCGCCAATCCGCGCACGTAACCGCTCATGCCGCTGTCTCCGTGTCCGTGGCCAGGGTGTCCAGCAGCACCAGGTCGTCGCGGTGCACGATCTCCTCGCCGTAGCGGAAGCCGAGCAGGCTCTCGATCTCGCGGCTGTGGCGGCCGGCGATGCGGCGGATCTCGGCCGCGTTGTACTGGGCCAGACCGCGCGCCAAGGGCGCCGCGGCGGGATCGTCGTGTGGGCGCAGTTCGAGCACGTCGCCGCGCCGGAACTCGCCCACCACCTCGACCACGCCGCCCGGCAGCAAGGACGCGCCGCGCGCTTGCAGCGCCGCCACCGCACCGGCGTCGATGCGCAGCGCGCCGCTGGCGGGCGCATGCCGCAGCCATTGCTTGCGCGCACGCGCGCGGTCGCGACGCGCGGCGATCAGGGTGCCGTGCAGTTGGCCTTCGCCGAGCGCGCGCACGACCTGCGCATCGCGGCCGCAGAACAGCGCGGTGGCGATGCCGGCCATCGCGGCCTTGGCGCCGGCTTCCAGCTTGGTGCGCATGCCGCCGGTGCCGAGTTCGCCCGCGCCGCCGCTGGCGGCGGCGAGCAGCTCCGGCGTCACCACGCTCACCCGCTCGATCGGTCGTGCCGTGGGATCGCGCTGCGGATGGCCGCTGTAGAGGCCGCCGATGTCGGTGGCGATCAGCAGCAGATCGGCGTCGACCAGCGAGGCCACGGCGGCGGCGAGGTTGTCGTTGTCGCCCAGCTTGAGCTCGTCGACGGCGACGGTGTCGTTCTCGTTGATCACCGGCAGCGCGCCAAGGCGCAGCAGCTCGCGCAGGGCGGCGCGCGCGTTGAGGTAGCGCCGGCGATGGCGCAGGTCGTCGTGGGTCAGCAGCACCTGCGCGACCGGCGCCGGCGACAGCGACTGCCAGAACGACACCAGCGAGGCCTGGCCCAGCGCGGCCAGGGCCTGGCGCAGCACCAGGCCGTCGCCTCCGGTCTTGATGCGGCCGCGCCCGGCCGCGACCGCGCCGGAAGACACCAGCACCACTTCGCGGCCCGCGGCGCGCGCCTGGGCGATGAAATGGGCGAGCTCGGCGGCGTAGCGCGGATCCAGGCCGTCCGCGGACGGCCGGTCGGGGGCGCCGGCGAGCAGGCTGCTGCCCACCTTCAGCACCGCGCGCCGCCAGGACGGCAAAGGCTGCGCTGCGAAGTCCTTTGCCGTCGTGCTCATGTCAGGGCCTGCAATCGTTGCCGCAAGGCGTCCAGGCGCAGATCGGCGGCGGCGCCGGGCGAAACGCGCGCGGCCAGGCTGGCTTCGGGATCGCCCTGGGCCCAGCGCGCCGGATCGGCGGCCTGCCTGTAGGCGTCGCGGAACGGCAGGCCCTCGCGCGCCAGGTCGACCGCCAGGTCGGTGGCGTACATCGACGGGTCCAGCGCGGCGCGCAGGCGCTCGGGCTTCCATTCCAGGTTGCGCAGCAGGTCGGGCAACAGCTCCAGCGCGGCCAGGCCGCGGCCGAAGGCGTGGAAGATCGCGCCCTTGGAGAACTGCAGGTCGCGGTGGTAGCCCGAGGGCAGCGACAGCAGCTGCTCGATCTCGGTGCGCGCGGCGGCCGCGGCCGAATAGCTGGCGCGCATCAGCTCGATCACGTCGGGATTGCGCTTGTTCGGCATGATCGAACTGCCGGTGGTGTACTCGGCCGGCAGGGCGACGAAGTCGAACTCGGCGCTGGTGAACAGGCTCAGGTCCCAGGCCAGGCGGCGCAGGTCCAGCAGCGCCGAGGTCAGGGCCTCGATCGCGCCCATCTCGAACTTGCCGCGCGACAGCTGCGCGTACGCGGCCGACACCTGCAGGCGGCCGAAGCCCAACGCCTGGGTGGTGTGGTCGCGCGCCAGCGGCAGGTTGACGCCGTAACCGGCGGCGCTGCCCAGCGGATTGGCGTCCACCCAGTCCAGGGTCTGGCGCGCTCGCACGGCGTCGTCGATATAGCCCTCGGCCCAGGCCGCCCACCACATGCCGGCCGAGGACACCACGGCGCGCTGCAGATGGGTGTAGCCCGGCAGCGGCAGCGCGGCCTCGGCTTCGGCGCGGTCCAGCGCGACCTGCGCGCTTTCGCGGCACAGCGCGGCCAGGCGCGACAGCCGGTCCTTCAACCACAGGCGCGTGGCGACCAGTATCTGGTCGTTGCGGCTGCGGCCGGTGTGGATCTTGCGGCCGGCGTCGCCGAGGCGTTCGATCAGGCGCGACTCGATCGCCGAGTGGCCGTCCTCGAAGCGCTCGTCGAGGACGAAGTCGCCGGCGCTGAAATCCGCGGCCAGCGCATCGAGTTCGCGCGACAGGCCGGCCAGCTCGTCGGCGGACAGGATGCCGATCCGCTGCAGGCCCTGCGCGTGCGCGCGGCTGGCCTGGATGTCAAACAGGAAGAACTCGCGGTCCAGGATCACGTCCTCGCCGGCGAGGAAGCGCTGGATGCGCGCGTCGACCTTGACGCCGGGTTTTTGCCAGAGCAGATCGGACATGGAACGTTCCTTCAAAGGGGGATGCCGGCGGTCTCGGCGAAACCGAATGCCAGGTTGAGATTCTGCAGCGCCTGGGTGGCGGCGCCCTTGAGCAGGTTGTCCTCGGTCGCCACCACGACCGCGCGGCGGCCGTCGTCGGACAGCGCGAAGCCGCCCAGCTCGACGTGGTGGCGGCCCGCGATCGCGCTGACCCAGGGCGCTTCGTCCAGCACCCGCACCAGCGCTTCGCCGGCGTAGCGCTGGCGATAGCGCGCGAGCAGCGCTTCGCGGCTGAGCGCCTGGCTCAGGTGCAAGTTGGCGGTGATGGTCAGGCCGCGGAAATGCGGGGCCACGTGCGGCAGGAACTCGACCGCATGGCCGAGCTGGCGCGTAACCTCGCGTTCGTGCACGTGGCCGGTCAGCGCGTACGGCATCAGGTTGTCGCGCAGCTTGTCGGGGTCGTTCTTGTCCGAAGGCGTGGTGCCCGCGCCGGAGTAACCGGACACGCCGAAGCACTGCACCGGTCCGTCCAGCAGGTCCAGCAGCGGCGCCACCGCCAGCTGCATCGCGGTGGCGTAGCAGCCCGGATTGCTGATCCGACGTTGGCCGGCGTAGCGCGCGCGGGTCAGCTCCGGCAGGCCGTAGTACCAGCCGTCGTCGAAGCGGTAGTCGGCCGACAGATCGACGATCGCCGGATCGGCGCCGGCCGCGTCGAACGCGGCCACGCAGTCGGCGGCCTTGCCGTTGGGCAGGGCCAGGATCACCGCGTCGACGCCGTAGCCCGGCAGCTGTTCGTGCGAGGGCGCGCTGTAGCGCAGCTCGCCGCCGACTTCGGGGAAGTGCTCGGCCACGCGCTGGCCTTCGCGCTCGCGCGAGGACACGAAGCCCAGCTCGAACTCGGGATGCCCGGCGATCAGGCGGATCAGCTCCGCGCCGACGTGGCCGCGCGCGCCGACGATGCCTACGGTCTTAGTCATGGCTCGACGCTCCCTGGGAATGCTGTTCCAGCCTGTATTGAAGATTGCGTTTCACCGCCGGCCATTCGCTGTCGATGATCGAGAACGCGACGGTGTCGCGGCGGCTGCCGTCGGCATGGCGGCGGTGATTGCGCAGCACGCCGTCCTGTTTGGCGCCCAAGCGGGCGATCGCGGTGCGCGAGGCCAGATTGAACCAACTGGTTTCGAAGCCGACCGCGATGCAGGCCATGCGCTCGAAGGCATGCCCGAGCAGCAGCAGCTTGGCCTGGGTGTTCAGGCCGGTGCGCTGCACGCGCGGCGCGTAGAAGGTATAGCCGATCTGAACGCGCGGCACCGCCGGGTCCATGTCGTAGTAGCGCGTGCTGCCGACCACTTCGCCCGCCGCGTCGAGCACGGCGTAAGCCCAGGCGACGCCCTTGGCCTGCATCGCCAGTGCGCTGTCGATATAGGCATCCACGCCTTCCGGCGCCGGCACGTTGGTATACCAGGCTTTCGCCAGCTCGCCACCGGCCAGCGCCGCGCGCAGGCCGTCGGCGTGCGTGCGGCTCAAGGGTTCCAGCACGACGTGCCGGCCGCTCAACCGCGGTTGCGCCCCCCAATCGGCGCCGGACGTGTCGCCCATCGCTCAATCCTCCAGGGTCGGCGTGCGCCGGCCCGCGTAGTCCACGCATGCGGCGATCTCGTCGAAGCCGTGCATGCCGTACCAGAACACCTTCCACTTCTCCTGCTTCAGGCAGCCGTCGGACTCGGAGTAATAGAACGGGTTGACCGGGTTGCCGTGGCGCGAGCGCCAGAACACGCTGGGATTCTGCTCGCGCATGACCTGCCACACCGCCCGTCCCAGGCCTTCGCCCTGGGCGTCGTCGAGCACCGCGAACTTGTCCAGGTAGGTGCGGCCCTCGGCCTCGATCAGGATCACCGCGGCGCGGTAATTCTGGCTGACGTAGGCGCGCTTGAGCGCGGTGTTTTCGAAATAGCCGTCGACCAGCTTGCGGCCGAACGCGGACTCGATCAGCGAACGCAGCCGCACCAGGTCCAGTTCGTCCCAGCGCTGCGCCTGCAGCACGCGTTCGCCGCGCCGGACCAGGGTGCCCGAGCCCTTGTGGGTGAACAGTTCCTTGGCCAGTTCGGCCGGCTTGGTGATCGACACCGACGAGGTCAGCGGCAGCTTGTCCAACAGGTCCTTGATCTGCTCGATCTTGACCCGCATACCGCCGTTGATCCACGGCTGCTGGATCAGGTCTTCGTATTCGGTGGACAGGTTGATCGAATCGATCACCCGGCCGTTGTCGTCCAGCAGGCCGCCGGTGCCGGTCAGGAACACGATCTTGTAGGGCTGCAGCACCTGCACCAGTTCGTTGGCGGCGAAATCGGCGTTGACGTTGAGGATCTGCCCGCCCGCGGTCTCGCCCAGGCTGGCGATCACCGGGATCGAGCCGGCCTGCAGGCTGGCTTCGATCGGCGCCAGATTGACCTTCTTCACTTCGCCGACCAGGCCGTAGGTGTCGCGGTCCAGGTAGTCGGCCTCGAACACGCCGGAGATGATGGAAGTCGCGCGGCCGTCGCCGGACTGCAGCGCCTCGACCAGCTTGAGGTTCTGCGACTGGAACACCCGGCGCACGATCGCCAGCGCCTCCGGCGAAGTCACGCGCAGGCCGTTGACGGTCTGCTTGACGATGCCGGCGGCCGCCAGTTCGTCGTCCAGCTGCGGGCCGGCGCCGTGGATCACGATCGGGGTCAGGCCCACGTCCTGCAGGAAGGCCAGCGACGAGGTCAGCGCTTCCAGGTCGTCGCGCAGCACCGCGCCGCCGACCTTGACCACGGCGAAGCGCTTGGCGTCCAGCTGGGAGAAGCGCTTGAGGTACTGCGAGATCTCCTTCGCGCTGGCCATGCTGGACAGCAGGCGCACGATGGTCTGGCGGGTTTGCAGGTGGTTGTCCATCGACACGGCCATCAGGCGTGGCCTCCCATGATGCGGGCGACGCTTCGGGCGTAGCGCTCCAATTGTTCCAGGGCCACCCATTCGTCGGCGGTATGGGCCTGGGCGATGTCGCCCGGGCCGTACACCAGCGCGGTCAGGCCGGCGGCGGAGAACAGCGAGGCCTCGGTCCAGAAATCGACCGCGTTGCCGATCGGCAGGTCCAGCGCGTCGGCCAGGTCGCGCGCCTCCAGGCGGCGCTGCTCGGCGGTGGCGACATCGCCGGCGGGCAGCGAGGGACCACGGAAGGTTTCTTCGTAACGCTCGATCGCGCCGGCGTCGATCAGGGTGCCGAAGGTTTCGTGCAGGGCGTCGATGGACATGGACGGCAGCGGACGGAAGCCGAAGCGCAGCTCGGCGCTGGGCGCGATCATGTTGGCCTTGATGCCGCCCTCGACCCGGCCGATGTTGAAGCGCAGGCCGGTGAGGCCGCCGAAGCGCTGGTGCGACTGCGATTCCACGTAATCCAGGGCCTTGCCGCCCCAGCGCATGGTCTGGTGCAGGGCGCTGGCCTGCATGGCGTTGGCGCCCGAGGCATGGCCGGCGACGCCGCGGAACTTCAGCAGCACCGAGCTGATGCCACGATGGGCGAGCACCGCTTCGCACATCGTCGGCTCGGCCACCACGACTTCGTTGAAGCCGTGCTGGGTGGCCAGGAAGCCGGCGATGCAGCGCGGGTCGTTGGCCTCCTCGTCGGTGCTGAACAGGAATGCGGCGTCGCCCGACGTGAGCGCGGCGGCGGCCAGCAGGCCGGCGGCGGCGCCCTTGATGTCGCAGGCGCCCAGGCCGATCGCGCGGTCGCCGCTCACGCGCAGGGTATGCGGGTCGGCGCTCCAGGCGTCCGAAGACGGCACGGTGTCGAGATGGACATTGAACAGGCGATGCGGGTTGCCGCGCACGGCCAGCATCGACACCGCGCCGTCGCCGTAGTCGACGACCTCGACGCGGAAGCCGGCCAGCTGGCTGCGCAAGTAATCGAAGATACCGCCGGTGCCGATCTGGCGCGGCGGATTGCGGGTGTCGAAGGACACCAGGGCTTCGAGGTGTTTCAGGACTTCGGGGAGCATGGATTTCGTGGCTCGTCGTGTCTGGGCGGTGGTTCGGTTACGTTTGAATCGCGGCGTCGGCCTGTTCCCCTCTTCCGCTTGCGGGAGAGGGCCAGGGTGAGGCGCTGTTGCTGTGCCTTTTAAGAAACAGCACGGCGAAAAGCAGCTTGCGCCTGCGGCGCTCGCATCCCTCACCCCAACCCCTCTCCCGCGGGCGGGAGAGGGGCTCAGGTCACTGCTTGCGGTTGATCTCCGCCCACAGCGTGCTGCTCATGCCGAACAGCTTGATGAAGCCCTCGGCCTCGGCCACGCCCCAGTCCGCGGCCTGGGCGTAGGTCGCGCCCTTGGCGTTGAGGATGTGCGGCGAGCTGATCGCGACCGCGTTGACGATGCCGCCGTTGGTTTCCAGCACGACTTCGCCGTTGACGGTGGACTGCGAGCTGGCCAGGTAGGCCTCCAGGTCGGTCTTGAGCGGATCGTGGAAGAAGCCTTCGTAGACCAGCTCCACCCACTTGCGCGCGACTTCGGGCTTGAAACGGTTCTGCTGCTTGGTCAGCACCGCTTCCTCGAGCGCGCGGTGCGCGGTCAGCAGCGCGATCAGGCCCGGGGCCTCGAAGATGATCCGGCCCTTGAGGCCGATGGTGGTGTCGCCGGTGTACAGGCCGCGGCCGACGCCGTACTCGGCGAACAGGCCGTTGAGCTTGGCCAGCAGCGTGTGTCCGGCGATCTTCTCGCCGTCCAGGGACACCGCCTCGCCGTTCTCGAAACCGATCGTCACCTTCAGCGCCTGCGCCGGCCATTCCGCGCGCGGCTTGCACCAGCCGCGCGCGCCCTCGCCCGGCGCCTGCCAGCGGTCGATCTCGCCGCCGGACATGGTCAGGCCGAGCAGGTTCTCGTTGATGGTGTAGGCCTTCTGCTTGGCGCGCACGCCGAAGCCGCGCTGCTCCAGGTACTGCTGCTCGTAGGCGCGCACCTCGGTGTGCTCCTTCTGGATTTCGCGGATCGGCGCGACGATCTCGTAGTCGCCCAGGGCCTTCACGGCCAGGTCGAAACGCACCTGGTCGTTGCCCATGCCGGTGCAGCCGTGCGCGATCGCCTTGGTGCCCAGCTCGGCGGCGCGCGCGAGCGCGGCCTCGACGATCAGGTAGCGGTCGGAGACCAGCAGCGGGTACTGGCCCTGGTAGCCCTCGCCGGCCCACACGAAGGGCTTGACGAAGCCCGACCAGATCGCCGGGCCGCCGTCGACGGTGACGTGGCTGGCCACGCCGAGCTCGGCCGCGCGCTGTTCGATGAAGGCGCGCTCTTCCGCGTCCACGCCGCCGGTGTCGGCGAACACGGTGTGCACGGCCCAGCCGCGCTCCTGCAGATACGGCACGCAGAAGCTGGTGTCGAGGCCGCCGGAGAAGGCTAGGACGATGTCTTTGCTCATTTCTTTAGTCTCTTGTCTTTGCCCCCTCCCCCGCGTGCGGGGGAGGGTTGGGGTGGGGGCAATCGGATGCGGTGTAGGTTGCGAGGCGAAAGCGAAAGCGCCCTCACCCCAGCCCCTCTCCCGCTTTGCGGGAGAGGGGCTTTAAAGGGTTACTGTCCGATCAGCGCAGCCATGATCGCCTTCTGCACGTGCAGGCGGTTCTCGGCCTCGTCGATGGCGATGCACTGCGGCGAGTCCATCACCGCGTCGGTGGCCTTGACGTTGCGGCGCAACGGCAGGCAGTGGCTGAAGACGCCGTTGTTGGTCAGCGCCATCTTGGCCTCGTCGACGATGAAGTGCTGGTACTGGTCGCGGATCGGCTTTTCCGGGCCCCAGTTGCCGAAGTACGGCAACGCGCCCCAGCTCTTGGCGTAGACCACGTCGGCGCCGCGGTAGGCGCTTTCGATGTCGTGGCTGACCTGCAGCGAGCCGCCGCTCTCGGCGACGTTCTGCTCGGCCCAGCCCATGTAACGCTCATCGAGCACGTACTCCGGCGTCGGGCACAGCAGGGTCACGTCCATGCCCAGGCGGGTGGCGATGGTCAGGGCCGAGTTGGCGACCGCGGTGTTGAGCGGCTTGGGGTGGTAGGTCCAGGTCAGCACGTACTTCTTGCCGCGCAGGTCGGAGGTGCCGAAGTGCTCCTGCAGGGCCAGCGCGTGCGCGAGCTCCTGGCAGGGATGGGTGATGGTCTCCATGTTGATGACCGGCACCGGCGAGTACTTGGCGAAGCTGGCCAGCACTTTGTCCTGGCGGTCGTTGGCCCAGTCGACGAACTTCGGGAACGCACGCACGCCGATCAGATCGACGTAGCGGCCCAGGACCTTGGCGACCTCGGCGATGTGTTCCTCGGTGTCGCCGTCCATGACCGTGCCCAGTTCGAACTCGATCGGCCAGGCGTCCTTGCCGGGCTGCAGGACCACGGCATGGCCGCCGAGCTGGAACGCGCCCAGCTCGAAGCTGGTGCGGGTGCGCATCGAGGGGTTGAAGAACACCAGCGCGATCGACTTGCCTTTCAACTGGTCGCCGAGCTTGCTGCGCTTGAACGCGGCGGCCTGCGCCAGCAGCGCATCGAGGTCGGCGCGCGACCAGTCCTGGGTGTTGAGGAAGTGTTTGATCATGGCTGGGATTCGGGATTCGGGTTTCGGACAGCGGCGGGACGGCGGAGGGAGGCGTGAAAGGCGACGGTGTCGTAGTGCTGCGCTTACGAATCCCCGATCCCCAATCCCGAATCCCGGCGGTAAAAACAAAAAAGCCCAGCGCTAAGGCTGGGCTTTTCGTGTGTGTGGCTTGTTACACGAACGACGGCGAGCACCGTCACCCAGCGGATTGGCGGGGCAACGGTCGGCGCGCGCGCGAGGTCATGCCCGCCGCCATGTAGGCGGAGGTGAGGACGTCGGCGTCGGCGCGCAGGTGGCTCATTAGGGGGCGAATGCTCGCATGCGGCCCCGGGGGACGCAAGTCGAAACCCGGCGCGGCTTATGCCGGATCGGCATCAGCGCGAGTTGAGCGGGGCCACCACCGGGGTCACGGCGACCCGGATCCGCAGCCGGTTGCCCGGGTCCTCGGGCAGGCGCGAGCGGTACTTGGAGCCCTTGTAGACGTAGTCCACGTCGTAGGCGATGGGCTGGCGGAACTCGCGCTCCACCGGCACCGAACGGCAGTTCTCGGCCGCGGCCTGGCGTTCGCGCTCGTGGCGGTCGCGGGTCAGCACGTCCTTGACCGCGCCGACCATGCGCGACAGGCGCGAGTCCTCGGTGGCCGGCTTCGGGCTCTGGTCGCAGCGCTTTTCGATGCTGGTCGCGGTGAGGGTCTGGTAGACCGGGGTCACGCGCAGCACCTGGGCGTACTCGTAGCGTACGTTCTCGGCCTGGATCACCGTCGTGCTCTGCGCGGACGCAGCGCCGGCCCAAAGGGCCCCCAGGGCGCCAGCCAGCAACAGTGGGACTACCAGGTCAGGACGGTTCATCGGGCTCGCATCGGTTCCGTGAACAAATTGTAAGGACCGGAGTGTAGCCACGACCTGAATCAACCCTCCAGTCCCCGAACCCGCGTGGCTCGCGAGCGCCCGAGCCGGGCGCATCGATTCTCATTCCGCACCGCGGGCGCGGTCGGAGCGCTTCCGGCCCGATCGGGATCGCGACCGGCCCCAGCGGCAAGGCCGGCGGCTGCGCGCGCCTGTCCGCTGCCGCTAGAATGGCCCGAACCACAGCGTGCCCCCATGAGCCTGCATCTCTACAACAGCCTGACGCGACGGGTCGAGCCGTTCGTACCCATCGATCCCGCCCGCCCGACCATGTACGTGTGCGGGCCCACCGTCTACAACTACGTGCACATCGGCAACGCCCGCGGCCCGGTGGTGTTCGGTGTGCTCGCCGACCTGCTGCGCCGCCGCTACGGCGGCCTGGTGTACGCGCGCAACATCACCGACGTCGACGACAAGATCAACACCGCCGCCGCCGAGCAGCGGGTGCCGATCTCGGCCATCACCGACCGCTACGCCGCCGCCTACCGCGAGGACATGGCCGCGCTGGGCGTGCGCGCGCCGGACCTGGAACCGGCCGCGACCGCGCATATCGATCAGATCATCGCCATGATCGAGCGCCTGATCGCCAACGGCCACGCCTACGCCGCCGAAGGCCACGCCCTGTTCGCGATCGCCAGCTTCGACCGCTACGGCAAGCTCTCGCGCCGCGATCCGGAGGAGATGCTGGCCGGCGCCCGCGTCGAAGTGGCGCCGTACAAGCGCGATGCCGGCGATTTCGTGCTGTGGAAGCCCTCCACCGGCGACCTGCCCGGCTGGGATTCGCCCTGGGGCCGCGGCCGCCCGGGTTGGCACATCGAATGCTCGGCGATGGCCGCCGCCCACCTGGGCGAGACCATCGACATCCACGCCGGCGGCGTCGACCTGCAGTTCCCGCACCACGAGAACGAGATCGCGCAGAGCGAGTGCGCGCACGGCGGCAAGACCTTCGCGCGCTACTGGCTGCACAACGGCATGCTCAACTTCGGCGGCGCCAAGATGTCCAAGTCGCTGGGCAACATCGAGCGCGTGCACGATCTGGTGCGCGAGCAGTCGCCCGAGGCGCTGCGCTACGCCCTGCTCTCGGCCCACTACCGCCAGCCGCTGGACTGGTCGGACGCGCTGATCGAACAGAGCGTGCGCACCCTGGACCGCCTGTACGGCACCCTGCGCGATCTGACCGATATCGGGCCGGTCGACGGCATCGGGATTCCGGCCGCGATCGAAACGGCGCTGGAAGACGACCTCAACACGCCCAACGCGCTGGCCGAGATCGCGCGCATCGCCTCCGAGGCGCGCAAGGCCGAGGGCGAGGACCGCGCGGCGCGCAAGCGCGAGCTGTTGGGCGCCGGACTGGCCCTGGGCCTGCTGCAACAGGATCCGGCGGCCTGGTTCGCGCGCGGCGCCGACAGCGGCGACGACGCGCGCATCCAGGCCCTGATCGACGAGCGCAACGCGGCCAAGAAGAACCGCGACTTCGCGCGTTCCGACGCGATCCGCGACCAGCTCGCCGGCGAAGGCGTGCTGCTGGAGGACACGCCGCAGGGCGTCAGGTGGAAGCGGGCCTGATCCATCCCGCCGCCTGCGCGAACCCGCGGGCGGCGAGGCCGGCGAGCATCGCCATGCCGGTTGCCGCCCGAGTCGGTGCCCCTGCCCGGTCCGGGCAGGCGTAAAATCTTCCCGTAATGAACGCCATCGCCGCCCCGACCAGCCCCTTCCCGCTCGAACCCACCGCCGCGCAGGCCCAGGCCGCGATCCGCGAGGAGTTCGCCTTCTTCGGCGACTGGTCCGAGCGCTATCAGTACCTGATCGACCTCGGCCGCAAGCTGCCGGCGCTGCCGGAGGAGTGGAAGACCGAGGAGCACCGCCTGCACGGCTGCCAGTCGCTGGTCTGGATCGTCGCCGAGGGCGACGCCGGGCGCCTCGATTTCCACGCCATCAGCGATTCGGCGATCGTGTCCGGCCTGATCTTCCTGGCCCTGCGGGTCTATTCCGGCCGCAGCGCCGCCGAGATCGCCGCCACCGAACCCGACTACATCGCCGACATCGGCCTGGCCAAGCACCTCTCGCCGACCCGCAGCAACGGCCTGTCGGCGTTGCTGGCCTTCATCCGCGACCAGGCCCGTCGCCGGCTGTGAGCGGGGCGGCGACCGCGCCCGAGCCGTCGCTGCTGCATAACCGCGGTTTCGTCGGCCTGCTGGTCTACCGGCTGCTGGCGATGATGTCCTACCAGATCGTCGCGGTGACGGTGGGCTGGCACATCTACAAGCTCACCAACGACCCCCTGGCGCTGGGCCTGATCGGCCTGACCGAGGTCGTGCCCTACTTCTGCTTCGCCCTGTTCGCCGGCTACGCGGTCGACCACCTGCCGCGGCGCAAGCTGGGCATGTTCGCCTGCCTGGGCCTGTTGCTGACCACGCTGATGCTGGCCGGCGTCGCCAGCGGCCGCCTGCCCGCGGGCGCCTTCGGCATCGGCACCCTGACCATCTACGCCGCGATCGCCGGCAACGGCGTGGTGCGCGCCTTCCTGTCGCCGGTCTACATGTCCTTGTTCGCGCGCGTGCTCAAGCGCGAGCAGTTCGCGCGCGGCGCCGGCGTCGGCAGCGTGGTGATGCAGACCGGGTTGGTGGTCGGCCCGGCCGTGGGCGGCGGCCTGATCGCCTGGGGCGGGGTGACCTCGGCCTATCTGACCTCGGCCGCGTTCGCGCTGGCGGCGGCGATCGCCATCGTGTCCTTGCGCGTGACCGAGCCGGCGCCGCCGGCCGAGCGCGCGCCGGTGTTCAAGAGCATCGGCGAAGGCCTGCGTTTCGTGTTCAACAACCAGGTCGTGCTGGGCGCGCAGGCGCTGGACATGTTCTCGGTGCTGTTCGGCGGCGCGGTCGCGCTGCTGCCGGCCTTCATCCACGACGTGCTGCATTACGGCCCGGAAGCGCTGGGCGTGCTGCGCGCGGCGCCGGCGGCGGGCGCGGTGCTGATCGGGCTGTGGCTGGCCCGGCATCCGCCGCAGAAGAACGCCGGGCGCCTGCTGCTGTACGCGGTGGCCGGCTTCGGCCTGTGCATCATCGGCTTCGCGCTGTCGCGGCAGTTCTGGCTGTCGGCGGCGATGCTGCTGCTGTCGGGCATGTGCGACGGCGTGTCGGTGGTGCTGCGCTCGACCATCCTGCAGCTGTCCACGCCGGACGAGATGCGCGGCCGGGTATCGTCGATCAACGGCATCTTCATCGGCTCGTCCAACGAATTGGGCGCGTTCGAGTCGGGCGTGGCGGCGAGGCTGCTGGGCCTGGTGCCCTCGGTGGTGTTCGGCGGCTGCATGACCCTGCTGGTGGTCGCCGCCACGGCCCAGCTGGCGCCGAAGCTGCGTCGTTTGAATTTGCGCGACTTGCAGTAGGGGCGTGGCGGGTTGCTGGGCACTGCGATCGCGCGGGCCTTAAAAGCAAATCCCGCCTACCCCTTGTTCAAAGGGGGGAATAGACCTCCCCCCTTTGAAAAAGGGGGATTGAGGGGGATTTGCCTCTACCTGCGCACAGGGGATCGCTACTACCCGTGCTCAAACGAAAAAGCCCCGCTCGCGCGGGGCTTTCGTCGGACGATCCGAGCCGGCAGGCTCAGTCGCCCATCTGCTTCTGCATGTGCTCCCAACGCTCCTGCGCATCGATGGTGCGCTCGGCGGTGAGGCGGGCTTCCAGGCGCTCCAGGCCGATCTCTTCGCCGGTGTCGACGCAGAAACCGTAGTCGCCCGAGTCGACGCGCTTGAGCGTGCTGTCGATCTTGCTGATCAGCTTGCGGTAGCGGTCGCGGGTGCGCAGTTCCAGCGAGTTCTCGGTTTCGCGGGTCGCGCGCTCGGCTTCGTCGCCGACGTCGCGGACTTCGTCCTTCAGGTTCTCGATGGTCTGCTTGGATTCCTCGACCAGGTCCGCGCGCCAGCTCAACAGGCGCTGGCGGAAGTACTCCAGCTGGAGCGGACTCATGTATTCCTCGTCCACGGCCGGGCGGTAGCCCTGCGGCACGATCGGACGGCCGGTGGCCTCATCGTTCTGGTACGGGACGACCTTCACCTTGGCCTTGGGCGCGGGCGCCTGGGGCTTGGCGGCCACGGCCACGGCGACCTTGCCCAGGGGGCGGGTCGCGGCGGGCTTGGCGGCGGGCGGGGTCGCAGCGGCGGGGGACTTGCTGGAGACTGGCTGGGTCACTGTGCTCTTTGCGGTTTCGTTCTTGCTCGCGGGCGCCGCCACCGGTGCGGTCTTGGTCGGCGGGCGCGCGGCGGGTTTCTTGACGACGGTGGGCTTGGGCTCTGGCTTCCTTGCCGCGGCCGCCGGGGCCACCACGGGTTTCTTGACCGGGGTCTTGCTGGCTACGACGGGCTTCTTGGCCGGCGCGGCGGGCTTGGCCGCGGGCTTCTTCACGGGCGCCGCCTTCTTGGCGACGACCGGCGATTTCTTGGCCGCAGGCTTGGGCGCGGGCTTCTTGGCCGGCGCGGCCTTCTTGGCCACGGGTTTCTTGACTGCGGGCTGCTTGGCGACCTTCTTGGCGGCGACCTTGGCCGCGGGCTTCTTGGCCGCCGGCTTCTTGGTCGCGGTTTTGCTGGCCGCAGTCTTGGAGGAGGCGGCCTTCTTCACGGCCGGCTTGACGGTCTTCTTGGCCGCCTTGGCGGCCTTCTTCGCAGGTTTTTTCACTGCCACGAGCGGCTTGTCCTTCTATTCCCTGAGGGAACTCCCGGACCGTTCCGGAAGCTTCGCGGACCGCGAGGTCCGCTCGGCGATCAAATACACAAATGCGCGACCGCCGCAAGCGAAATCCACCGTACCCGGTATTTTTCGCCTCGTCAGGCCAACCCTGTCACTGGGGTTCGCCCGGCCTTGCCTTGCGCTTGCCTTGTGAGAGGAAAGCGCGCTGTTATACCCTGCCCCGACTACTGCGGCAACCGCAATCCGACGCCGGTCGCCCGCATTAAGGAAACGTGATCGACCGCCTCCTCATCGTCCTGCTACGCGGTTACAAGCGCTGGATCAGTCCACTGCTGGGACCGCGTTGCCGCTTCTATCCGACCTGTTCGGAATACGCGATGCAGGCGATCGCCCGTTTCGGCGCCTTCAAGGGCAGCTGGCTCGCCCTGCGGCGGATCCTGCGCTGTCATCCCCTGCACCCCGGCGGCCACGACCCGGTGCCGCCCCTGGACCCCGGAAAGCACTCATGTCATCGACACTGATCGTCAACGCCCGCCTGGTCAACGAAGGCCGCGAATACGACGGCGACCTGCGCATCGAGGACGGCCGCATCGGCCGGATCGGCGCCGGCCTGTCCGCGCGCGACGGCGAGGTCGTGGTCGACGCCGGCGGCCGCCGCCTGCTGCCGGGCATGATCGACGACCAGGTCCATTTCCGCGAACCCGGCCTGGAGTACAAGGCCGACATGGCCACCGAGTCGGCCGCGGCGGTGGCCGGCGGGCTGACCACGTTCATGGACATGCCCAACACCAATCCGCCGACCCTGAATGCCGAGGCGCTGGAGGACAAGTACCGCCGCGCCGCCGGCCGCGCCTGGGCCAACTACGGCTTCTACCTGGGCGCCAGCAACGACAACCTGGCCGATATCCAGCGCCTGGACCCGCGCACCGCGCCGGGCGTGAAGGTGTTCATGGGCGCGTCCACCGGCAACATGCTGGTCGACGACCCGGCCACCCTCGACGCGATCTTCCGCGACGTACCCACGCCGATCATCACCCACTGCGAAGACACCCCGATGATCGACGCCGAACTGGCCCGCTACAAGGCCAAGTACGGCGACGACATCCCGGCCGAATGCCACCCGGACATCCGTTCGCGCCAGGCCTGCAAGAAGTCCACCGAACTGGCGATCTCGCTGGCGCGCAAGCACAACACCCGCTTGCACGTGCTGCACATCAGCACCGCCGACGAGCTGGCCCTGTTCGAGCCCGGCCCGATCGAGGGCAAGCGCATCACCGCCGAGACCTGCATCCACTTCCTGCGTTTCGACCGCGCCGATTACGCCGCGCTCGGCCACCTGATCAAGTGCAATCCGGCGATCAAGGACGCCAGCGACCGCGAAGCGCTGATCCGCGCGATCGCCGAGGACGTGATCGACGTGCTCGCGACCGACCACGCCCCGCACACGCTGGAAGAAAAGGCCCGCCCCTACACCTCCGCGCCCAGCGGCCTGCCGCTGGTGCAGTACGCGCTCAACGCGGCGCTGGAACTGGTCCACGAAGGCCGCCTGAGCACCGCCCAGGTGGTCGACAAGTTCGCCCACGCGCCGGCCAAGCTGTTCGACGTCGAGGGCCGCGGCTTCCTGCGCGAGGGCTACGCCGCCGACCTGGTCCTGATCGACGACACGCCGTTCACGGTGCGCCGCGAGGACGTGCTGTCCAAGTGCGGCTGGTCGCCGTTCGAAGGCCGCAGCTTCCATTCGCGGATCGCCTCGACCTGGGTCAACGGCGTGCTGGCCTGGGACGGCACGCGCCTGGTCGGCGCCGCCAACGGGCAGCGCCTGGCATTCGCACGATGAGGTCGGCCGCGGCCGCGCTGGCGGCGCTGGCCCTGGCCGCCTGCGGCGCCGCACCCACGGTGCGAGCGCAGGCGGTGCAGGCGACGCAAGCCCCGATCGCCGCGCCGCCGCCCGCCGCCGAGGCGCGCGTGGTGTTCCCGCCTTCGGTGCAGCAAGGGGCGATGGTGATCGGCAAGGTGCCGGCCGGCGCCAGCGTTCGCTACGGCACGCGCAGCTTGCGCGCCACGCCCTACGGCACGGTGGTGTTCGGCGTCGGCCGCGAGCAGGGCGCGCCGGTCGAGGTCGAGGTGATCGACGCCGACGGCCGCAGCCAGCGCGTGAGCATCGCGGTGACGCCGCGCGACTGGCCGATCGAACAGATCAACGGCGTGCCGCCCAAGACCGTGAACCCGCCGCCGGAGATCGCCGAACGCATCCGCCGCGAGCAGGCCCTGGTCACCGCCGCGCGCGACCGCGACGACGAACGCGCCGACTTCGCCCAGGCCTTCGTGTGGCCGGTGCAAGGCCGCATCAGCGGCCGCTTCGGCAACCAGCGCGTCTACAACGGCCAGCCCGGTTCGGCGCATTCGGGCATGGACATCGCCGCCGCCTCCGGCACGCCGGTGCTGGCGCCGGCCGCGGGCGTGGTCACCTTCGCCGCGCCCGACCTGTACCTGACCGGCGGCACCCTGCTGCTGGACCATGGCCACGGCATCAGCTCCAACTTCCTGCACCTGTCGCGCATCGACGTGAAGGTCGGCGACCGCATCGCGCAGGGCCAGGTGGTGGGCGCGGTCGGTGCGACCGGGCGCGCGACCGGGCCGCACCTGCACTGGGGCATGAACTGGTTCGATGTGCGCATCGACCCCCTGCTGGTGCTGGAACGCGGGGATGCGGTGCGGGCGGGTGCGAAGTAACGCGCGGCCGCACGCGCGAAATCAGTTCACCAACTCCTGCACGCGCGAGGCGTTGTGCCCGGTCACGCGATCGCGGCCGGCCGACTTGCTGGCGTACAGGGCCGCGTCGGCGCGCTCGAGCAGGTGCTCGGCGGTTTCCTCGTGCATCAGCTCGGCCACGCCCACGCTGAGGCTGGCCGCGAGCAGGCGGCCGTCGATCGACAGCGGCCGGCAGTTCACCGACGAGCGCAGGTTCTCGGCCACGCCCAGGGCCTCGCGCAGTTGGGTGTCGGGCAGCACCACCAGGATCTCGTCGCCGCCGTAGCGGCCGAACAGGTCGTAGGTGCGCAAGCGGTTGCGGGTGCGCAGGGAAATGATGCGCAGGGTCTGATCGCCGACCCGATGGCCGTGCTCGTCGTTGATGCGCTTGAAATGGTCGACGTCGAAGAACACCACCGACAGCGGCCGCCGGCTCTTGTGCGCGGATTCGACCGCGGCCTTGAGCCGGGCCTCGATCGCCGGCCGCGTCATCGCCCCGGTCAGGGCGTCGTAGGTCGCCAGCCGGCTGGCCTGGTCGCGGTCGCGGCGCAATTGCTGCAGCTTGTCTGACAGCCCGATCATCAGCACCAGGCCGCCCAGGGCGAAGCCGGCCGGGAAGGCGTAGTCCATCCACTCCGGATTGCCCCACCAGCCCAACTGCGCGGCGAAGCGCAGCGCGGTCAGCGCGAACATCGGCGCCCACGACAGCAGCAGGAAATAGGCCTCGCGCTGGCGCCGCAACGCGCCGATCGCGCCGGCCGCCATCACGATGGCGTAGCCGAACAGCAGGATCAGGTTGGCCGCCACCGCGACCAGCGGCGCCACCGTGGCCAGGGTGACCAGCATCAGCAGCACGATCGCGACGTTGCAGCCCATCAGCACCCGCATCAGCCGCGGCTGGGTCTGGCGCAGGCTGAGGTAGTGGGCCATGAAGGCGTTGCTGGCCAGCACCGCGATCAGGCCGAACATGCGCCCGGTGCGCGCGTCGTCGCCGACCAGCATCGACAGCAGGGGAATCGAGCGCACCTCGCCGCCGTAGCTGATCAGGTACAGCAACTGCGCCAGCAGGGTCAGGCTCAGGAGCAGGTAGCTGCGTTCGCCGATCCCGGCCCAGAAACCGAACGCGAGGATCGCCAGCACCGCCATCGTGGTGAGCACGGCGGTGCGCCAGGCGACATGGCGCATGTCCTTGGCGTGCACCACCGCCAGGGATTCGATCGAGGCCGTCATCGGCAGCGGCGTCAGCGACCGCACGCGCAGATACACCGATTCGCCGGCGGCCAGGCCGTGGTTCAGCGGCACCACCAGGGCGCGCGTGGAGGCGCTGCGGTCGGCGCCGTGGCCCAGCAAGGCGCGCGGCAGCGGCACCGGCGACCCCGGCAGCCAGACCTCGACCCGGTTGAGATGCGGCGAGCGCAGCACCAGCTGCGGCTGATCGGCGCCGCCGCGATGGTGGGCCGCGGTCAGGCGCCACCAGCGCGGTGCGCGGTCGCGCTCGCGTATGGACAGATCGGGCACGGCGACGAAGCGATCGTCGAAGTCGCCGGCCAGCACCTGCACGGGCAAGGGGTCGGCATCCAGGCGCGACAAGGTGAGCGACTGCGCCGGCGCGGCGGCCGCCACTAGCATGCCCAACCAGACCGTCACGGCCTGCCACCTACGACGCGAGGGTTTCCCCATGACCCGCCCCGGCACCCTGCAACATTTCGAGCATAGCCCAAGGAACGTGATAGCGCGCACGGTTTGGCCACCGTCGGGCGGGGCGGGAGGGCCGATCGGGGCGCCGGGGAGGCGGCTGGGGCAGGTTTCGGTGGTTTGCCGCCTGCCGTCTCAAGGGAGTCGCCCTATTCAAGTCCCGGGCTGGGCGCCGAGGCGCGGCAACGCCGTCGGCATCTGCGCGAGCTGCGCGTGGCGAACCGGTCGGCCCATGAGCGGCGGGCTTGCGCCGCTCGAGTAGCCAATCCCCGATCGCCCATTTTCAAAGGGGGAAGACAGGCGGGGCCGGTCGTGGCTTCCGCAGCCGTTCGTGGCTGCATGAGCCCGTGGCGAGTCTGTCCAACCGGCCCGGCGGGGCCGTGCGGCGCCGCCGTGTCGAACCGGCGCAAGGCTTTCCGCCTGCGCCTGGCGCCTCAGTCGCGGGCGCCCTGCCCGCTGACCCGCGCGACCGCGTCGTGCGCGTGCAGGCTTTCGAAATGCGCCACCTGCGCCTGGTAACGGTCGATGCGCGGATCCGCCGACAAGGCCGCCGCGACCCGGCGCGCCGCGTCTTCGCAGAACATCAGGTTCTCGGCGTTCAGGCGCGCGAAGGCCTGTTCGTCCTCGCGCTTGACCGCGGTCTGCACCGGCGTGCCCAGGGCCTGCTCGATGGCGTCGATCAACGAGTTCAAGGGCAGCTCGTCGAAGGCCGGGCGCAGTTCGACCCGGATATCGGCGCGGCTGCGCTGCGCATGCGGAGTGGCGGCCAGGCCGCGCTCGGAGGCCAACCACTCGCCGACCACCGCGGTCGACAGCGGGTGCGCGGCGGCGAAGTCCTCGAGGAAACGCTCGGCGTTGAGCTGGCGCGACAGCGCCGCCGAGGCCGGGCAGGTGCTGGAGTATTCGACCGCGAAGCGCAGGCCCAGATGCAGATGGCCCTCGCGCAGGGTCGCGTCGATCTCGACCGGGTAGCGCTTCCAGCCGGCGTTGGCGCTGGCCAGGGCCGGCCGCAACAGCAGTTGTTCGTAGCGCAGCACCAGGCGCGCGGCGCTGGAGATGCCGCCCTGCCCTTCGATCAGGGCCTGCAGCACGCGGCGCAGGCCGGCCGGGGTCAGGGTTTCGCTGGCGAAGGCGTCCTGCAGTTGCAGGTACATGCGCGACATGTGGATGCCGCGCGCGTCGGCGTCGCGCAGGTCCACCGATACGTCGACCGAGGCCGCGACCTGGACCGGCTCGCCCTGGCCCGAGGCCACGCGCAGCGGCAGGGCGATGTTGGACATGCCGACCCAGTCCAGCGGACGCGCCGCGGCGGCGGCGTCGAAGGCGACATCGGGTAGGCGACGCGGGGTGTTGGATTGAATGGTCACGACAGCTTCATTGGGGCGGCGTGGGGGACCGCAACGCAGGCCATTCTACCGGCCGGGCCGGGCCCGCCCCTGTCCGGGGCTGAAACGCTGTGTCTGCGCGGCCGCGATTGGGCCGCCGACAGGCCGCGCCTATGTGCCGGCGCGACCTAGCGACGGCCGCGCGCGCCGCGCCAGGCGCTGAGCAGCGCGCGCCAGGGCGACAGCGGCCGGGCGGCGTCGCCGCCGGCCAGGCGCGCCAGCGCGAGCGCGGCCCACAGCCGCCTGGCCAGGGTGCTGGCCGGCGCGCCGGGCCAATGCGCGCGCAGTTCCTCGCCCCAGGCGACGGTCGCGGCGGCCTCGCCGGCACGCGCCAGCACGCCCAGGGGCACGGCGCTTTCGCCCTCGTGGGCGAGGCGCGCGTGCAGCAGGCAGGCGCCCGCCACGGCGGCATCCTCGGCGCGCGCGTCGGTACCGAACAAGGCCGCGTCGACCGCGGCCAGCGCGGCCGCGTAGGCCTGCAATTGCGCCGTCGCGTCGCCGCGATCGAGCGGTCGCTCGCGGGTCTCCAGCAGGGTCGGCAGCGCCGCAGCGAGCGCGGCCCAGGGCGCGGGCAGGCGTTGCAGGGCCTGCCCCAGCGGGTGCCGGCGCCGGCCCTGCGACCAGCCCTGCAGTTCTTCCAGCCACCAGCCCAGCTTGAGTTCGCCCGGACGCGCGTCGCGGCCGCCCCAGGCGGCGTCGGCCAGTTCCTGCTGCAGCGCGGCCCAGGCCAGCGCGCGCTCGCGCTGCGCGGCCGGCACGAAGGCTTCGGCCAGCGTCCACTCCGGCCAGCGCGCGCGCCATTTGCCGATGAAGCTGGCCAGCGCATCCTCGGGCGCGGCCGTGCCGTCGCCGGGAGCGCGCGCGTCGTCGGCCTGCTCGCTCATCGCGTGCCCGGCCATGCCGCCGCTTCGCACAGGGCGTCGGGCCGTTCGATCAGGCGATCGCCCTGCCAGGCCAGCGGATCGTCCTCGGCCAGGCGGTAGCCCCACAGCGCGACCACCGAGGGCATGCCGGCCGCGCGCGCGGCGATGATGTCGCGCTCGTCGTCGCCGACGTAGACGCAGTCGGCCGGGTCCACGCCGATGCGCTCGGCGGCCACGATCAACTGCAGCGGATCGGGCTTGCGCTTGGGCAGGGTGTCGCCGCCGATCAGCACCGCGCAGCGCGACTGCCAGCCCAGCAGCGGCATCAGCAGCTGGGCCAGGTATTCGGGTTTGTTGGTGACGATGCCCCAGACGCTGCCGGCGGCTTCGAGTTCGGCCAGCATCGCCTCGATGCCGTCGAAGGGCCCGCTATGGCGGCCGAGTTCGTTCTGGTAGTGATCGAGGAATTCCTGCAACCAGCCGCTGCGCTCTTCCGCCGGCACCTGCGGAAACGCGGCCGTCAGCATGGCCTGACCGCCGCGCGACACGTGCGGACGCAGCTGCGACAGCGGCATCGGCGCATCGCCGCGCTGCGCGCGCATCAGGTTCAGCGCCGCCAGCATGTCCGGCGCGCTGTCGAGCAAGGTGCCGTCCAGATCGAACAGCACCGCCTTGGGGAAAGCGCTGGCGGCTTCGCGGTTCATGCCGTCTCCGGCTTGCGCGCGCAGGCCAGGTAGTTGACGTCGGTGCGCGCGATCACGCGCGCGGCATTGCGCCAGGGCTCGTACATCAGGCCGCTCACGTCTTCCAGTTGCAGCTCGGCCGCGCGCAGCCAGGCCGCCAGTTCGGAGGGCTTGATGAAGTCGCGGTACTGGTGCGTGCCCTTGGGCAGCACGCGCGCGACATATTCGGCGCCGACGATGGCCAGCGCGAACGCGGCCGTGGTGCGGTTGAGCGTGGACAGGAACAGGCGTCCGCCGGGCTTGAGCAGCGTCGCGCAGGCGCCGACGATCGCCGCCGGATCGGGCACGTGCTCGAGCATCTCCATGCAGGTGATGGCGTCGAAGCTGCCCGGCTGTTCGGCCGCCAGCGATTCCACCGACTGCAGGCGGTAGTCCACGCGCACGCCGGTTTCCAGCTTGTGCAGGCGCGCGACCTTGAGCAGTTCGGGCGCCAGATCGATCGCGACCACCTCGGCGCCGGCGCCGGCCAGGGCCTCGCTGAGCAAGCCGCCGCCGCAGCCCACGTCGAGCACGCGCGCGCCGGCCAGGGCGCTGCGCTCGGCTACGTAGCCCAGGCGCGCCGGATTGAGCGCGTGCAGCGCCTTCTGCGGGCCCTGCGGGTCCCACCAGCGGTTGGCCAGGGCGCCGAACTTGTCGAGTTCGGCCTGGCTGAAGTTGTCGTCGGCGCCGGAGGGGGCCGGTTCGGACGCGTTGCCGTGTGCGCTCATGGACTGTGCCTGTGCAACGTAGGAATGAAGGGGGATGCGCGGCTCAACGGCCGAGCGCGGCGATCCGGCCGCGCCACTGGCGCGCATTGGCGATCAGGGCCTGCACGTCCAGGTCGACCAGCGTGCGCTCGCGCAGCTTGGCCGCGCCGGCGATCCAGACGTCGCTGACCTGGTGGCGGCCGGTGGCGTAGATCAGCTGCGAGACCACGTGGTGCAGCGGCTGGGTTTCGAGCTGGCCCAGGTCGACGCAGACCAGGTCGGCCTGCTTGCCGATCTCGATCGAGCCGACCTTGGTTTCGAAGCCCAGCGCGCGCGCGCCGCCCAGGGTGGCCGCGCGCAAGGCGCTGAACGCGTCCAGGGCCGAGGCGTCCTCGGCCACGGCCTTGGCCAGCAGCGCCGCGGTGCGGGTCTCGCCGAACATGTCCAGGTCGTTGTTGCTGGCGCAGCCGTCGGTGCCGATGGCCAGGTTGACCCCGGCGCGGTGCAGCTTGCAGGCCGGGCAGAAGCCCGAGGCCAGCTTGAGATTGGATTCGGGGCAATGCACCACGCTCACGCCGCGCTGCGCGCACAACTCGATTTCGGCGTCGCTGAGCTGGGTCATGTGCACCGCGATCAGGCGGTCGTTGACCAGGCCCAGGCGGTCCAGACGCGCCAGCGGGCGTTGGCCGTGCAGCTTGATCGAGTCGGCGATTTCCTGCGCGGTCTCGTGGGTGTGCAGGTGCACCGGCAGGTCGAGCTGGTCGGCGAGCATGCGGATGCGTTCGAAGTTCGCATCGCTGACGGTGTACGGCGCGTGCGGCGCGAACGCGGTCGCGACCAGCGGGTCGTCGCGCCACAGGTCGTGGACTTCGCCGGCGCGGTCGAAGTACTCGTCCGAACTCTGCGCCCAGGCGGTCGGGAAATCGATCACCGGCAGGCCGACCCGGGCGCGGAAGCCGTGGCGCTTGTAGACCGCGGCCTGGACGTCGGGGAAAAAGTAGTTCTCGTTGGCGCAGGTGGTGCCGCCGCGCAGCATCTCGGCGATGGCCAGGGTGATGCCGTCCTCGACGAACTGCGGCCCGATCACCGCCGCCTCGACCGGCCAGATGTGGCCTTGCAGCCACTCCATCAGCGGCAGGTCGTCGGCGATGCCGCGCAACAGGGTCATCGGGTTGTGGGTGTGGGCGTTGACCATGCCCGGAATCAGCGCCGCCTCCGGCCGCGACACGGTCTCGGCGGCCGCGTAACGCAGGCGGGCCTCGGCAGTCGGCAGCAGGCCGACGATCACGCCGCCGCGCACCGCCACGGCGTGGTCTTCCAGCACCACCGCATGCGGCTCGACCGGGACCACCCAGCCCGCTTCGATCAACAGGTCGCAGGGCTGGGCTGAAATATCGGTCGTCATTCGCGTTATCGGCTCTTCGTTACCGCGCAACGGCGGCGCATATCGACAGGGTAACGGGTCGGAAGGCGGTTGCGGTTACGCGCGGACGAGGGCGGGACGCGTCCGGACTTCCGGGGTCAGGCGGGTGGCCTGGGCGTTGCGGATACCCCGCTTGGGCGGGGTGATCTGGATTCGATTGCGAATGGGGCCCGGGGAGTCCTGCAGGACGCTGCAGCGGCTCCCCCGGCCCGAGCGCATAGCGCTCGGGCGTTCGGTCGTGCGCGAGCCAGTGGCTCGCAAGCGCACGCCCTCACCCCCCGCCTTCGCGGGGGTGACGCATCGGCAAAGCCGTGGCCGCGTTGCGGCCACGGGCCGATGCGTCACTTCACTCGGCTGACGTACTCGCCCGAGCGCGTGTCGACCTTGATGATTTCGTCCTGGCCCACGAACAGCGGCACGCGCACCACCGCGCCGGTTTCCAGGGTGGCCGGCTTGCCGCCGCCGCCCGAGGTATCGCCGCGCACGCCCGGGTCGGTCTCGGTGATCTTGAGCTCGACGAAGTTCGGCGGCTGGACCGCGATCGGCACGCCGTTCCACAGCGTCACCACGCACTCTTCCTCGCCCTTGAGCCACTTCTCCGCGCCGCCCATGCCGGCTTTGTCGGACTGGACCTGCTCGAAGGATTCCTGGTTCATGAAGTGCCAGTACTCGCCGTCGGAATACAGGTACTGCATGTCGGTATCCACCACGTCCGCCTGTTCCACGCTGTCGGTGGCCTTCATGGTCATTTCGACCACGCGGCCCGACTTGATGCTGCGGTACTTGATGCGGGTGAAGGCCTGGCCCTTGCCCGGCTTGACGTACTCGGTCTCGGTGATGATGCACGGGTCGTTATTGACCAGGATCTTCTGTCCGGTCTTGACGTCGTTCATGCCCAAGCTGGCCATGCTGAAACTCCTGCGAATGTAAGAATGAGGCGGTTGCGCCGGCGGGATCGCGGCCCCGACGGGTCGGGACCGCCGTACCGGCGGCGGGAGGCTAGAATGTCGGGCTGCGCCTGCCACCGCCGCCGAAAGGCCGGGCGGGACGCGAACGGGAGCGGTGCCGGGATACCCCTGGGCGCCGGACCCACGAAACCGGATCCATACAAGCTAGCCCCGCATGATACCCGCAGCCCCGGCCTCCATACAGCCGCAGCCCCTCCCGCAGCCCGCCGCGTCCGCGCGCTGGCAGGCGCTGTGGCGCGACGCGGTGCGCGACCCGCGCGAACTGCTGGCCTTGCTGGGCCTGGACGGCGTCGCCGCCGGGGTCTCGGACGAGGCCGCGGCGCAGTTCCCGCTGCGGGTGCCGCGCGGCTTCGTCGCCCGCATGCGCCGCGGCGACCCGCACGACCCCCTGCTGCGCCAGGTCCTGCCGCTGGACCAGGAGCTGCGGCCCATGCCCGGCTACGCCCTGGACCCGGTCGGCGACGGCCTGGCCAAGGCCGGCGACGGGGTGATCCGCAAGTACCGCGGCCGCGCCCTGCTGGTGACCACCGGCAGCTGCGCGATCCACTGCCGCTACTGCTTCCGCCGCCACTTCCCCTACGCCGAGGAAACCGCGGCCGCGGCCGGCTGGCGCGGCGCGGTCGGGCTGATCGCAGCCGATCCCGAGATCGACGAGGTGATCCTGTCCGGCGGCGACCCCTGGTCGCTGGCCACGCCCAAGCTGGCCGAGCTGAGCCAGGCCCTGGCCGCGGTCCCCCACCTCAAGCGCCTGCGCATCCACACCCGCCTGCCGGTGGTGCTGCCCGAGCGCGTCGACGCGCCGCTGCTGGACTGGCTGGGCGCCCTGCCCTGGCCGGTCACGGTGGTGCTGCACGCCAACCACGCCCAGGAGTTCGCCCCGGCCGTCGACGCCGCCCTGGCCCGCCTGCGCGCGGCCGGCGCGACCCTGCTCAACCAGGCCGTGCTGCTGCGCGGCGTCAACGATAGCGTCGATGCGCTCGCAGATTTGAGCGAGCGTGGTTTCCGTGCCGGCGTCCTGCCGTACTATCTGCATCAACTCGATCGTGTGCAGGGGGCTGCGCACTTCGAAATCGAAGACGAACGCGCCCGCGCGCTGCATCGCGCGCTGGCCGCACGGCTTTCTGGCTATCTGGTTCCAAAACTGGTGCGCGAGATCGCCGGGGATCCCGGAAAGCGACCGCTGTAACGCGGTTCGCATGGACTCCGGCCCGGCCTTCGTGTCATAAACGCGGGCCACGGAGGTGGTGAATGCAATTCGGCAAAGACATGGTGCTGCGCCTGCTTATCGTCGACGACAGCGTCGAGGCGGCGGAAGCCATCGTCAGCGGTCTGCGCAACAGCGGCATCGCCGTGCGGCCGTCGCGTCCCGAGAACGAAAGCGAGCTGGCCACGCTGGTCTCGCAACAGCAGCCCGACCTGGTGCTGGCCGCGCGCGACGCGCGCAACGTGCCGCTGACCAAGGTCATGCAGCAGGTCGACAGCACCGGCAAGGACCTGCCGGTGCTGGTCCTGCTCGACAACGTCGACGACACCCGCCTGCTCGAAGTGTTGTCGATGGGCGCGCGCAGCGTGATCCTGCGCGGCCACACCGACCACGTACAAAATGTGGTCCGCGCCGAATGGGCCGACCTCGAGGCGCGCCGCTCGCTGCGCCGCCTGGAGGCCCAGGTGCGCGAGACCGAGCGCCGCTGCGACACCCTGATCGATTCCTCGCGCGAGCCGATCGCCTACATCCACGAAGGTATGCACATCCGCGCCAACACGGCGTACCTGGAGATCTTCGGCTTCGAATCCTTCGAAGAGATCGAGGGCATGTCGCTGCTGGACCTGGTCGCGCCGGGCCAGGTCGACGGCTTCAAGCAGCTGCTCAAGCAATTGTCCAAGGGCGAGGCCCCGCCGCCGCGCTACGAAACCGAGGCGCGCGCGCTCGACGGCAGCCATTTCGCCGCGGTCATGGAATTCACCCCGGCCAGCTACGAAGGCGAGCAGTGCCTGCAGGTGATCCTGCGCCGCCAGGAATTCGATCCCGAACTGGCGCGCGAGGTCGAGGCCCTGCGCCAGCGCGACCAGGTCACCGGCCTGCTCAACCGCGCCACCTTCCTGCGCGCGCTCGAAGACGCGGTGTCCGACGCAGCGCAGAACAACACCCACCACGGCCTGCTGCTGATCGAACCCGATCATTACGCGCGCCTGCTGCAGGAAATCGGCCTGGACGCCTCCGACGAGCTGATCGCCGCGTTCGGCGAGCGCCTGCGCACCGTGATCGGCCCCGACGACGTCGCCGCGCGCTTCTCCGAGCACCAGTTCGCGGTACTGACGCCCAACTGCGACTACCACGCGACTTCGGCCCTGGCCGACCGCCTGCGCACCGCCTTCGCCGATCACGTGCTGGAAACCCCCAGCCGCTCGCTCAACACCACCGTCAGCATCGGCGGCGTGCAGATCGGCGAGAAGATCGCCAGCGTCACCGCGGTGCTGGGCAAGGCCAGCCAGTGCGTGCTGTCCAGCATCGGCGTCGGCGGCAACCGCACCGAACTGTTCGATCCGGGCGCAGCCGACCGCGCCGAGTCCGAACGCGTCGAAGCCTGGGTCACGCGCATCCGCGACGCGCTCGACGCCGACCGCTTCCTGATGAACTACCAGCCGCTGATCAATCTCCACGGCGAACCGATGGAGATGTACGAGGCCTACCTGCGCATGCAGGGCGAGCCGGGCGAGCTGGTGCAGCCGCTGAGCTTCCTGCAAATCGCCGAGGAACACGGGCTGCTGTGGGAAATCGACCGCTGGGTGGTCGGCAAGGCGATCCAGGTCGTCGGCGAACGCCTGCGCGCCGGCAAGCGCACCACTCTGTTGGTCAAGATCACCCAGGCCTCGCTGCAGGACGACAGCCTGCTCCAGCACATCGAAGAGCAGCTGGCGCGGCAGAACGCCGAAGGCCGCCTGCTGGTGCTGCAGTTGCCCGAGTCCAAGGTCTTCACCCACCTGCGCGCGGCGCAGGAATTCCAGGCGCGGGTCTCGCGCTTCGGCGTGCGCGTGGGCCTGGAGCAGTTCGGCTCGGGCCTGAACTCGTTCCAGATGCTCAGCCATTTCGACGCGTCCTTCCTCAAGATCGACCGCGCCTTCATGGAAGACCTGCCCAGCAACGTCGACCACCAGCAGCGCATCCGCGAGATCGCCGGCAAGGCGCGCGAGCTGGGCAAGCAGACCATCGCCGAGTTCGTCCAGGACGCGGCCAGCATGTCCTTCCTGTTCGCCGCCGGCATCGACTACGCCCAGGGCCACTTCCTGGCCGCGGCGGGGCCGGAGATGGATTACGACTTCCAGTAAGGCGGTGGTGCTTCGCACCGACGGCGGTAGCCACCGCTTTGCCCTCCCCCTTTGAAAAAGGGGGGCCGAGGGGGATTTGCTTCTGCGCCCCCGCGCAATGCAGCCCATCGCTCGACAAGCTCACCACGAACAGCTCGTGCAGCCACCGCTTTGCTTCCCCTTTGAAAAAGGGGGGCCGAGGGGGATTTGCTTCTGCGCCCCCGCGCAATGCAGCCCATCACTCGACAAGCTCATCACGAACAGTTCGTGCAGCCACCGCTTTGCCTCCCCCTTTGAAAAAGGGGGACCGAGGGGGATTTGCTACTGCGCCCCGTGGAGCCCGAATCCGAAGCCGCTACAGCCTCAAACCAGCCTGTACAGATGCACCGGCTTGATCTCCGCGCGCCGCACCACGCCCTTGGCCTCCAGATCCAGCTGCACCGCCTTCAGCCACCAACCCGCCGTCTTGCCCTGCGGGAACAGCGCCTCCGGCAGCAGCGGCAGCAAGGCCTGCTTCGCGTTGGCGACCGTCAGGCCCGGCGCCCGCTTGGGCAGCACGGACAGCAGCGCCTGGCGCATCGCCGTGTACTTGGCGCGGTCCACCCGCACGGTCCTGCCGGGCGTACCGACGTTCTCGATCTCGATCTTGTCCTCAGGCATCGACCTTGCCTCCTGTTTCGATCTTCGGATTGCGCAAGCCCATCGCGATCCAGGCCGCCAGCAACTTGGCGTAGAACCGCGGGCTGTGGGTCTTCAGGTTCGGGATGTCCTGCGGCAGCCGCGAGGCGTCGGCCAGGTCGCCGGCCATGGTGCGCAGCTGCGGCCGCGGTCGCGTCGCCTCCGGCCACAGGTGCGAGTACAGGCTCAGCCAGTGCGCGCCCTTCATCTCCAGGAACAGCGGCGTGTTGCAGCAGGTCGCGACCACCCGGCGCGAACCGGCGCCTGCGCTCAGGCGGAACTCGCCCAGGCGCGCCGCGCCGGACAGGAAGCGGACGCGGTCCTTGCGGTATTCCGCGCTGGGCGTGGCGCCGTAGGGCGTGAGCATGCTGCGCGCGCCCGGCAGCGCCGCCAGGCGCGCGGCGGCCGCGCGGCAGCTGTCGCACAGGCATTCGGAAACCAGGATCGGCGCCCCGCTCACTTCCAGGCGCGTCTGCCCGCAGGCGCAGGCCAGGGCCGTGGCGTCGTTCATGCGGCGGGCTGCCCGGCGACGCCGAACAGCTGGCGGATGTAGCGGTCCAGGTGATCCAGGGCCTCGCGCGCGAGTGCGGGATCGTTGCCGGCCTTGGCCAGCACGAAGCCGCCCTGGATCACGGCCTGAGTGTGGCGCGCCAGGCTGGCGGCGCTCCAATCGGGCGTGGCGATGCCGCGATCCCGGCGCGCGGTTTCGATGTCGGCTTCCAGGCTGGCGGTATGGCCGAAGATGCTGCGGCCGCAGGCGTCGCGGATCTCGGGGGCGCTGGCGTGGACCTCCTGCGCCAGCGTGCCGACCAGGCAGGTGAACTCGGCCAGCTCGCCCTCGATGATGGCCTTGCGGAAGGCCACATAGGCCAGTACCCGGTCCAGGGCGTCGGCCGGCGCGTGGTAGGGCGCGGCGGCGAAGAAGGCCGTGGTGGTCTCGGCCCAGTGCTCGGCCGCGGCCAGGCCCAGCGCGTCCTTGCTGCCGAAGTGATGGAAGAAGGCGCCCTTGGTCACGCCCGCGGCGGCGCACAGGGCGTCGACCGTGGTGGCGGCATAGCCCTGGGCGCGGATGAGGTCCCGCGCCGCCTCCAGGAGCCGGATACGGGCGCCGCCGCGCTCGGGCGATTGCTTGGTCGGCCTGGACATGGATCAAACATACCAAATAGTTGGTATGTGTCAACATCCAGCCTCCGCCGAAGGCAGAGGCCTCGCTCTCGCCCAGGCCCGCTCCCTGTGGGAGCGACGTAAGTCGCGATCGACCACCCGGCGGCCTGCCGACCGCGACTTGCCCGCCCCCCAAAGAAAAAGCCCGCCGATCGGCGGGCTTTCTCCTCTATCCGGCGACCGCGCTCGATCAGCGCGCCACCACCGAGCCGCGCATCGGCTCGGCCGGCGCATTGCGCAGCGCGGTGATGCGCTCTTCCAGCGGCGGATGGCTGCGCAGCAGCTTGGACAGGCCGTGGCCGACCGCGCCGCTGATGCCGAAGGCCTGCACCTGTTTGGGCAGGGTGCTTTCGCCGTAGGTCAGGGACAGGCGCTCCAGGGCGCCGATCATCTTGTCGCGGCCGGCCAGGCGCGCGCCACCGGCGTCGGCGCGGAACTCGCGGTAACGCGAGAACCACATCGCGATCATGCTGGCGAACAGGCCGAACACCAGGTCGAGCACGAACACGATCGCGTAGTAGCCCAGGCCCGGGCTGCCGTCGCGGCTGCCGCCCAGGTAACCGTCGATCACCCGGCCGACCAGGCGCGCCAGCACGATCACGAAGGTATTGAGCACGCCCTGGACCAGGGCCATGGTGACCATGTCGCCGTTGGCGACGTGGCTGACCTCGTGGCCGAGCACCGCCTCGGCCTCGTCGCGGCTCATCGAACGCAGCAGGCCGGTCGACACCGCGACCAGCGCATTGTTGCGGTTGGCGCCGGTGGCGAAGGCGTTGATCTCGGGCGCGTCGTAGATGGCGACTTCGGGCATGCCGATGCCGGCCGCTTCGGCCTGGCGGCGCACCGTATTCACCAGCCACTGCTCGGCTTCGTTGCGCGGCTGCTCGATCACGTGCGCGCCGGTGCTGCGCTTGGCCATCCACTTGGAGACCAGCAGCGAAATGAACGAGCCGCCGAAGCCGAACAGGGTGGCCATGATCAGCAGGGTGCCGTTGTTGCCGACGCGTATCCCCATCGATTGCAGCACCGCCAGGATGATGCTCAGCAGGGCGAGGACGGCCAGGTTGGTGGCTAGGAACAGAGCGATTCGCTTGAACATGGTCGTTTAGGTAAACCGTACCCGCGCACCGTGCGCGGTCCGGAACAAAATGTGGCAGGCTCGGCGTTAATTCAAGTGAAACCCAGGCGCGCGCGGCTTTGCGCAGCGAGTCGGTTTAGCCGGCATGCACGCGCCGCTTCCGCCCCGCGCTCCGCCCCGCCGCACACCCTCGCCCTACGTCCAAGCCGCCCGCACGCCCTTGTCCACGCCTTCCGCCACCGGCTACCGCGGCCGTTTCGCGCCCTCGCCCACCGGCGAGCTGCATTTCGGCTCGCTGCTGGCCGCGTTCGGCAGCTGGCTGCTGGCGCGGCACGCGCAGGGCGCATGGCTGGTGCGCGTGGAAGACCTGGATCCGCCACGCGAAGTCGCCGGCGCGGCCGATCGCCAGTTGCGCGCGCTGGCCGCCTTCGGCCTGGAGTCCGACGAACCGGTGCTGCGCCAGAGCCAACGCGGCGACCGCTACCGGGCCGCGCTCGACGACCTGCTCGGACGCGGGCTGGCCTTTGCCTGCCATTGCAGCCGCAGCGACCTGGCCGCCGCCGGCGGCATCCACCGCCGCTGCGTGGCCGCGTCCGAGCGCCCCGGGCGGGCGCCCGCGATCCGCCTGCGCGTGCCCGACGGCAGCGTGGTCGCGTTCCACGACCGCATCCGCGGCGCGCAGTCGCAGGACGTCGCCCGCGAGGTCGGCGATGTGGTGCTGCGCCGCGCCGACGGCTATTGGGCCTACCAACTCGCGGTGGTGGTGGACGACGCCGAACAGGGCATCACCGATGTGGTCCGCGGCGCCGACCTGCTCGATTCGACGCCGCGCCAGATCCTGCTGCAATGCGCGCTCGGCTTGCCCACCCCGAACTACGCCCACCTGCCGCTGGTGTTGGGCAGCGACGGCCGCAAGCTGTCCAAATCAGACGCCGCCCTGCCGGTCGATCCGCAGCACCCCCTGCCCGCGCTGCGCGCGGCCTGGCGCGCGCTGGGCCAATCCGCCGACGCCCTCGCTGGCGCCGACTCGGTGCCACAATTGCTCACCCGCGCACAGGCCTGCTTCGACCCCGGTCGCATCGCGTCCACACCCAGCGTTTCGCTCGCCGCGATGCACAACGGCGATTTCATAATTGCTGACTAGAATCGGGACGGGGCCGCACCGTCGCGGCCGTGGAGAGGAAGACATGCAGTCACGCGTCGCACTGGTCACCGGCGGTACCGGTGGCATCGGCACCTCGATCGTCCAACGCCTGGCCCAGATGGGCCATCGGGTCGCGACCAATTACCGCGACGAGGCCAAAGGACGCGCCTGGCAGGCGCAGATGAAAGGACTCGGCATCGACGTGGCGATCGCGCAGGGCGACGTCTCCTCCCCCGAACAGGCCGAAGCGCTGGTGCGCAACATCGAAGGCCAGCTCGGCCCGGTCGACATCCTGGTCAACAACGCCGGCATCACTCGCGACTCGACCTTCCACCGCATGAGCCCGCAGCAGTGGACCGACGTGATCGGCACCAACCTCAACTCCTGCTTCAACGTCACCCGTCCGGTGATCGAGGGCATGCGCGAGCGCAAGTGGGGCCGGATCGTGCAGATCAGCTCGATCAACGGCCAGAAGGGCCAGTACGGCCAGGCCAACTACGCCGCCGCCAAGGCCGGCATGCACGGCTTCACGATTTCGCTGGCGCAGGAGAACGCGAAGTTCGGCATCACCGTCAACACCGTCTCGCCCGGCTACATCGCCACCGACATGGTCATGGCGGTGCCCGAAGAGGTGCGCAACAAGATCGTCGCGCAGATCCCGACCGGGCGCCTGGGCAACCCCGAGGAAATCGCCTACGCGGTCGGCTTCTTCATCCCCGACGAGGCCGGCTGGATCACCGGCGCCAACCTGTCCGCCAACGGCGGCCAGTACATGGGCTGGTAAAGCCCGCGCGCGCCGCGCCGGCCGGCGCGGCGTTCCCGACCGCGGGCGCCGGCGGCGCCCGTCCGGATCGCATCGATGCCGGTGGCCCGCAGCGGCCGCCGCGCAGCCGGCACCGACGGCACATCGTTTCCACCGCTTCTTGCCCCCGCGGCTCGGCCTCCCGCCGGGGTCCGCCCCTGCCTGTTGCAAGCCCCCTCCGGCTGCGCCATGCTGCAAGGCACCACGATTTTAGAGCCAAAGCTCCATGGCCTCGACCCGAGTCATCAAGAAGTACCCGAACCGCCGTCTGTACGACACCGAGATCTCCAGCTACATCACCATCGAGGACGTCCGACAGCTGATCGTCGACGGCGAGGAGTTCGAGGTCCGCGACGCCCGTTCCGGCGACGACCTGACCCGCCAGGTGCTGCTGCAGATCATCGCCGAGCACGAACAGGACGGCGAACCGGTGCTCTCGACCCAGCTGCTCAGCCAGATCATCCGTTTCTACGGCGACTCGCTGCAGGGCTTCATGGGCAACTACCTGGAACGCTCGATGCAGGTGTTCCTGGATCAGCAGGCGCAGTTCCGCAACCAGGTCGGCGGCATGCTCGGCCAGACCCCGTGGGCGATGATGAACCAGCTCACCGAGCGCAACCTGACCCTGTGGAAGGAATTCCAGCAGAACCTGTCCGGCAGCGTCGGCCAGAGCCCGGCCTCCGGCGCCGGCAAGCCTAAGGGCGACACCAAGCGCGAGCGTTGAGCCGCGCAACGATCACCGGCCGCGACGGCTCGCGCGCTCCCGCGCGCGACGCCGGAGCGTGCGCGTAGCCGGCCCGCGCCGGCGCAGGGGGACACCAATGAGCAAACGTATCGCCGTCGTCAGCGGCGGCATCGGCGGTCTCGGCAGCGAGATCTGCAAGACCTTGGCGCGCGCCGGCCGGCGCGTGATCGCGATCGACCTGGCCTCGCGCGAGGAGCGCATCGCCGCCTTCCGCGAAGAAGTGCGCGGCCTGGACGTGCGCTTCGAGGCGGCCAACGTCGCCGACTACGACGACTGCGCCGGCACCGTCGAGCGCATCCATCGCGAGGAAGGCACGATCGACATCCTGGTCAACGCCGCCGGCATCACCCGCGACACCAGCCTGCGCAAGATGGACAAGCGCCAGTGGGACGAAGTGCTGGGCGTCAACCTGGACGGCGTGTTCAACCTGTGCCGCCACGCCGTCGACGGCATGGCCGAACGCGGCTTCGGCCGCATCGTCAACATCAGCTCGGTCAACGGCCAGACCGGCCAGTTCGGCCAGACCAACTACTCCGCCGCCAAGGCCGGCATGCACGGCTTTACCATGGCGCTGGCGCGCGAAGTCGCGCGCAAGGGCGTGACCGTGAATTCGGTATCGCCCGGTTACTGCGAAACCGCGATGGTGATGGCGGTGCCCGACGACATCCGCGCCAAGATCGTCGACAGCGTCCCGGTCGGCCGCCTCGGCAAGCCCAGCGAGATCGCGCGCACGGTCGAGTTCCTGACCGCGGAAGAAGCCGGCTTCATCACCGGCGCCAATATCCCGGTGAACGGCGGCTTGTTCATGAGCTTCTGAGCGCCGCGGCACCCGTACCCGCGCGGCCGCTCGCCTCGCGGGGTACGCGGTAAGGCGCGGCGATCATCGCGCCGGCGACGATCGGAATCGCGCGCCAGCCACCCTCCGCGCGCCGCTTCCCCCTTTGAAAAAGGCGGATCGAAGGGGATTTGCTTTGCCGCAGCGCGGCGGCGCCCAATTCAACGCCAGCCCCCCCCAGATGGCAATGGTGCGGTTCGCCTGCGGCTCACCACACCCTACGGGCTGCGTTTGCCTTTGCCGTTACCTTTGCCTTTGCCGTTACCTTTGCCATTGCCGTTGCCATTGCCGTTGCCATTGCCGTTGCCGTTGCCGTTGCCGCGGCATTGAAGTCCAAAAACCCCGCACCCACACGAACAACCGTAGACCCGAAGGGCGGCGCGCAGGACGCGCGCCGTTTTTCGAATGGACAGGGACGTCCATTCGAAAAATCCCGGCGCCAGCCCCGATCTCGCAGGGGAGGTTTGGTCACACTAGCCCTTCTCTTTGGTTACTTTCTCTTGGGCTAGCAAGAGAAAGTGACCCGCACGCGCAGCGGGCGGAAGCCATTGACCTTCGTGCCAACCATGCAGAGCAAAAGCAACGGCGAATCTCCCGACGCATCCGGCCAACGCCGTAGCCGGAGTTCGCGATCGCGGCTCACGCCGCTCCCACAGAAAGCCAGCTCACCCGGAACCAACGACGCAGCCCGAGTTCGCGGTCGCGGCTTGCGCCGCTCCTACAGGGAGCTTGACGAGAGAAAGTGCCCCGCACGCGCAGCAGGCGGAAGCCATTGACCTTCGTGCCAACCATGCAGAGCAAGGGCAACAGCAGATCCCCCAACCGCCCTGTCCGCGCAATAACCGGAGTTCGCGATCCCGGCTTATGACCGAAGGAAATCCCCGTGGGACGCCGCTCCCACAGAAAGCCGGCTCACCCGAAACCAACGACGCAGCCCGAGTTCGCGGTCGCGGCTTGCGCCGCTCCTACAGGGAGCCTGGGCGAGAGAATTGACCCGCACGCGCAGCGGGCGGAAGCCATTGATCCAAAGCAAATCCGACGTCAGCGAATCTCAGTAAGACCCAAGCCAGCGCAGTAGCCGGAGTTCGCGATCGCGGCTCACGCCGCTCCCACAGAAAGCAAGCTCAACCCGAAACCAATGACGCGGCTGGAGTTCTCGGTCGCGGCTCGCGCCGCTCCTGCAAAAAGCCCGGGGCAGAGGAAATGACCCGCGCGCAGTAAACGAAAATCGTCGGCCTTCTGGCCGACCAAGCAAAGCAAGGCAACAGCACCGTAGGGTGCGGTGATAACCGCACCGTCGCAATGGTGCGGTTAGCTATCGGCTCACCACACCCTACGACAGGACGCTGAGGCCGTAGGCTGCGGTGACAACCGCACCGTCGCAATGGCCCATGCGCGCGGCGGCGCGGCGGCGCCCGCCCCGCCTCATTTCAGCGGCGGCTGACCCGCGCAATACTTCTGGTAATAAGCCTCGGCCTGCGGCATCAGCGACTGCAGCACCTGGATGCGATTGGCCGGATCCGGATGCGTGGAGGCGAACTCCGGCGGGCGCTGCCCGCCGCCCAACTGCTCCATGCGCTGCCACAGCGGAATCGCCTGGCGCGGGTCGTAGCACGCGGCCGCGGCCAGCATCAGGCCGACCTGATCGGCCTGGGTCTCGTGATTGCGCCCGTAGGGCAGCACGAAACCGTACTGCGCGCCGGCCCCGAGCGCGCCCATCACCGCCTGTTGCTGCTGCGGATCCATGCCGCCCAGTGCCACGCCCGCGGCCATCTGCCCCATCTGCACCAGCTTCTGCTGGGCCATGCGCTGCGAGCCGTGGCGCAGCAGGGCGTGCGCGATCTCGTGGCCCATCACCACCGCCAGCGCGCTTTCGTTCTCGGCGATCGGCAGCAGGCCGGTGTACACCGCCATCTTGCCGCCGGGCAGACAGAAGGCGTTGGCCTCCTTGGAATTGATGACCGCCACGTCCCACTTGAAACCCTGGTAGTCGGTCGGCGCCTGCTGCTGATGCTGCGCGGCCAGGTCGGCGGTGACCTGCGGCACGCGGTTGATCAGGCGCTGCGCGATCTCGCGCACCTGCTTGCTGACCTGGTTGTCGGGCGGCACCAGCGCGCCCTGCTGGCTGGCGTCGCCCAGCACCTGCTGGAAGGCCTGCGTGCCCAGCTGCACTTCCTCGTCGGCGCTGGCGCCGTAGTGCGCCTGCTCGCCGGTATAGGGATCGGTCTGGGCGCTGCCGAACCAGGACCAGGCCGCGTAGCCCGCGAACAGGATCAGGATCCACCAGCGGATGCCGCCGAAGCCGCGGCGCTGGCCGCCCTGGCGCTGTTGCGCGTTACCGAAGGGGTCGATCCGCATCTGAAGTCCTCCGCCCTGCCCTGGTCTTGCCGTCCGCGCCGGTGGTCCCGGCCCCGGGCGGACGCCGCGTCCGCCTGGCGCCCATCGTGTCAGATATCGCGCACCACGCGGAAGCCGATCCGCGCGCTGGTGGTGTCGGCGTCGCTGCCCTGGCGCCAGGCCGACCGCGTCTGCGCCGGCGAGCTGGCCCAGGAGCCGCCGCGCAGCACCCGCGTCCGACAGCCCGGGTTGACCCAGGCCTCGCCGTTGCGCGGCGCGCGCCGGTAGTTGTCGTGCCAGCAATCGCCGACCCACTCGCTGACGTTGCCGGCGATGTCGTGCAGCCCGAAGGCATTGGGGCGGTAGCGCCCCACCGGTGCCGGCCCCCAGGCGTTGTCGGCATAGCCGGCGAAGGCGTTGTTCCAGCGCCGCCCGGTCGGCGACGCGTCCAGCGCGCCGGTCAGGTTGCCGACCCGGGTCAGCGGTGCGCCCTCGCCCCAGGGATAGGGCTGGGCGCTGCCGGCGCGCAGCATGTATTCGAACTCGGCCTCGCTGGGCAGCCGGTAGTGGTGGCCGGTCTGCTTGGACAGCCAGGCCGCGTAGGCCATCGCGTCCTTGGCGCTGACGTGCACCACCGGCAGATCGTCGCCAGCGCGGGCGCCGGCGTAGTCGGACTGCCAATCGACGTTGCCGCGCCGGACCAGGTTGCCGCTGCGCTCGTCGTAAGCGGTGGAATAGCCGCGCCGGCTGGCGCGCGCGCGGTGCTTGGTCGCGTTCATGAAGCGGCGGAACTCGCCGACCGTGATCTCGGTGCGCGACACCGCCAGGCCACGGTCGAAGCGGATGTTGCGGGTCGGGCGCTCGGCGTCGCTGGAGCCGGCCTCCTCGGCCTCGGCGCCCATGCGGAACGCGCCGTGCGGGATCACCACCATGGTCGGCCCGCGGCCGCCGCTGTGCATGGCCTCGGTGAAGGCCTGGCCGGGGCGGAACAGGCCGTAGTGGGTGGCCAGCTCGATGCGCTCGCGCAGCTCGACCGCGGCCGGATCGCCGGCCGGCGCGATCCGCAGCAGGTTCGCCAGCAGCACGCGCGCCTCCTCGATCCCGCGCGGGCGCGGCAGCGCGGCCAGGCCAAGATCGCGCAGCCGGCCTACGCGCGCGGCGCGCTGGGTGGCGATCCGGCCCTGGGCATCGGCGGCGGTGCTCATCTTCGGCCGCACCTGCGCCGCCAGCGCCAGCCAACGATCGGCGCCGGCGTAATCGTCGCGGTCGGCGGCGACCTCGGCGCGCCGGATCAGGGCGCTCTCGGCCGCGGCGATGCCCTGACTGGCGCGCACGTCGCCGGCGCGCAGCGCCAGCGCCTCGCGGAAATAGCCCAGCGCCCCGCCCTTGCCGTCCTCGCCGATGCGTCCGGCGTTGAGCTCGCCCTCGCCCAGGCGATTGGCCTCCTGGGCCTGGTCGGCGCGGTCGACGCGCTGCAGGTAGGCATCGACCTTCTTGTTCTCCGGCGCCACCGCGCGCGCCACCGCCGCGGCCTCGTGCGCGCCGCGCAGGCGCAGCGGATCGTCGTCGATCTCGGACAGGGCCTGGTCGCCCTGCACGATCAGCATGGCCAGCGCGCGCTCGAAGCCGGCCGCCAGCTTGGCGTCGTTGGGCGCGTACTGCAGCAGCGCGTAATACAGCGGGATCGCCGATTCGGCGCCCGCATACAGGTCGCCGGCCGCCAGCGCGGCGTCGGCGCGGGCCTTGAGCGCCTTGGCGTTGCCCTCATCCACCGCGATCGCGGGCGGCCGCCAGGCCGGCACCGGCGACACCGCTTGGTCGGCGCTGATGGTCACGATCGGCGTGCGCCCGGCGGCCGGGTTCGGCGTCGCAGGCGCAGCCGGCTCGCGCGTGCACGCCGCGAGCAGCACCGCCAACGCCAAACCTGCCCATATCTGTGCGCGCAAACGTCCTCCGCGGCGTTATCCGGCGATTTACCGGCGATTCGACGGGACCGCCCCGGACCGGCGCCGACGGCGCGGGCCCGGACCGGGCGAAAGTAGGCTATTGTCGCCCGCCGCGGCAACTTCGTCGCGCCGGCACCGCCGCATCGTCCCGCACACGTTCAGATCACCATGCCCATTTGGATCTCCCAGCCTGCCGCTGTGCAGGAATATTTCGCCTCCCGGCCCGAGCGCATCGGCCTGGACACCGAGTTCATTCGCGAGCGCACCTACTGGCCGCAGCTGGCGCTGGTGCAGATCGCGGTCGGCGACGAGATCCTGCTGGTCGATCCGCTCAAGCCCGGCATGGCGCAGGCGCTGGCGCCGATCCTGGCCGACACCGCCATCCTCAAGATCATGCACAGCGCCAGCGAAGACCTGGTCGCCTTCATGCATGCCTGCAAGGTCGTGCCCAAACCGCTGTTCGACACCCAGCAGGCCGCCGCGCTGGCCGGCATCGGCGGCGGGCTGGGCTACCAGAAGCTGGTCGAGCAGCTCACCGGCGTGACCCTGGCCAAGGGCGAGACGCGCTCGGACTGGCTGCGCCGCCCGCTCTCGCCCGCGCAGCTGGAATACGCCGCCGACGACGTGCGCCACCTGTTCGCCATGCACGACGCGCTCGACGGCCAGCTCGGCCTGCTCGGCCGCCGCGACTGGCTGGCCGAGGACGCCCAGCGCACCGTCCACAACGCCGAACACGAAGGCCTGGAACGCTGGCCGCATCTGAACATGCGCAGCGCCCAGTTCCTCGACCGTCACGCCCAGCGCCGCCTGCTGCGCCTGCTGCGCTGGCGCGACGCCTACGCGCGCGACCACGACCGCCCGCGCAGTTGGATCCTGGACAACGAGCTCGCCGTCGCGATCGCCCGCTCCAACCCGGCCGACCGCGACCTGCTGCAGGCGCAGCTCGACGCCCACCCGAAAGCCCCGCGCAAGCTGGGCGACGCGGTCTGGACCGCCCTGAGCACGCCGCTGGACGACGAAGACCAGGCCCCCGACGCCTCGGTCGGCGAAACCCGCGACAAACAGCGCCTGCGCAAGCTACAGGACGCGGTCGCCGCGCGCAGCGCCGAACTCGGCCTGCCCGACGGCGTGCTCGCCTCGCGGCGCTGGCTGGAATCCCTGCTCGACCACGGCGACTGGCCCGACGCCCTCTCCGGCTGGCGCCGCGCCGCCCTGGAACCCGGCCTGGCCCCGCTGCTGGCGGCCCAGGACTAGCGCCCCCGCCACCGGGCCGCTACACTTTTAACCTACGTGGGGCGGTAGCTCAGCTGGGAGAGCGTCGCGTTCGCAATGCGAAGGTCGGGAGTTCGATCCTCCTCCGCTCCACCATTCATTCCAGACACGAAAGCCCCGGCTCGCCGGGGCTTTTGCGTTTCCGTGATCCGCTGGAACCGGCGACGTTTCAGGCGCAATACCGATCCGCGACGTGCAGCGCTTCGTCGATGATCGACAGCCCCTCGCGCATTTCGTCCTCGGCGATGTTCAGCGGCGGCGCGATGTGCAGGCGGTTGCCCATCGGCAGGGGCCACAGGCCGAGGCGTTTGCATTCCTTCGCCAGCGCGGCCATCGGCGCGTTCGCTTCGCCGCTGGCATTGAACGGGACCAGGGGTTCGCGCGTGCCGCGATCGCGCACCAGTTCCAGCGCCCACAACATGCCCAGCCCGCGCACCTCGCCCACGGACGGATGCCGTTGCCGCATCGCATGCAATGCGGGGCCCAGCACGGTCTCGCCGACCGTGCGGGAACGCTCGATCAAGCCTTCGTCGCGGTAGATGCCGATGCAGGCCACCGCCGCCGCGCATGCGAGCGGGTGGCCAGAGTAGGTCAGACCGCCGGCGTAGGGGCGCTGGGTGAAACTCTCGCTGATCGCCTGGCTCATGATCACGCCGCCCAGCGGCACGTAGCCGGAGTTGACGCCCTTGGCGAAGGCGATCAGGTCGGGCACGACGTTCCAGCGATCGATCGCGAACCACGCCCCGCAACGGCCGAAGCCGACCATCACCTCGTCGGCGATCATCACGATGCCGTGCGCATCGCACAGCTCGCGCACGCCGCGCAGGTAACCGTCCGGCGGCACCAGCACCCCGTTTCCGCCGATCACGCTTTCCAGCAGGATCGCCGCGATGCCGCGCGGGCCCTCCAGCGCGATCGTGTCGGCCAGGTGTTCGAGTGCGCGCTCGCACTCCTGGCTGTCGTCGGCCGAATGGAAGGCCGAGCGGTACGCGTACGGCCCCCGGAAACGCACGATGCCCGGCGCGCCGGGCTCGGACGGCCAGCGGCGCGGGTCGCCGCTGGCGGCGATCGCCCCGGCAGTGGCGCCGTGATAGCTGCGGTACGCGCTGAGCACCTTGTGCCGCCCGGTGTGCAGGCGCGCCATGCGGATCGCGTTCTCCACCGCCTCGGCGCCGCCGTTGGTGAAGAACACGCGGTTGAGATCGCCCGGCGCGACTTCCGCGATCAATCGACCCGCCTCGCTCGTCGCCGCATTCGCGTGGTAGGGCGCGATGGTGCACAGCGTCGCGGCCTGCGCCTGGATGGCGGCGATCAGCCTGGGATGCTGATGCCCCACGTTGACGTTGACCAACTGGCTGGAGAAATCCAGATAGCGGTGGCCGCTCTCGTCCTGGAAGTGGGCGCCGGATGCGCCGGTCACGACGATCGGATCGTTCGCGCGCGCGGCCGACCACGAGTGCAGCACATGCGCGCGGTCGTCGCGCATGGCCGATGAAGACGATGGCAGGTCCCGGCGCTGCGTCGTGCCGGCGTCGTGCACGCTTGCCTCGCGCATGGGGCGTCCTTTACGGGATGAAGGTCTGTTCGGGGTCGTCGAAGGACTTGAACTCCAGCGCGTTGCCCGACGGATCGAAGAAGAACATCGTCACGTGCTGACCCGGCTTTCCTTTCAGGCGCAGGTGCGGTTCTTCGTGGAACTCGATGCCGGCATCGGTGAGACGGCGGGCCAGCGCCTCCCAGGCCTGACGATCCAGGTTCATGCCGAAGTGCGGGACCGGCACCGCCTCGCCGTCGAAGCGCCCGACCTGCAAGGGCTTGCCGTCCGGCGCGATATGCGCCACCAGGTGATGGCCGAAGAAATCGAAGTCCTGGTACGACACGTCGCTGCGACCTTGCGGGCAGCCGATCAGCTCGCCATAGAAATGGCGCGCTTCGTCCAGGTCCCGCACCGGGAAGGCCAGATGGAACTGGGTGATCGCGCTCACGAGGCCGCCCTGCGCTGCGGCGCGCACGCGTCGAAGATGTTCTCCCAGAACTGGTTCCAGGCGGTGATGCTGCGCTCGTAGCCTTGCGCCAGTTCGGGCAACACCGAGGCATCTTCGCGAATGTAGGCATCGATAGCCGCGCGCGTCAGCTCGCCATGGACGATGTCTTCCTCGCCGGTATGGATGGTCCAGAACTCCCAGTCGATGCGATCGGCGTTCTCGCGCATGTACGGATGCACGCGCAGGTGCTCGAACATCACCGAAAGGTAGGTCTGGCACAGGCATTCGCCGCCCATGCCGCGAAGGCCCACGCCGAAGGCGGGGCCGCGCTTGCGCAACTCTTCGGTGAGACCGCCAAGGATCGCGCGGTTCGCCGGAAGAGCGATATCGATCCGCTCGCGCGGCACGCCGATGCTGGCGAGGAAACGGTCGTAGACTTCAGGGTGCGCGCGCGCGGCGTCGCCTTCGCCCAGCTCCTCCGACAGGATCTGGCTGAGCAGGCTGCGCAGCCCGCCGAAGGGCAGCTTGGCCAGCAACAGCGCGAGGTCGCTGATGTAGTCGATGGTGAAGAAGCGGTACTGCGTGCAGAACTGCCGCAGGGTGTCGACCGGCATGTGGACGAGCGCTTTCATCTTCTGCTCGGCCAAGGCTTCGGTGGCTTCCTTGGCCCGATCGGCGAAAGCCCAGAAGGTTTCCCGGTCCCAAGCGCCGGCATGCGTCGCGATGCCCGGAGAAGAGGAAGCCGCGCGCGTGTGGAAGCTGCTTTCCAAAGACATGCACTCTACCCGTTGAGCCGATCGCGGCGTCGTCGCGATCCAGCGTTAAAGGAAATGGACACCGACCGAGCATACCTGCTGGAAACGATGAAAAAGTTCACATCGCTTTGACCCGCATGTCTCGATTTCGTGCGATCCGGGCGAAATTCCGATATTCGACGCAGGCTTGATAACGCATGCTTCACATCGCGCACGCATTCACGTTCATAAATCACACTCGCGATTCATCTTTCCTCGCTCGCGACGTGCGAGCCTCAGGCTCTGCACAACATCGTTCAAGCACGCGACCGACGATGACATCCGCGCACGACATCCGCACGCCTTCGCGCGTCGATCTGCTGTGGACCGGCGGCTGGGACTCGACTTTCCGGCTGTTGCAATTACTGCTGCAGCATCGCGTCGAGGTGGCGCCGTACTACCTGGAAGATCCCACGCGCGCCTCGACGCAGCGCGAAATCCAGACAATGGAACGCATCACCGCCGCCCTGCACGAATCGCACCCGTACACTCGCGCCTTGCTGCAACCGCTGCGCCGATTCGCGGTGGAGAAGATTCCGATCGATTCCGACATCGCCGCCGCCTTGCGCGAGATCCGCCGCCGCAGCTACCTCGGCAGCCAGTATGCGTGGCTGCCCGCATTCTGCCGGCAGCAGGCCCTGCCCGATCTGGAACTGTGCGTGCACGTGGACGACAAGGTGCAGGCCTTGCTGCGTGGATACGCGGAGGAGTTCGCGCACCCGGCCGGCTATCGCAGCATGCGCGTGGATCGGGCGCACACGGGTTCGGCGGAACATACCTTGTTCGCCTCCTTCAGCTTTCCGTTGTTTCATATCGACAAGGTCGGCATCGACCGCGCAGCGGACGCCGCGGGCTGGGGCGAACTCATGGAGCTGACATGGTTTTGCCACGCGCCCCTGCGCGGGCGCCCATGCGGCACCTGCCCGCCGTGCGTGTACACCATCGAGGAAGGCCTGGCGCGCCGCGTGCCGCCGTCGCGACGCGTGGTGTCGTGGTTCTACCGCCGCTTGTTGCTGCCGCTGCGCACGACGCTGCGGCAATGGCGCGCGATCGGCCGCGGCCGGGGAAACCAATGCCCGCCGGCGCCGGGCTACGGCGCGACCGGAGCTCAGCCGGCCTTGCCGCGCCGCTATCCTCAGGGTGGCGCGGAAGCCGAACTTTCGTTGGACCAGCGCCCCCTAGCGCCCGCCACCGCTGCGAAGTATGGACCACAACAGCCAAATGCCTGCGATTGATGCGCCGATGAAGCCAAGCAGGCCGAAGAACGGCAGCCCCAGCAGCGTCGGGCCGCCCTTCACCGTCATGGCGATCGACGAGCCGACGATCAGCGCGGCGATCACCAGGCTACCCGCCAGGCGATTGGCCGAGTGACTGACCTGGCGACTGAACTCTGGCAGATGCTCCATTTGCAGGTGCAGGCGCGCATTGCCGCCGCGTACCGCACGCAACAGCCGGCGTAGCTCCTGCGGCAGCGCAGCCAACAAGCCCGCTGCGTCGGCTAAAGCACGCGCGCTGCGTCGCGCCATCGCCCGAGGACCGACTTGCGCGGCCATCGCACTGCGCAGAAAGGCTTGCGCTTGGCGCGCCATGTCAAAGTCCGGATCAAGGCTGCGCCCCAGTCCTTCCAGCGTCAGGCAGACCTTGATCAGCAACGCGAGGTCGGCCGGCAGCGCCAGCCGGTGCGCGCGCAGCAATGCCGTGATGTCCAGCAGCATGCCGGCCAGATCGAGCTGGCCCAGGGGCACACCGTGGTAATGATCGACAAACGCGTCGACGTCGATGGCCAGTTGCGTCTCGTCGACATCCGCCTGCTGGGTCCACTCGAGCAGCACCTCGGTAACCCGCTCTGAATCGTGCTCGACCAATCCGAACAACAAGCTCACGACTTCGGCGCGGCGCGCGGGCGACAGCCGCCCAACCATCCCGAAGTCTATGATCGCCAATCGCCCCTCGGGCAGCACGAAGACATTGCCTGGATGGGGATCGGCATGGAAGAAGCCATCTTCCAACATCATCTTCAGTACCGCCCGCGCCCCGCTACGCGCGATCTGCTTGCGATCCAGCCCGGCCGCATCCAATGCCGCGATATCGGCTACCGGAATGCCATCGACGAAGTCCTGGACGTTCATCCGCTCGCTGGTGAATGACCAGTGCACGGAAGGCACGACGATCTGCTCGTCTTCGGCAAAGCTTGCGGCGATGCGCTCGGCGTGTCGGCACTCCGCGGCCAGGTCGAGTTCGCGCAGCAACGAGGCACGAAACTGTCGCAGCACTCCGACCGGGTGGAAGCGGCGCAGCTCCGGAAACTTCTTTTCGGCCGTGCTCGCCGCGTACTGCAGCAGCCTCAGATCGGCCTCGATCACGGGGCGAATGCCTGGGCGCCGAACCTTCGCCACGACTTCGCGCCCGTCATGGAGACGAGCGCGGTGAACCTGAGCGATCGAGGCGGCCGCCAGCGGCTCCGGATCGAGCCAGAGGAAAGCCGATTCCGGGGCACGGCCCAGCGCCTGGGTCATTTCAGCGTGGATGGCTTCGAAGGCGACCGATGGCGCGGCGTTCTGCAGCCTGCTGAACTCGCCAATCCATTCCGGCGGAAACAGGTCGACGCGCGTCGCCAGGACCTGCCCCAGCTTGACGAAACTGGGGCCCATTTCCTCCAGCGCCCGACGCACCCGGATGTGGGGCGGCAGCGCCACCAATTCGTCGAGGCGATTCAGTGGCAAGACCTTGCCCACCCGGGCCAAGGCCTGCTCCAATCCCAATCGACGAACCAGATCGCCGAAGCCGTAGCGAATCAGAATCGCCGCCAGTGTTTGAAGCCGGCCCAGATCATGGGTTGCGATCAAGGTTTCCCACACGGCCGGATGGCTCCTTGTTTTTGTCGATTTCCCCGCCCTCTCCCACAGGCCAGGGTGTCAGTCAGAAGGTATGCCCATAACCGCGCGGGTATTTGACCTGGGTCAATGTCTGCTCGGTATTGGGCGATGAGATCCGCGCGGACTTAGTTGATCGAGGTCAAGGTGACCGCCCAGGAGCGCCGCAATAGTGCGGCATTGCAAGGTGAGAGCGCTGCCATGACCCCCAAGGATCTCGTCGTCTTCCTAGAGCCGCACCCGAGTCGCAGCCAACGGCTCGCCTACGCGGCGGCGCTGGCCAAACGCTGGCAAGCGCATCTGATCGCCACGTTCGTAACGCAACCGCTGGCACTCGACCCGCACGCGGGATTCGCGGTTGGAACGGCGATCTCCGATATGCTGGCCAAATATCGGGCCGGCACCGCTGCCGCGCTCGCCCAGGCACGTGCCGAGTTCGATCGATTGGCGGACCGACGCAGCTTCACCAGCGAATGGCGCGTGTCCGACAACGAAACCGGTGAAGTACTGATGCTGCACGCGCGGCACGCCTGCCTGACGATTCTCGGCCCGCCCGCACGCCAGAGCGCGGCGACCACGACGCTCGGTCTCTCCGAACGCATGATCTTTGCCTCGGGACGGCCCTGCCTGCTGGTTCCCAACGGATGGCCCGCCGAACGCATTGGCGGCCACGTCGTCGTCGGCTGGAACGGTGGACGCGAAGCCACGCGCGCCATTGCCGATGCGATGCCGCTGCTGGCCGCGGCCGAGACGGTGCATCTGATAGTGGTGCCGGATGCACGTATTCACGCCTTGTATGGAGAAGACCCGGGTGCCGACATGGCGGCGCACCTGGCGCGGCAAGGCGTATCCGTCGTGCTCGAACAATGCCCGGGAGAGGACGCCGGCACCGTGCTGCTCGACCGCTGTGCCGAAGTCGACGCCGACATGCTTGTGGTCGGAGCCATGGGGCGCTCGCGCATCAGCGAGTTCGTCCTCGGCGGCGCTACGCGCACGATCCTTAGCCAAGCCGAGATTCCGGTGCTGCTGTCGCGTTGAGGCCAATCGCAACGGTTGATCCGGCCCCAACTCCAGCATCGTGGTTTCGCCGACGCGGCGGCCACCGGGAGGATCGCGGTTGCGGTGGAATCCGCTTCACGCGGCATACGACGGCCTCGAACCAGGCACGGCGGCCGTAACGGACGCACCGCTCCATCCGATCGTCAACGACATCACGCCTCCCATGCGGTCTCAGTGGATGAGGGAACGCCATGACCGAACTCGCTTCCCGTTTGCTGCAGCTGCTGTACTTCATGGCCCCCGCCTACTTCGCCAACATGGCGCCGCCGTTCGTGCGCTATTGGAAAGGCTGGAATCGTCCGATTCATGCGCGCAGCCTCGGCGATCACAAGACCGTGGTCGGCTTTGCTTTGGGTGTGCTCGCCGCGGTGGCCACCACCGCGGCGCAGGCTGCGATCGATGCGCCCATTTCATTGGTGGACTATGCCCATCGGCCATGGCTTGGCCTCGCATTCGGCTTGGGCGCCATGACGGGCGACAGCCTCAAGAGCTACTTCAAGCGGCGGCGCGGGCTACCGTCCGGTGCCCGGTGGATCCCGTTCGATCAGCTGGATTTCGTACTGGGGGCCTTGCTGCTCGTCGGACCATCCGCTGGCCTTGGCTGGTTCGATGTCCTGGCGATCCTTCTTGCCACGTTGGCCGGCGACATCGCCGTGAATCGCGCAGCTTTTCGGCTAGGTATCAAGGCTACGCCCTGGTAGCGTCAGGCGTTTCCCTTCACCAGCGAGCGGCTCCGCTTCCGCGAGGCCTTCCGTGTCTGCGACTTGGCCGCCCGGCCCGTGCAAGCGGTACTTTTCCTCCGGCACTTTCGCAGTTGCACCGGTCGCCCGCCCTCGCTACCGCTTCAAGCGCCATCGTCCCGGGCGTGCCCGCCGTCCAGCGGGTCCGGCTGGTCGCGGCTGGTCAGGCCGATGAGCGCGTTCGCCGCGACGGCGAGCTCACCGGCACCCCTCGCCACATGCGAGTCCTGCACGCAGACGAGGTGGGCCGTCGGCGGCACCGCAGCACCGACCGGCCGCGCTGCGCGCGAGCGCGCCGAAAGCTGGTCATCGTCCGGCCTCCTGACCGCCGCAGTAGGCGACGTAGAGCGCATCGAGCACGCTCGCGGCAGGCCCCTCGGCGAGCGAGTAGAAGATGGTCTGCGCCTCGCGGCGGGTTTCCACCAGCGCCATCTCGCGCAGCACGGCCAGGTGCTGCGACAGAGCCGACATGCTCAGCCCGGTGATCGGCTGTAGTTCGCCGACCGAGGATTCGCCCTCCACCAGCTGACACAGCACCAGCAGCCGTGCCGGATGGGCCAGCGCCTTGAGCAGCGCGGCGGCCTCGCCGGCATGACGGGACATTTCCTCGGGCGAGGGCTGGATACGGGGACCGGATTGCTTCGCTGAACGAGCCATGGCGGGTTTATTTTAGAGACTGCTTGACAAGCTCAAGCGACGGATATAATTTAGCAATATCTAAAGTTAGAAACAAGGCGCAGCGCCGTGAATCCCCAGGTCGAAAGCTTCTACGACAAGGCGACGTTCACCTTCACTTACGTCGTCTACGATCGGGACGGCGGCCACGCCGCCATTGTCGACCCCGTGCTCGACTACGACCCCGCCTCGGCCCGCACCTCTACCGCGTCGGCCGACCGCGTACTCGCATTCGTGCGCGAGCATGCGCTGACGGTCGACTGGATCCTCGAAACTCACGCGCACGCCGACCATCTCACCGCCGCGGCGCATCTCAAACGCGAGACCGGCGCGAAAGTCGCGATCGGCCGCGGCATAGTCCAGGTGCAGGCGCGCTTCAAGGCGCTGTTCGGGCTGGGGGACGACTTCCGCGCCGACGGCAGCCAGTTCGACCATCTGTTCGCCGATGGCGACAGCTTCCGCATCGGTGCGCTCGAGGCATGCGTGATCGCTACGCCAGGCCACACCGACGATAGCCTGACCTACCTGATCGGCGACGCCGCCTTCGTCGGCGACACCGTGTTCGCGCCGGAAACCGGCACCGCGCGCACGGACTTCCCCGGCGGCGACGCGCGCAAGCTGTACCGCTCGATCCGCCGGCTTTTCGACCTTCCGGAACGGACGCGGCTGTTCCTGTGCCACGACTATCCGCCGGAAGGGCGCGAGGCCCGCGCGCAGAACTCGCTCGACGAGCAGAAGCAGCGCAACCTGCACGTCGGCGGACAGGCCGACGAGGACAGCTTCGTGAAACTTCGCAGCGAGCGCGACGCCACGCTGCCGGTGCCGAAGCTCATCCTGCCGGCCTTGCAGGTGAACATCCGGGCCGGCGAACTGCCGTCGCCCGACGTCAACGGCATCCGCTATCTGCGCCTTCCGCTCGATCAGATCGGAGGCGCCAAGTGAGTATGACCTGGCTGACCGCCGTTGCCGGCGGCGTGTTGATCGGCCTGTCGGCGACGCTGTTGCTCTGGCTCAACGGCCGTGTCGCGGGCGTGAGCGGCATCTTCAACGGTGTGCTGTTCCCGCAGCGCGGCGACGTCGCGTGGCGGGCCGCGTTCCTGGTCGGCCTCGTCGCCGCGGCGGGCCTTTATATCGCGTTGGAGCCAGGCGCTCCGCAGCCGCGCGCGGACTTCCCGCGCGCCGGCCTGGTGGTCGCCGGCCTGCTGGTTGGCTTCGGCACGCGCATGAGCAACGGCTGCACCAGCGGACACGGCGTCTGCGGCCTCGGCCGCCTGTCGATGCGCTCGCTGGCCGCGGTTACGACCTTCATGGCCACGGCGATCGCGACCACCTTCGTTGTGCGCCATCTCTGGACCTGATCATGAAGAAGCTCTCGCTTTCTGCGCTCGCCTCGGGCGCGCTGTTCGGACTGGGGCTCGCGATGTCGGGAATGACGGACGCGCGCCGCGTGCTCGGCTTCCTCGACCTGTTCGGCGATTTCGACCCAACGCTGATGTTCGTGCTCGGCGGCGCCGTCGCCACCACCATGCTGCTGTTCCGCTATGTGCTGCGTCGCGGCAGCCCGATACTGGCCGACACGTTCCACCTTTCGAACTTGAAGCGCGTCGATCGCCGCCTGCTGGGCGGGGCGGCGATCTTCGGCATCGGCTGGGGCATCGCCGGCTACTGCCCGGGGCCCGCGCTGGCGGGACTGGGCGCCGGCTCGACCGAGGCATTGTGGTTCGTGCCTGCGATGATTGCCGGATTGTTGCTGCATCGCCTCGTCGATCGCGCTTGAAGAGGACTCCCGCCATGACCTCACGTCTGCCCATTGCCGTGTTCTCCCTGTTCGCGTCCGCCGCCGTCGCTGCGTGCGCGACCACGCCAGCGCCCCATGCCGCGCCGCCGGTGGCCGGCGCCGTATCGCCGACTCCGGGCGTCTACGCCGCCGGACGGATCGCGGCGGCCGACATCGAGCGCCTCCGTGCGGCCGGCATCCGCCAAGTGATCGACCTGACGCCCGATGACGAGACCCCGGACTTCGACGAGGCCGCGGCCGTACGCAGGTCCGGGCTGGCCTACTCGAACTTGGCGCTGCGCGGCGCCGCCGACCTGACGCGCGACAACGCGATCGCTTTCGACGCTCTGATGCGCAGTGCGCAGCGGCCCACGCTCGTGCATTGCGCCAGCGGCAACCGCGTCGGGGCGATGGCCGCATTGCGGGCGGCGTGGATCGAAGGCCGCTCGGCCGACGAGGCCGTGGCCATCGGCAAGGCGTGGGGGCTCAAGGGGCTGGAGAGCGAAGTCCGCCTGCGGATCGAGGCCGGCCCGGAACGGGCCGGACGGCAATCGTCGCAGCGCCCCTGATAGGCCCAGGAAAGACAGCGATCGATCGCACCGCCGTCAGATCCGCGACAACTCTTAGCGCGATCGCGGCGGGATAGGCCGCCGGAACGCGGCGGCCCGCCCTCCTGGGCGCGGATCGCCAACACACGACGGTTTGACCAAGGTCAACTCGCGCAGGCGCAGCCGGCCCATGCTTGGACGGATGGTGTGCCGATGAATACAGACGACCACAACCCAAACGCCTGTTCACAGGGCTTGTCGAGCGCGGAAGCGATCCGTCGTCTTCAACACGACGGACCCAATCTTCTGCCCCAGCCCGACGGTCGCAACTGGCTGCGCATCATCTGGAGCGTTCTACGCGAGCCGATGCTCCTGTTGCTGATGGGGGCCGCCGGCATCTATCTCCTGCTGGGCGATCCGCAGGAGGCCGCCGTCCTTGGGGCGTCCGTAGCGCTCGTCATCGCGCTCACCGTCTACCAGGAATACAAGTCCGAGCGGGCCCTTCAGGCATTGCGCGATCTAAGCAGCCCGCGAGCCTGCGTGCTGCGCGATGGCCGGACGCAATGGATCGCGGCGCGCGAGGTCGTAGTGGGCGACGTGATCCTGGTGGCCGAGGGTGACCGGGTGCCGGCCGATGCCTGCGTTCAGGACGCGAACGATCTGACGCTCGACGAGTCCATGCTCACCGGGGAATCGGTGCCGGTGCGCCGTTCGCCTTCACCCGGTGGCGAGCGCGACGAACACCTGATACGCGCCGGCACCTTGGTGGTGACCGGCCATGGCACGGCCGAAGTCAGGGCCATCGGCATCGATACGGCCGTGGGCCGGATCGGCGTGGCATTGCGCACGCTGCGCTCGCCGCCAACACCGATGCAGTTGGAGATTCGGCGCGCGGTCATTCTTTTTGCGGCGCTCGGACTGGGCTCCAGCGTGCTGATGACCTTGCTGTACGTCGCGGCGCATGGCGGTTGGCTGCAGGGCTTGCTGGCGGGCATCACGCTGGCGATGGCCAACATCCCGGAGGAGTTTCCGGTCGTTCTGACGGTATTCCTGGCATTGGGCGCCTGGCGCATGGCTCGGCACAAGGCGCTGGTCCGTCGGGCTCCCGCAATCGAGGCGCTGGGCTCGGTCACCGTGCTATGCACGGACAAGACCGGCACGCTGACTGAGAACCGCATGTCGGTAGCCGAGTTGGTCACGGACGAAGAACGGGCCGTCCCGGCGGATGTTCTTTCCACGGCCATGCGGACCCTGCTCGCCTGTGCCGACCTGGCCAGTCCGGACCAGCCGTTCGATCCGATGGAGCGGGCTATCCACGCCGCAGCAACGAAGCTGTCCGATCCGCTTCCGCGGGAGGGTTGGCAGCGGCTCCGCGAGTACCCCCTTTCGCGCGAGCTGCTCGCGGTGGCCCACGTCTGGCGCCTGCCCAATACGACGGCATTGCAGGTCATGTGCAAAGGGGCGCCGGAGGCGATTGCCGACCTATGCGGCCTGCAGGGCGAGCATCGAACGGCGGTCCTGGCGCGGGTCGACGAGATGGCTCGTCGAGGTCTACGGGTGCTCGCCGCGGCATCGACCGCATGGAATGAGGATGCGACCGGGCTTCCGTCGACGGCACGCGGCTTCCGGCTCGAGTGGAGAGGCCTGATCGGACTCGCCGATCCGTTACGTGCCGGCGTTCGCGAAGCCGTGGCCGAGGCGCAGGCGGCTGGCGTTCGCGTGATCATGCTGACCGGCGATCACCTGGAGACCGCCCGCGCCATAGCCACGCAAGCGGGCCTGACGAACTCGGATACGGTGGTATTGGGGAGCGAGCTGGCGCTAGACGGACCTTCTTTGGCCCAGCGAGCCCGCGATACCAACGTGTTCGCCCGCGTACAGCCCGATCACAAGCTGCGGCTGGTCGATGCGCTGAAGCGCGATGGACAGGTGGTTGCGATGACCGGCGATGGCGTCAACGACGCGCCCGCTTTGACTGCGGCCCACGTCGGGGTGGCGATGGGACAGCGCGGGACCGATGTCGCCCGTGAAGCGGCATCGATCGTCCTGCTAGACGACAACTTCGTCACGGTGGTGCATGCAATCCGACAGGGTCGCGGCATTTACGACAATATCGTTCGTGCCATTCGCTACATCCTCGCGGTGCACGTACCCATCACCGGGCTGGCGTTGCTGCCACTGCTCTTCGGCGGTCCCCTTATGCTGTTTCCGCTGCATGTGGTCTTTCTGGAGCTGATTATTGATCCGGCCTCGACGCTGGTGTTCGAACGCGAACCTGCCGCACCCGATGTCATGCAGCGGCCGCCGCGCTCACCTGCCCGGCGGCTGCTTGATCTGCGGACTTTGTTCGGCAGCCTCGGACAGGGGCTGACGGTATTCGCGGCGGTGGCGGCGGTCTATGTCCTGGGACGCGCAAGCGAGGTTTCGGCGGCCCAGCTGGCCGCACTTTCATTCACGGCGCTGGTCATAGGCAACCTCGGATTGATCGTCGTCAATCGTGCCGGCGCCTCGCGATGGTGGCGGCAATCCAATCCGGCGTTCTGGATCGTAACGCTGTCGGCGCTCTGCCTGCTGTTCCTGGTCACCCGCTTCGAGGGACCGGGACGCGCCTTCCGGTTCGCGCCTGCGCCGTTGGATCTGTCCTTGGTGGCGTTGCTGCTGCCCTTGTTGGGACTAGGCCTGATCGAAGGCTGGCGAGGGATGCGCAGACGGCGGGCGCAAGGCGACGCTACGGCGCAAGCGCGCTAGTGTCCGCACGCCGCCAGGGCCGCGCAAGCGGTTGCGATCTCGCCTTCCTCATCGATCTCGACGCGCCAGATGCGTATCCGACCGGCCGGCGCATCCAGACGCGTTTCGCCCCGATGGTTGGCGCCGTCGTCCAGCCGCAAGTCAAGCCAAGCCAGATACTCGACGATGGCGTTTCTCACACTCGCGGCGTTGGCGCCGATGCCTCCGGAGAAAACCAGGTCGTCGATACCACCCAATCGCGTCGCCATCGCGGCAATACCTTGGGCGACGCGCAGCGCAAACACGTCCAGCGCCAGCGTGGTCGCCGGATCGTCGGACGCGAGCAGCTCGCGCATGTCCCCCGACACGCCGGAGATCCCGCGCAGCCCGCATTGGCGATACAGCGCCTGCTCAAGCGTATCGACGGTGAAGCCCTCCTGGCGCAGAAGGAACAACATCGCCCCCGGATCCAGGCTGCCGCTTCGGGTGGCCATCGGGACGCCGTCCAATGGCGTCATCGCCATCGTGGTGTCGACACTGCGGCCAGCCTGCACAGCGCACAGGCTGACGCCGCTGCCAAGATGCGCCAGCACCACCCTGCCCCGTGCGATTCCACCCTCCAGGGGCGGCAACAAGCGCATCGCGGAAGCGAAGGCCAAGCCATGAAAGCCGTACCTCCGGACACCGAGTGCGTCCCAGCCCTGCGGCACCGGTAGACGCCGCGCGTTGGCCGGCAGGGTCGCATGCCAGCTGGTGTCATAGACACCGCATTGAACCGCGCCGGGCCAAAGCGTCGCTGCGCTATCGACCAAGGCAAGCGCAGCTGGTTGATGCATCGGCGCCAGGCTCGCGAGCCTCTGCAGCCGCTCGATCTCGGTCGCGTCGAGGATTCGCGCGGTTTCGGCATCGCCGCCATGGACGATCCGGTGGCCTACCCAACTGGGCGTCGATAATCCGAGGGCATCGGATGCCTGAGCGAGCAAGGCCTCCGGGCTGCCGCTGGAGTTGTTGAGCGCGATTTCGATGCGCTGCGAGGGCATGGACCCTCCTGCGCCGGGGCGTAGTCCATCGAAACGCGCAGCCTTCAGCGTCGCCGACCCCAGATTCAGCACCAACAGCGCCCCCTCGTCGGGCGTCGTCATGCGGGGGCCTTCTGCCACAACACCGCCGGCACCCCGCGCCCCATGACGGCGTCGTACTCCGCAGGCGAGAGCCAGGCCGACGTCGATCGCCCCAGCAGCTCGGCCGCTGCCGCGACGGCATGCCCCCAGGTGCAGCGATTGGCGAACATCAGGCCATCGACGTCGAGGGTGCCGCCGCGGTTCCCGTACCCCAGTGCCCGGGTGAGACCGGGGCCATCGTCCAACCGGCGCAACGCGCCGAGGAACGGCTCGGGGCGTGTATGCGTCACGAACAGACGAGGCTGGCCTGGAATGAACCAGCGCAGCAGGGCTTCGTCATCGTGGACGTGCTCGGCTTCCAGTTCGTCGCGCGGGACCCGGAAGCACCCGGGTTCGCCCAGGTAGATCAGATTGGCTACCACGTCATGGTCGCGCAGCCGCTCCCAGGCGCGACGTACCGCAGCGAGCTGGTATGCACCGGTGGCGACCAGATCGACCTCGGCATCGGGGCTGTACGCCAGGTGCAGCACGCCGTCGCGCAGCAGGGCCGCCGCCTGCTCACCGTCCAATAGCACCGGTAGTTCGCGTTTCGGCACGACCAACGCGGCGATGCGCCCTTGCTCGCTGTATACGGTTCGCAACGCGGCTTGCGCGGCATTGGCATCCGGCGGGAAGATCACGCGCACCGCATCCTGCATCTCGCCGAGCAAGGCTTCCGCCAAGGTCGGATCCTGGTGAGACTGCTCGTTCTTGGCGTTCTCCCACGTGTGCGAGGTCAGTACGAGCGGTACCGACAGCCAGCCTGGTGGGCGTCCCGCCTGGCGCAGCTGCCGGGCAAAGATCAGTTCCTGGCGTAGCGCGCCGAGCATTTTCACGGCGAAAGCCTCATATGTAACGACCAGGTTGATGCCGCCCTTGTTGGCGAGCGCCGCGCACACCACAGCCTCTTCGTTGAGCGCGGTGATGACCGCGCCATCGCAGGCCTCGGCCACGCCGGGCTCGGGTGCGTGGACGCGATGCTTGAGGCGGTCGAGGCTGCGGTCCAGGCGGTTGCTGCGCAGTTCGTCCGGATTGCCGACACGCGGCCGCAACTCCGGGTTGACAGCCACCGTGGCCACGAAGCACTCATCGAGCGCCGCCATCGGTGCGACGGTTTCGCCCGGCGCGCGCCAATTCGGCTCGGGAAGTATCGGCAACGACACTACCCGCGTGGCCAGCGCATGGTCTCGCTCCAGGGGTCTGCGTTGCGCATCGTGCGTCGCCAGCGTGGACACGGCCTCACGCAGCTCCGTTTCCGTCACGTGCAGGCGTTTGCAGGCCGCGTTGAACTCGCCGCGGGCGCTTTCATCGCCGGAAGGATTACCCGCCAACGGCAGATTGTGCGCGCGGTTGGTCCCGGCGCCAGGAAAGCCGAAGCCCTTCGGCGCCTGAGCGACGCCATAGCGCAAAGGAGTCCCGGTATCGAACCCCGCCGTGAGATGGGCATCGAGCCTGGCTTGCTGCCGCAACTCGATGGCGTGAATACCCCAGACAAAGCTCGCCGGGTCGCGCCCGTCGAGCCCGATGGGTTGGAACCCGTTGAGCTGCAAGTGCGCATGCAACCAGCGTTCGCCGCCCTGCTGCGCGATCTGGGTGCGCTGCTCGATGCGGCGCCCGTTGAGAATCATGACGGGCGCGATGAATCCGCAATCTTCGGGGCGCCACCAGCGCGGCGCCCAGTCGCTGCCGCGCTGTTCTTCGAACGCGCCATCGCTGAGGAACGCGACCAGCCGTTCGCCCGGCAATGCGACGTGGGCATAGTGCAGCTCGGCGAAGCCCAGGTAACCGCCTTCCTGGAGGCTGCCTGCGGTATGCGCATTGACATGCGAACCCAGCGGCGATTCGGGGCGGCCATCGGCGCGCACGGCGTACGAGTAGAAATCGCCAACGAAGCGCGAGAGCCGGGCATCGTCCAGACCGTAACGCTCCGCATGCGCGGGGCCCATGTTGCCCACCAGCAGGTTGATCGCATCGATGGCGGCCACGCAGTGACCCTGCCCCATCAGCCAACCCCGCGTGTGCCCCGTCAGGGCATTGAGGGCGAGATAAGCCACGTACGCCGGCACCATGTTCAGCGAACCACCGGTGTGCCCTTCGGGATGCGATTTGAAATCCGGAGCAGACAGGTCGCCGCCATCCAGTCTGACTTTGCGGGCATACGTCATATGCACGACCAGCCACATGGCGGCGCAGGCCAGGCGATCGGCAGCAGCCAGTCGGCGATACGCCGTACCGGCATCCGGCACCGATCCTTCCGCCACCAACGTCTTCACCAGGGCATGGATACGAGCCTGGGTCAGCGGATCGTGAACGATAACGCCATAGCCCGCCGCCCAATGTGCGAATGCGGGATCCGCAGCGCGGCAGCTCGCGGCGGAAGCTTCGATCTGCCGCCGCAAGGGCGGATCCAGTTCGCTGTTGACGCCACAGGCCAGGACGAGTTCTTCGGGAGTTTCGTCGTAGGTCATGTTCGAACCTCGCTTCGGCGTTCGGCCAAATGCAGTGCGACTGCGGTCGCTATCGGTTCGGCCAGGCTGATCGCATTGCTGGGATGGACGATGCTGTCGGTGCTCACGACCCGATCCGCTCCGGCTCGCTGCAAGCATTCCCACGCATCGCCCGCGAAGATCGGGTGAATCACCACGCACACCGCCGGCGGCAACCGCATCCGGGCCAAATGCCCGAGCGCGGCCACCAGAGTACGGCCGCTGGACACGATGTCGTCCACGAGCACGGGCGTATAGCCGCGCAAGCGCTCGCTGTCCGGAAGGCTGACTTCCACGTCGCGATCGCCGCGACGGGTCTTGTGCAGCACCTCGTACGGCACGTGCGCTTGCTGGGCCACATCGGCCACCCATTGCGCACTCTCGCTGTCGGGTCCGATCAGTATCGGCTTGGCGACCTCGCGACGGATCCAGTCCGCCAGCCGAGGGGCTGCGGCAACGGCCGTGACAGGGATCCGAAACACATTGTCGAGCGCGGCGATGCGATGCAGATGCGGATCCACCGTTACCAACCAGTCCACGCTCTCGCCCAGGAATTGCGCGAAGGCGGTCGCGCTGACGGCTTCGCCGGGACGAAACCGGGCGTCCTGGCGCATGTAGGCTAGGTACGGCGCCACCAGGCCGACGCTGCGGGCACCTAGCTCCCGCGCGGCCCGTGCGGCGAACCGCAGCGGCAATGCCTTGTGGTCGGGATCGTTGAGGCTGGCGAACAGGACGACGTCCGTACCGGCAACGCCTTCATCGACCGCGACCAGGGATTCGCCGTCAGGGAAATGCCGCCACTCCAGACGCCCCAAGCGGGCACCGATGCGGTCTGCGACGGCCGCCGCCGGCGATCGGTCGCCCGGTAAGGAAAGCAGAATCGGCATCATGGTCAGTCGGATCCAATGGTCAGAATGTCCGGGTGCGCAAGGGCGTAGTCCAGCGCGTAGTCCAGCTCGCCTCGTGCTGCGGCGTGCACCTCGAACAGCGGCGCTCCGCGTTCGATTCGGTCGTCTTCGCGCAGCTTGCACATCACTCCGGCCGTCACGTCATGCGGCGCGCCAGCCAGCTTGGCCACGCGCGCCAGCTGGCGATTGTTGATGCACACGATTCGCCCGCTATTCGGGGCAAGGTAGGGTTTCACGAACTGCGCCCTCCCCGGCTCCCGGAACCCGCCCTGGGCTTCGCATATGGCCAGAAATTTACCAAGCGCGGCGCCCGAGCGGAGAACTTCGCAGGCTTGTTCCCGGCCCCTTCCCGGCGCCGCTCCTGGAAGCAGATCAAGCACGGCGCCCGCCACGTCGAGCGCTCGCTCACGCAGATCGCTCGGCGCCCCCGCCGCATTGCGCAGAACAGCCAGGACGTCGTGCGCTTCCAATGCGGGCCCGATTCCCCGCCCGACCGGCTGTCGGCCGTCGGAGACGTGAATGCCCACGCGCAGCCCCACCGCTTCGCCCACAAATGCCAGACGACGCGCAATGGCGTCCGCCGCCGCCGGCGTGCGGACCTTGGCGGTTGAGCCCACCGGGATATCGATCAAGACATGCGTCGAGCCGGCGGCGGCCTTCTTCGACAGGATGCTGGCGACCATCTGGCCGTCGCTGTCGAAGTCGAGCGGTCGCTCGATCTGAATCAGCACATCGTCGGCCGGGCTCAGGCGCACGGTGCCGCCCGAAGCCAGGCAACCGCCTTCGCGCTCCACCACGCGGCGTAGGGTCCCGAGCTCAAGGTCCACCCTTGTCATCGTCGCCATGACATCGGCGGTGCCGGCCGGAGAAGTAATGGCGCGCGATGAGGTCTTGGGAATGCGATGGCCCAGTGCCGCCACTATGGAAACGACGATCGGCGTAGTGCGATTGCCGGGGAGGCCGCCTACGCAATGCTTGTCCAGCACCGTCCCCGCCCCCCAGTCGAGCCGGTCGCCTACCGATATCATCGCGCGCGTCAGCGCCACGGACTCATCCAGATCCATCCGGTCCCCGGCGCAAGCGGTTACGAAGGCGGCCAGTTCGATGTCCGACAGACGGGCTGCCAGCACATCCAGCAGAACGGTCGCAAACTCGGCTTCGCCCAGGCGAGCGCCGAATACCTTGGCCCGCACGGCAGCGGTGGATTTGGGAGGCTCGGCGTGGGCGAACTCGACCAGCTCGCCGGGGCCGGGGCCGAGCGCTTGCCATGCCGCTTCCGAGAGCGCGGCTTCATCTTCGCTCAGCCAGTCGCCCGTCACGACGTTCAAAATGGCGACGATCTCGCGTTCGCCACTCTTCACCCGCACCCGCGTCAGCGCGGCGAACCCCTCAGCGCGGCACACCAGGCAGCCTTGATGCAGATACAGCACGGGCTGCCTGTAGGTATCGATGCCGGCTCGACGCACGGGCAATCGAATCCCGGGCTCCACGGCGTTAGAAACTCGATCCTGCCCGAGAACATGCATTCCGAAGGCACCTGAGGGAACCTCAGTACCCTAGTCCCTCGGCTGAAGGGCCGGTTGATCTCGATCAATCCTTGCCGCTCCGATAGCCGGCGCTGGCGACCGCATGCTCTGCCCGACGCAGGACTGGGAAGCCCCAGCGATGCAGCGGGGGGAGTAGCGAAGAGGCAACGCCGGTAGAGGAGTCCTGCCTGGGGAAGTCCCGCATGCGGCAAGTACTGTGCTCGCCGCACCTCTGGATTGCCGCGTTCGCGGCGGCCCTGGCCTTGGCGCTTCATATTTTAAATATTATTCAATGCGTTACACTGCCTCGCCGCCTCCTCTTAACCGTTCGGAACCGTAGTTTCATGGGGTTCCACGATGCACGGAGGCAAGCTCCAATCCAGCCAAGCCAGGTCTGGACTCGCCCGAGCGACTTCATCCAAGGCTGAGTCGATCCCGCAGATGACCAATAATCCGGCCACCTCCACCCACCTGCGCGACCTAAGCCGCCTGCGCCGCGTGCGCGATCGCATCGATCGCGAATACGCGCAGCCGTTAGACGTGGAGGCGCTGGCGCGTGGGGTGCATATGTCGGGCGGGCACCTGAGCCGGGAGTTTCGGGCGGCGTACGGGGAGTCGCCGTATAGCTATTTGATGACGCGGCGGATCGAGCGGGCGATGGCATTGCTGCGGGTGGGCGAGATGAGCGTGACCGAGGTCTGCTTCGCGGTCGGCTGCTCGTCGCTGGGCACTTTCAGCACCCGCTTCACCGAGCTGGTCGGGGTGTCGCCCAGCGTGTATCGGCGCGAGGCGGCGGGGGCGACGGAAGGGATGCCTTCGTGCGTGGCCAAACAAGTGACCAGACCGATCAGGAATCGAGAAGCGCCGGGCTCCTAGGCGCGGCTAGCATGACGGCTCCTAACCACACCGCAGGACTGCCATGAACCTCAGCATTCACTCCAGCTTTCTCGCCCACACCGATCCGGAGGCCGCGCTGGCCTTCTACCGCGACGCCCTGGGCTTCGAAGTCCGCAAGGACGTCGGTTACAACGGCTTGCGCTGGATCACGGTCGGCCCGGTCGGGCAGCCCGATACTTCGATCGTGCTGTACCCGCCCAGCGCCACGCCGGGGGTCACCGAGGAGGAGCAACGCGTCATCGCCGAAATGATGGCCAAGGGCACCTACGCCATGATCATCCTGGCCAGCCCGGACCTGGACGCGACCTTCGACCGCCTGCAGGCCAGCGGCGCCGAGGTCATCCACGAACCGACGGTGCAGCCCTACGGCGTGCGCGACTGCGCCTTCCGCGACCCCGCCGGCAATCACGTCCGCATCAACGAAGTGCGCTGAAGCATTCGCTTTCGATGTTCGCAACCGCCCAGGGGTAACGGCCGGCCGCTCGCCGCGCCTCGGGGCGCCCATCGTCAAAGGAGCTCTGCATGAATCAGTGGATACGGCAGTTCCATCGTTGGATGTCGATGATCTTCACCCTGTCCGTGATCGCGACCTTCATCGCGCTGGCGCAGAAGCAGCCCCTGGTCTGGGTGTCCTACGTACCGCTGGCGCCGTTGGCCCTGCTGCTGATCACGGGCCTGTACCTGTTCGCGCTGCCCTACCTGGGCAAGTGGCGCCGGCGTTCCGGCGCCGGCCAGACCTGACCGCGGCGGGGGCGCCTTGGGCCGCGCTCGAAGTTCCAGGCCACGCCACCCGCCAGCGGGTGGCGCTGGCCCCCGCCTCCCCCACGCCGCTACCCTGCCCCCGGCCCGATCCGCTACCGCCGCCGGCCCCGGTCCGGCATCGATCGCACAAGGAGATTCCCGTGACCGCGAAGAAGAAAGCCGCCGCCAGCAAAACCCCGTCCAAGGCCTTCTCGGCCGAAGAACGCGCCGCGATGAAGGAGCGCGCGAAGGAGCTCAAGGCCCAGGCCAACCGGGCCGAGAGCGAAAAGGACCTGACCGCCAAGATCGCCGAGATGCCGCCGGCGGACCGCGCACTGGCCAAGAAGCTGCATGCGATCGTCGCCGAAGTCGCGCCCGGCCTGGTCCCCAAGACCTGGTACGGCATGCCCGCCTACGCCAACGACGACGGCAAGATCGTCTGCTTCTTCCAGGCCGCGTCCAAGTTCAACAGCCGCTACGCCACCTTCGGTTTCAACGATGTGGCCCAACTCGACGACGGCGCGATGTGGCCGACCGCGTTCGCCCTGAAGTCGCTGGACGCCGCCGAGGAAAAGAAGATCCGCGCGCTGGTCAAGAAGGCGCTGGGCTGAAGCATGGCCAAGCCCGCGAAACGGACCGATAACGCGATCGCGCCGGCGCCCGCTCCGCACGTGGCCGACCGGCGCGACCTGATCCGCGTGCAGGGCGCGCGGGTGAACAACCTCAAGGACATCAGCGTCGAGCTGCCAAAGCGCCGGCTGACGGTGTTCACCGGCGTGTCCGGCTCGGGCAAGAGCTCGCTGGTGTTCGACACCATCGCCGCCGAGTCGCAACGCCTGATCAACGAAACATACAGCGCCTTCGTGCAAGGCTTCATGCCGACCCTGGCGCGGCCCGAGGTCGACGTGCTCGACGGCCTGACCACCGCGATCATCGTCGACCAGCAGCGCATGGGCGCCGACCCGCGTTCGACCGTCGGCACCGCCACCGACGCCAATGCGATGCTGCGCATCCTGTTCAGCCGGCTCGGCAAGCCGCATATCGGCTCGCCCAGCGCCTACGCCTTCAACGTGCCGACGGTACGCGCCGCCGGCGCGATCACGGTCGAGCGCGGCGCGCGTACCAAGACCGTGAAGGAAAGCTTCAACCGCCTCGGCGGCATGTGCCCGCGCTGCGAGGGCCGCGGCTCGGTCACCGACATCGACCTGAGCCAGTTGTACGACGAGGACAAGTCGCTCAACGAAGGCGCGCTGCGCATCCCCGGCTACAGCATGGAAGGCTGGTACGGCCGCATTTTCCGCGGCTGCGGCTACTTCGATCCCGACAAACCGATTAAGAAGTACAGCAAGAAGGAATTGAGCGACCTGCTGCACAAGGAAGCGACCAAGATCAAGGTCGACGGCATCAACCTGACCTATGCGGGCCTGATCCCGACCATCCACAAGTCCTTCCTGTCCAAGGACGTGGACGCGATGCAGCCGCACATTCGCGCCTTCGTCGAGCGCGCCATGACCTTCGCCACCTGCCCCGACTGCGACGGCACCCGGCTCAGCGAGGCGGCGCGCTCGTCCAAGATCAAAAAGATCAGCATCGCCGACGCCTGCGCGATGCAGATCAGCGACCTCGCCGAATGGGTGGGCGGGCTCGACGAGCCCTCGGTCGCGCCCCTGCTGGCCGCGCTGCGTCACAGCCTGGATGCCTTCGTCGAAATCGGCCTGGGCTATCTCTCGCTGGACCGGCCCGCGGGCACGCTGTCCGGCGGCGAGGCGCAGCGCGTCAAGATGATCCGTCACCTCGGTTCGGCGCTCACCGACGTCACCTACGTCTTCGACGAGCCGACCATCGGCCTGCATCCGCACGACATCCAGCGCATGAACGAACTGCTGCTGCGCTTGCGCGACAAGGGCAATACGGTGCTGGTGGTGGAACACAAACCGGAGACCATCGCGATCGCCGATCACGTGGTCGACCTCGGCCCCGGCGCCGGCGCGGCCGGCGGCGAGGTGGTGTTCGAAGGCTCGCTGGAAGGCCTGCGCGGCAGCGGTACCCTGACCGGACGCCACCTGGACGACCGCGCGGCTCTGAAGACCTCGGTGCGCAAGCCGTCCGGCGCGCTCAAGGTGCGCGGCGCCAAGACCCACAACCTGCGCAACGTCGATGTCGATATTCCGCTGGGCGTGCTGACGGTGCTGACCGGCGTGGCCGGCTCGGGAAAGAGTTCGCTGATCCAGGGCTCGGTGGCGCCGCGCGAAGGCGTGGTCACCATCGACCAGGGCGCGATCCGCGGCTCGCGGCGCAGCAACCCGGCCACCTATACCGACCTGCTGGAACCGATCCGCAAGGCCTTCGCCAAGGCCAACAACGTCAAGCCCGCTTTGTTCAGCGCCAACTCCGAGGGCGCCTGCCCGAACTGCAACGGCGCCGGCGTGATCTATACCGACCTGGGCATGATGGCGGGCGTGGCCAGCACCTGCGAGGAGTGCGAAGGCAAGCGCTTCGACGCCTCGGTGCTGAAGTACCGTTTCGGCGGCCGCGACATCAGCCAAGTGCTGGCGATGTCGGTGAACGAGGCACAGGCCTTCTTCGGCGCCGGCAAGGCGCATACGCCGGCGGCGCAGCTCATCCTCGACCGCCTCGCCGATGTCGGGCTGGGCTACATCAGCCTGGGCCAGCCGCTGACCACCTTGTCGGGCGGCGAGCGCCAGCGCCTCAAGCTGGCCACCCACATGGCCGAGAAAGGCGACATCTACGTGCTGGACGAGCCGACCACCGGCCTGCATCTGGCCGACGTGGCGCTGTTGCTGGGCTTGCTCGATCGCTTGGTCGAATCCGGCAAGTCGGTGATCGTGATCGAGCACCACCAGGCGGTGATGGCGCATGCGGATTGGATCATCGATCTCGGCCCCGGCGCCGGTCACGACGGCGGCCGGGTCGTCTTCGAGGGTACGCCCGCCGAACTCATCGATGCCGGCTCCACGCTCACCGGCCAACATCTGGCCGCCTATGTAGGCGCGCGCGCCAAGGCCGCACGCAAGGGCTGAGCGCCAGGCGCCCGCGTCGCATGCCCCCGGCGGCCGACGGCCACGGGGGCGAGCTGGCGCCGCCGGGCAGACGCAACATCGCGCGACGCCTTCAGCCGGATCGGCTGGTTTCGGGCACCGGACCGCAGGCGGGAAACCGCCGCGACGAAGCCGCCGCCAGCCATAGTCCTTATGCGTTCTCATGACTGCCGCTGCGCGCTCGAATGTGGGATACAACGCGGTTTTATGTCGATGGTTCCATGACAGAATCCGGCGGCTTGGGGAGCCGCAAGCGTGCGGCGCGAGGGCAAGGCTGCATGACCGACACCGCACGTCGCCGCCTGTTCGTCGGATTGGCCGCCGCGGCCGCGGTGGTGGCCGCCACGCCCTGGCTGTTCAAACGCAGGCGCGAGCACGACCACGCCATGAACCCGGCGGCGGCGGACCCGCATGCGGCGCCCGGCCTGCCCAGCGCGCAACCGTTCCAGACCCCGCTGCGCCTGCCCGGCCGCGAAGGCCTGTTCGCGGAAGTCGCGCTGTCCGCGCCCCTGGCCTTGAGCGCGCGCGCGGCGGAGTTCGCGATCTTCGCCGGCAAACCGACGCCGGTCTGGCACTACGCCGGCAGCGTCGAGGGGCGTGCCGTCGCCAATCCGCTGCTGCGCGCCGCCAAGGGCGACAGCGTCGAGGTCGCGCTCGCCAACGAGCTGGCCGAAGCCACCACCATCCACTGGCACGGCCTGAGCATCGACGAGGCCAACGACGGCAGCGGCCTGCATCCGGTGGCGGCCGGCGCAGGCAAGACCTACCGCTATCGCATCGACAACCGCGCCGGTCTGTACTGGTACCACGCGCATCCGCACGAGCGCACCGGCCTGCAACTGCAGCGCGGGCTGGCCAGTTTGTTGCGGGTCGAGGACGAAGAAGATCGGGCGCTGGGCGAACGCCTGGGCCTGCGCTGGGGCGAACGCGACCTGCCCTTGTTCATCGCCGACAAACAGGTCGACGCCGACAACGCCATCGTCTACCGCCTGGGCGCGGACGATTGGATCGGCAACCGGGTGCTGGTGAACTGGACGCCCGAGCCTTTCCTGGAAGTGCTGCCGGCGCTGTACCGCCTGCGCATGGTCAACGCGTCGAACGCGCGCATGCTGCGGATCGCGTTCGAGCATGAAGGCCAGACCCTGCCGTTCCGGTTGATCGGCACCGACGGCGGACTGCTGGCGCAGGCCTGGACGCTGGACGATGTGTTCCTGGCGCCCGCGCAGCGCATCGATGTGCTGGTCGATTTCGCCGCGCTGCCCGCCGGCGCCCGCGTGCTGTTGCGCAGCCTGGAATACGTGGCGATGGAGAACGAGGACGAGTCCGGCGCATTCGCGCCCGACCCGATGGGCGACCACCCGGGCGCGGCGCCGATGGGCGACGCCCTGGATCTGATGCAGTTCTGCGTGGCCGCCTGCAGCGACAGTCAGCGCAACCAAGCCAGGATCGCGTCCGCCCGCGTGCCGGCCGTCCTCAGCGCCCTGCCCGCACCGCCCGACACCGCCGGCTGGCCGGTGCGGCCGATCCGCCTGCGCATGGACGACCAGGGCAGCTGGTTCATCAACGATTGGAACTACCACCAGGTCGGCCACGAGCCGGTATTCAGCGTCAGGCGCGGCAGCCGCGAGGTCTGGGAAATCCGCAACAACATGACCAGCATGCCGCACCCGATCCACCTGCACGGATTCCAGTTCCGCGTGGTCTCGCGCAGCATCAGCCCGCCCGACGTGCGCAGCCGCAAGGTCACCGCGGCCGGCCTGGGGCCGCAGGACCTGGGCCTGAGCGACACCGTCGTGGTCTGGCCCGGCGAGATCGTGCGCATCGCGATCGATTTCTCGCAGCCCTACTCCGGCAGGCAACGCTACATGCTCCATTGCCACAATCTGGAACACGAGGACATGGGCATGATGGTCAGCTTCGCCGTCGAGGACTGAGGCCAGGCCGCGCCGCTCGCCCATGCGACACCCCACACCGAAGAGAAGCCGCCATGAACCGTGTCGCGCACCTTAGCCTGCTCGCCCTGCTGCCCGTGGCGCTGAGCGCATGCCAGTCCAGGAACGGCGAGCCGGCCGCGTCCCAAGACGTCGCGCCGCTGCGCCTGGACGATGCCCGCGCCAAGACCAGCTACATGGTCGGCCTGGACCTGGCCAAGCAGGTCGCGCCGGTGCGCGACGAGGTGGATATCGACACCGTGGTGGCCGCGCTGCGCGCCGCCCATGCCGGGCGCAAGCCGCAGTTGGACGAGGCCCAGCTCGACAAGATCCGCCAGGATTTCGTGCGCCAGCTGCAGGACAAGCGCAAGGCCGAGCAGGCCGCGCTGGCCAAGAAGAACCTGCAGCGCGGCCGCGATTTCCTGGCCGAAAACGCCGCCAAACCGGGCGTGGTCGAGACCGCCTCGGGCCTGCAGTACCAGGTGATCCGCGATGCGCGCGGCGCCAAGCCGGCGGCCGATGCCACGGTACGGGTGAACTACATCGGCGCGGTGCTGGACGGCAAGGAATTCGAGAACACCTACGCGATCGACCACCCGTCCGAATTCCCGCTCAACCGGGTCATGCCCGGCCTGCGCGAAGGCCTGAGGCTGATGCCCACCGGCGGCAAGTACCGGTTCTGGATCCCAGCCGCGCAGGGCTACGGCGAACTCGGCGTGCCCGGCCAGGTCGAGCCGAACGCGACCCTGGTGTTCGAGGTCGAGCTGCTCGAGATCGCGGGCTGAGGCCCGCCCTTCCCCGGCGCGTCCGATCCAGGCGCGCCCGACCGCGAGCGCTCAGTCCTCGGCGGTCGCGGCTTCGGTCAGCGGCAGGCGCCGGCCGTCCAAGGTGCCGCGGCTCATGCGACCGTCCTCCACGATCAGCAACTCGCCGGATTCGCCGTTCTTGATGCTGCTGTCGACCGAGATCACCGCGCCGTCGAAGTAGCGGCCGACCGCGTTCATCGAGGTATGGCCGACGACGACGCGCTTGACGCCGCTGCGGCGCAGGATCGCGTCCACGCGCGCCTGGTCCAGCGTCGGGTCCTTGAAGTAGCCGCGGTACCAGATCGGGCTGGTCTTGCCGTTGTAGAGCCCGCTCAGCAGCGGATCCTGCGACCACACCGCCTTGGGCGTGCCCAGCGAGGCGCGGTAACGCGCGTTGGCGTCGGCGCGCTCCAGTCCCAGGGCCAGGTATTCCTCGGCGATGCCGCCGTGCACGAACAGCAGGTCGTCGATCTGCGCCATCACCGGCTTGCTGCGCAGCCAACGCCCGAGCACGGTGTCGGGGCCGTAGAGCTCGGGATACGGCGTGCCCAGCAAAGCCGCGTTGGTTCGGTAGCCGTCGTTGACGTAGCGCAGGTCGTTGGCCAGCACCATGATCTCGTGATTGCCCAGCAGCAGGTGCACGCCGCCGCCGGCCGCGCGCGCCTGGCGTTCCAGTTCGTAGATCAGCCACAGCGCCTGATTCACCTGCGGGCCGCGGTCGAACACGTCGCCGACGATGACCAGATGGCCCTTGCCGTAGCGCCACTCCAGGCGCTGGCCGACGATGCCGTTGGCGCGCAGCAGTCGCAGCATGAGCTCGTACTGGCCGTGGATGTCGGACAGGGCCGCGATCCGGGAGACCTGGACGATGGCGGCGCCCGAGCCGGGCGTCGCCGGCGCCGCGACCTGGATCGCTTGCGGATAGCCGCATTGCGGCGCCACCTCGACCGGCCAACGCCGGGCCGGATACGCGCGCTCCACGACCTTGCCGTCGCAGACCCAGCGCGCCGTCACGCGGCCCGGTTCGTAGCGCAGGTAGGGCCCGTCGTCCAAGGCCGGTACCGTCGCGGGCGTCGGCGTGGCGACTTTGGCCGGGTCGGTGCGCGGCTGTCCGTCGCCTGCTTGCGCATGTACGGCGCCCGCGGCGGCCAGGCAGGCCGCCAATACCCAGGTTCGATGCATCGGTTTGGTCATGCGGGGTCTTCCCGTTCTGGCGCCGCGTATGCGCTGCGATCCGAAGCGAGAGAGGCCCGGCGCGCCGGGCCCCTCGTCAGGCTACGACCTTACTTGAACTTGTATTCGAACTGCAGCGCCAGCTCGCGTCCGATCGGGCTGTAGGCGTCGTAGAAGAACGGAAAGCTGGTATTGGTCTCGTCGTCCGGATGCAGGTTGTCGAACAGGTTGTTGACGTAGAACTTGATCGCGGCCTGCTCGGTGATCTGCTTGCCGACGTTGGCGTTCCAGATGAAGTGCACGCCGGTGCGGCCCGTGCCGCCGGCCTTGGGCAGGCTGCCGTAGCGGGTCATGAACAGGCTGGACGACCAGTCGCCGCGACGCCAGCTGGCGCCCGCACGCACGCGGCTGCGGAAATCCAGGTTGGTCGGGTCGTCGCGCCAGTCGCGGTCCACCGCATCGGTGGCGAACACCTGCTGCTCCGAGCGCAGCGTGTGCGACCAGTTCAGATCGAAGCGGTAGTCGCCGTAGCGCTCGGTCTTGAGCCGCCAGTTGATGCCGGCGTCGATGCCGGAGACGCGGCGGTAGGACTGGTTGATCGGCGCCGACCTGATCTCCATCACCCGGTCGATGGGCTCGTTGCCCTCCGGGCGGCGCGTGACCAGGGCGGTGACCGCCTGGCAGTAGGCCGAGCCCGGCGCGAACTCGAACGGCTGGCCGTTGATCGTGCGTCCGGTTCTGCAACCCGCCTCGCCGATCAGAATTTTATCGATGCCGAGGCGTTCGATCGCGCCGTCGAGCTCGATGTTCCAGTAGTCGGCGGTGATCGAGACGCCGTCCATCACGTCCCAGACCACGCCCGCGCTCCAGGACTTGCCGGTTTCTTCCTCGAGATTCGGATCGCCCTTGCTGAGGCTGAACATGCTGTAGCTGTAACCCGAGCAGCCGGGATTGGCGCCGGCGGCGATGCAGCGCCACAGATCGGTATTGCTGCCGAAGCTGCCGCTGCCCTCGCTGAACACCCAGTGCAGATCGGGCGCCTTGAAGCTGGTGGCGTAGGCGCCGCGGATCAGCAGCGAATCGGTCGGGCGCCATTCGATGCCGGCGTTCCAGGTCCTGGCGTCGTCGACGGCGGTGATGTCGTCGTACTTGTCGAAACGGCCCGCCAGGCTGGCCTTGAGGGTCGGAGTGATCGGCACGCTGAACTCGATGCCCGCCGCGTAGCGGTCGCGTTCGCCGCCGCCGTTGGTGCCGGTGAGGTTGTAGAGCTGGACCACGCCGGGCTGCACGCGCGGATCGCTGGACAGGTCGTAGCCCTGCGAACTGGCTTCGAGCACGCCGGCCACGCCGACCGGCCCGGCCGGCAGCTCGAACAGGTCGCCGGTCACCACGAAGCTGGCGGTGTTGACCCAGGACTCGGCCTCGTAGCGGGCCAGCGTCGAGATCGAGGCGTACTCCTCCGGCGTCATCGGCCGATACCAGCGATCCAGATTGAGGCGATGGATCGGCACGCCGTTGGGGCGGGTGCCGAGTCGCGGGCCGAAGAAATAGTCGTTGACGAGGTTGCCGACCAGGCGCCGGCGCGTGCGTTCGAAATAGTAATCGGCGCGGCTGAGGGTGAGGTCCCAGTCCCAGCGCTGCGCGAAGCTGCCGCGCAGGCCGACCGCCACGTCCAGCGACCTTTCGTAGTAGTGCTGGTTCATGTTCTCGACGCCGCCCAGGTCGACCGGCGTGAGCAGGCGATTGGGCGCGATCACGCTGTTGAACTGCGGATCGTAGAAATCGCCGCGGCGGCCGACGCCGTCGGTATGCGGGCCGGTGATGCTTTCGAAACCGCCCAGCGATTCGACCTCGGAACGCCAGGCCTGCACCGAGGCCCAGCCCTGCAGGCCGTCGGCGAAGTCCCAGGTGCCGAACACGTAGCCGGCCAGTTCGTCCTTGCCCTTGCTCAGGTGCTGGTAGCGTGCGTCGTTCCAGGTGCCGCAGCCGTCGCCCAGGCTTTGCACGCTGCCGCCGCTGATGCGCTTGTAGGTGTGGCGGACGAATTCGCCGCCCCAGCGTTCGCAGGTGCCGGCCGGCGGCGCGATCAAGGGGCTGGAACTGCTGGTGCTGCCGCGGCGGATGCGCAGGCCGGCGTCGGGCTGCACGCCCAGGCGCGGGTCCGGCGCGGGGTTCGCGCGCAGGTCCCAGGCGTCGCGCTGGAAGCCGTACAGCAGTTCCTGATTGTAGTACTGGAAGGCGTAGGTCAGCCCCCAGTTCTCGCCGGTGCGGCCGCCGGTCCATTGCAGATCGACGCGGTCACGCCCGCCCATCGAGCTGGTGCCCGCGCGCAGCTTGACCTCGTCACCCTGATAGTCGCGCTTGAGCACGACGTTGACCACGCCCGACACCGCGTCGGCGCCGTAGATCGCCGAGGCGCCGCCGGCCAGGATCTCGATGCGATCGACCGCGCCGGACGGGATGTTGCCGAAGTTCTGGAAATTGCTGCGGCCTTCGTACGGGAACGGATAGTCGGCGGCGCGGCGCCCGTCGATCAGCAACAGCGAGCGGCCCGGGCCCAGACCGCGCAGGTTGAGCGGATGCGCGTTGGCGGAGAAGCCGCCCGACAGTTCGGTCTCGACCGCGCCGTTGGCCATGACCAGGGTGTCCAGGGCCTCGAACACCGTGGCATGACCTTCGCGTTCGAGCTGCTCGGCGCTGATCACGGTGATCGGCGACGGGCCTTCGATCTCGGCGCGCTTGATGCGCGAACCGGTGACTTGGATCGCGGCCAGGTCGGTCGGATCGGGTTCGGCGCCTTCCTTGGCCGCGGGCGGCGCGGTCGGCGTCTGGCGCGGGCGCGGCGTAGCCGGCGCGGCAACGATGGTGATCACGCCGCTGCGGGTGATCCGGTAGCTCAGGCCGCTGCCCGCGAGCAGGCGCTCCAGCGCTTGCGTGAGCGTATAGCGGCCCGACAGCGCCGGCGCGGTACGGTTGCGCACCAGTTCCGGCGGCACCAGCAGCTGCGCGTCCCCCGACGCGGCCAGTTGGTTCAGCGCAGCGCCCAAGGGCTGCGCCGGCAAGGCGTACTCATGTGCGACGCCCTGCGACTGCGCCAGCGCCGCCGGTGTGGCGATACAGGCCGACAAACCCAGCGCCACGCTCATGGCGACCGTCAACGGATGCCGCGTGCGACACGGCCTCGCTCCCCTCGAAACTGTTCCCATTGAAACCTTCCCCCAGCTGACGATGAAGCCGTCCCTGACAAAAATTTCCACTCCCTTGCCCGAAGCAGACGCAGCGTTTCATCGATCCCTCAGCTGGCCGGATCGCACTTGCCGTCGCGCCCGCCATCACTTAGCGTGCGACCGACCTAGCAGCGGGCGCAAGGCGATGAACGACGGTGGGATCGATGAGGCGGAGGCGGCCTGTCCGGTACAGGAGCGTTTCGACCTGCCTCGCATGATCGAACAGCACCGGCCGGCCCTGATCCGCTACTTCCTGCGCCACCTGCCCAACGCCGACGACGCCGAGGACCTGGCCCAGGAGGCGCTGGTGCGGCTGATGCGCATGCCCTCTCAGGCCGACGTGCTCAATGTCGAAGCCTATCTGCTGCGCATCGCCTCCAACCTGGTCCGCGACCGCTTCCGCCGCGATCTCAGCCATTGCACCCAGCAGCATGTCTCGCTGGACGAGTTGACCGGCGACTGGCCCAGTGAGGTGCCTTACGGCGAGCGCGTCTACGAAGGCAACAAGCGCCTGCAGCTGTTCCTGGAGGCGCTGGACGAACTGACGCCGCGCTGCCGCCAGGTGTTTCTGCTGCAACGTTACGAAGGCCTGACGTACAGTGCGATCGCCAGGCGTCTGGAGATCAGCGTGAGCGCGGTGGAAAAACAGATGATGCGCGCCCTGCTGCATTTCGATTCGCGATTGGGAGATCCGTGAGCGCCACCCGTCTGAACGTCGTCGAAGGCGGCGACCCGATCCGTCGCCAGGCCGCGGCCTGGTTCGCCAGGCTGCGCGCGGACGACGTCACCGAGAACGACCGCCGCGAGTGCCGGCAATGGCTGGACGCCGACGCCCGCCACCGCGCCGCCTACGAGCGCATCGAACGCCTGTGGTCGACGGCCGGCGACCATGCCGCGCATCCGGAGATCGCGCTGCGTATCCGCGCGCAGACGCCGGCCGAGACGCCGCGCCAGCCCGTACGCCGGCGCCGTGGCCGCGCCGCTTGGTGGACCGGCGCGGTCGCCGCCCTGGTCGCGCTGGCCGTGCTCGGCTGGCGCCTGCTGCCGGCGCCGGCGGTGCCCGAACAGCAGTACCTCACCGCGGTCGGCGAGAACCGCACGATCGCGCTGGCCGACGGTTCACGGGTGAGCCTGGACACCGACACCCGCCTGCGGGTGCGCTACTCCGGCGACGAGCGCCGCATCGTCCTGGTCCGCGGCCGCGCGTTCTTCCGCGTGGCCAAGGAGTCGCGCCCGTTCCTGGTCCGGACCGAGGACGGCGGCGTGCGCGCGCTCGGCACCGAGTTCGAGGTCTACCGCCGCGATGGCGAGATCGAAGTGGCCTTGATCGAAGGCCGCGTGCTCTTGCTGGCCGCCGCCAGCGGCGACTCCGCTCCGGTGAGCCTGGCGACCCTGGACCCGGGCCAGAAAGCGAGTTTCGGCCTGCACAAGCCGCTGCGAATGATCGAATCCGGCGGCCACTCCGACCTGCCGGCCTGGCTGTCGGGCAAGCTGGCCTTCGAGGACCAGTCCCTGGCCGCGGCGGCGACCGAGTTCAACCGCTACAGCCACCGCCGCATCGTGCTGCAGGGCGAAGCGGTGACGCGCATCCGGATCAGCGGCGTGTTCCGCAGCGACGATCCGCATGCCTTCGTCGAGGCCCTGCAGGAACTGTATCCGGTGGACGTAGCGAACTCGCCCAGCGGCGACCTGTTGCTGACCGAGCGGCGCTGAAAGCCTGAACTGCGCGTATCCGCGTAAAGCCCCGGTCAACTTCTGAACCTCGCCCCTGCCATTCGATGCGGACTGATCGCATCTCGGAAGCCCGCCGGGCGACCAAGGCAAACAACGAACCCCGGCGCCATCGGCACCGGGGTCCGCTTGAATCCGCCACGCCCGCGACGGCCGCGGCGGCGATGAAGCATACGAGCCGCGCGCGACTCAGAAGCGCTGGCGGTACTGCATGTAGTAGTAACGGCCCGGCACGTCGTACTGCTGGTCGAACTGGTTGTACGGCGCGGTCAGCGCCAGCGGCGGGTCCTTGTCGAAGACGTTGTTGGCGCCGATCGACACGGTCGCGTTCCAGGGCGTGTTGTAGCGCAGCTGCAGGTCGTGGTACGTGGTCGCGCCCAGGTGGTTCTCCAGGGTGTCCGGGCTGGAGCAATAGGCCTTGAACGCCGCCGGGCAGGTTTCGTCGATACCGGACTTGTAGCGCACGCCCCAGGTCGCGCCGAAATCGCCCTTGCTCCAATCCAGGTACAGATTGGACTTGATGCGCCAGTACGGGTCCTGCGGCAGGTACAGGCCCTGGCGCTGTTCGGGCTTGGAATCCTTGGTGGTCTTGGTTTCCCAGTTGGCGGTGTAGCTGGTGTCCCAGGTGATCGAGAACTTGCCGTAAGCCGTCTCCGGCAGACGGTAGTTGATGGTGACGTCGTAGCCCTCGACCTCGTACTCGGCCAGGTTCAACAGCGGCAGGTCCATGTCGGTGATGGTGCCGGGGTTGCCCGGGTAGGCGTTGTCGCGCTTGAACAGGGCGCAATACACCGCGCGCTCGCCCGGCGTGCCGGAGTAGCACTTGTCGAGCACGAACTGCGCGGTCGGGCGGGTGATCGCGTTCTCGATGGTGATCTGGTACCAGTCCACCGCGATGTCGAAGCCCTGCAGCCAGCTGGGGCTGTAGACGAAGCCCAGGGTCTTGCTTACCGAGGTTTCCGGCTGCAGGTCCGGATTGGACTTGTTGGTGAACGCTTCCACCGTCTGCCGCGACGAGCCGCTACCGGACTGGGTGTAGCCGGCGGGCACGCCGTCGGCGGCGCAGCGGGCGGCCACGGTCGGGTCGCTGCGCTTGCCGGAGTGACTGGAGCACGGGTCGGCATAGCTGACGAAGGTGTCGGCGTCGCCGGCGTAAAGGTTGGTGATGCTGGGCGCACGGAAGCCTTCCGACCAATTGCCGCGGATCAGCAAGTCCTCGAACGGCTTCCAGCGGAAACCGAACTTGCTGTTCAGCGTGTCGCCGAAGTTGCTGTAGTCCGAATAGCGCGTGGCGAGCGAGAAATCCAGTAGCTTGGCGAACGGTAGATCGGCCAGCACCGGCACCGCGAACTCGGCGTAGAGATCGTCCAGCGAGTAGTCGCCGCGGGTCGGTTTGCTGCCGTTGCCGGTGCTCAGGCCGGCGGCGATGAAGGCGTCCGGATCGAACTGGCCGCTCTCGGCGCGATGCTCGTAGCCGGCGGCGAAACCCAGCGGGCCGGCCGGCAGATCGAACAGTTCGCCGCTGATGTTGGCGGTGTAGCTCTTGGATTCGACCTTGCGCGAGTCGTGGGCGGTGAAGGACACGTAGTCCAGCGCCTCCTTGCTGATCGAGCCCAGGCCGCCGAGCGGATTGATCGGCACGCAGCCGGCGATCACCGCGCTGGGCGTGCCGCAACGGGCCACGCCGCCGCCGTCGACGAAGGACGGGCCGTAGGCGTTGCGCAGGTTGGCCAGGTTGAACAGGCCGTAGGTGATGGTGTTCTCGTCGCTGCGGTCGTAGCGGTAGCCCACGTCCCAGTCGAAGCTGCGCTCGCCGAGGTTGAAATATCCCTCCAGGCCGCCGTAGAAATGGAAGTTCTTGACGTCCTGGTTGAACGAGCGCCCGCCCGACTCCTGGAAGCGGCGGCTGACGCTGATCAGGTCGCGCGCGCCCGCGGTGCCCTTGGTCGGGTTGTAGATGCTGTCCTTGCTCAGGGTCAGGCCGGTGACCGGCATGGCCGCCAGCAGCTGCTCGGACAGGCGCTGGTTGTACAGGGTTTCGACGCGGAAGCTCAGGTTGTCGGCGATGTCGAAGGTGCCCTGCGCGAACAGCGACTTGCGCTCCTGCGGGGTCAGCAGGTAGTTGTCCGGCGCGGTGTTGTAGCCGTGCACGTTGGAGCTGAACGGCACGAAGCTGTTGTTGTTGCCAAGCACGTAGCGCTTGTTGTCGCGCGGATCGACGAAGGAGCCCGGAAAGCCGGTGTTGCTCTGGCCGCCGAAGAACGGCGGGCCGCCGGCGGAGATGTCGCGGTCGCCCGCCATCACCTGCTCTTCCTTGACGTAGGACGCGCCGATCAGCAGCGAGGAGCGGTCGTTGCTCACGCCCAGGCTGAAGTCGTAGGCCTGGCGCATGCCGTCGCCCTGGCCGAACTGGCCGATGTAGGCGCCGGCCTCGGCGCCCTCGAAGTTCTTGCGGGTGATGATGTTGACCACGCCGGCGATGGCGTCGGAACCGTAGATGGTCGAGGCGCCGTCCTTCAGCACTTCCACGCGCTCGATGATCGAGGCCGGGATGGTGTTGAGGTCGACGGTGCCATCGAGCTGGGTGGTCCAGCGGCGGCCGTTGACCAGCACCAGGGTACGGCTGGAGCCGAGGTTGCGCAGGCTGATGCCGGCCGAGCCGTCGCCGCCGTTGTTGAAGGTGGTGTTGAGCGCGGCGCCGTTGGTCGAGATGCGCTGCAGCACGTCGGCGACCGAGGTCACGCCCTGCTTGTCGATCTCGGCGCGGGTCAGGGTGAAGATCGGCTGCGAGGTCTCGATGTCGGCGCGCTTGATACGCGAGCCGGTGACCTGAATGCGGTCGATCTCGGTCGGCGCCTTGTTGTCGTCGGCGGCGGGCTGGTCCTGCGCCTGCGCGACGGGCGCGACGACCGCGAGCGCGATGGCGATTTCCAACGGCAGCCGCGCGCGACGGGCTGCGGAGGTGGTGGCGTACTGCTTCATCTAGACAAGTCCCCTCGTAGTGGTGGTTGCGTTGCGCGCCTTGTTAGCGACGCGTTAAACGCAGGCCAAACTACGGCGCGGCGAGCCTGAGCTGGGTGCGCAATGCGGGCGCGGGACTTGCGGATTCGTGGCCGCTGGCTTGCAGGCTGCGGTACTCGCTGGCGGTGCACCCCATGCGCGAACGGAAGGTGCGCGCGAAGCTGCACGGCGAATCGAAACCGCAGGCGTGGCTGACTTCGCCGATCGAAAGGCGGCTTTCGCGCAGCAGCTCGCAGGCCTGTTGCACGCGCTGATTCACGCACGCGGCCTGCACGGTGATGCCGTACACGGCGTGGAAGGTCTTGGAGATCCACCAGGTCGAGAAACTGGTGAGCTGGGCCAGCTCGTCCATCAGCACCACCCGATGGGCGTTGCCGCGCAGGTACAGGCGCGCGCGCTGCAAACGCCCCAGCACCTGGCGCTGGCGCGCACGGCGGCGGCCCGGGCAACGCTCCAGCAGTTCGTCCAGTTCGTGCTGGGTCTCGTGCACGTAGGCCAACAGCATGCGGAATGCGGCCAGGCGCTGGTTCGGCAGTCCCGGAGCGGTGGAAGCGCTGGCGCTGCGCCGCCACAGGCGCACCAATGCGCGTCGCTGCGCCGCGTCGACGCGGCCCTCGCCCGGTATCAGGTCGATGCGCGCGAGGCGCTCGATCTCGCGCATCAGCGAGGGCTTGCAGCTGAATCCGATCGCCAGGCCGCGGCGCTCGGTGTCGATACGCGGCGCGCTGTCGCGATCGAACGCGATCCATTGGTTGCGACCGAGGGCGAAGCGACCCTCGCGGCTCTCGATCCGCGAGCGCCCGCGCAGCTGCAGCCAGTACGAGGGCGAGGTGCCGGACACGCGCACGCTGCCGAAGTCGCGCACGAGATAGAGCTGGAAGCCGTCGTTGGACGGCGCGCGGTCGCTGTCGATCAGCTGTCCGCTTTCGACGCTTTCCCAGCCTTCCCGGCTGCCGTAATGGTGGTATTCGCTTTGCATCATCGCTGCCCCTGTCGGTCCTGGCCGCATCGGCGCGGCGCCAGGCGCAAGGCATCGCGGCGCGCGCGCCGACGGCGCGGGCGACGGTCGCCTGCGGTGGAGTGGAGGGCGATCCGGCCCGTCGTTGGTAGGCGCGTTCGCGGCGAGTGCGCCGCCGTTGCGCGTACCGTCCTGATGTCGTGTTGCGACGCGGTCGAGTGTTGCGATGCGCACGCGCTCACGCTTCGAACTGATTCGAACGGTCGCGTCAGCGTTTATGTTGCGTATGGAATGCGCACACGTTCGCGCAACATCGCGAACGTCGCGAAGGCACGATCGGCAAACTCGCGCCGCGCCCGCCTTGTCGCGTTCAGGTCGGCTTGGGCAGCTCGACGCGCACTTGCAAGCCGCCCTGCACGCCCGGTGCGAGCGCGATGTCTCCGCCGTGGCCGCGGATCACGCTGCGCGCGATCGACAGGCCCAGGCCGGAACCGCCCGCGTGCCGCGCGCGCGCATCGTCCAGGCGCCGGAACGGCGCGAACGCATGCTCATACTGTTCCGGCGGGATGCCGGGGCCGGCGTCGATCACGGTCACGCGCAGGGCCTGTTCGGTCTCCTGCAGCGACACCCGCACGCGGTCTCCATAGCGACAGCCGTTGTCGATCAGGTTGGCGAAGGCGCGCCGCATCGCGATCGGCTGGCAAGGCAGGTAGGCATGATCGGGGCCGTCGTAGAGCGCGTCGCCGCCACCGTCGGCGACATCGTCGCACAGGCTGATCAGCAGCGAGGCCAGGTCGACGCTCTGGTGCGGCTCCAGGCTGGCGTCCTCGCCGGCGAAGGCCAGGCAGCCGGAGATCATGGTTTCCATCTGCGCGATCTCGGCCAGCAACCGGTCGCGGTGCGCATCGTCGACGTATTCGGCGAACAGGCGCATGCGCGTGAGCGGCGTGCGCAGGTCGTGCGAGATCGCGGCCAGTTGCTGGGTGCGGTCGTCGACGAAGCGCTTGAGCCGCACCTGCATCTCGTTGAACTTGTGCGCGATCGCGGCGTACTCGGGGATGGTCATGCCCTCGATCGGGGTCGGCTCGCGCTCGCGCCCCAGGCGCTCGGCGGCCTGCGACAGTTTGGTCAGCGGCTGCAGGAAACTGCGCGCGGTCCACATCGACAGGCCGGCGACGGCGACGATCAGCAGGGCCATGCCGCTGAGCTTGAACAGATGCTGCAGCCAGCGCGGGCTCGGCCGACCCGGGCTGGCGAGCAGCCAGTAGCCGTCGGGCAGCTCGATCGCGACCGACATGCGCGGCAGGACCGCATCCGGGCGCAGCCCTTCCAGAAACGCCGGCCCCATGCGCGCGCCCAGCATCCAGCCGACCCGTCCCCAGGGCGAGGTCCCGGCCTCTGCCACGGCGCCGCCGTGCGCGGCGCCGAGCAAAGGCGGCGGCGCGCCCGATTGGCCGCGCATCGCCAGCATCTGCGGCGGCTCGGCCGGCGGCGCCGACCAGGAATCGTCTGCGCCGGTGGCCACGGCCGGCGTCAGCGCGACCACGCCCTGGGTCGCGAGCATGTCCGGTGCCGCGGTCGGCATCGGCGCGGTGGCCAAAGCCTCGCTTGCCGCTGCCGGCGGCTCCGCCATCGCCGGCAGGCGCGCGACGACCGCCGCGCTGGGCTGGGCCGTGATCCTGGGCACGCCGACGAAGGGCCGCGCGGCCACCGACAGGATCTCGCCGCGCGCCGCGCCCAGGCGCGGCACCACCACGGTCACTTGGCGCACGCCGCGCCCGCGCTCGTCGGGCAGCACGTTCATCGACACCGCGTAGGCGCCGCCGCTGGTGTCCGGGCTTTCGACCAGGCGCCGGCGCATGCTTTCGATCAGGCCCGACAGCGGCGGGCCGTGGCGGTCGTCGCTGGGCGGCAGCAGGGCGAATTCCAGCTTGCGCCGGCGCGTGGCCTCCTCGGCCGCGGCCGCGCGCCGGGCCTGCGGCAGGCCGGCGACCAGGGTGCGCACGTCCAGCGCCTGCTGCACCAGCGATTGCTCGTCGACCAGGGTCGGCCCGGTCGAGCGCAGCGCCATGCCGATCGCGATGTCGATCAGCAGGGTCATGGCCATGGTCGACAGCACCACGATCGCGATCCGCGGCGCCAGACGCATCCGCGACAGCGACAACCGCGTTTTCATCGCGCTCGCGCCTCGCCGGCGACGCTGACGTCGGCGGCGAAGATATAGCCCTCGTTGCGCACGGTCTTGATCAGGTTGGGACGCTGCGGGCTGTCTTCGATCTTGCGCCGCAGGCGGCTGATCTGGACGTCGATGCTGCGGTCGTAGGGCGTGAGCACGCGGCCCTTGACCAGATCGATCAACTGATCGCGCGAGAGCACGCGCTGCGGGTGCTCGAGGAACGCCAGCAGCAGGTCGAACTCGCCGCTGGTGAGGTCGGTGAGCGCGCCCTGCGGCGAGACCAGGCTGCGGTGGCGGGCGTTGAGCTTCCAGCCCATGAAGGCGTATTCGGAACCGCCGCGCGCGGCGCCGCGCCAGTCGGCGTCGGCGCGGCGCAGCAGGGCGCGGATGCGCGCCAGCAGTTCGCGCGGGTTGAAGGGCTTGGCGATGTAGTCGTCCGCGCCCAGTTCCAGGCCGACCACGCGGTCGGTGTCGCCGTTCATGGCGGTCAGCAGGATCACCGGCACCTGGCTGTTGCTGCGCAGCTTGCGGCACAGGGTGAAGCCGTCGTCGCCGGGCATCATCACGTCCAGCAGGACCACGCTGACCGGCTCGGCGGCCATGCGCTCGGCCATGCCGACGCCGTCGCCGGCCTCGAGCACGCGCATGCCGTGGTCGCCGAGGAAGCGCGCCAGCATGGAACGGATGGTGTCGTCGTCGTCGACGACCAGGACGGTGGGGGCGGCGATGGCGTAGGCGGATCCCATGGGGCGCAGGTTAGCCGAAGGCGGGTGGCGGCCCATGCTCTGTAACACAGTGAAACAAAACGACGGATAGCCGAAATCGCCGGCGGCCTCGCGCTGCCTAGGATTCGTGGGGTCGCCGCCCCCACGGTCCGAATGCCGCGCATGTCATCTTCGACGTTGCAGCTATCCCCCGCCCTGCGCCGCGCCGTCCCGGCCGATGCCGTCTCCCCGCCCTCCGCGCGCGCCGCGCCGCGTGCCGCCGCCGATGTTCGCCACCCGCTGCGCGCGCGCAAGGTCGCGGTGATCGGCGCCAGCCTCGGCGGCCTGTGCCTGGCACGGCTGCTGCAGCGCCAGGGCGTCGAGGTGGAGGTCCACGAGGCGCGCAGCGCCAGCGACCCGGCCTGGTACCGGCGCAGCCTGGCGATCGACCGCGAACCGGCGATCGACGCCTTGCGCGCGGCCGATCTGGGCCCTCTGTTCGAGCGCTGCTGCGAGCGCGAGCGCGCTTACACCCGCCTGGTCGACGCCCAGGGCCAGCGCCAGCGCGACCGCGCCCTGCCCGCGCGCGCGCAGCCGCAATGGCGGATCGAGTACGGCCTGCTGCGCGATCTGCTGCTGAACAGCCTGGAGCCCGGCAGCGTGATCTGGGGCCGCCGCTTCACCTCGCTGACCGCCGCCGCGGACGGCCGTCAACGCCTCAACTTCGCCAACGGCGCGCGCAGCAACGTCGACCTGGTGATCGGCGCCGACGGCGCCTGCTCGCTGCTGCGCCCCTACGCCACCGCCAGCGGCCTGCGCTACAGCGGCCTGACCCTGGTCGAGGCGCAGGTGCCCTTGCCGGAACTGCGCGTGCCGCGGATCGCCCTGTGGCTGGACCAGGACCGGCTGGCGGTGCGCGACCCCGACGCGGCCCTGATCGCGCAGCGCAACAGTCTGCGCGGCCTGGATCTGCGCATCGCCCTGCGGGTGCCGCGCGACTGGTCGCAGCGCGGCGTGGACTGGAACGATTCGGCGCAGGCGCGCGGGCTGCTCAAGCAACGGCTCGCGCATTGGGACCCCAAGTTCCTGCGCCTGATCGACGCCGCCGAACCGCGCTTCGCCGCGCGCGCCCTGCTGACCAGCGCGCCCGACCGCGCCTGGGCCGAGCGCGGCGCGATGACCCTGCTGGGCGCGTCCGCGCGGATGGCGCCGATGCTGCTGAGCGACCGCAAGTGCGGCGAACTGCAGGACGCGCTGGAGCTCGCCCAGGCCCTGACCTCGCCGCGCCACCGCGATTCGATCGCCGCCGCGATCGGCGCCTACGAACGCAGCCTGCTCGCGCGTGCGGTCGACGAGGGTCGCCAGGCCCAGCGCGTGCTCGCCGCCCTGCTGCCGCAGCCCAGCGTGGTCGGGCCGGCGAACTCCTGGCGATCGATGGCGCGCAGCCTGGGCAGCCTCGCCGGCCGGTGGCTGCCGCGATGAACCTGACCGGCACCTGGCCGCTGCGGGCCCTGCCCGACACCGCCGCGAGCTCCAACGGCGCGCGCGGCCGCAGCATCACCGCCCACGTCGCCGCCGCGACCGAACGCACCGCGACCCTGGCCTCGGCGCTGACCGACGCCTTCGGCAATCCCAAGCGCGGGCAGATCCTGTTCTACGCCGCCAGCGCGCCCGGGCTCAGCATCGGCGACCTGTCCAGCCTGCTCGGCTGCAGCGTGTCGCTGGCCTCGCAGTACGTGGCCCAGCTGGAGCAGCAGGGCTGGCTGGCGGTGATCAGCGACGGCCGGCGCCGGCGCGTGCGCGTGGCCGACGAGAGCCGGCGCCTGGCGATCGAAACCCTGCGCGCGATGGCCGACGAACTGGGGCCGATGGCGCCGCTGCGAGCGGCGGGCGCGCGCTAGCCGCGGGGCGGCGGCACGCGCCGTGTCGCACCGCCTGCCCAGCGCGGGTGAAACAGTACGCCGGCCGCCGCGCCCAGGATCCGCGACCTCGGCCCGGGCCCCGGCTGCGTCGGCGTCCGCGGTGCCCGGCGGCCACGCCGCGCGCCGCGCCGCCGACTTGACCTCAAGCGGCCTTGAGGTCCTATCCTCGTCGCCATTCCCCCTCCGGTTCCCGCATGAACACCCCTGCCCCCGTCGATACGGAGGTCGTGCCGGTCGCACGCGCCGCCGGCTCGCGCGGCGACTATTCGGTCGTCGCCGAACTGCTGCCCTACCTGCGCCCCTATCTGGGCCGGATCCTGCTCGCGCTGGGCATGGTGCTGGCCGCCAAGCTGCTGAACCTGGCCGTGCCGATGGTGCTCAAGCGCATCGTCGACGGCTTGAACGTCGCGCCCAGCCTGCTGGTGCTGCCGGTCGGTCTGCTGGTCGCCTACGGCGCGGCGCGCGTGGGCACCACCCTGTTCGGCGAGCTGCGCCAGATCGTGTTCGCGCGGGTGATGGCGCGGACCTCGCGCGAGGTCACCCTGCGCGTGTTCCGCCATCTGCACGGGCTGAGCCTGAAGTTCCACCTCGGCCGGCGCACCGGCGGCGTCGCCCGCGACGTCGAACGCGGCGGTACCGCGATCACCGACCTGCTGGACTGGACCTTGTACTCGATCGTACCGGTGATCCTGGAAGTCAGCCTGGTCACCGCCGTGCTGGTGTGGACCTACGACTGGCGCTTCGCCTGCGTGACCCTGGTCACCCTGGTCGCCTACGGCGCCTGGACCTTCGCGGTCACCGAATGGCGCACGCGCTACTACCGCGCCGCGGTCGAGGCCGACACCCGCGCCAACGAGCGCGCGGTGGATTCGCTGCTCAACTACGAGACCGTCAAGTACTTCAACAACGAGGCCCACGAAGCGGCCCGCTACGACGACAACCTGCGCTCGCTGGAGAACGCACGGGTCAAGTCGACCAAGACCCTGGCCATCCTCAACCTGGGCCAGAGCGCGATCGTCGCCATCGGCGTGACCGCAATGATGTGGCTGGCCGCGCGCGGCGTGGTCGCCGGCGAGCTCACGGTCGGCGATCTGGTGCTGGTCAACGCCTACCTGCTGCAGCTGTCGGCGCCGTTGAACATGCTGGGCATGATGTACCGCGAGGTGAAGCAGTCGTTGACCAACATGGAACGGCTGTTCGGCCTGCTCGACGAGCGCCACGATGTCCGCGACGCGCCCGACGCGGTGGCGCTGGCGCCGAGCCGGCCGCGGGTGCGTTTCGAGAACGTGCGCTTCGGCTACGACCCGCGCCGCGAGATCCTGCGCGGCATCGATTTCGAGATCGCCTCCGGCGGCACCGTCGCGGTGGTCGGGCATTCGGGTTCGGGCAAGTCGACCCTGGCGCGCCTGCTGTACCGCTTCTACGACGTCGACAGCGGCCGCATCAGCATCGACGGCCACGACCTGCGCGAGCTGACCCAGTCCTCGCTGCGCGGCGCGATCGCGATCGTGCCGCAGGACACCGTTCTGTTCAACGACAGCATCTACTACAACATCCGCTACGGCCGGCCGGAAGCCGAACGCGAGGAAGTCGAGGCGGCCGCGCGCGCGGCCCACATCCACGACTTCATCGCCGCCCTGCCCGACGGCTACGACACGCCGGTCGGCGAGCGCGGCCTGAAACTGTCCGGCGGCGAGAAGCAGCGCGTGGCGATCGCGCGCGCCCTGCTCAAGAACCCGTCGATCCTGATCTTCGACGAGGCCACCTCGGCGCTGGATTCCAAGTCCGAACGCGCGATCCAGGCCGAGCTGGACCGGATCAGCGTCGGCCGCACCACCCTGGTGATCGCGCACCGGCTGTCGACGGTGATGGACGCCGACCAGATCCTGGTGATGGACGCCGGCCGCATCGTCGAACGCGGCGAACACGGCGAACTGCTGCGCAGCGGCGGCGTATACGCGCAGATGTGGATGCTGCAGCAGCGCGAGGCCGAAGCCGGGCCCGAGGCCGGCGAGCCGGCCGTCGTCGTCTGATCGCGAGCCTCGAAAACAGCGGGCCCGCAAGGCGCATCCGCCCGCGAGCCCGTTGCCTGCAGCGATGACGATCCGCCCCCGACCGGCGCCCTGCGGCGCCGGCCGTGGCCGGACTCAGTCGCCGGTCTTGGCGGTGGCCTGGGCGGCCTCGCCCAGGTCCGGCGCCGAGGCCGACATCGGTTGCGCGCGCGGATTGAACGACAGCAGCAGGCCGAAGCTGGTGCTGGCGTCCATGCCCGAGGCATGTTCGCGGCGCAGCAGCAGCGACAGCTTCCAGCCGGCGGCGATGTCCATGTCCACGCCGCCGCCGTACATCAGCGCGTTGTCGCCGTAGCCGCGCAGGCCGAGGGTGTAGTCGTTGGCGACCGGCATCACCACGTAGTTCAGATCGACATCGCTGCTGTTGCTGATCGCGTCGCGGTACTCGAGCATCCAGTACGGGCGGAACACACCGTTCGCGCCCTGGACCAGGTAGCTGCCTTCCAGGCCCACGGCCAGGCCGTTGTTCTTCACGGTCTGCGAACCGTAGGCCAGGTCGTAGATGCCCAGGCCGAACTCGCGGTACGCATCCAGGCGCGTGCGGCTGGCGTCGAAGCGGCCGTAGCCGGTCAGGCTCGTGCGATCGCCGGTGCGCTCGTAGCCGACGGTCAAGGCGCCGAAGGACTGATTACCGTCGCGTTCGGCGGTGGCGGCCGCGCCCGCCGGATCGCTCCAGCGCTTGATGTCGAAGCCCAGGCGGCCCCAACCCAGGGTGCCGTCGACGAACAGGTGCTCGCCGTGGCGCCACAGGCCGTACACCGACAGCGAACGCTGATCGGCGTCCAGGCGCGAGCTGGAGCGGGTCAGGTCGGTGTCGTTCCAGGCGAAGCCGCCGGCCACGCCGAACAGGAACTGCTCGTTGATGCGCCAGTCGGCGCCGACCGTGATGCCGTCGCTGCGGAAGTTATAACCCTCGCTGCCGCTGCGGCCTTCGCGGTCGCCGGCGGTGACGGTGCCGGCGGTCCACACGCCCCAACCCGGCGGCAAGCGCAAGGCATCGTCGGACACCAACTGCGCCGCGGGCAGAGTCAGGCTGTTGTTGCGGCCGCTGGCCACGCTCAGGCTGATGCCGTTGCTGGAACGGTTGCCGCTGCCGTGGCGCAGCTGACGCAGGCGATCGCGGATGTTGGACTGCTGCGCCATCGCGAAGCGCAGGCTGGTATCGACCTGCGCCTGCAGCAGACCGACCACGCCCGGATCGCGGGTCGGATCGGGACGCGCGGTGACCGCCAGCCCGGTGCTGACCGAGGCCTGCAGGTAGTTCGCCGTCGCCGCCTGGGTCGCGACCAGGGTAGCCGTGCCGGGACCGACGATGGTCACCCGGCGTCCGCTCACGGTGGCCACCGCGGTGTTGCTGCTGGTGAAGGTGAAGGCGCCGCTGGGGTTGCTGCTGGTCGGATTGGGCAGGTCGAACGCGGGCTCGCCCACGGTCTTCACCACGTTGCCGATCCAGCTCAGGCTGGGCATGGCCGCGCCGATGGTGACGTTGAGCGCGACCTGCGCGGCCGCGTTGTAGCTGCCGTTGCCGGCCTGGTTGGCGGTCAGCGCGCAGTTGCCCGCGGCCAGCATGGTCACCACGCTGCCGGCGACGCTGCACACCGCCGGCGAGGTGCTGGCGAACACCACCGGATTGCCCGAGCCGCCGCCGCTGGCGGAGATCGAAAAGCTGCCGTTGGGCGCGTACACCGGTGCGGCCGGATTGGCGGCGAAACCGGTGATGGTTTGCGGGGCCGCCGCGATCGTCACGTTCAGGCTGACCTGCGGCGCGGCGCTATAGCTGGCGTTGCCGGCCTGGTCGGCGGTGAGCGTGCAAGTGCCCGCGGCCAGCATGGTCGCGGTGCTGCCGGCGATGCTGCATACCGCAGGCGTGGAGCTGGCGAACACCACCGGATTGCCCGAGCCGCCGCCGCTGGCCGAGACCGCGAAGCTGCCGTTGGGCGCGTACACCGGCGCGGCCGGATTGGCGGTGAAGCCGGTGATGGCCTGGGTCGCCGCCGCGATCGTCACGTTCAAGCCGACCTGCGGCGCGGCGCTGTAGTTGGCGTCGCCGGCCTGATTGGCGGTGAGCGCGCAGCTACCGCCGCCGAGCATGTTGACCGTGCTGCCGCTGACCGTGCACACCGCCGGCGTGGTGCTGGCGAACACCACCGGGCTGGTCGAGGAACCGCCGTTGGCGGAGACCGTGAACGTGCCACCCGGCGCATACGTCGGCGCAGCCGGGTTGGCGGCGAAGTTGGTGATGATCTGCGTCGCCGCCGCGATGTTCACGTTCAAAGCGACTTGCGGCGCCGCGCTGTAGTTGACGTTGCCGGCCTGGTTGGCGGTCAGCGCGCAGTTGCCCGCGCTCTGCATCGTCACCGTGCCGCCAGCCACCGTGCATACCGCCGGCGTGGTACTGGCGAACACGATCGGATTGCCGGAGGCGCCGCCGCTGGCCGAAACCGCGAAGGTGCCGCCCGGCGCGTACGTCGGCGCGGCCGGGTTGGCGGCGAAGCCGGTGATGGTCTGCGTCGCCGCCGCGATGTTCACGTTCAAAGCGACTTGCGGCGCCGCGCTGTAGTTGGCGTTGCCGGCCTGGTTGGCGGTCAGCGCGCAGTTGCCCGCGCTCTGCACCGTCACCGTGCTGCCGGCCACGGTACACACCGCCGGCGTGGTGCTGGCGAACACGATCGGATTGCCCGAGGCGCCGCCGCTGGCCGAAACCGTGAACGTGCCGCCCGGCGTATACGTCGGCGCGGCGGGGTTGGCGGCGAACGCCGTGATCGCCTGCGCGACCGTGGCCACCGTCAGGCTGTACGCGCGGGTGCCGCTGAAGCCGTTGCTGGACGTGGCCTGGACCGTGAAGTTGTAGGTGCCCGCGGCGGTCGGCGTACCGGACAGCGCGCCCGCCGCGCTCAAGCTCAGCCCAGCAGGCAAGGCCCCGGCGCTCAACGAGAACGTGTAAGGCGCCGTGCCGCCGTTGGCGCTGCTGGCGGTGATGGTTTGCGAGTACGCGACGTTGTAAACCGGATTGGGCAAGGTCGCCGGCGCGACCGTCGTCGTCACCGTGGTGCAGACCAGCGCCGCGTTGCTCACGTCCGCGCCGATCGCGTTGCCGCTGCTCGGGGTGACGCTGCACAACTGCCCGGCCGGCAGCGACAGCACGCTGATGTTCCAGTTCGCGCCGAGAGGCAAACGGGTCGGGAAGACATAGCTGCTGGCGGCCTGCGCCACCACGACCTGTTGGCTGCTGACCGGATTGGTGGCGTTGAGCTGCAAGGTCACCGCGCCGGTCTGGCCGCTGGCGGCGCCGCCGACGGCGAACGTGCTCTGAGCGAAGCAGATCAGCGCCGCGCCGTTGCCGGCCTGCACGCCGTTGTTGATGGTGACCGCGCTCAGGCCGCTGGCGCCGGAACTGCCGCCGCCACCGCCACCGCCGCCGCCGTTCCAGTTGTACTGGCAGGTGGCCGTGCCCACGCCGGCACCGCCGCCGCCCGCGCCCACCGTGGCGCCACCGCCACCGCCGCCGCCGTAGCCGGCACCGGCGAAGGAACCAGAGAAATTGAAGGAGTCGCCACCATTGCCGTTGGCCGCGTTGCCCGCGGTCGCCGGGTAGCTGCCGCAACCGCCGCCGCCCGCACCGCCGATACCGACCGAGCCGCCACCGCCGCCGTTCGGTCCGAGGGGGCCTGGCACGCTCGCGCCCACGCCGCCGACGCCGCCGCCGCCAACACCGCCGGCGCCGCCGGCGAGGACGTCGTTGTCGCTCCAGCCCGCGTTGCCGCCGCCGCCGCCGCCGCCGGCGATGCCGACCCGGTTGCCGATGCCGTTGCCGCCCACGCGCAGATCGGTGGCGCCGCCGCCCGTACCGTCGATGCCCTGGCCGACGCCGCCGGGGTTGACCGCCTGCGAGCCCTGCCCACCGACCCAGATCGACAACGTCGCGCCCGGCGTGACCGCCAGGGTGCCGCGCACGCGTCCGCCCAGGCCGCCGGTGCCGCCCGGAGAATTCGGGCTGCCGGCGATGGTGCCGGCGCCGCTGCGACCGGCGCCGCCTTGCGCGCCGCTCAGGTAGACCGTCAGCGAATGCACGCCGGCCGGTACGCTGACGGTCTGCTCGCCGCCGGTGAAACCGAAAGCCGCCGGCGTCTCCCCCACCGCGCAGCTTTGCGCCTGCGCCGGGCCGACCAGGCCCAGACCGGTCAGCAGCACCGCCCCCCACAGCGCCATGGATCTGCGCGCGATCCGCCGGAGCGGACGCACGCATGCGGACACCGGCACGCCGGCGTTATTCGCCTTGCCCTTGCAACGATTCATACAGCCCCCTGATACGGATAACGGCGTTCGCATCCGCAAATGTGTGTGAACTAGGCACGCTTTACTGCGTGACAGAGCGCACAATTTCCCCAGGCAACGATTGCACGTCGCCCAGGCCGGGGCAATCCCCGGAAGCAGGTAGCCGGCCGGCCCCCGCGGCCAGGGGGCAAGGCTTGGGGACGGCAAGCGCGCGTCGCCGCGGCGGCGCTTAGTGGTCGCGCGGCCGCAGGCTGGGGCCGGCGCGAGTCCCGGTGAAATCCGGAAATTCAGCCTCTGGACCGCTGTCCCGGCTGCGCCGCCCCAGGCCCGGAACCGGCCGCTGGATATCGCTGGCGCCGGCCCGGCGAAACCGGCGGCCTTGCGCCCCTGTCTCCCGCCTAACGGCGCATTTGAGTACGCCAACGGCGGTCGCGGGGTAGCCGGCCCGCGCCGTAGGGGCGCCGGTGCCCGCGGGCGGCCACGGGTTCGGCGGCCACGGGGCGGCGCGCGCGGCCGTGCCGGTCGCGCGCCGGGACTCCATCCGTCCCGGTCTGCTCCGGGCGGAGTCGGCGGACCGCCGCGGCGGCCGCGCGCTCAAACGAAAAGCAGGCTCAGTACGAGGCCCCGGCCGGACGTGGCCGGCGCTCGAACATGGGCACGGTCGCGCCGGTGGCCACGCTGCCGTCGGCCTTCCAGACCAGGGTCTGCTCCGGGAACTCCTCCTTGCGGGTCATCGCATCGACCTTGGCCGCGATCAGCTTGGCCGCGCCCTTGGCGTCGGGGTTCCAGGCGAACACGCCGGCGGCGCCGTACCAGACCGCCGGGGTGGCGGCGTCCAGGCGCCGATCCGGGCACATCGTGTAGCCACGCTGGGCCAGCACCCGCAAGGCGCCCACCGGAACCGCGCGCACGCCGGGCGTGGTGCGTTCCTTGGAATGGCCCGGGCACAGGCGCGCGGCTTCGGCGATGGCCGATTCGTAGACCTGGGCATCGGCCTGGGCGAAGGCGCCGCCGGCGCCGAACAGCAAGCCGGCCGCGACGCCGGCCTGGAGCAGCCATCGACGGCTGCGGGGATCGATACGCATATGCAAACTCCTGGTCCATGTCGGAAACACGGCGATAAGGCGACCGCAGCGCAAGCGCAGTTTCTGCCGATGCGGTCCGTTCCTCGCCATGGCGGTCAGGCTATGGGAGACCGATGTGAGGGCGCGGTGAGGCGCGCGCGCGTCCGCGCGGAACTCTGACATGGCGGCGCTCGCAGTTGGCCGAGTACAATCGGCGGATCGATACGCCGGCCCAGGCCGCCTCGCCGGATCCGGCGCAGCGCTTGCGACCGGGGTGGCCCAGCCACGCAAACGATTGATTTCATTGCACGGCCCCGTAGCTCAGCTGGATAGAGCATCCCCCTCCTAAGGGGAAGGTCACACGTTCGAATCGTGTCGGGGTCGCCAGTTATGGATCGCACGTCCTTGTGCGCAACCCCGCACATCCATGTGCGGACTTTTCAATGCTTTTTTGATTCTGGAGTTTTTGCGATGACGCACGCTGTTCTGACCGCCCTCGGCCTGAAAGACGTCGAGTCCGGCACCTACCTCGGCCATGGCGAATGGGCCGCGACCCGCGATGCCGGCGTGCTGGAATCGATCAACCCCACCGACGGCGAAGTGCTGGCGCGCGTGCAGGCATCCTCGCAGAGCGATTACGACAGCATCGTCGAGCGCGCCCAGGCCGCGTTCGCGGTGTGGCGCACCACCCCGGCGCCGCGCCGCGGCGAAGCCATCCGCCTGTGCGCCGACGCGCTGCGCAAGCACAAGGACGCGCTGGGTTCGCTGGTCGCGCTGGAAATGGGCAAGTCCAAGCCGGAAGGCGACGGCGAAGTGCAGGAAATGATCGACATCGGCGATTTCGCCGTCGGTCTGTCGCGCCAGCTGTACGGCCTGACCATGCACTCCGAACGCCCCGGCCACCGCATGTACGAACAGTGGCATCCGCTGGGCCTGGTCGGCGTGATCTCGGCCTTCAACTTCCCGGTCGCGGTGTGGGCCTGGAATGCGTTCATCGCCGCGATCTGCGGCGACATCACCATCTGGAAGCCCTCGCCCAAGACCCCGCTGTCGGCGGTGGCCTCGATGAAGATCTGCAACGAAGCCCTGCGCGCCGGCGGCTTCCCGGACATCTTCTTCCTGTTCAACGACGCCGGCACCGAGCTGGCCTCGAACTTCGTCGACGACAAGCGCATCGCCCTGATCAGCTTCACCGGTTCGACCAAGGTCGGCCGCCACGTCGGCGAGCGCGTCGCGCGCCGCATGGGCCGTTCGCTGCTGGAACTGGGCGGCAACAACGCCATCATCGTCGACGCCACGGCGGACCTGAAGCTGGCGATCCCGGCGATCGCCTTCGGCGCGGTCGGCACCGCCGGCCAGCGCTGCACCACCACGCGCCGCCTGTTCGTGCACGAGTCCATCTTCGACGACGTGCTGGCCAAGCTGATCGCGGCCTACAAGCAGGTCGAGAAGAAGATCGGCGACCCGACCGACCCGGCCAACCTGATGGGCCCGCTCAACAGCCGCGACGCGGTGCAGGCCTACCTGGACGCGGTCGAGAAGGCCAAGGCCAGCGGCGGCAAGGTCGAGACCGGCGGCGCGGCGATCGAGCGCCCCGGCAACTTCGTCCTGCCGACCATCGTCACCGGCCTGAGCAACGACGCCGAAGTGGTGCAGACCGAAACCTTCGCGCCGATCCTGTACGCGATGAAGTTCAAGACGCTCGATGAAGCCATCGCGCTGCAGAACGACGTGCCGCAGGGCCTGTCCTCGTCGATCTTCACCGCCAACCTCAAGGCGGCCGAAGCCTTCCTGTCGGCGGCCGGTTCGGATTGCGGCATCGCCAACGTCAACATCGGCACCTCCGGCGCCGAGATCGGCGGCGCCTTCGGCGGCGAGAAGGAAACCGGCGGCGGTCGCGAGTCGGGTTCGGACGCGTGGCGCGCCTACATGCGCCGCCAGACCAACACCATCAACTACTCCGACGCGCTGCCGCTGGCGCAGGGCATCAAGTTCGACCTCTGAGGTCGGTACCGTAACGAAGGCGGGTCCGCCACGGCGGACCCGCTGCGGGAGCACGGCATGCGCATCGCGGTCGTCTCGGACATCCACGGCAATCTCGGCGCGCTGCGCGCGGTGCTGGCCGATATCGACGCGCGCGCCTGCGATGTCACCGTCAACCTCGGCGACATCCTGTCCGGCCCGCTGCAACCGGTGGAAACCGCCGACCTGCTGATCGGCCTGGACCTGCCCACCATCCGCGGCAATCACGAACGCCAACTGCTGGAGCCGCGCGCGGGCATGGGCGCGTCCGACGCGCATGCGCGCGACCTGCTGCGCCCGGACCAGTTGCGCTGGATCGCCGCGCTGCCGACGACGCTGGCCTTGAACGAGCACGTCTACCTCTGCCACGGCACGCCGCGCGACGATCTCGAATACTTCCTCGAACAGCTCGACGCCGGCGTTCCGCGCGCGGCCACCGCGGCCGAGGCCGCGCAACGCGCCGGCGACCTCCGCCATGCCGTGATCCTGTGCGGCCACACCCACATTCCGCGCGCGACCCGCCTGGACGACGGCCGGCTGCTGGTGAATCCCGGCAGCGTCGGCCTGCAGGCCTACCACAGCGAGCATCCCAGCCCGCACGACATGCAGGTCGGCGACCCGCACGCCCGCTACGCCATCGTCGACGACGCCGGCGGGCGCTGGCGGGCCGAACACATCGCGGTCGGCTACGACCACGAGGCCGCCGCCGCGCAGGCCGCGCGCAACGGCCGCGCCGACTGGGCGCGGGCCCTGCGCAGCGGCCGGGTCTAGCCGCCGCGGCCAGGGTGGCCGCATCGCTCAGGGGAGTCGCGCGCATGAACGGTCCCGAGCTCGAAAACATCGGCGCCTGGCCGCTGGTCAGTCTGGCCCTGGGCCTGATCGCCTGGGGCCTGGCGATCTGGGCCTGGTTCGCCACCGAGCAGCTCAACCAGCACCTGTGGCTAGTGCTGCCGGCGCAGGGCGTCGCCCTGCTGGCGGTGATCTGCGGGCACAAGGCACGCGCCGCGATCCGCCGCCGCGAGGAGCCGCCGGGCGGCGCCGGCCTGGCCGCGGCGGGACTGTGGCTGGGCTATCCGGTGCTGCTGACGGCACTGGCCGCGCTGGGTTCCATGGTGTTTTTCCTGTGCTGCGGGGTGATCGGATAGGCTCCGGCGCCTTGCCGAAGCCGGCGCACGACGCATTCGCGCTCGCGTGAGGAGCGCCGCATAGGCGATAATGCTTTTTCGTTCTACAGCGGACGCCTGCGATCCCGTGTACAGCCTCGCCCGCCCCTTTCTCTTCGGACTGGATGCCGAACGAGCGCATGGCCTTGGCCTCGCGGCGCTGGAAACGGCTTATCGCACCGGCCTCAACCCGCTGCTGACCACCCGGCCCAAGCCGTTTCCGACCAAGGCCTTCGGCCTGACCTTCCCCAATCCGGTCGGCCTGGCCGCCGGCCTGGACAAGAACGGCGCGCACATCGACGCCCTGCTCGCCCTGGGCTTCGGCTTCGTCGAGATCGGCACGGTCACGCCGCGGCCGCAGGAAGGCAATCCGAAGCCGCGCATGTTCCGCCTGCCCGAGCACGAGGCGGTGATCAACCGCCTGGGCTTCAACAACGAGGGCGTCGATGCCCTGGTCCGCAACGTCGAGCGCGCCCAGCGCCGCCACGGCCTGCTGGGCATCAACATCGGCAAGAACAAGGACACCCCGAACGAGTCGGCCGAGGACGATTACCTGCTGTGCCTGGAGCGGGTCTATCCGCTGGCCGACTACGTCACGGTCAACATCTCCTCGCCCAACACCGCCGGCCTGCGCGAGCTGCAGGAAGAGCAATCCCTGCGCCGCCTGATCGGCACCCTGCGCGAGGCGCAGGAGAAATACGCCGGCCTGCACAGCAAGCGCGTGCCGATGCTGGTCAAGATCGCGCCCGACCTGTCCGATCACGACATCGAGGCCGCCGCGCGCGTGCTCAGCGAGCTGCAGGTCGACGGCGTGATCGCCACCAACACCACCGTCTCGCGCATCGCCATCGAAGGCGCGGCGCACGCGGGCGAGGTCGGCGGCCTGTCCGGGCGTCCTCTGATGGGCCAGTCGACCACGGTGCTGCGCATGCTGCGCACGCGCCTGCCCGAGTCGATCCCGATGATCGGCGTCGGCGGCATCCTGTCCGGCGCCGACGCGGTCACCAAGATGGCCGCGGGCGCGGCCCTGGTGCAGTGCTACACCGGCCTGGTCTATCGCGGCCCGGCACTGGTGAACGAATGCGTGGAAGCGATGCGCCGCCGCAAGGAAGCGCCCAGCCGCGGTAACGTGCCGCCGGTATGAGCGACGCTGTCCGCCTCCTGCGCGAGGCCGCACTGACCCGACGCAACACCTTCGGCGTGGCCGCGACCGCGCCCGTGCTGGCCGAAGTCGCCGACGCCGCGCGCCTGGACGAAGTCCTGCGCCTGCCCGAGCTGCGCGACGGCATCGCCCTGATCCTGGGCGGCGGCAGCAACTTGCTGTTCGCCGGCGATCCCGAGGGCCCGGTGCTGGCACTGACCGGCGAACGCGTGCAGGTGCTGGGCGAAGCGCTCGACCGCGATGGCGCGATCCTGCGCGCCGACGCCGGCGTGCCCTGGCACGGCTTCGTGATGCGCACCCTGGAGGCCGGTTACGCCGGCCTGGAAAACCTGGCCCTGATCCCGGGCACGGTCGGCGCCGCGCCGATCCAGAACATCGGCGCCTACGGCGTGGAAGTGTGCGACTTCGTGCATGCGGTCGAGGCCTACGAGCCGGTCACCGCCACCGCGCACCGCTTCGACGCCGCGGCCTGCCGCTTCGCCTATCGCGACAGCCTGTTCAAGCACGCGCCCGACCGCTACCTGGTGACCGCGGTCGAGTTCGCCCTGCCGCGCACGCCGGCGCTGCGCCTGGACTACGCCGGTTTGGCCGAGGAACTCGCGGCCATGGGCGTGGATGCGCCGACCCCGCGCAGCGTCGCCGAAGCGGTGATCGCGATCCGGCGCCGCAAGCTGCCCGACCCGGCCGTGCTCGGCAATGCCGGCAGCTTCTTCAAGAATCCGATCGTGGCGCGCGCCCAGGCCGAGGCGCTGCAGGCCGAACACGCCGCGTTGCCGGTGTTCCGCGGCGCCGACGAGGACAGCCGCAAGCTCTCGGCCGGCTGGCTGATCGACGCCTGCGGCTGGAAGGGCCACCGCGACGGCGACGCCGGCGTGGCCGCCTCGCACGCGCTGGTGCTGGTCAACCACGGCCATGCCAGCGGCGCGCAACTGCTCGACCTCGCTCGCCGCATCGCCGATTCGGTGCAGGCCCGCTTCGGCGTCGCGATCGAACCCGAGCCGCGCCTGATCGGCGCACGCTGGTGAGCGCACCGCTGTCGCAACCGATGCGCGCGGCCGCCTACATGCTGGCCAGCACGCTGTGCTTCGGCGCGATGGCGGTGGTGATCCGGATCGCCTCGGCCGAGCTGCACACCTTCGAGATCGCGTTCTTCCGCAACTTCTTCGGCCTGCTCGCGGTGCTGCCGCTGCTGGCCGGCGCCAACCGCGCCGCGCTGCGCACGCGCCAGTTGCCGCGTTATTTCGTCCGCTGCGCGATCGGCATCTGCTCGATGCTGGCCGGCTTCTGGGCGATCGGCCACCTGCCGCTGGCGCAAGCGATCTCGCTGTCGTACTCCACGCCCTTGTTCGTGACCATCGCCGCGGTGCTGTTCCTGGGCGAGCAGGTGCGGGCGCGGCGCTGGGCCGCGGTCGCCCTGGGCTTCGTCGGCGTGCTGGTGATCGTGCGTCCGGGTTCGGCCGATTTCACCGCCGGCACCCTGATCGCGCTGCTGGCGGCGGTGCTCAGCGGCGTGGTCGCGATCCAGATCAAGCAGCTGTCGCGGGTCGACTCGGCCAACACCATCGTGCTCTACACCTATCTGTTCTGGGTGCCGATGTCGCTGCTGCCCGCACTGTTCGTCTGGCAATGGCCGCAAGGCGCGATGTGGGTATGGGTGATCGCCGCCGGCGTGCTCGGCACCGGCGGCCAGTTGCTGTGGACGCACGCGCTCAAGCTGGGCGAAGTGTCCGCGCTGACCCCGATCAGCTTCATGCAGCTGCCGCTGGTGGCGCTCGCCGGCTGGCTGTGGTTCGGCGAATCCATCGACCGTTGGACCGTGATCGGCGCGGCCATCATCCTGGCCTCCAACGCCTACATCGCCCACCGCGAGGCGGTGCTGGCGCGGCGCGCGGCCTCCAACGCGCCCAGCGAAGCGGCGATTCCGGGCGAATAAGGCCCGCATCGCCGCAGCGCCATGCTGCGGCGCAAGAACCGGCGCGGCGGCAAACCCGGTTCCGTGACCGGATTCCGGGCAAAAACGGACAGGCAGGGCTGCGTTTGCGGCCAATCGGCGCTGCGCGCGCGATACGCATTGACGCTGCCGCACGCGCGGCGATATCCAGACGCAGCAGTATGGACAGGGGGCTGCCGCGGCTGCGCCGGTGCTGGGGACCGGCAACGCGCCGCGTCGCGCGGGCACGGCCCGCACACATCGCACGCAAAGGAGAGCAAGGCCATGGCACATGCCCGATACGCCGCCCGACCCGTCGCCGTCGTCCTGCTGGGAGGCGCGATCGCGCTGGCCAGCCCGCCGCTGTTGGCCGAGGAAGGCGACTACGGTTTCTTCCAGACCCTGCGCAACCTGGTCTCGCCGCCGCGCGCCAACAACCCGGTCACGCCCGCGCAGCGCCAGGGCCAGTACCCGCTGCTGAGCCGCGACGCGACCAAGGCCGACGGCTTCGATCCGGGCGCCTATTACCAATGGCAGACCGTGCAGTTGCCGGCCGAGACCGGCGCGGTCTGCGGCGACGGGTCGCCGTACAAGATCTTCGTCAACCGCGTGCCCAACACCACCAACACCATCGTCTACATGGAAGGCGGCGGCGCGTGCTGGGACTACGCCAGTTGCTCCGGACAGAGCGGCATCCGCGGCGCGCGCAATCCCAACGGCATCCCCGACGACTACATGAGCCTGCTCAATCCCGGCGCCAGCCTGGTGAGCCCGTTCGTGACCCGGGTCAGCCCGTTCGACGGGGTCAAGACCCAGAACTGGAACATGGTCTACGTGCCCTACTGCACCGGCGACATCTACGGCGGCGACAAGGTCGCGGTCTACGACGACCCCAGCAACCAGGCGCCGCCGCTGGTCTGGCACCACAACGGCCTGCGCAACTCGCGCGCGGTGACGGCGTGGTTGAAGGACAACCTGCCGCGTCCGGGCCAGATGCTCAGCACCGGCTGCAGCGCCGGCGGCGCCGGCAGCCTGATCAACTACGACCCGCTGCGGCGCGACCTCGCGCCCTCGCGCAGCTTCCTGATCGACGACTCCGGCCCGATCTTCCCGACTCCGCGCAACGGCGATCCCGCCCAGTACCCCTCGCAAGCGCTGATGGCGCACATCCGCGGCGCCTGGGGCCTGGACGCGCCCAACGGCCCGCTCGCCTATCTCGCCAGCGGCCTGCCGCAACTGGATCTCGACGAACTGGGCTCGCTGTATCCGGCGCTGGCCAACAAGCACAGCGGCGACCGCCTCGGCGCCACCCATTTCTGGCAGGACCTCAACTACTCCTCCTACTCCTACGAGCGCTTCCACGCCGATATCCAGGCCGCGCCCAATCAGGCCGCAAAAGAAGCCTTGATCCACAGCAAGTGGGGCGCCGACACCCAGCGCCTGTCCGCGCGCTTGAACACACTGGACAACTTCGGCGGCTACTTCCCGCAGTACCGCGCCCTCAACGAGAGCCACTGCACCACCATCGTCGACTTCAAGAACGGCGACGTGCAGGCGCAGAACCTGCAGCTGAAGCAGTTCATCGACAGCGTGCTGGACGGCAACGGCAAGGTCGTCGACGCCAGCGAGGCCGACGACCAGGCCGACCGCGCCAAGCCGTTCAACCTGCTGTACTGGCTGGTCGACCAGCTGCTGGCTTGAGGCGCGGCCGCACGCATGAGCCGCACCAAGTTGCTGTTGATCGCCCTCGCCGTCGCGGCCATGGCCGCGGCGGTGCTGGTGGCGCGCTCGCGCGAGGCGCGCGCGAGCCTCGCGCCCGCTGCGGGCGCGCGCGCCGGTCAGGCCGAAGCCGTGCAGGCGGCCTTGCTCGGCAGCCCGCAGGCGCGCGCGTACCGCGATCGGGAACAGTTCCGCGACGATGCCAAACGCTATTTCCGCGACGCCGCCGCGCTGAGCTCCGCCGAGCGCCGCCGCCAAGCCCAGGCCCTGGAACGCGATGTCGACGCCTACGAACGCGCCGGCGAGCTGTCGGCCGGCGAAACCATGCTGTTGCGCGTGGCCCTGATCCAGGCCACCGTGCCCGACCGGGCCGAGCAGATGCGCCGGGTCGAAGCGCTGGCGACGCGCTACCGCGCCATCGCCGACCAGCGCAATGCGCAGTGGCTGGCCCAGCAGCGCAGCGATCCGCGCTTCCAGTCCTACAAACAGCGCGAGGCCGAGGTGGTGGCCGAGGTCGCGGCGCTGAGCCAGATTCCTGGCGGTCTCACCCGCGACGAGTACCTGCGCCAGCGTTTGCAGGCCGAGCGCGAACGCGCGTATCGCTGAGCGCCAGGTGGCTCCCTCTCTGAAGCTCCCCTCTTTGAAAAAGAGGGGTTGGGGGAGATTTGCTTTTTGCTTTTAAGCGCTAAGCCGCCAAAAGCAAATCCCCCCTAGCCCCCCTTTTGCAAAGGGGGGAACAGCAAAAAAACGGCGCCCGAAGGCGCCGTCAACGTGCCGCACATTCCCAGGGAAGCCTTACCAGCCGAAACCCAGGCCCACGCCCGCCGAGCTTTCCGAGCTGCTGAAGGCACCGCCGAAGGTCACCGTGGCGCGATCGCTGATCGCGCGCTGGTAGCCGATCGACAGGGCCTGTTCGCCGTTCTGGAAACCGGCACCCACCGCGACGCGGTTCTTGGTGTGGATGCCGGCGGCCGAGGTCGCCATCTGCACCATCGCCGCGGTCATCGCACCGGCGCGGTCGATGCGGCGGTCGGTGCGGTCGAAGCCCCACTCCATGTCCGAACGCAGATCGTCGATGGCCGCGATCGGCGCGGCGATCGCCTGGGCGAAGCGGGTGTCGGTGTAGGTGTTGGCGGTGCGCAGCGTGGCCGCATCGCCGGCGTCGGCGTGGGTGTTGGCGGCGTTGAGCGTGGCCGCGTCGCCGGCATCGGCGTGCGCGTTGGCCTGGTTCAGCACCACCGCGTTGTTGCTGGTCACGCGCGAGTCGGTGTAGTTGTTGGCGCTGGCCAGGGTGCTCGCGGCGACCGTGTCGGTGTAGTTGTTGGCGCTGGCGAGGGTGGCGGCGGCGGTGGATTGCAACTGCCCCAGATTGACCGCGTCGGTGCCCTGGGTGCCGGCGGCGACGTTGGTGATCTGGCGTTCGTTGCCGCCGCTGCCCACCGAGACCGCGTTGCCGCGGTCGGCGACCGAACCCGCGCCCAGTGCGACGCTGTTACTGCCGCTGGCGTTGCTGCCCTGGCCGATCGCGGTCGCGTTCTGGCCGACCGCCTGCGCACCGTAGCCGAACGCGCTGCTGCCGATGCCGCTGGCGACGCTGCGACCGCCGAAGGCGCTGGACTGGTCGGCGGTGGCCTGCGCGCCGCCGCCGTAGGCGCTGGATTCCAGGCCGCTGGCGGTGGTCACTTCGTCCGGATCGACCACGCCGTCGCCGTCCTTGTCGACCCAGCCGCCGTTGGCGGTGGCGCCGTCGGCGCTGGCGACGCTGTGCGCGCCGGTCGCGGTGCTGCCCTTGCCGCTGGCGGTGGCGCCGGCGCCGTTGGCGGTGCTGGCCTCGCCCGAGGCCAGCGAACCGCTGCCGCTGGCGCTGCTGAGTTCGCCGCTGGCGATGGCGTTGTAGCCGTGCGCGGTGCTGCCCAGGCCGCTGGCTTCGCTGAAGCTGCCGGTGGCGGTGGCGTTGTCGTTGATGGCGCGCGCGCCGGCGCCGCTGGCGCTGCTGAATTGCCCCGAGGCCTCGCTGGCGGTGCCGGTGGCGGTGGCGAATTCGCCGCTGGCGTTGCTGCCGCTGCCGCTGGCGGTGGCGCCGAAGCCGCCGGCCTGCGCGCCCTGGCCCAGCGCGGTGCTCTGATCGCCGCCGGCGACGCTGTCGGCGCCGACCGCGGTGCTGCCGGTGCCGCTGGCGGTGCTGGCCGAACCGACCGCGGTGCTGCCGTCGCCGCTGGCGGTGGCGCCGCTGCCGCAGGCGGTGGCGCCGCCGCCGGCCGCGGTGGCGCCGCCGGTGGTGGTGCCGCCCAAGCCGTCGTCGAGCAGGCAGGGCTCGCCGGCCAGCGCGGTCATGGGCACGGCCAGCGCCAGCAGCAGCGCGGTCGACAGGATCGTGTGATGCGTGTGCTTCATTGCTTCCCCCTAAGGAATCGTGTGATGGCCGTGCAACGCGGCCCTACCGGTGTCGAAGAAATCGCCGGGCCCGTTTCCGGGCCCGGCGAAAGTAACGGGCCAAAGTTACGGCGTGACCGTCAGGGTCACGCGTGCGGCGACCTTGGGCCTGACCGGATCGTTGCTGGCCACGCAGATGTAGCCCACGTGCGTGCCGGCGCTCAGGCCGGCGGCGTTGAGCTGCACCTGGGCGTCGATGCCAGCCGCGCCCGGATTCACGCGTCCCATCGCGCTCACCGGTGCGCCGATCCACGGCGCGCCGCAGGCGTTGGACGCTCCCACGTTCCAGGCCAGGCCGGCGAAACCGCTGCCCGCGGTCCAGGCGCCGGCCCCGGCGGTGCTTACCGTGATGGTGCGGAACACGTTGTCGCCGCTGTTGGAGGCGAACCACACCCAGCGATTGGCGAAGCTCGAACGCGCGTGCACCACCAGCCAGTAACGGCCCGGCAGCAGATCGACGTTCTGGCTGGCGGCGGTCAGGTTGAGGCCGATGTTGGCGCCGGTGATGGTGACGCCGGCGGCGGTCGGCGCGGAGGTGTAACTCCACACCGCCACGCCCGGCGAGGCCTGCGGATTGCCTTCCGGGTTGTTGCCGCTGTCGCGGAACAGGGTCCAGGTCAGGCTGGTGGCGGTGGTCGCCAGCGGCTGATTGCTGGACACGAAACCCTCGGTGTACAGGCTGACGATGCGGGTGGCCTCGCTCACGCTGAAGTCGTCGGCGCTGAACTGCGCCGCCGAACCCGCGGTCGCCGGATCGGTGTACGAGGTGGCGCGGAAGCCGCTGCTGATCGCGCCGCGCGGCGCGTCCAGCAGGGTACGCGTGCCCTGCCCGGTGTTGTCGATCGTGTAGTCCAGACGCGAACCGCCGAGGTTGTCGATACGGAAGTTGGCGAAGCCGGTACCGCCCGCGGGCAGGGTCGCCGCGATCTGCATCGGGTTGAGGGCGATCACCGGCGGCGGCACCGACACCGCCACCGGCAGGCGCAGGGTCGGCTGGTCGAGGGTGCCGATCGAGGTCGGGGTCAGCACCAGGGTGCCGAAGTTCCAGGAGCCGTCGGCCGGCAGCTGATAGCTGTTGACCGTGACCTTGACCGCCTTGCTCTCGCCGGGATTGAGGGTGAACAGCGCCGGCGAGATCGTGCCGCTCAGGCCGGTCAGCTTAGCCGTCCAACCCTGGCGGACCGTCTGGGTGTTGCGGAAGGTACGCGTGAACACGCAACGCTCCACGCAGCGCGCCTTGGCCAGGCTGGGCTGGTTGAGGTTGGCGACGTCGCCGCCGCTGGCCGGATTGGCGGCCAGGTAGTTGGCGCGGACTTCGTTGAGCACCAGGCCGGCGCGCAGGGCGAGGTCGACGCGCAGACGGCCGCCGCCGCGATCGAACGGCGTCGCCGGCGTGATCGAATCCTCCTTGAACACCTGCTGCTCGGCGGTCATCACCAGCGCCGATTTCACTTCCGGCACGGTCCAGGTCGGCCGCGCCTGGCGCAGCAGGCCGGCGGCGCCGGCATGGTGCGGCGACGCCATCGAGGTGCCGCTCATCAGGCCGACCGCGTTCTCCGAGCCGCTGATCGCGGTGCCGGAAACCACCGCCAGGATGTTGACGCCGGGCGCGGTGACGTCGGGCTTGAGCAGGTCGTAAGCGCCGGCCGGGCCGCGCGAGCTGAAGTCGGCGAGCACGTCGGGCGTGTTCGGGATCGCCAGCACGCTGATGCCGGCGGTACCGGGATTGCCGGCCAGGAAATCGCGCACCGCGTTGGCGTCGGTCTGCAGCATCGCGAAGCCCGGGATGGTCGCGCCGGTCATGGTCGGGATCAGGCCGCCGGCCGCGTTGTTGGCGATGACCACGGCGATTGCGCCGGCCGCGGCCGCGTTGCCGGATTTGATCGTGAACGAACAGGTGCCGCGGCGGATCACCGCGATCGCGCCGGCGAAGGTGTCGGCCGGGTACGCGGCACAGCCGTCGTCGGCCGTGTCGATGCCGGGGCTGACGCGCAGCACCGTGGTCGGCGCGATCGGCGCGGTGAGCGCGACGCCGCCGGTGCCTTCGTTGAGCACGATCGCATTCAGTGCGGCGGGCACGGCGCCCGGGCCGGTGACCTGCAGCACCGGATTGAAGTCCTGGCGGCCGTGCTGCGCCGCCGCGGTGGAACCGGTCCAGGGCTCGAGATGGCCCATGGTGTTCGGGCCCGGGCCGCTGTTGCCGGCCGAGGTCGCGACGTAGATGCCGGCGTTGACCGCGTTGAGGAAGGCCAGCGAGACCGCATCGCTCCACGGGTTCTCGCCGCCGCCGACCGAGAAGTTCAGCACGTCGACGACGCCGTCGGCCACCGCCTGGTCGACCGCGGCCGCCGAGGAGGTATTCGGGCACAGGCCGCGCCCGGTCGCCGTGTTGGTGTAGCACACGTCGTAGGCGATGATGTTGGCGCGCGGCGCGACGCCCGAGATCAGGCTGTTGCGGCCCTTGAACGCGACCGTGCGGAAGTTGCCCGCGGTGGTCGCGGCGGTATGGCTGCCGTGGCTGTTGGTGTCGCCGAAGCCCGGCTCCTCGCGGATGTTGGCCACGCCGCAGGTGTTGCCCGGCGCCGCGCAGACGAAGTCGTAGCCGCCGATCAGCTTGTCGTTGCAGCGCCCCGCATCGACGCCGCCGGCGGCGCAGGTGCCCAGATAGGTGCCGGCGCCGAGTGGATTGGTATGGGTGTAGCCCTGCTCGTCGGTGGCGGCGAACGAGGGGCTGCCGAAGTTGATGCCCGAATCGATGATGCCGACCACCACGCCCTCGCCCTTGACCGGACTGGTCGGCGAGTTCCACAGCTGCGGCGCGCCGATCAGGGTCGGACCGACATCGGTGTCCTGTTCGTACTCGCGGTATTCCTCGACGAACTGCACCTCGGACAGACGCTGCACGCGCTGCGCCTCGGCCTCGCTCATGTCGGCGACCACCGCGTTGAGCGCGTGCTGCATGCGGCGCTCGATGCGCAGCGGACGGCCGATCGCGGCGGCGATGCCGGCCTCGTGCTGGCGCTGCGCGCCTTCGAGGTGGCGGACGTAGGCGCGAGCGCGCGAACTGCGCACATCGACGCGGCCTTCGCCGGCCGCGGTCGCGGCGGCGCGCGCCATCTGCGGCACGCCGGGCTCGCCGACCATGCGCTCCGGCGCGGGCAGGCCCTGGACCTCGCCGCGGTAGGTCGCCAGCGGCGCCTCGCGGTAGACCACGATGTATTTGCGCAGCTGCTGTTCCGGCGCGTTGTTGTTGACGCCGGCATTGGCCGGCGGCGCCCCGCCGATCGGTGCGCCGGCGTCGGATGCGCCGCCGCCGAGCATGACGCTGGCGCCGGCGATCGCGGCCAGCGCACCCAGCGCCAAGCCGATCGTCCATCGGTTGATTCTTGTCGACATGTGCAACGTCCCCTAATGCGAGTTCCGCAATGCATACGCCACCGACGGCATGCCGCCGAACCGGTGGCCCAGATGGGAGATTGGTATTGAGCGAGGCCCGACCGGCCGCAGGAGCACGAACCGCCAGAGGCGCCGGCCGGCGTTTCCCCAGGCGCCGACCTGATCGATAACGGGCGCCGATACATATCGCCCTACCTCGTCAGGCACATGCTAAGCACAGAATTAGCGTGGAGACATGTGCCGGAACGCGAGGTTTGGCCACTCGCGCGGCGCTTCCCAGCCGGGCCAGCCAGGAATCAGCGCAGGGAACGCCAAACGCGTCGCCGTACGAGTGCCACGCGCCGCGTCGATACGCTGGGATTAGCCCGCCAATACGCTGCTCGCCAACTCGCCCCCCAAACATGGCAAGTAGGCCTCATCGATACCCTTGTCCGCCGAACCGGCGCTGCGTTCGCCGATGACGTTGCCGAGGTATCGGTCTCCAGCGTATGCGAGACAGTGTTGGGATCGCCCGGCAACCCGCCTGGGTACCTTCGGGATTCAGGCCCACATCGCAAGTCGCGCTGGGCAGGCCGCGCGCATTGAATTCGACCTTGGTCTAGTGGCCGGAGCCGTCTTGCGATAGCCAGGGCCGTCCGAGCACGTCCTACTCGGTCTGGGCGATGTCTGTGGCCCCGCTGATGATGGTCTTAGCGAGTTTGGCACGCCCATGACGTTCCGGCAGCAGGAGTTTCAGCAATCACCGGACTGCCGTCGGATCAGAGGGACCTCACTCCCTTGGCGTGGTCTATCGGTGCCTTTATTTCACCGCCAACTTCTCAACCAATCAATCCTCAATACACGCACGGAATTGGGATGTTAACACCGCCCCTTTATAGAGGGATTCGTCCCGGAGAGTCGGCCTGACGCGATACCCAATCTCCAGCGTTTGACAACCAGATTGAAGCTCAAAAATTTCCTATAGATCGCTATTGTTTACCGACACCCCGAGCCATCCACCTGGCGGCAATAAAACCGTACCTGGGTGGACATCGATTGGCGAGCCAAACCCCTTCTGGACGTCACGCTGATAAGAAACCGGGTTAACACTAAACGGTATTCCACATCAGAGACCGCATGCATCCAAGGCAAAAATATATCTCGCTCCGCGTTGATTGGTAAATCGCCTGAAAAGCCTCCCGCCAAACACCTGAGATCCACCATCTAATGCAGCAAACATTAGACCAATCGCCTCTCAAGGCTGGGATTTATCCACCGACAAAATGCGCAACGAGTTGATATCAACCGTCAATTCGTACAAGAACCCATTATTATCATAAGCAACAACAACCACCCCAGACTCATAGCCATCAAAGTCGACAAGGCTCGGCAATTTACCGTGATATATAAAATCCATATCTTCACCAAGCCCAGGCCCACTTTGAATCGAGCCTTCCTTAGCCAATAGCATCCATTTCCTAAAAAAAACAATCGCTGGCTCGACATTTCCCAATAAAGCCGAAGAGTCGCCGGTGGCAGTACACCCACTTTCCGAAGGGAGTCCCAGCCTGTATGAATCAAGCGAAGCCAGCTTCACTCTTTGACCACTGGGCAGCACACGATTGATGCGACCTCGATACAAGCAAACACCATCAATTAAATCATCATGCACCACGCTGAAAGCGAGGCTGTTTTCGCCCGATTGACGAAGGACAATATTCCGCTCAACAACCTGACCTTCTGAGACTCCGCGAGCAGAACAAGAGCACGAAGCGAGCACACACATAGACAAAAAAAATTCTCGAAACATGGTCGCGCCCCTCAAAATTTTGGGACATAAAACTGCGCACGCAAATTAACAGCATCATAGTACGTCAAACCGCGAATATCCCCATAGCTCATCAGAGAATTTATACCTGGAGCATGATGCAAGCCAAATCCGTGACCAATTTCGTGACTTGGCGTTGTTGTTTGATACCTAGACATAACGCCATCTGGAGTTGAATTTCGAGACAAGTACAGCACGTTTGTCCCAAATTTCATCTGTCCCGCAACGCTATGATAGCCCTGAGCTGCAAACGTTGCTATTTGGTGACTATTGAACCATTTGGACTCAATGTCACCACCTGACGGAACGGAAGTAAACTTTATCGATATATTGATTACATCATCACCCTCCGAAAACCTACCAGAGAACACTGAAGATGCCTCCGTAGCTATTACACTCGACTCAACACCACTAACGGTTAGATCACCCGCGATCACCCACTCGCCGGTGAAAATATCTCTGCTCACAGTTACTTTACTTAGAAATTTAGATCTTCCGTACTCGACTCCAAAATCAGCGCCTGCCGCTTGCCCTCCTGATTGCCCTTCAACCATGCCTACCGGCTGACCCATCATCGCCGCCTGAATGGCGCCGTTGATCGCACCATTCGCGAACTTACCGCCCGACAACTCAGAGATCGTTCCGCCAACAAGAGCACCAACAAGCGTACGGCCTACGTCGTTGGTTATAGCTCCAACATTCGGCATGAATGCCGCCGTCAATCCTGCCGACAAGAACGCGCTACCGAAATCTCCGCCCTGCAGGCGCGCCATCACACCACCGGTCAGCGCCATCATGCCAATTCGCATCAGCGGATTGGCGCCAACCATTGCACCGCCCATTCCTGCGGTCATCAATGAAGTCATTGCGCCAAGGACGCCACCTCGGAAGCTTTGAGTTGAGATGGCTCCGGATACGAACCCTGCAGCGGTATACAGAGCTAACGCCGCCCCTCCCTTGATCCCGTAGTGCTGCCCCGTAGCAACCGCTACGATCATTACGAGCGCGCCCAACCACTGCCGTTCCTCCACGCCCAACATCCCGCTGGGGTCCGTGTACCGCAGCGGGTTGTTGAACACGTAGGTGTACGCGTTCCAACTCTGCGGATTGGCCGGATCCTGGACGAACGGGTCGACCTGCAGGAAACGACCCAGGCTGGGATCGTAGATGCGGCCGTTCATGTGGATCACGCCGACGGCGTCGACGTGCTCGTGGCCGGTGAAGCCGCGCGTGGTCAGGCTCGGCGCGGCGCCGCTGCCGGTGCCGGTCAGGTGACTGCGACGGGCACCGTAAGCCGCGAAGTCCATGTTGTTGAACACGGCGCCGGTCTCGGTGGTCGTGCGGACCAGACTGCCCAGGCGGTCGTGGAACAGATAGCGCTTGGTGACCGAGGTGCCCACGATCTGCTGCAGCAGGACACCGCCCACGGTGCGCTTGATCGTAGTCACACCGGCGTCGACGACGATCTCCACGTTGCCCAGGTACAGGGTCTTCTTGCTCCCGTCCTCGCGCTTGTAGCGCTGGCCGTCGCTGCCGTACCAGAAGCGGGTACGCGTGCCGTTGCCCAGCGAGATCTCGTAAGCCAGGTCGTCTACGCTGTAGTAGGCGGTGCGGTCGTTGGCTGTGCCCGGCTCGTCGCGCACGGTCTGGTTGCCGCGTGCGTCGTAGTAATAGAACACGCTGCCGCCGCCATCCAGCACGGTCTCGGCCACGCGGTGCGGGCCGTTGGTGCTGGCGCTGCCGCCGCCCTCCAGGCCGCCGGCGCCGCAACCGGCGTTGCCGTCGTAGCAATAAGTTCGGTGGTCCTCGCAGCTAGCAACAGGGGGCAGAGCGCCGCTCACCTTCGAACGACATCAGAATGACTCTCTGACCCCTGTTCTCGCTGTACCAGAACCGGGTGCGAGTGTCGTTGCCCAGTTCGATCTCGGAGGCCAGGCCTTCGCCGCTCAACTGCGTTGCCTCCGCGAAAAAATATGGCAACTCCCCACGAATCTGGACCAGATTAAGCGGGCCTATATTTGCCGAAAGAATAATGCAAAGAATATCCACTGCCCGATTCTGGTCGTGTCGCTACGAGTCGCGTCGACAGCGGACACGTCCAAATCTCGAAGTGGAGAACGATCCCGCCCCGAAGCAACTTCTTCACCTAAAAGCGATGGCAAAATGAAAATTGCAGTTCTTTGACAATCGGCTGCGACCACGCCTGTAGCCGCAGCATCAATTACGGAGGCAACGCTTTCACGGACTTCATTATCAATCGGCCATTCACCGGTCCATTCTGCATGCTTGCCGCTCTGGAGCTTCCAAGCCTGATGTGCCATTCTTGAAATTCTAAAGCTTTTCGCTCTCTCGAATTCAGTCCGCACAGCCTTGAGCGTAGTGGCACGCCCTCCATGGGACTCCCATTCAGCAAGAATGTCGCGCCACTCATCCACGCACTTCCCCTGAGCCACCAATGGATCTGGGCCAGCGTCAGCCCGCCCGGCGGCACTATGCCCTGAGGAACAAGAAACTCCGATAGTCGTCAATAGCAGCGCTGCGAACGATTTCGATACTCGGTTCATAACTTCTCTCCAGGGAGGCCGGACTCTGCATAGTACCTCCTGAGGCCGCTTAGGTCCTTGCTATAGCCTTTTGGCAATCCTCTTGCCATCGACTCCAGATAACTTTGCGTTAGCACACGCCCCTCTCCATTTCTATTCACCATGAAAGTTTCGCTTTGCGACCATGATTGATTCCAGGCCATTGCGAAATCGGTGGCGGAGAAATTCAACTGGGAATCGAAGTGACCATGCAACCATCGATCTAAGCGCAACCCTGCCCGCTCATACATCGAGAAAAGCCTACTGTTATCAATAATTGAAACACCCTTGGGCCCCCAGCCTGGGGTGTAATACGCCCACTTCCCGTTGGGTTGAAGACCAAGGCCCAGCTGAAGCTCTTGTCTCCGTTCAACGCCTTCAGCGAAATATCGCCTAGCGGCCGCCGCCACTGCTCCCTGCTGAGTATCAAAGCCCCCCCCTTCAATTCTCACTGCACCAGGCAGTTCTACATCGTCTCGTGTTGAATCGGTTCCCGATCCGACAGCAGTAACACGTTGTTGCCCCCCCATCATGGCAGCCTGAATCGCGCCGTTAATCGCACCATTCGCGAACTTACCGCCCGACAGCTCAGAGATCGTTCCGCCAACAAGAGCACCAACAAGCGTACGACCTACGTCGTTGGTTATAGCTCCAACATTCGGCATGAATGCCGCCGTCAGTCCTGCCGACAAGAACGCGCTGCCGAAATCTCCGCCCTGCAGACGCGCCATCACACCACCGGTCAGCGCCATCATGCCAATTCGGGCGAAAGGTCCGGCTGCGGCTGCAGCTCCGCCGATGCCTGCGGTCACCGCCGCTGTCATCGCCCCCAATACCCCTCCGCGAAAGCTCTGGGTCGATATGGCCCCCCCCACAAAACCCGCCACGGTTGACCAGGCAAGAACCTCCCCCAAGCCTTCTGGGTGGCCGATGGCGATCACGACGATCGCGGCAATCGCCCCCAACCACTGCCTCTCCTCCACCCCCAACATGCCGCTCGGGTCGGTATAGCGCAGCGGGTTGTTGAACACGTAGGTGTACGCGTTCCAACTCTGCGGATTGGCCGGATCCTGGATGAACGGGTCGAC
>NZ_JBAHWA010000008.1:0-102435 GCF_036697405.1 Lysobacter sp. CCNWLW3
CCGCAGTTCGCGATCGCGGCTCACGCCGCTCCCACAGAAAGCCAGCCCGTTCGGAACCAGCGACGGGGCCGGAATTCACGGTCGCGGCTCGCGCCGCTCCTACAGGGAGCCCGTTCAAGCCGAAACCAATGACGGAGCCGGAGTTCACGGTCGCGGCTTGCGCCGCTCCCACCGAAAGCGCCCCTGAGAGGAGTGGCGATATGCGATGCGGCTCGCCTGCGGCGCCGCATCCTGCGGAACGGGATCCACGCTTGGGCAAGAATGCCGGCGTGGCATGGCCACCGCTGCCGGACAGCGACAGCAGGCCGCGGCATCAACGCCTACCGCGCAGCCTTCCTCAAGCGCGAATAGAAGAAGCCGTCGTAGCCCAACTCGCCGGGCAGCCGCTGCCGGCCGACCTCGCGATCGCGCCCATAGCGCGCATCCAAGGCCTCGGCCTGCGCATCCCCGGTCCGCGCCAGAAACGCACGCACCTGCTCCTCGTTTTCTTCTTTCAGGATCGAACAGGTCGCGTACAGCAGCACGCCGCCGGGGGCCACGGTCCGCCACAGCGCGTCGAGCAGGCGCGTCTGCACCGCGGTCACCGCGGCGATGTCGGTTTCGCGCCGATGCATCAGCACGTCGGGCTGGCGGCGCACGATGCCGGTGGCCGAGCAGGGCGCGTCCAGCAGCACCGCGTCGAACGGCGTGCCGTCCCACCAGGCCGCCAGATCGGAGGCGTCGGCGGCGAGCAGGCGCGCGTCCGCGCCCAGGCGCAGGCGCGCCAGGCCGCTGCGCACCGTGTTCAGGCGCGTCGCGTCCACGTCGAGCGCGGTGAGGCGCAGGCCGGGATCGCGTTCCAGCAGATGCGCGGCCTTGCCGCCGGGCGCGGCGCAGGCGTCGAGCACGCGCGCGCCGGGCGGCGGCGCGAGCGCGTCGGCCACGCCTTGCGCGGCGCCGTCCTGGACCGAGACCGCGCCGTCGGCGAAGCCCGGCAGGGTGGCGATCGCAACCGCCTCGTCCAGGCGCAGCGCGTCGGGCAGGGCCTCGTCGATGCCGGCGGCCAGGCCCGCTTCGGCCAGGCGCGCGCGATAGGCGTCGCGCCCGCCCTGTTGGCGATTGACGCGCAGCCACAGCGGCGGCGCGCTGGTGCTGGCGTCCAGGATCGCGGCCTCGTCCTCGGGCCAGTCGCGGTGCAGGCGCGCGCGCAGCCAGGCCGGCCAGTGCGCATGCGCCTCGACCGTGGGGAAGCCCTCGCGCTGGGCGCGCCGCAGCAACGCATTGACCATGCCGGCCTGGTGGCTGCGGCCGATGGTGCGCGCGGCATCGACCGTGGCGGCGACCGCGGCGTGCGCGGGCAGGGCCAGATCGAGCTGGGCGAAGCCGACGAACAGCAGCGCGCGAAGATCGCTGTCGCGCTTGCCCAGCGGGCGCGGCATCCAGGCCTTGAGCGCGGCTTCGTAGCGGGCCGGACGGCGCAGCACGGCGAAGCAGATCGCCTCGACCAGGGCACGGTCGCGCGGATCCTTCAGCGCCGGCAGCGCATGGGCGAGTTCGGGCTTGAGCGAGCGGCCGCGGTGCAGCACCGCGTCGAGCACGCGCGCGGCGACCGCGCGGCTTTCGGCGCCGCTGGATGCGTTCACGCGCCGACCGCCAGGTCGCGGCGGCCGTTGAGGTAGTCGGCGGCGGTGATGGCCTTGCCGCCGTCGCGTTGCAGCACGCGGATGCGCAGCGCGCCTTCGCCGCAGGCGACGTCGATGCCGTCGCGGCCGGCCTGCAGCACCGTGCCGGGGCTGGCGCCGTGGGCCAACGGCAGCGCGACCGCGCCGTGCAGGCGCACGCGCTCGCCGGCGAGCACGGCTTCGGCCATCGGCCATGGATTGAAGGCGCGCACCTTGGCGACCAGCGCGGTCGCCGGCTGGTTCCAGTCCAGGCGCGCCTCGGCCTTGTCGAGCTTGTGGGCGTAGGTCACGCCCTCTTCCGGTTGCACCCACGGACGCGGATACAGCCCAGCGCGCAGCAGGCCCAGGCCGTCGCGGATCGTCTGCGCGCCGAGTTCGGCCAGGCGGTCGTGCAGTTGGCCGCCGGTTTCGCCGTCGCCGATCTCGGTGGTCTGGGCCAGCAGCACCGGGCCGGTGTCCAGGCCTTTTTCCATCTGCATCAGGCATACGCCGGTCTCGCGGTCGCCGGCCTCGATCGCGCGCTGGATCGGCGCGGCGCCGCGCCAGCGCGGCAGCAGCGAGGCGTGCACGTTCCAGCAGCCGTGGACCGGGATGTCGAGCACCGATTGCGGCAGGATCAGGCCGTAGGCGACCACGATCATCAGGTCGGGCTCGAGCGCGCGCAGCGCCTTGCGCGAGATCGCGGCCTTGAAATTTTCCGGCTGCAGCACCGGGATGCCGCGCAGCAGCGCTTCGCGCTTGACCGGCGACGGGGTGAGTTCGCGCCCGCGCCCGGCCGGGCGATCGGGCTGGGTGTACACGGCCACGACTTCGTTGTGCTGCGCGGCGGCGCGCAGGCTGGGCACGGCGAAATCGGGCGTGCCGGCAAAAACGATACGCATGGTGACTGGGATTCGAGATTGGGGATTCGCAAAAGCGAAAGGACGGCGCCGGAAGCGCCGCGGCAGAACGGTCAGATTACCCGCAAGCGGCGAACGGACGTTGCGGCGGAGCGCGGACTACGGGCACCGGCGAACCCGGCTTTGCGAATCCCGAATCCCCAATCCCGATTCCCGGCCCTTACGCCGCGTCGCCGGCGAGCTTGCGCTGCTTGGCCAGCTTCTTGCGCACCATCTCGCGCTTGAGCGGCGAGAGGTAGTCGACGAACAGCTTGCCGTCGAGGTGGTCCATCTCGTGCTGGATGCAGACCGCCAACAGGCCGTCGATCTGCAGCTCGAAGGGCTGGCCGTCGCGGCCGATCGCGCGCACCGTGATCTCGTTGGCGCGGGTCACGTCGGCGAAGATGCCGGGCACCGACAGGCAGCCTTCCTGGTAGACCTGCTCGCCGGCCTTGCTCAGGATTTCGGGGTTGATGAAGACCAACGGCCGGTCGTGCTCCTCGGACACGTCTATCACCATGAAGCGCTGGTGCACGTCGACCTGGCTGGCCGCCAGACCGATGCCCGGGGCCTCGTACATGGTCTCGAACATGTCGTCGAGCAGCGTCTGGAACGCCGGTTCGGTGACTCGGGCAGGATCGACGGGCACGGCTTTGGTGCGCAGCCGCGGGTCGGGAAATTCGAGGATCGGCAACAGAGACATGGCGTCGAAAAAAATGGGGGCGTCGGTCACATACACAAGCAAGAAGGGGATTGTAACCCCGTTTTGGGCGCTGAAAGCTTGCAAGCACAGGGTTCTTCTGGGCTATAGTTCCGAGGCCCGCAATGGGCAAACCTGCAAGGGGAATCAGGTAGATGGCCGCCATGTTTAAACCATTCCGCGCGGTTGCAACCGCCGCGTTGCTGACGATCGCCACCTACGCCCTCGCGGCGGAGATGCAGGGCGGTCACCCCGACACCTACGTGGTCAAGCGGGGCGATACCCTGTGGGACATCGCCGGTCGTTTCCTTAAGCGCCCGTGGCTGTGGCCGGAAATCTGGCAGGCCAACCCGCAGATCAAGAATCCGCACCTGATCTACCCGGGCGACGTGATCTCGCTGGCCTACCTCGACCGCCTGGGCGTGCAGCCCGGTCCGCGCGAGGAAGCACCGATCACCGGCATCCCGCTGGACCAGGTCGAGCCGTTCCTGAAGAACCTGCGCGTGGTCGACGGCTTCGAGCACCTGCCGTACGTGGTCAGCCTGGAGGAGGACCGCCTGCGCGGCTCCCAGGGCCAGGTCGCCTACATCAAGGGGCTGGAAGGCGCCCAGGCCGGGCAGCGCTACGCCGTGGTCCGCCCGACCCAGCGCTATACCCGCCTCGACAAGGAGAAGTGCTGCGACGTGAACGGTCGCGTCACCACCCTGCGCAGCCACGATCTGGACTTCAACGGACGCATCCCGCCCGGGTTCCAGGCCATGTGGAGCGACGCCACCCTGCCCCAGGGCCGCGGCGACCTGCTCGGTTACGAGCTGATGCAGCTGACCACCGGCACGCTGAGCCGCGGCGAAGTCGGCGGGGTCGGGGCCAGCACGCTGGTGATCGACGACGCCGGCCGCGAAGTCCGGGTCGGCGACCGCCTGATCCCGGTCGAAGCCCAGCCCTACGACCTGCAGTTCTTCCCGCACCCGCCCAAGCAGGAGCTGCAGTACGGTCACGCCCGCGTCCTGGCGGTGGCCGACCAGCTCACCAGCGGCGGCGCGCGCGACGTGGTCGCCCTGTCGGTGGGCCGCCTGGACGGCATCGACAACGGCACCGTGCTGTCGACCTGGCGCGTCGGCCGTAACGTGGTCGACCGGGTCAAGGTCGGCGCCGAGCGCTCCGAGGACACCGTCGGCCGCGCCAGCAAGGTCCGCGTGCCCGACGAGTACGCCGGTCACGTGATGGTCTTCCGCACCTTCGACAAGGTCAGCTACGGCCTGGTGATGGAAGGCGTGCGCCCGACCAAGGTGGGCTACGAGCTCAAGCATCCGGACGCCCCGTACTGATCGGGGCCCCGCAGGCCGGGGCGTTTTCCTACAGCACACCGCGACGGCGCCCTAGGGCGCCGTCGTCGTTTGCGGGCCAGGCTGTGCGCATGTCCGAGACCGCCGCCGACCACCACGCCCTGACCGCCCTGGTCGCCGCCAACGGCCCCTGCGCGCCGCGCCGCGGCCTGCTGGAGGCGCATGCCGGCCCCGCCGCCGCGCTCGCGGCCGGCCCCCGGGCCTGGCGCGAGGCCGGACTGGACCCGACCCAGATCGCCGCCCTGCAGGCGCCGGACGCGGATGCGTTGGCGCGCACCCAGGCCTGGCTGGCCGAGCCCGGCCATCACCTGATCGGCTGGCGGCACCCGGATTACCCGGCCCTGCTGCGGCGCGCGCCCAATCCGCCGCTGGCCCTGTTCGTGGCCGGCGAGCCGGCGCGCCTGTGGCATCCGGCGGTGGCCGTGGTCGGCAGCCGCGCGCCCACGCCGGGCGGGCGCGACAACGCCGCCGATTTCGCACGCGCGCTCGCCGCTGCCGGCCTGGGCGTGACCAGCGGGCTCGCGGCCGGCATCGACACCGCCGCGCACCAGGCCGCGCTGGCCGCCGGCGGGCCGACCGTGGCCGTGCTGGGCACCGGCCCGGACGTGCCCTACCCGCGCGCCAACGCGGCCCTGCACGCGCGTATCGCCGAGGTCGGCGCGGTGGTCAGCGAGCACCTGCCGGGCACGCAGGGCCGGCCTTCGCACTTCCCCTCGCGCAACCGCATCATCGCCGGCCTCAGCCTGGGCACCCTGGTGGTCGAGGCGGCCGAACGCTCCGGCGCCCTGATCACCGCGCGCCTGGCCGCCGAGGCCGGGCGCGAGGTGTTCGCCCTGCCCGGCTCTATCCACAACCCGCTCGCGCGCGGCTGCCATCGCCTGATCCGCGACGGCGCCGCCCTGGTCGAAAGCGCGGCCGAGCTGACCCAGGCCCTGGCGCCGCTGGCCCAGGACCTGGCCGCCGACTTGCGGCTGCGCCTGAACGCCCCCATACAGAGCGGCCACACGGCCGTCACGAGGCCCGTTCAGGATGAACGTCTCGACGATGGCGACTACCAGTCCTTGTGGAACGCGCTCGGCCACGACCCCACCGGTATGGATCGCCTGGTCGAGCGGACCGGATTGACGCCTGCCGTACTGTCCTCCATGCTGCTGCTCATGGAGCTTGAGGGTCGCGTAGCGGCGCAACACGGCCGTTACTTCCGCAACCGCTGAGCCACTCCCTGCGCAGGGGCCCAGCGGTCGTCAGCCACTCCGGACCCACCGCGCCGCATGCGGCGCAGGCCGAGGGAAATGAAAGAGAGCATCCTGGACGTCCTGCTGTACCTGTTCGAGCATTACTTCACCGACGATGCGGACCTGGTCCGCGACCGCGATTCGCTCCGCAGCGGCCCCCTGTTCGACGAATTGGGCCAGGCCGGTTTCAGTCCCGCCGAAATCAACAAAGCCTTCGAGTGGCTCGACGCCCTGGCCCAGCAGCGGCCCGACGCCAGCCCGCCGCGCGCGAACGGCCCGACCCGCGTCTATTTCGGCCCCGAGCTGGACAAGCTCGACGTCGAATGCCGCGGTTTCCTGATGTTCCTGGAACAGCACGGCATCCTCGACGCCGGCCAGCGCGAACTGGTGCTGGACCGCGCGATGGCGCTGGACCAGGACGAGCTGGATCTGGACGACCTCAAATGGGTCGTGCTGATGGTGCTGTTCAACCAGCCCGGGTCCGAGGCGGCCTACGCCTGGATGGAAACCCAGATGTTCGAGGACGAGCCCGAACCGGTACATTAAGGGCGCACGAACCAGCGCGCGGCGCCTGGGCAGGCGCCCCGCCGGCGTCCGACCTCGCGACGCCTCATCACGGACGACTCCAGGGGGAGCGAGATGGCGGATTGGTACTACCACGATGCGGCGCAAGGCCGCGTCGGACCTTTGAGCGCGGAAGACCTGCAGGCGCGCTATCGCGAACGCCGCGTCCAGCGCGACACCCTGGTGTGGCGCGAAGGCCTGCGCGAATGGCAGCCGCTGGACCGATTGTCCGAAGAACTCGGCCTGGACGGCATCCAGCAGGACACCGCCAAACCGCCGCCGCTGCCGCCGGGCGGCCCGATCGGCATCAGCGCGAACAGCGCATACGCGAACCCCGGCCCGGCCCCTGGCGCCGGCATCGGCGGCGTGCGCACCGATGTGCGGCGTGCGCCCGAGCCCAAGCGCGGCATGTCCGGCTGCCTGATCGCGTTGATCGTCGTCGCGGTGCTGGCGCTGCCGATGCTGGGCATCCTGGTCGCGATCGCGCTGCCGGCGTATCAGGACTACACCCTGCGCGCCAAGACCGCGCAAAGCTTCAACGAAGCCAATGCGGTCAAGACCGCGGTGGCCGAGCACCTGGCCACCACCGGCCGCTGCCCCAGCAACGGCGACGACGGCTTCGGCGAAGCCAGCGACTACGCCACCGCCACCACCGCGCAGATCAAGATCGGCACGATGCACAACGGACATTGCGCGCTCGAACTCGAACTGCGCGGCATCGGCCCGCGCGTCGACGGCAAGACGATCTGGTTCGAGGCCATCCCCGAGGGCGATATCGTAAATTGGGATTGCACGGGCGGCGATCTGCCCGCGATCTACCGACCCGGCAACTGCCGTCCGGGCACCTCCATCAGCAACGGCTGAACCGACATGACCGATTGGTATTACAGCGACAGCGACCGCAACCGCCACGGCCCGGTGCGCGCCGAAGACCTGGCCGAACTGCACGGCCACGGCCAGCTCTCGCCCGAGACCCTGGTCTGGCGCGAAGGCATGGAAAGCTGGCGGCCCTGGCGCGAGATGATGGGCGAGATCGTGCCCGGCGCCGGCCGCCCGGCGGTGGCCGCGGCCACCTTCGCGACCGCCTCGGCCGACGCCGCCCCGGACGCCAGCGCCAACCCCTACGCCATCGCCGAACCTGTCTCGCCCTATGCCCCGCCGCGCGCGGCGCTGGCCGAGACCGACGAGGTCGTGCTCGGCGGCGAAGTCGTCTACGCCGGATTCTGGAAGCGCGTCGCCGCCAGCATGATCGACAGCTTCGTGGTCGGCATGGTCGGCGGCGTGCTGCAGGTGATCCTGATGATGGTGTTCTTCGGCATCGGCGCCGGCCTCAGCGGCAATCCGGAGACCATGTTCGAAAGCGGCGGCGCGATCGCCCTGCTGGCCCTGGTCTACCTGCTGCCGCTGGCGATGCAGGCCCTGTACTTCGCCATGTTCCATGCCTCCGCCAAGCAGGCCACCCTGGGCAAGATGGCGGTCGGCATCAAGGTCGTCGACGACAACGGCGGCCGGATCTCGGTCGCGCGCGGCATCGGCCGATTCTTCGCCTACCTGGTGAGCAGCCTGATCCTGGGCATCGGCCTGCTGATGGCAGCCTTCACCGACCGCAAGCGCGCCCTGCACGACATGATGGCCAGCACCCTGGTGGTCGACCGCTGGGCCTACACCGCCCACCCGGAACGCCAGCGCCCCGAGCTGGGCACGGTCGCGACCGTGATCCTGGTGATCTTCGGCGTTCTGATCGCCCTGTACGTGGTGTTCCTGCTGTTCATGCTGGCCGCGGTCGGCCTGGCCAGCCGCTGAACCTGAACGGACGAAGCTGAATGGGAGCCCGGTCCTAACCGGCTCCCGGTCGCAGTCGCAACGCCCCGCGCTTGACAGCCGGGGCCGCCGCATGGTCCCAATAAAAAAGGAAACCCTGAACGCCCGCGCCTTCATTGCCGCGGGCGTAGCCTTCTTTGCGTTAGTCAGTTGCAGTGCGCCGGCAATGGCCCCTGCGGAGCTCCAATGGCCAAGAACCTCCTCATCGTCGAATCGCCCGCCAAGGCCAAGACGATCAACAAGTACCTCGGCAAGGACTTCACCGTCCTGGCCTCCTACGGCCACGTCCGCGATCTGGTGCCCAAGGAAGGCGCGGTCGATCCGGACAACCACTTCGCGATGGACTACGCCGTCATCGAGAAGAACGAGAAACACGTAGACGCGATCGCCAAGGCCGCCAAGAGCGCCGACAACCTGTTCCTGGCGACCGACCCGGACCGCGAGGGCGAGGCGATCAGCTGGCACATCGGCGAGATCCTGCGCGAGCGCGGCCTGCTGGAAGGCAAGCCGCTGCAGCGCGTGGTGTTCACCGAGATCACCCCGCGCGCGATCAAGGAGGCGATGAACCACCCGCGCGCGATCGCCGGCGACCTGGTCGACGCCCAGCAGGCGCGGCGCGCGCTGGACTACCTGGTCGGCTTCAATCTGTCGCCGGTGCTGTGGCGCAAGGTCCAGCGCGGCCTGTCCGCCGGCCGCGTGCAGTCGCCGGCGCTGCGCATGATCGTCGAGCGCGAGGAGGAGATCGAAGCCTTCGTCGCCCGCGAGTACTGGACCATCGAGGCCGAGTGCGCGCACCCGACCCAGACCTTCACCGCCAAGCTGGCCAAGCTGGACGGCAAGAAGTTCGAGCAGTTCACCATCACCGAGGGCGACACCGCCGAAGCCGCGCGCAAGCGCATCGTCGCGGCCGCCAACGGCGCCCTGCACGTCACCGACGTCGCCAGCAAGGAACGCAAGCGCCGGCCGGCGCCGCCGTTCACCACCTCGACCCTGCAGCAGGAAGCCGCGCGCAAGCTCGGCTTCACCACCAAGCGCACCATGCAGGTCGCGCAGAAGCTGTACGAGGGCGTGGCGATCGGCGACGAAGGCACGGTCGGCCTGATCAGCTACATGCGTACCGACTCGGTCGCGCTGTCGGCCGATGCCCTGGTCGAGCTGCGCGACGTGATCGCGCGCGACTACGGCACCCGCGCCCTGCCGGACCAGCCCAACGTCTACAAGACCAAGTCCAAGAACGCCCAGGAAGCGCACGAAGCCGTGCGCCCGACCTCCGCGCTGCGCACCCCGACCCAGATCTCGCGCTTCCTCGACGACGACGCGCGCCGTCTGTACGAACTGATCTGGAAGCGCACCGTCGCCTCGCAGATGGTGCCGGCCACGCTCAACACGGTCTCGGTCGACCTGGCCGCGGGCAGCGAGCACAGCTTCCGCGCCAGCGGCACCACCGTGATCGACCCGGGCTTCCTGGCCGTGTACGAGGAAGGCAAGGACACCAAGGCCGCCGAGGACGAGGACGAGGGCCGCAAGCTGCCGGCGATGAAGACCGGCGACCGCGTGCCGCTGGACCGCATCCACACCGACCAGCACTTCACCCAGCCGCCGGCGCGCTACACCGAAGCGGCGCTGGTCAAGGCGCTGGAGGAGTACGGCATCGGCCGTCCCTCCACCTACGCCTCGATCATCCAGACCCTGCTGTTCCGCAAGTACGTCGAACTGGAAAGCCGCAGCTTCCGTCCCAGCGACGTCGGCCGCGCGGTATCGAAGTTCCTGTCCGGCCATTTCACCCAGTACGTCGACTACGACTTCACCGCCAAGCTCGAGGACGAGCTCGACGCCGTCTCGCGCGGCGAAGAGGAGTGGGTGCCGCTGATGGAACGGTTCTGGGAACCGTTCAAGAAGCTGGTCGAGGAGAAGAAGGAATCGGTCGACCGCAGCGAGGCCACCGGCGCGCGCGAACTCGGCACCGACCCCAAGAGCGGCAAACCGGTCAGCGTGCGCCTGGGCCGTTACGGACCCTATGCGCAGATCGGCACCGCCGAGGACGAGGACAAGCCGACGTTCGCCTCGCTGCGTCCGGGCCAGAGCATGCACACCATCGGCCTGGAGGACGCGCTGGAGCTGTTCAAGCTGCCGCGCAAGCTGGGCCAGGACAAGGACGAGGAAGTCAGCGTCGGCATCGGCCGCTTCGGCCCCTTCGCCAAGCGCGGCAGCACCTATGCCTCGCTGAAGAAGGAAGACGATCCGTACACGATCGACTTAGCGCGCGCGGTGTTCCTGATCGAAGAGAAGGAAGAGATCGCGCGCAACCGCATCATCAAGGAATTCGAAGGCAGCGAGATCCAGGTCCTCAACGGCCGCTTCGGTCCCTACATCAGCGACGGCAAGCTCAACGGCCGCATTCCCAAGGACCGCGAGCCGGCGTCGCTGACGCTGGAGGAAGTGGTCAAGCTGATGGAAGAGACCGGCAAGCCGATGCGCGGACGCTTCGGCAAGAAGACCGCGGCCAAGAAGGACGCGCCGGCCAAGAAGGCGGCGACCAAGAAGACCGCCGTCAAGAAGAGCGCCGACAAGACCGTGGAAAAGAAGCCCGCTGCGAAGAAGGCGGTCAAGAAGGCGACCAAGAAGACCACGAAGAAAGCCGTGGCCAAGAAGGCCGCGGCCAAACCGGTCGAAAGCGCGGCGCCGGCCAGGCAGCCGTTCAAGCCGGCGGCCAAGAAGCTGGTCAAGAAAGCCACGGCCTGATCGCGCCGCAGCGACGGCGGGCAAACGAAGACCCCGGCCCGGCCGGGGTTTTTCGTATCCACGCCGCGCGCGCTTCGTCGCGGTGTGGCACACGGTGCGCACGCACGATGCGCATCGCGGCCGCCAAGGCGCGTTCCGGCGCCGATACGCATCAGCGCATAGCGAACTGCGCCACAGATTCGGCCGCGCCCGCGCCCTACACTCCGGGGCTAGAACAGATCGCGGCCAAGTCCCGCGGCGCGCGGCACGCAAGACTTCCTGACCGAGGGGCTACACCTACCCTTCCACTCTTGTCGGGAGTCGACATGATCACGTTCAACACGCGCACGCACGCCGGATGGGCCGCGGCGCTGGCGCTGGCGGCCCTGTGGCCGCAGGCCGAGGCGCAAGCGCACGGCACCATGATTCATCCCTACAGCCGCGTCTATTACTGCGCCCAGGGCAATATCGAGAACCCCACCGACCCCGCCTGCCGTGCCGCCACCCAGGTCGGCGGCACCCAGGCGTTCTACGACTGGATGAGCATCAACCAGGCCAACGCCAACGACAATCACCGCGCGGTGGTGCCCGACGGCAAGCTGTGCAGCGGCAACAACGCGACCTTCCGCGGCCTGGACCTGGCGCGCGACGACTGGCAGGCCACCGACATCGCGGCGGGCAGCTACGAATTCCAGTTCCGCGGCACCGCGCCGCACGCCACCCACGAATGGGCCTTCTACATCACCCGCGAGGGCTGGGACCCGAACACGCCGCTGCGCTGGAACGACCTCGAGCATTTCTGCAGCATCGGCAACACGCCCGTGGTCGGCGGCATCTACCGCCTGCAATGCACGATTCCGCAGCGCACGGGGCGCCATGTGATCTACAACACCTGGCAGCGTTCGGATTCGACCGAAGCCTTCTACACCTGCATGGACGTGAAGTTCGCCGGCGGCGGCAACCCGCCCCCGCCGCCGCAATGGCGCGATGCCGGGCCGTTGACCGCGCAAAACGACCACCCGATCGGCACCACGGTCAGCGTGCGCGTGTTCAACGCCGACGGCAACGACGCCGAGCGCATCGACACCGTGCTGATGGCCGGGCAGACCACGGCCTCGGCCTGGCCGCTGCGGGTCGCGCAGAACGTCAACGCCCAGGCCAGCACGGTGCGCATCGGCGTGCTCCAGAACGGCGCGATCACGCCGGTGCCCGCCGCCACCGGCAACCGCGTCTACCTCAACGGCAGCGGGCGCAGCCATCAGATCGACGTGCGCCTGCCCGATCCGCCGCAGCCGCCGGAACCGCCGGGCCCCACGCCCGATTACGACTACGTGTATCCAGCCGGCATCGGCCAGTACGTGCCCGGCCAGACCGTGGTCAAGGCCAGCGACGGCAAGCTCTACGGCTGCAAGCCCTTCCCCGAGGGCGCCTGGTGCAACATCGACGCCGACGCCTATCGCCCCGGCACCGGCTGGGCCTGGCGCGACGCCTGGATCCCGTACTGAGCCGCGCGCGACGCGGGGGCGGCACGCCCCTGCGTCGCGTTTTCGCTCCGGTATCGCGCGCTCCGCTTTTGGGTAGGAGCGGCGTAAGCCGCGATACGTATTTTCGGCCACGACGACATCGCGGCTCACGCCGCTCCCACAGAAAGCCCGAGCGCCCCGGAAGGCGTGCCCTGCCTTATCGCGGCTCACGCCGCTCCCACAGAGGGCCCGAGCGCCCTGGAAGGAGCGCCCTGCCTTCGGTAGGAGCTGCGCAAGCTGCGACCGCATAGCCGCGGCCTCCTTCGCAGGCCACGGCCCATGTTTCGCAGTCACGCCGCTCCTATCCCAAGGCCATGCAGCGGCGTTCCACGTCGGCGCCAATCCGCGCATTCCGGCCGCGACCAGGCGATGCGACACTATGCGCATGAGTTCCGTCGCGCCCCTGTCCATCGACGCCGCCGCCGCCGCGCTGCGCCGTGGCGGCGTGATCGCCTACCCGACCGAGGCCGTCTGGGGCCTGGGCTGCGATCCCTTCGACCAGGCCGCCGTGCTGCGCCTGCTGGCGATCAAGCAGCGGCCGGTCGACAAGGGCGTGATCCTGATCGCCGGCGCGCTGGACCAGTTCGACGGCCTGCTCGATTGGGAGGCGCTGGCGCCCGAACGCCGCCGGGCCGTGCACGCGACCTGGCCCGGCCCGCATACCTGGATCGTGCCCACCACCGCGCGCGTGCCGGCCTGGATCACCGGCACCCACCACGGCGTCGCCGTGCGGGTCAGCGCGCACCCGCACGTGATCGCCCTGTGCGCCGCGTTCGGCGGCCCCCTGGTCTCGACCAGCGCCAACCTCGCCGGCGCCCCGCCCGCGGCCACGCGCGCCGCGCTGGACCCCGCCGTGCTGGCCCGGGTCGACGGCGTGAGCGTGGGTGAGACCGGCGGCCTGGCTGCGCCGACCCCGATCCGCGACGCGCGCGACGGCGCCGTGCTGCGCGCCTGAACGGCGGTCAACGCCGCGGCCGGCCGCGCCTGCCCCCGCTTCCGCGTCGCCGAGCGCGGGCGCAAGATGCGCGCATGCTCCCGCGTCCGCGTCCCTGCCTGCTGTTCGCGCTGCTGGCCCTGGCCGGCGGCGCGCAGGCAGCCGAGGTCACGATCTACCGCTGCACCGATTCCCAGGGCCGGCTGAGCCTGCGCGACACGCCCTGCGCGCGTGGCGAGCAGCAGCAGACCCGGGCGATGGCGGTCCCGCGCGACCCGCCGCCGCGGCCCGCCGACACCGTCGCGCGCGCCCAGCCGGCGCCGGCCGCCGCGCCCGCGCCCCGCCCGCAGGTGATCGTGGTCAACGCGCCGCGCCCGATGTACGAATGCGTGACCCCGGACGGCGACCGCTACACCAGCGAAACCGCCGAGGGCAATCCGCGCTGGGTGCCGCTGTGGACCCTGATGCCGGTGATCGCCACCCGCAATCCGCTCGGCGACCACGTCGGCGCGCGCCGGCCGCCGCAGACCGGGTTCCGCCCCGGCCCGCCGCGTCCGCTGCCGCCCGGGGTGGGTTTCGCGTACCCTGCCGGCACCTGGGTACGCGACGAATGCCACGCCCTGCCGCAAAGCGAAGTCTGCGCGCGGCTCGGCGACCGCCGCTACGAGCTCGACCGCCGCTACAACAGCGCCTTGCAGAGCGAACGCGTGCGCATCCAGAACGAACAGCGCGGCATCGATGCGCGCATGGCCGACGATTGCGGAGCGTACTGATGCGGTTGCTGTGGAGTTTGGCTTTGCTGGCCCTGGCCGGCGCCGCGCAGGCGCAGCAGGTCACGATCTATCGCTGCACCGACGCCAGCGGCGCGCTCACCGTCCAGAACGACGTGGCCTGCCCCAAGGGCAGCAAGCAGGAAAAGCGCGTGATCGGCTCGGCACCGACCGTGGCCACGCCGCCGGCGTTCGTGACGCCGGTGGCGCGGCCGCCGCAGCCCGCGCCGGCATCGGCGCCCGCCGCCGTGCCGCAGGCGCCGACGCCGGCGGCAAGCGCGCAAACCGCGCCGGCCACGCCCGTGAGCGACCGCCTGCCGCCGCCGACCCTGTTCGAATGCCGCACCTTCGATAACGACCGCTACCTCAGCGACAAGGGCGACCCGCCCGAGCGCTGCGCGCCGCTGGCCACGGTCGGCGTCAACGGCGGCGCGGGGGCGGGCGCGGCCTGCCAGATGGTCACCGACCAGTGCCAGCGCATCGCCGACGGCGCCCTGTGCGAGAGCTGGAGGCAACGCCTGCGCCAGGCCGAGTCGCAGCTGCGCTTCGGCCCCGCCGACCAGCGCGCGGGCGCCCAGGCCGACGTCGAGCGCATGGGCCGGATCGTGCGCGAGAGCACCTGCGGCCAGTAAACCGGCGCCGCGCCTCGGCCGCCCTAGGCCCTGCTCAGAAGCCGTAACGCAGGAAGCCGCCGTCCACCGCGATGCATTCGCCGGTGATGTAGCCGGCCGCGGGCAGGCACAGGAACGCGACCGCGGCCGCCACTTCCTCGGCTTCGCCGATGCGGCCCAAGGGCGTGCGCAGCAGCACCTCGTCCAGGTAATCCGGATCGGCGAGCTTGTCCGAGGTGCGGCGAGTGCGGATGTACCAGGGCGCGACCGCGTTCACGCGCACGCCGTCCTCGGCCCATTCGACCGCCAGGTTGCGGGTCATCTGGTGCATCGCCGCCTTGCTCATGCCGTAGGGCGCGCCGGTGCGCACGTGGGTGACGCCGGACACGCTGCCGACATTGACGATGCTGGACGCGGCATGCCGGGTCAGCAGCGGGTGCGCGTAGCGCGACAGTTCGAAGGCCGAGAACAGGTTGATCTCGAACACCTGCCGCCATTCGTCCTCGGTGTAGTCGGTGGTGGCCTTGACCAGGTTGCCGCCGGCGTTGTTGACCAGGATGTGCAGGCCCTCGCCGAAGTCCTCGACCCAGTCCAGCAGCTCGCGGCGCTGTTCCTCGTCGGCGACGTCGGCGACGAAGGCCTGGACCTCGCGTTCGGGAAAGTCCTCCAGCAGTTCGGCGCGCGCGGCGTCCAGCGCGGCGATGTCGCGCGCGGCCAGCAGCACGTCGGCGCCGAAGCCCAGCAGTTCGCGCGCGATCGCGCGGCCGATGCCCGCGCTGCCGCCGGTCACCAGGGCCAGCTGTCCGTCCAGTCGCCAACGCTTGGGGTCCATGCCTGCCTCCGCTTGCGGTGTTCCGGGCCATCGCCGCAGCGGCATGACCGTTTTGGGGTGGCCTGCGCTTGTCGCGCGCGGCCGCCGGCGTAGCATAGCCGCGTCACCGACGAGGATGCCGCGATGAGGTCAACGATGTTCCGCACGACCCTGTACCGACCGGCGCCGCTGGGCGCCGCCGCGCTGGCGCTGCTCCTGCTGGCGGGCTGCTCCAAGCCGCAACCGCCGCAGAAGGAACGTCCGGTCGACCCCAAGGCCACCCAGCTGCGCGACAGCATCCAGCAGCCGATCCAGAAGGCGCAGGCGGTAGAGGCGGACGTCGACGCCGCGGCGAACAAACAGCGCGACGCGATCGAGGCGCAGGCGAACTGACGGCCGGCGATACGGTCGCGGCCCTTGCTTTGGGGTAGGAGCGGCGTAAGCCGCGACCGCGAACCTTCGGCCAGTGCGTAGTCGCGGCTCACGCCGCTCCCACAGTTGAAGCGGAACTCACGACGCGAGCCTCAGCCTTCTGTGGGAGCGGCGTAAGCCGCGATTGCGATGCTGCGATTGCCCCGCGGTCGCGGCTTACGCCGCTCCTACCCCACAGCCCAGCGCAAAAAAAACCCCGCCGAGGCGGGGTTTTTTCGTGACCGGCGCGAAACTCAGAGGCCGCAGAAGCAATACGCCAGCGACTTGACCGGCACGCCGCGGGTGGGCTGCACCGAGCTTTGCAGGAAGCGCAGGTCGGCGGCGGCCTGCGGCATGGCCTTGCCGATCAGGCCGCGGGCCAGGTCGGAATCGCTGCGCAGCCAGGCCGCGCCGATCCGGCTTTCGGCGAAGCCGGCGAAGAAGCGTTCGAACGGGGTCGCGCTCTTCTCGATGTAGCGCAGCTGGTAGCCGCCCTTTTCGAGCTTGGCGCGCTTGGCCACGTCCTCGATCGCGACCTGCAAGCCGCCGAAGTCGTCGACCAGGCCGCGCTCCTTGGCCTGCGCGCCGCTCCAGACGCGGCCGCGGGCGATGCCGTCGATCTCCTGCACCGGACGCTTGCGCGCGGTGGCGACCTTGCCGGTGAAGTCGCGGTAACCCTTGTCGATCACCGACTGGATCACCTGGCCGACTTCCGGCGCCAGCGGGCGGGTGATGTCGAACGCGCCGGCGAAACGGGTGGTGCCGACGCCGTCGGCGTGCACGCCGATCTTCTCCAGCGTGCGCGGGATGGTCGGGATCATGCCGAAGATGCCGATCGAACCGGTGATGGTCGAGGGGTCGGCATAGATCTTGTCGGCGTTCATCGAGATCCAGTAGCCGCCGGAAGCGGCCAGGTCGCCCATCGAGACCACGACCGGCTTGCCGGCGGCCTTGAGCGCGACGATCTCGCGGCGGATCTGCTCGGAGGCGAACACCTCGCCGCCGGGCGAGTCCACGCGCAGCACCAGCGCCTTGACGTTTTCGTCGTCGCGCGCCTCGCGCAGCAGCGCCGCGGTCGACACGCCGCCGACCGTGCCCGGCGGCTGTTCGCCGCCGCTGATCTCGCCCTCGGCGACCACCACCGCCACCTGCGGGCCGGTCACGGCCGCGGCCGACAGCGCGGCGTTGTTGAGATGGGCCAGGTAGCCGTCCAGCGAGATCTGCTGGAAGCCGCCTTCGGCGTCCTCGTCGGCCACGCCGCGCTCGGTCAGCAGGTCGTCGACCTGCTCGCGCGTCTTCAGGCCGTCGACCAGCTTCTGCTGCACGGCGTACTTGGCCAGGTCGCCCTGCGCGGCCTCGATCTGGGCCGGCATCTGATCGATGTCGGCGGCGATCTTGGCGGCGTCGAGCTTGCGCGCCTTGGCGATGTCGGCCAGGTAGCGCTGCCACACGTCGTTCATCCAGTACAGGTCGGCTTCCTTGGCTTCCGGCGAGGCCGCATCGAGCACATAGGGCTCGGCCGCGGACTTGTACTCGCCGACCTTGAACAGATGCACGTCGACGCCGAGCTTTTCCTGCAGGCCCTGACGGTAATACAGGCGGTAGCGGCCCAGGCCCTCGAGCATCAGGCCGCCCATCGGATCCAGGTAGACCTCGTTGGCCTGCGCGGCCAGCAGGTACTGCTTCTGGTCCATGGCTTCGCTGAAGGCGATCACCTGCTTGCCGGACGCGCGCACGCGCGCGATCGCGGCGGCGACGTCGCGCATCGAAGCCATGCCGCTGCCCTGGAGCTGGTCCAGGCGCAGCACCACGCGGTTGATGCGCTTGTCGTCCTTGGCCGCGTCCAGCGCGCGCAACAGGTCGCGCAGCTGCACTTCGCCGCCCTTTTCGCCCAGCACCTTGCTCAGCGCGCGCGAGGCCGGGTCGCTGCTGTATTGCTCGACCAGGGTGGCTTCCGGCGCGATCACCAGGGTGGTGCCTTCCAGCAGCGGTTTGATCCGCCCGGCCGAGCCCATGGCGATCAGGAACAGGAACAACAAGGTGAAGAACACCAGGTTGAAGATCAGCCGGCGGGTGAAATTCATCGCATCCCAGAGGCCGACGAAGAACCGGGCCACCGGGCCGCGACGCGAGGTATCGTTCATTGCGCACACTCCATTAGACGCTCGCAGCGTACCGCGACCGGGGGTTTTTCTTCATCCGCCATTCGTAACGCGGATTTTTCGCATACGGCCAAGAGCGGGCCCGGTTCAGGCCTCGGCCTGCAGCGCCGGGCCCTGCGGGGCCTGCCGGGCCGCCCGCTCGGCGATCCGGTGCGGGTGGCTGGAGCGCACGAAACGGCTGCACAGCAGCACCGAGGCCACGGTCAGGCCGGCGATCAGGCCGATCCACATGCCCTTCGGGCCCCAGCCCAGCCCCAGCCCCAGGCCCGCGCCCAGGGGCATGCCGACGCCCCAATAGGCCAGCGCGGCCAGCAGCATCGGCACCTTGGTGTCCTTGAGCCCACGCAGGGCGCCGGCCGACAGCACCTGGATCCCGTCCGGGAACTGGAACGCGGCCGCGTACAGCAGCAGCGAGGCGGCCAGGGTCGCGACCGCGGCGTCGGCGGTGTAGAAGCCGACCAGGAAGTCGCTGGCGCTGAACAAGACGATGCCCGACACCAGCTGGGTGCACAGCACGATCGCGTAGCCGGCCCAGGCCGCGCGGCGCACGCCGTGCAGGTCGTTGCGGCCCAGACTATGGCCGACCCGCACCGTGGTCGCCTCGGCCAGGCCCATCGGGATCATGAAGCACAGCGCCGACAGGTTGATCGCGATCTGATGCGCGGCCGCCGGCACTTCGCCCAGGCGCCCGATCAGCAGCGCGGTGACGATGAACAAACTGCCCTCCATCAGCACCGTCACGCCGATCGGCAGGCCGGTGGCGAGTAGGCCGCGGACGGTCGGCCAGTGCGGCGCGTCGAAACGCTGGAACAGCTTGAGGTCGGCGAAGCGCTTGGCCTTCCACAGCACCACCGCGAACGCGATCGCCTCCACCCACAGCATGATCGCCGAGGCGATGCCGAGGCCGCCCGCGCCCATCTCGGGGAAACCGAGCTTGCCGAAGGTCAGCACGTAGCCGATCGGCAGCAGCACCAGCAGGCCGCCGGCGCTGATCAGCATGGTCGGCAGGGTCCAGTGCAGGCCCTCGGCGAGGTAGCGCATGCAGAAGAACAGGGTCAACGCGAACACGCCCCAGCGGATGCCGTGCAGGAACTCGCGCGCGCCCGGAATGATCTCCGCCGCCATGCCCATCGGCGCCAGCGCGTGCGGGATGAAGGTCAGGAAGGCGAACAGCAGCACGCCCAGGCCCAGCGCCAGCCACAGCGCCTGGCGGAACAGCGCGCCGATCTCGCCGCGGCGGCCGGCGCCGTCGAGCTGCGATACCGACGGCGGCACCGACAACAGGGTGCCGATCGGCACCATCATCGGCAGCCACCACAGCGCGGTGCCGATGGTGACCGAGGCCAGCGTGGTGGTGCTGTGGTGTCCGGCCAGCACGTTGTCGATGAAGCCGATCAGGCCGGTGGACACGTGGCCGGCGACCAGCGGAGCGGCGAGCAGGACGGTGGTGCGGATCTCGCCCGGCAATCCGGGACGCGCGGAAGAGGAATGAGACGACATGACGCGGAACCAGAACCACGACTTCGGCCGCGCAACCGCAAAGGGCGCTGGCGCCGGGCCATGGCAGCCCGCTATCTTACGCGCTCGCCCATGAACGGCCTGGGAGCCGCAAGCGATCGGACCTATGAGCGAAGCCCTCGACCAAGCCGCGCCGACCCACTGCGAGAACTGCGGTGCGCCGCTGCAGGGCCACTACTGCCACGACTGCGGGCAGTCGGTCGTCAACCCGTTGCGCCATGCCGGGCACGCGCTGGAAGAAGTGTTCGAGTCGTTCTGGCACCTGGACGGCCGCATCTTCCGCACCGTGCGCGGCCTGCTGTCGCCGGGCCGGGTCGCGGTGGACTACCTGCGCGGCCATCGCGTGCGCTACGTGCCGCCGCTGCGGCTGTTCGTGATCCTGAGCGTGCTGACCTTCTTCATCGCCCAGTTCACCGTCCACTTCGGCGATGGCCAGGACGAGGGCCGCGATCTCGGCAACGGCGGCGAACTGACCGTGGACGGCAAGAAGGTGCGGCTGGGCGCAACCGGCGAACGGATCGGCAAGGCGCGCAGCGTGTCCGAGGTCGAGCGCGAACGCGCGCAGGCCCTGAAGGGGCTGGAGCAGGCGCGCGCTGCGATCCCGGTCGGTCTGCCCGGCGGCGCGCGCGAGGGCATCGCCGCCGGCATCAAGGAAGTCAACGCGGTCGCCGACAAGCGCGTGGCCGAGCTGCGCGAGAAGGCGCGCCCCGACGCCGCCGCCGAAGCCGCCGGCATCGTCGCGCCGGCCAACGAGGACGCCGCGATCCCGGCCACCATCGAGAACGCGACCTCGCTGGCCGAACTGGAAAGCCTGCGCGACGCCAGGCTCAAGCCGCTGCAGGCCGAGCGCGCCGCGATTCCGGCCAAGGACGCGACCGCGCTGGCGCGCAACGCCAAGGCGATCCGCGACATCAACCGGCGCGCCGGTTGCCGCGCCGCGCAGCTGCAGATCGACCACGCCATCGGCACCGAGGGCGCGCTCAAACGCAAAGCCGCGGCCGACGCGGAAACCTACGGCGACGGCGAATGCGACGAAGGCCTGACCTTCTTCGGCAACGCCCCCTGGGACGCGGAAACCAATCCGGTGGTGATGGCCGGCGCGCCCGAGTTCGTCAACCGCTGGATCAACAAGCAGATCGGCCGCGGTTACACCAACTTCAAGCGCGCCACCCAGGACCCCTCGCTGTACGAACACGCCGCGCTGAGCGCGGTGCCATCGGCGCTGTTCCTGCTGGTGCCGATGTTCGCGCTGCTGCTGAAGCTGACCTACCTGGGCTCGGGCCGCGGCTATCTGGAGCATCTGGTGGTGGCCCTGTACAGCCACGCCTACCTGTGCCTGAGCCTGCTGGCGATGTTCCTGATGTTCGGCCTGGACAACGCGATCTCGCCGCATTGGTCCGGTTTCGGTTGGATCGCCGGCATCGTCGAGGCCGCGCTGTGGGTGTGGATGCCGATCTATCTGCTGATCATGCAAAAACGCGTGTACGGCAACAGCTGGCTGGTGACCCTGCTGCGCTACACGCTGGTCGGCGGCAGCTACTTCTTCCTGCTGCTGTTCGCGGTCGGCTTCCTGATGGTCGCCAGCCTGGTGCGGATGTGAGCGCGGGCGTGGTCTACGAGGTCAACCTCGACCTCGACGCGGCCATCGCCGAGGATTACCGCGCCTGGCTGGGTCCGCACACGCGCGAGATCCTGGCCCTGCCCGGCTTTCTCGATGCGCGCATCCACACCCAGCTGGATCCGCCGGCCGAGTCCGGGCGGGTGCGCCTGAGCGTGCGCTATCGGCTCGACCGCCTGGAATCGCTGGACGCCTACCTGCGCGATCACGCGCAGCGCTTGCGCGCCGATGCGGTGGCGCGTTTCGGCGATCGTTTCAGCGCGACGCGGCGGGTGTTGCGCGAGGATTGAGGGCGCGGGTGCGGCCGCGTCTCTCCGATGCCGCTACGCCGGGCTCGGGAATCGTGTTGGCCGAGGGGCCTCGAATCCGATGCGGCAGCGCGAGCCCGACCCCGCGCCTGCCCTCGCCCCCTGTTCCGCAAGCGGGGCTAGCACGCTGATCACTGGCCCAGCTTGTGCCAGAACCAGCCATCGCGTTCGTCCCAGCGCGTCGCCAGCAGCTCGCGGCGCAGGCCGTCGCGCGCCTGCGGCGGCGTGCGCTGCACCAGCACCGCCAGGTCCCGGCGCTGCTGCGGGCTGAGCTCGCGCAATACCCGCAGCATCGGCTCATGCTGCTGCGGCGGCATCTGCGCCAGCAAGGGCTGCAGGGCCGCGTAATCGAGGCCCAAGCCGGGCCCCAGCAACCAGCCGCGCTGCAGGCTGCCGTCCAGCGCGTCGTAGCGCGCGCGCAGGGCCTGCTGCTGCTCGGGCGGCAGGCTGGCATAGCGCGCGGCCGCGGCCTGGACCAGGCCGCGCTCGCTCGCCGGCAGGGCTTGCCAGGCGGCGTAGCGTTCGCGTCGGCTCGCGCGCTCGCTCAGGGGCAGGGCGTTCCAGCGCGCGGCGCGGGCGGCGAAGGCCGCACGCTGCTCGGCGCTCCAGGCCGCCCACTGCACGGCGTTGGCCTGCAGGCGCGCGCGCGCGTCCGCGGGCAGGCGCTGGGCGAGGCGTTCGTATTCCGGCGGCAGGCCCTGGGCCGCGACCGCGCCCAGCAGCAGGCTCAGCGCCAGCAAAGCCGCGCCGCGCACCGCGGCACGAGGGCGCGCCGGCTCAGCCCGGCACATCGGCGCCCTCGGTTTCCGATTCGCTCGAGGTTTCGGTGCCCGGCGCGGCGCTGGCGCCGGCCTCGGGCGGTGCCGGCTCCGTGTTCTCGCCGGGCAGGCCTTCGGGGCCGGCGCGGTCGCGCGCGGCCAACCAGCTGTGGAAACCCAGCTCGCGCGCCGCGGCGTCGCCCTCGGGATCGGCGAGCAGGGCGAAGTCGCGGTCGCCGATCACGCCGGCCTCGTGGCCATAACGCGCGGCCGGGGCCTCGGCCGCGGGCAAGGCCTCGACCCGGATGGGCGGGCCGCCCAGCCATTCGGCGACGCCGCGCAACGGCCACCACCAGGTCGCCGCGAACGCGAGCGCGCACAGCAATAGCAAGCTCCACAGCAGCGCCAGCAGCCAGCGCGGTCGCCGCGCGGCGACCGCGGGCGCGTCGTGGCGTGGAACGGCGGCGGCGGCCGGCGTGCCGCGCAGCGCGGCCTCGCGCGCGCCGGACAACCGCGCCAGGCGTTCCGGCGGCAGGGTCTTGATGCGGCGGTGGATCTGCTCGCGCAATTGCTGCCAGGCCACCGGGTCGGCGCGGCCGTCGGCGTGGTGCGGCAGGGCGCGCTGCAGGGCCAGGCGATAGGTCGGCTGGGTCACCCCCAGGGCCGCGGCCGCGTCGGGTTCGGACAGCCCCGCGGCCAGGCGCAGCAGCAGGGCCGCGCGCGGGCCGTGGCCGAGTTCGCCGAGGCGGTCGGTGGCGTCCAGCGGGATCGCGACCCGGGTGCGCTGGTGCAGGCCGGGCTGGGCCAGCAGTTGCGCCCAGAAGCGACGCGGCCAGTCGGCCATGGGCGCGGCCTCGATGCCGTCGCGGAACGCGCGCATCGCCTCCGCCAGCGCGGCATCGCCGGCGCTGGCATCGCCGGCCTGCAGCTCGGCCAGGACCGCGCCGCGGCGCTCGACGCCACGCAGGAACGCCGACAGGGCCGCCGGCGCATCGTGGGTGTGCCCGGCCGGGCCGGAGGGTGTGGAGCCCGTTGTAACGGGGCTCATCGGAGACGCATCAGCATGGCCGCATCATAGCGAGGCCCCGGTCGCATAAAACCGCTTGACACCGCGCCAATACCTGCTCCGCGAAGCAGGACGCGGCTTGCAGGAAAAAACGGTTGTGCACAGCAGTAACGGAACCGTCATCAGGCTGAGGAGGAACCCCCAGAAGGCCTGCATTACAAGGATGTTTCACGATCAACTTATTGATTCCAAAAGAGATATACGCGTTGGCGATTTTTTCACCAACCTGGCTGCAGAGCTTATTCCAGCGTCATCGCGCAGCCCTGCCGACACGGCATGCACAGATTTATCCACAGCTCGTGTGGATAAGGGTGAATCTTCTTTAAGCACCGTCACTTGCGTGCGCTTTGTCACGGCGGGGGCAGCAATGGTTCGCAACTACGTAGCAGTCGGCGCACGACCGCGCTCGTTAGACTGAGCGCATGTCCGACGGCTCCGCTCAGTCACTTACGCACGTCTGGCGCGTGGCCCTGCCCGTGCCCCTGCCGCGCCTGTTCGATTACCGGCCGGCCGACGGCGCCGCCGCCGTGCCCGCCGACGTGGGCACGCGGGTGCGGGTGCCCTTCGGCAGCCGCGAACTGGTCGGCGTGATCGCCGACACCGGCGCCGCCGACGCCACCGCGCCCGAGCCCAAGCCGGCGCTGAGCCGGCTCGATCCGCAGCCGCTGTTCCACGGCGAGCTGCTGGAGTCGCTGCGCTGGCTGGCGCGCTACACCCATGCCCCGCTCGGCGAGGTCTTCGCCACCGCCCTGCCGGCGCCGCTGCGCCACGGCGAGGCCCTGGCCGACACCCACGCCTGGGCCTGGCAGCTGACCGAAGCCGGCTCGACCGCGCGGCCGGGGCTGCGCGCGGGCCGGCCGCGCCGGCTCGCCGACCGGCTCCAGGCCGGCCCCTGCGACGAGGACGCGCTGGACCTGGCCGAGGCCGACGGCCACGACCCCGACTGGCGCGCCGCCGCGCGCGCGCTGGCCAAGCGCGGCCTGGCCGAGCGCGTCGCGATACCGGCCAACACCCTCGCCGCCGCGCCGCAGCCCGGCCCCGCGCTCAACCCGGAACAACAGGCCGCGGTCGACGCCATCCTGGCCGTGCGCGACGCCTTCGCGCCGCTGCTGCTGGACGGTGTCACCGGCAGCGGCAAGACCGAGGTCTACCTGCGCGCGATCGCCGACTGCCTGGCGCGCGGCCGCCAGGCGCTGGTGCTGGTGCCGGAGATCGGCCTGACCCCGCAGACCCTGGCGCGCTTCCGCGCGCGCCTGGGCGTGCCGGTGCATGCGCTGCACTCGGGCCTGGGCGACGGCGAACGCGCGCGCACCTGGGCCGCCTGCCTGCGTGGCGAGGCGCGGGTGATCGTGGGCACGCGCTCGGCGATCTTCCTGCCCCTGCCCGAGGCCGGCCTGATCGTGGTCGACGAAGAGCACGACGGCAGCTTCAAGCAGCTCGACGGCATCCGCTACCACGCCCGCGACTTCGCCCTGGTGCGCGCCAAGGCGCTGAACGTGCCGGTGCTGCTGGGCAGCGCGACGCCGTCGCTGGAATCGCTGCGCAACGCCCAGGCCGGCCGCTACGCGCACCTGCGCCTGCTGCAACGCGCCGGCGACGCCAAGCCGCCGCGCGTGCGCGTGGTCGACGTGCGCAAGCGTCCGCTCGAGGCCGGTCTGTCGCCGGAACTGATCGACACCATCGCGCGCGCCCTCGACGCCGACGGCCAGGTGCTGGTGTTCAAGAACCGCCGCGGCTACGCGCCGGTGCTGATCTGCCACGACTGCGGCTGGAGCGCGCACTGCCATCGCTGCAGCACGCCGACCTCGCCCACGCCGATGACCGTGCACGCCGGCGGCCGCCGCCTGCAATGCCATCACTGCGGCGCGCGCCGGCCCGCGCCCAACGCCTGCCCGGACTGCGGCGGGCTGGCGCTGCAATCGCAAGGCGCGGGCACCGAACGCATCGAGGAAGCCCTGGCCGCGCGCTTCCCCGAGGTGCCGGTGCTGCGCATCGATCGCGGCACCACCCAGCGCCGCGACGCGCTGGAACGGCACCTGGCCGAGTTCGGCACGGCGCGCGGCATCCTGGTCGGCACCCAGATGCTGGCCAAGGGCCACGACCTGCCGCACCTGACCCTGGTGGCGGTGGTCGGCATCGACGAAGGTCTGTTCAGCGCCGACTTCCGCGCGCCGGAAAAACTCGCGCAGTTGCTGATCCAGGTCGCCGGCCGCGCCGGCCGCGCCCACAAGCCCGGCGAGGTGCTGCTGCAAACCCACCATCCCGAGCATCCGCTGCTGAGCACCCTGCTCGCCGGCGGCTACGGCGCCTTCGCCGAAGTCGAACTGGCGCAGCGCGAGCTGGCCGGCTTCCCGCCCTACGCGCACATGGCCCTGCTGCGCGCCGAGGCCAAGGAGGCCGAGACCGCCAACGCCTTCCTGCAGGCCGCGCGCATGGCGTTGCGCGAGGTCGGCGACGACAGCCTGGAGCTCAACGGCCCGGTGCCGGCGCCGATGCCGCGGCGCGCCGGCTACCAGCGCGCGCAGCTGATCCTGTCGGCGCCGGAGCGGCGCACGCTGCACGCAGCGCTCGATCGCGCGCTGCCGTCGATCCACGCCCTGCCCGAGGCGCGCAAGGTGCGCTGGTCGCTGGACGTGGATCCGGCGGATCTGTATTGACGCGCGGGCCGCGACCTCGCTCTATTCTCTGGCTATCGACTCGAAGCTCCTCGCCTGCGACCTGCCCAGCCTTCGTCTCGGAGACAACGCGTACGAGAATCAGGTGAATTCGCGGGCAGCAGTGATGCAACGAAAGACCAGGCGCCCCGTGCAGTTCGAGATCACGGAGATGAGTCGGGACGCGGTCCAGATGTGGACGCGGTCTGCAGGCCCAAGAAGCTCAGACTTCGCCTTCCCAAGGCTAACTGGTAGCTCACCACCGCATTTATCGACGCGGCAATATGCGCGGATCGTTCATCGCTGGGTCCGCGAAATCGGCTTGGACAGCTCGGCGCATGGCACTCCATGCGGCGCACGAAGGCTGCCTTGATCTACCGGCGCACCAAGAATTTACGGGCGGCGCAACTGCTGCTCGGCCACACCAAGCTCGAGAGCGCGGTCCGCCACCTCGGCATCGAGGTCGACGACGCCCTCGAAATGGCCGAGCAGACCGAGGCTTGATGGCCTGCTCTCGGCCAGAAGCGGGCTCTCCTTATGAGCAGGCCCGGCTTCGCGCGCGGTCCAATTTCACTGCGTGCGCAGCAACCAACGCGCGAACGCTTGCCAGCGCGTTTGCTGAGGGCGCGGATAGGCAGCGGCCGCAGGCAAGCGCAGGCTGACGTCTGTCCCCGAGCCTGCACGCGAGAGAATGTCGAGGTGTCCGCCGATACGCCTAGAGCGCTCGTGCATGCCACTAAGCCCCCAATGACCGGGCGTATGTGGGGCATGTCGCGGCATGCCAACGCCGTCGTCACGCACGCGCAACTTCAGTTCGCGCGCGTGGTAACCCAGTTCGATTTCGACGGCATGGGCACGCGCATGCTGCAGCGCGTTGAGCACGGCCTCGCGGCCGATCAGGTAGAGCTCCTCGGCTATACCTGGCAGCAATGGCACCGGCTTGCCTTCGACGGTAAGACGCATGTCCGGCGTCGGTTGAATGTGCAATTCGTCGCGCACATGCAACAGGGCATCGCCCAAGTCGTGCCAGTACTGCACGTCGCCGCGCAGACCGCGCACGCGATCCCGCCCTTCCGCCAAAGCACGCTCCGCCAGGTCCATCGCCTTTTCTAGATCCAGTCGCGCCGGATCATCCTCACGCAACTTCTTGCTGGTTGCGTGGAGGCGCAGGATCAATCCCTGCGTTCCCTGTAGAAGGGTGTCATGAAGCTCGCGGGCGATGCGCTCTCGCTCGTCGTAGCGTGCTTCCATGCGCAGGCATATCTGCTGCGCCACGCTACGCAGGCGCAAGAGGTACGCGATCCATGCTATTGAAAGTGTCAACAGCACGCACAGCACCCGAAACCAGATGGTCTGGTAATAAAGTGGCGCAATGGTAAGTGGCAGCGAAGCCCCCACTTCATTCCACACGCCATCATTGTTGGCGGCCATCACCCGGAACGTGTAGGTGCCCGGCCCGGGATCACTGTAGAAGGCGACGCGACGCGTTCCAGCGTACTGCCAGCCCCGATCGTACCCCTCCAGCTTGTAACGGAACCGCACCCGTTCCGGAATGGAAAGGCTCAGAGCTGTGTATGCAATCTGCAGATTCTGGGTGCCCGCGGGCAGATGCAGGTCCTTGCCGGTCGAATAGGTTTGTTTGTCCGCGACGATCGAGCGAATGTGCACAGGAGGCGGAATCGGGTTGCGCCTGACGGAAGAGGGCTCGATTCCCACTACACCTGCGGTAGTGGCGAACCACAGCCTCGCATCGTCGGTTTCCGTTGCCGTGGGGATCGGCCGGAATTGCGCCGGAACACCTGGCACTCCGTCCAGAAAATCGAATCGTTCATAGGCAGCGCCGGGGCCGGATCGATCGAACAGACGCCCCACCCTCGCATCGGACACATGGAGAATGCCATACGCGCCGTTCAACCATAGATCTCCGTTGCGGGCTTCGACTATGCCCGTGATGCCGCGAAAGTGTCCTTTCTCCGTTGCGCGGACGCTGCGCAGGCGACCGTTCGCGAACAAGGCCAATCCACGCTCGCCTCCGATCCAGATGCCCGCGCGGCCCTCGGTTAGCGCGGTTACATTGCCGACCGCTAAACCCTGTTGGGCTCCGAGCTTTCGCAGCGCACCGTCCTTCATCAAAAGAATCTCGTTGCGGGCGAAACCCAGCCAAAGCGTTGCCTCGGAATCGCATAGCATCGCAAGTGGCGAGGATCCTGCCGGCAGGCCTTGCAGATCCTGGAAGTGCCGCCAATGGTCATCAACCAGCCTGTATACGCCCGGGGTATTCAGCGAGACCCACAAGGCACCGCTGCGGTCCTTTGCAATTGCCTGGACACCCGAGTAGTTGCTTGTAGGCAACGGCGTGATCTTCGTCAGCTGCCCGTTCTGCAGCTTCCATAGCCCCTTGGGGCCTCCCAGCCACACAACGCCTTCGCGGTCACGATGGGCCGCCGTGATAGGCGGTGGCAGATCAAGCGTGGACAGTTGCTGGTCCCGCAAACGCAGGAGCGGACTGTTGCGGCTTCCTATCAGCAGCGTGCCGCGCTGTGCCGGTGCGATCGCGAAATCCTGGGCGCCGTCCGGAAGCATCACCGGGACAGCGTTCGAATGGCGAAAGCGATCCAATCCATGGCTGCTGCCGATCCAGATGTTGCCTTCGCTGTCTTCCACTACCGGTTGCACGTAGTCGGAGCTGAGGCCGTCGATCCGCCGAAACCGGTCAAAACCGTCGTCCTGCGCAGGTGGCACGGCATCTTGGGCAGACGCCGGGAACGGCAGCCGATGGAGCCCATCGCCCAGCGTCGTTGCCCAGAGCGTCCCATCGCGATCGAAGAGCAGGCCCGCCGAGGGGTACCGTAACGCTTTCGTGGAAGCTTGCTCGCCTTCCAGGGGCAAGCGCCGGACGGCGCCGTCGGCTTCGGCGATCCAGATGCCGCCATCGGGCGCTTGCGCAATCTGGCTGACCCGACCGACCCGCGTCTCCACGTTCTTGAATGTCGAATCGCCCTTGCGCAGGTAGGCGACACCACGCTCCGTGGCCACCCACAACGTGCCCGACGCGTCGACGAAGACAGTGCGGGCCTGGCGGCCGGGGAGTTGCCAAGTCGGGTCCAGCCTTTTCCAGCGATCGCCCTTGAGCCGGATCAGCCCGGTAAAGGTAGCTGCCCACAAAGTCCCTTCGCGATCTTCCGCAAAGCGGAAAACGGTGCTGGTCGGCAAGCCCTGCGCTTCGCCGTAGTGAGTGACGCTGTCGCCATCAAGAAAGCTTACTGCGCCGTAACGGAATCCGATCCAGAGCCCGCCGCTCTTCGCTGCATACAGCGTCGAAATGCTCGTAGCAGGAAAGCCGTTGGGTGGATCGAATCGTTCGAACTGCACTCCGTCGAAGCGGAACAGTCCGATCTGCGTGGCCAGCCACAAATAGCCGTCGCGTGTCTGCGCCAGTGCCGTGACTTGTCCAGGCGCCCCCTCTTTTACTGTCCAGGCGGTGTGGTGAAACTGGCCAATACGGCGCTTCGCATCGAGCGCGTATGCGTCGTTCCAGAACGTCAGCAGCAGGCCCGACAGCAACAAGACAAGCGCGTACATGCGCGTCTTCCCTGGCGTGCAAGGATCGTTGACATCCCGGGAGGGCCGAGTGTGGTCACTCGTCAGAATCGACCGCGGCGGCGTGCGAACGGCGCGATCCGCCGCCACCAGCTCGCCCGCTACCGGCGACTGCACATTACCGGTAGGCGCCGTATCAAGCTTCATTCGCAAGATTATACCGACGACAGCCAAGCCCTGCGGCAACCATTCCCGCCGAGCAATGACCCCGCCACAACAGTGTCAAGCGCACAAGCCGACTGGCCTGCTCCGATCTTCGCTCGATCTGTTCACTGGCGACGCCCTGTTCCGGGTATCCTGACCTCTCGACGACCGTACAGCGAAGCGTCCACCGAGTAGGCGCCCGGCCCAAGAAGGATGAGAGCCGCAGCTGCAAGACCAAGCAGGACTGGCAGATAAGGACTCGAAGGCGCCCAATGGGAGTACAGGTGGGCCAAAGCAAACGAAAGCGCGGCCAGCGCCGTCATGGGAGTCAAGAGTCCCACCAGAAGCCCCAGGATGACGGCGCCCTGCAGCCACTCATCGAGCCCGGCCCAAGCCTGGAACTCATGGCCTGGATTCAGTACGCCAAGAGCAACGGCCGCGCACATACGCAGTAGGATGAGACCTATCCCCGTCCGACCTTGTGGATAAAGTAGATATCGATGCCGCACATCGTCAGCCTATGGGCTCGCGCGATGGGCGCCTATCGGCAACAGAGTTGCTTTCCTATCCCACAAAAGGGGGATGCCGTCGCAAGGAATCGCCCTAGAGTCGTCGGCGGGGACAGCGAACCCCAGTACACCTTCTGAGATGGAGACCCAGGCGTGCAGGCATCCGAAAGCCCTATACGCGTAATGACGGTCGATGACCACCCCATCCTTCGCGATGGCATTGCCGGCGTCATCGAAGGCGAGAGCGACATGGTGCTCGTTGGCGAGGCCAGCAACGGCCGGGACGCGATCGAAGCATTTCGTCGTTTGCGGCCTGACATCACGTTGATGGACGTACAGATGCCCGAGATGGACGGCGTGGATGCCATCAAAGGCATACGTAGCGAATTTCCGACGGCAAAGATCATCGTACTGACCACCTTCAAAGGCGATGCGCAGGCCCTGCAAGCCATGAGAGCCGGGGCGCAGGCATATCTGCTGAAGAGTTCCCTGCGCAAGGAGCTGTTGGAAACCATCCGTGTCGTGATGGCGGGGCGCAAGCGCATTCCGCCCGAGATCGCGGCGCAGATCGCGGAATACGCATCCATGGATGCGCTGTCGCCTCGCGAGATCGAAATCCTAAAAGGGGTCGCTGCCGGGAACGCCAACAAGGCAATCGCAACGCTTCTGAACATCTCCGAGGAAACCGTCAAGACGCATATGAAGCGCATTCTGGAAAAGCTGGACGCCAAGGACCGGACGCATGCCGTGACGATCGCACTCAAGCGGGGAATTTTTTCGCTGTAGCCGGATCGCGTACCTCTAATTGGGGAGGTGAACCTCCTGCTTTCAGGTGTTCCGATCACAACAGGACGAAGGCAATCTGGATTGGCAGGCGACGCCCGTCGCTGATGCATTGTCAATCGGAGCCCCCAATGCCAACGGCCTCTCCCACCCCGGGCAGGACACTGCTTACGCCCCAGGATCACACCCTGATCCTGATCGACCATCAATCTCAAATGTCGTTCGCGGTCCGCTCGATCGACATAGGATCTCTGCGCACCAATACCGCCCTGGTGGCCAAGACGGCCGCAGGATTCGGCGTCTCCACGATCCTGACGACCGTCGCCGAGAAGTCGTTTTCCGGGCCACTGTTCCCGGAGCTCGTCGAAACCTTCCCGAAGCAGCCGGTGTACGACCGCACCACCATGAATGCGTGGGAGGACGCGCAGGTCACCGGCGCCGTCAATCGCATCGGCAAAGGGCGCATCGTATTCGCGGGCCTTTGGACGAGCGTCTGCATCGTCGGCCCGGTCCTGTCCGCGCTCGACCAGGGCTTTGAAGCCTATGTCATCGCCGATGCCTCGGGCGATGTCTCCGATGAAGCGCACAACCGTTCGATGGACCGCATGGTTCAGGCTGGCGCGCGGCCGATGACCAGCTTGCAGTATCTGCTCGAACTGCAGCGCGACTGGGCACGCACCGACACCTATGCCCTCACGACAGGAATCGCCCGCACGAATGCAGGCGGCTACGGCATCGGCATCCAGTACGCCAAGACGATGTTCGGCGCGCAGGAAGGCGGTCACTAACCCTCAGCGTCTGGAGATTTTCCATGAGCAGCGAAAACGCAATCGACGAGGGACGCCGCGCTTTGCTTGGAACCGCGGTCGCGGCCTCGGCCGTCATGGCCATTCCGCCCCTTGCACAGGCGGCCGCCAAGGCGCCGACCTTCACGAGCACCTCAACACGGAGCACACCTTTGACAACAGTGACCACCAAAGATGGAACCAGCATCTACTTCAAGGATTGGGGTAAGGGCCAGCCCGTAGTGTTCTCGCACGGCTGGCCGCTCTCCGGCGACGCTTGGGAAGCGCAGATACTGTTCCTGAGCAACCAGGGCTTCCGGACCGTTACCCACGACCGCCGTGGCCACGGTCGCTCCGGCCAGCCGTGGAACGGGAACGACATGGACACCTACGCCGACGACCTGGCGGCCGTCATCGAAACCCTGGATCTCACCAATGTGGTGTTGGTGGGCCATTCGACCGGCGGTGGCGAGATCGTGCGCTACATGGGCCGCCACGGCACCAAACGCGTTGCCAAAGCGGTTCTGGTAGGGGCGATCCCGCCGATCATGCTCAAGACCGCGTCACATCCCAACGGCGTACCGATGGACGTCTTCGATGGCATCCGCCAGGGGGTGTTGACCGATCGCTCGAACTTCTACAAGGAACTGACGACGTCATTTTTCGGCGCCAATCGTCCGGGATCGAAGGTGACGCAGGGCATGCGCGATACGTTCTGGCTACAGGGCATGCAAGGCGGCATCAAGGGTCAGTACGACTGCATCAAGCAGTTCTCGGAAACGGATTTCACCGACGACCTGAAGAAGATCAACGTGCCAACCCTGATCATCCATGGCGACGATGATCAGATCGTGCCCATCGACGCGACCGCGAAGCTCACCCACCAGTTGATCGAGGGATCGCAGCTGAAGGTCTATCCGGGTGCAGATCATGGGCTCACCTTCACCCACCAGGCGAAGTTCAACCAAGACTTGCTTGATTTCATTCGCGCCTAGCCCCCGATGTGGCGCACGCATGCCCTCCCCCAACCTTGCGCGCGCCACCTCTCTCTTTGGAGGAGTCATGAGGCCGTATCTGCTCTCCCTTGGCGCAGGTCTGCTCGTAGGCGTGGTGTATGCCCTGCTGCGCGTGCGCTCGCCGGCCCCACCCGTCATCGCGCTGGCAGGTCTGCTCGGCATCCTGCTCGGCGAGCAGATCCCGTCGTTGATCCGAACAGCGCTCGCCAGGGAACCTCAGGCCGCCGCATGGCTGCATCGCCACTTCCGACCGCACGTACTCGGGCGACTGCCGGAGTGCGATGAGCGACCACAGCAGCCGCGCGATCGCGACGGCCAGAACATGTCATGAGCGAGACTGGCGCCGGACCGGATAGAACCCGTCGGCTGATTCTCGGTGCTGCCCTTGCAGCGCCTGCTGCAGCCTGGTCAAAGTCGCGAGAACCCAACATGCATCCGGACGCCATTCTTCATCGAGGCAACTTCGTCACCCTCGATCCCCGGCAGCCGACGGCGACCGCAGTAGCCATCAGCCAAGGACGCTTCACGAAGGTCGGCCACGAGAACGAAGTGATGCCGCTGGCCGGGCCGCATACCAAGGTAATCGACCTGGACGGTCGCTGCGTGCTTCCCGGCCTGTGCGACAACCACCTGCACATCATCCGCGGTGGCTTGAACTTCAACATGGAGCTTCGCTGGGATGGCGTTCGCAGCCTGGCGGACGCGATGGCGATGCTCCGGCACCAGGTCGGCATCACGCCCGCGCCGCAATGGGTGCGCGTCGTCGGCGGATTCACCGAGCACCAATTCGCCGAGAAGCGATTGCCGACGCTGGAAGAGATCAACGCGATCGCGCCCGACACGCCGGTTTTCATTCTCCACCTGTACGACCGCGCATTGCTCAACGCGGCGGCATTGCGGGCGGTCGGCTATACCCGCGATACGCCCGAGCCGCCCGGCGGCGAGATCACGCGCGACAGCCGAGGCAATCCCATCGGATTGCTTCTGGCCAAGCCGAACGCGAACATTCTCTACGCCACCTTGGCCAAGGGACCCAAGCTGCCCTTCGAGTATCAGCTCAACTCGACGCGGCACTTCATGCGCGATCTCAACCGCCTGGGCGTCACCAGCGCGATCGATGCCGGCGGCGGCTTCCAGAACTATCCGGAAGACTATGAAGTCATTCGCAATCTGGCCGACAACGACCAGTTGACCGTGCGGCTCGCCTATAACCTGTTCACGCAGAAGCCGAAGCAGGAAAAGGAAGACTTCCTCAACTGGACCGCGTCATCCAGATATCAACAAGGCGACGACTACTTCCGCCATAACGGCGCCGGCGAGATGCTGGTCTTCTCTGCAGCGGATTTCGAGGACTTCCGCCAGCCGCGGCCGGACATGCCCGCCAATATGGAAGGCGACCTCGAGCAGGTCGTCCGCATTCTGGTCCAGAACCGTTGGCCGTGGCGCATGCACGCCACCTACGACGAAACCATATCGCGCGCTTTGGACGTCTTTGAGAAGGTCAATAAGGACATGCCCCTCGACGGCCTTCACTGGTTCTTCGACCATGCCGAAACCATTTCGGAGCAGTCGATTGACCGTGTGGCGGCGCTAGGCGGCGGTATTGCCGTCCAGCACCGCATGGCCTACCAGGGTGAGTACTTCCTCGAGCGCTATGGCCCGGCCGCAACCGAGGCAACGCCTCCTGTAAAGCGCATTCTCGAATCAGGCGTGAAGGTATCCGCCGGCACCGATGCGACACGGGTGGCTTCGTACAACCCCTGGGTTTCGCTGTCATGGCTGGTGACCGGTCGCACTGTCGGCGGCACGGCGCTCTATCCGCGCCGGAACTGCCTGAGCCGCGACCAGGCTTTGCGCATGTGGACCGAGAATGTCACCTGGTTCTCGAACGAAGACGGCAACAAAGGCCGGATCCAGGCGGGCCAGCTGGCCGACCTGATCGTGCCGGACCGCGACTACTTCTCCTGCAGCGAAGACGAGATCGCGGACATCAGCTCGCTGTTGACCGTGGTTGGCGGCCGCGTGGTGTATGCCGCGGGCGTATTCGCCTCCCACGACGTGCCGCCACCACCGGCCATGCCTGCGTGGTCGCCGGTCAGGACGTATGGCGGCTACGGCGCCTGGGCGACGCCGGAACGAATGCGCATGTCGCAGGTGAACGCCTGCGGCTGCACCCATGGGTGCCAGGTGCATGGACATCATCATGTCTCCGCCTGGTCGAGTCGTATTCCCGTCGATGACCTCAAGAGTTTCTGGGGTGCTTTGGGCTGTGCTTGCTGGGCGGTTTGAACCATGAATCCGAAAGACACGTTCGTACGAGGCTTCAGCGCCAGAACGGTTCGCTGGGTAGCGCTGTTGTTTGTCTGTGCAGCCTATCTCCAGGGTGGGCTCACCAAGGCGCTCGCCTTCAACGGTGCTGTCGCAGAAATGGCGCACTTCGGGCTGCAGCCGGCCGTGCCAATGGCGATTGCCACGATCGTCGTCGAACTGGGAGCTGCGGTGCTGATCCTCAGCGGCTACCGGCGCTGGTTCGGTGCGCTGGCACTGGCGGCCTTCACCGCAGGGGCGACGTTCGTCGCCAATCGCTTTTGGGAACTGCCCATGGCCCAGCAAACGATGGCGGCGAATACGTTCTTCGAGCACATCGGCTTGGTCGGGGCCTTCCTCCTCATCGCATGGCATGACCTGGCGGACTCCGCCCACCGGCGAGGCGCCCCATGACGCCGGCGAGCGCTCCTCCCGCAAAGCAAGCCGCGAGCGCCTTCGCGCCCTTGCGGTATCCCACTTTTGCCGTCTTGTGGTCCGCCACGATAGTGGGCAATACGGGCACCTTCATGCGCGACGTCGCCAGCTCCTGGCTGGCGACCGATCTGTCGCCAAGTCCGGCGATGGTTGCGCTCATACAGACCGCGGCCACGCTTCCGATCTTCCTGCTCGCGATTCCCGCGGGCGTATTGACCGACATTCTCGATCGCCGCCGCTTCCTCATCGTCGCTCAACTCCTGCTGATCGCGGTCAGCACGCTGCTGCTGGTCCTGGCTTGGACGGGCACAATGACGATCGAGTATCTAGTTGCGCTGACGTTCCTCGGTGGCGTCGGGACGGCGCTGGCGATGCCAAGCTGGCAGGCGATCGTTCCGGAGCTGGTACCCCACGAGTCCGTCCGGCCGGCAGTCACACTCAACTCGCTGGGCGTCAACATTTCCCGATCGATCGGTCCCGCCCTGGGCGGGCTGCTGCTGGCGAGCTTCGGCGCGTTCGCGGCGTACGCGGCCGACCTCGCCAGCTATTTCTTCGTGATCGCTGCCCTTCTGTGGTGGCCTCGCCCCCAGAAGTCTCCCGATGCGCTGAACGAACAGTTCCTCGGCGCGTTCCGTGCGGGCCTGCGCTACGCTCGCACCAGCCGCGACCTGCATCGGGTGTTGTTGCGCTCCGCCATCTATTTTTCGTTGGCTAGTTGCGTTTGGGCATTGATGCCACTGATCGCGCGCGAGCTGCTGCAGGGCGATGCGGGCTTCTACGGTGTGCTGCTGGCCGCCGTCGGAGTCGGCGCCATCGGCGGTGCGTTCCTGTTGCCGTGGGCACGCGCGCGCTGCACGGCGGATCAGCTGTTGCTCGGGGCGTCCTTCCTCGCCGCGGCCGTCCTGGCATCGCTCGCGCTCGCGCCGCCCAAGGCGATTGCGGTCGCGCTGTTGCTGATCTTGGGTGCGGGCTGGATCACGGCGCTCACCACACTCAATGGCGTGGCGCAGGGCGTGCTGCCGAACTGGGTGCGAGGCCGCGGCCTAGCGATCTATCTCACCGTGTTCAACGGTGCGATGGCCGCGGGCAGCTTTTGCTGGGGCCTGATCGCGCAGCGGACGGGACTCACGACCGCGCTCCTGATTGGCGCCGCGGCTCTCGCAGTCGCCAGCCTGGGGCTGTATCGCGTGCGGCTGCCAAAAGGCGAATCCGACCTCGAACCGTCGCATCATTGGCCCGAACCGCTAATAGCCGCGCCGATCGAACGCGACCGCGGCCCGGTGCTGGTGCAAATCGAGTATCGAATTGCCCGGGAGCAACGCGAATCCTTTCTGCAGCTGCTCGAACGGCTGTCCGAAGCTCGCCGGCGAGACGGTGCCTATTTGTGGTGCGTGTCCGAGGACGCTGCCGATCCCGAGCGGATCGTCGAGTGGTTTCTTGTCGAATCCTGGGCCGAGCATCTGCGCCAGCACCGGCGCGTCACCCACGCGGACGCGGACCTGCAGCAGGAAGTCGTCGCTTTCCACCGGGGGGCCGAGCCCGCCATCGTTCGCCACCTGCTGAACATCCGCTCCGGACGAACGCCGCCCCATGCCGCGCTTTGACGCTCCATGGGCGGCGGTCGCGGCGCTCATGACCGCGTCGTCGCCCGCAGCAGCGGCGACGGTGCGGCCCGAACCCGCCAGCAACCGATGGCAGGAGGACTGGTCCGCGCTCGCCGATCCGACGTTACGAACCGAACCGTTCGACCGACTCAAGTACATCTCCTTGCAGGGCGGCGCCTATTTGAGCTTCGGCGCGACGGTGCGGGAACGCATCGAGTTCGCCGACGGCGCGGAGTTCGGAACGCGGGCACCGTACGACAGCTATCTTCTACAGCGCGTCCAAGCCCATGCCGACGTGCATTGGAGCGACCGCTGGCGGGCGTTCGTGCAGGTGGAGGATGTGCGTACGTTCGGGAAGCAGCGCCCTACCCCGACCGATCGCAACCCGGTGGACCTGCGCTTGGCCTTCGTGGGCTATCGCAGGCAGATCCGGCATGGCACATGGATGACGCGCATCGGACGTCAGGACTTCGCCTTCGGCCAGCAACGCTTCCTGAGCCTTCGCGATGGACCCAACGTGCGGCAATCCTTCGATGGGCTCTGGGTGCGCTACGAAACCGGCGCTTGGGAAATCAGCGGGCTCGTCAGCCAGCCCGTGCGATACCGCGCCGATGAACACTTCGACGATCTGTCCAAAGGAGATCAACGATTCGGGATGCTGCGCGCCGAACGCAAGACCAGGCGCGGCACGGCGAGTGTCTTCTACGCGCGGCTGCGCAATGACAGTACGAGTTTCCTCGATGCAGCTGGCCGCGAATGGCGCGACAACCTGGATGTGCATGTGACCGGGACGCAGGGCGCGTGGGACTGGGACGCCGAGGGCATCGCGCAGAGCGGCGCAGTGGGCCATGCGAGCGTACGCGCGTGGGCCGCGGGCTTGCGCGGCGGTTACACCTTCCAGGCCCAAGCCTGGACACCGCGCCTCGGGCTTCAACTGGATGCCGCCTCTGGCGATGAGCGACCAGGCGACGCGCGACTGAATACCTTCAATCCGTTGTTTCCCAACGGCTCCTACTCCTTCACGCTCGCCGGCCACACTGGCTATGTGAACGTGATTCAGGTCAAGCCGTCGCTGAAGCTTCGCCCGACGGCGTCCATCGAAGTTTCCGCCGCGGTGGCTGGCTTGTGGCGCGAGAACGTGCATGACGCGGTCTATGTGCAGCCGGACCTTCCTCTGGCAGGCAGCGCGGCCGCAAGGGATCGCTATACGGCGAGCTATGTACAGCTGCACGCCCAATGGAACCCCACGCCGCAGTTCACCACAGTGGTTGAGCTCGTTCACTACGACGTGGGTCGCGTCGTTCGCGACGCGGGCGGGCGCGACAGCGACTACGCCGGATTGGAACTCAAGTTCTCTTGGTAGAAAGCGAGGCCTGCAATGAACGAAAAAACTGCTGTACAGGAACGCCGCAAGGCCTCCCTGGTCACGCCGACGGGGCTCGGGGCCGACGCCCGGAGCGATATATCGGCCGAACTCAATGCCCTGCTCGCGGACATCTTCGCCTTGTACCTGAAGACGAAGAATTTTCATTGGCACATGTCCGGGCCGTACTTCCGCGACTATCACCTGCTGCTTGATGAGCAGGCCGATCAGATCTACGCCACGGTCGACCCGATAGCCGAACGCGTTCGCAAGCTGGGTGGACTGACGCTGCATTCGACCGGCCAGATCGCGCGGCTGCAGCGGCTGATGGACAACGACGCCGACTACGTTACCCCAGCGGACATGCTCGCGGAGCTCCGCGACGACAACACCCGACTGACCGGATTCATGCGCACAACGCATGCGCTGTGCGACGAGTACGGCGACGTGGCGACGGCGAGCCTGTTGGAGGTCTGGATTGACGAGGCCGAGCGGCGTATCTGGTTCCTGTTCGAAGCCGGCCGTCGCGGGTAGCAATCCCGCGGGCTTTTCCTCCCGCCTGCGACGCTCCACAAGCCCCCTGCAGCCGGCTCGCTCGACCGAAACAGAAAGCCCCCGCAACGCGGGGGCTTCTTGCGATGGAACGCCTGCAATCAACTGCGGGAGTTGGCGGCCGCCGGAGCCGCCAGCAGCAGCATGCCGCCGAGGATGGCCAGGTTCTTGAGGAAGTGGGTGAGCTGATCCTGGAAGCTGGCCGCATCCGCGTTCCAGAAGGCGTGGAAAATCAGCGTGACCGGAACAATGAAGGCTGCCAGCGCCAGCGCCGCCCATCGGGTTTGCTTGCCGATGATCAAGAGCAGACCGCCACCCACCTCGATCGCGATCGTCAGCACAAGCAGCAGCTTGGCGAACGGCACGCCCGAGCTGGCCATCCAGCCAGCGACGCCGGCGAAGCTGGATATCTTGGTCAGGCCCATGATGAAGAAGATGGCGCCGAGGGAAGCGCGGGCCACGGGGTAACGCAGTTTGGACAGAGTGTTCATATGTTTCTCCGGGACTCAGCTGGGAAGATCGAACAGCAGCACCTCGGCATCCGTGCCCCGATCGAGCGTGACCTGGGTTTCCTGCTCGATCTTCACGGCATCGCCCGCCTTGAGTTCGACGCCGTTGACCTGGACCGTGCCGCGGACAACATGGACGTATCCCAGCCGCCCCACTTCCAGTTCGTGCGTAGCCTGTTCGTCGCCATCCAGTAGCCCGGCGTACAGGAACGCGTTCTGGTTCATCCGAAGCGAACCGTCGCGCCCGTCAGGCGAAACGACCAGGCGGAGTTGTCCGCGCTTGGATGTCGCATCAAAGTGCTTCTCCTCGTAGCCCGGTTCGTACCCGGCCTTGTCCGGGTGGATCCAGATCTGAAGGAAGTGCACCCGGTCGGTCGGCGAGTGATTGAACTCGCTGTGCCGCACGCCAGTGCCGGCGCTCATGCGCTGCACGTCGCCATGACGGAGCACCGAGCCGTTGCCCATGCTGTCTTTGTGCTCCAGGGCGCCATCCAGCACGTAAGAGATGATCTCCATGTCCTGGTGGCCGTGCGTGCCGAAGCCTTGGCCACCCATGACCTTGTCTTCGTTGATCACGCGCAACGCGCCAACGCCCATGTGACGGGGGTCGCGGTACTCAGCGAACGAAAATGTATGGCGGGAGCTCAGCCAGCCGTGCTCGGCGTGGCCACGCTCTTCGCTCTTACGGACCTGCATCATGGGCACTCCTCTCGCTTATGTGCGAATCTATCGAATATCGCTTCCGGTCTTTCCGTGCAGGCTTAATGCCTATATTTTCACGGCAACCTTCTTGCTTGGCGACAGTATGCGAGCAGACCTGGCGTGCTAAAAGCGAGTATTTTGCAGCCCTATCATCGAGAAATTCGAATGCTCCGACTGAGCCTGGATGCCCTGCAGATCCTGGATGCGATCGACCGCCGGGGCTCGTTTGCCGCAGCCGGCAAAGAGCTGCACAAGGTGCCGTCGACGATCTCCTACACCGTAGCCAAGCTCGAGGAAGACCTCGGCATCCGGCTCTTCGAGCGAAACGGGCCCAAAGCAACGCTCACAGACGCCGGTCATGAGCTGCTGAAGGAGGGCCGGCACCTGCTGCGCGCAGCAATCGATCTCGAACTTCGCGTGCGCAAGGTTTCGTCGGGCTGGGAGACGATCTTGGCCATCGGCGTCGACTCTCTGTTCGCTCCGTCGGCGCTCGCCGAGGACCTGAAGGCGTTCTATGAAACGACACGCCACACCCGGATACGCATCGCGCAGGATGCGCTCACAGGCACGTGGGAAGCGCTTCTGGATCGACGCGTCGACCTGCTCATTGGCGCCGCAGGCGAAGGCCCCTCGGGCGGTGGCTACCTGTACGAATCGCTGGGGAGTCTGCCGTTCGTTTTCACCGTCGCCCCCGGCCATCCGCTCGCCGGCGTCAAGCGTCGTCTCACCAAGGGGGATCTGCAGGAACATCTGGCTATCGTGGTAGCCGACTCGGCACGCAGCCTGATCCCACGCACTGTGGGCGTGCTGTTCGGTCAGGACGCACTGACCGTCCCGGACATGCGGAGCAAGTACGAGATGCAGCGGCTGGGCCTGGGCTTCGGGTTCCTGCCGGAACCCTACGCCCGGAGCGCCGTCGCGTCAGGCCAGCTGATAGTCAAAGACGTCGAGGAACCCAAAGCTGCCGAAACCTTCTATCTGGCCTGGCGCTCGGGCGAGACCGGGGCGGCGCAAGCGTGGTGGCGTGAGCGCGCCAAGCAACCAGGCTTCCTCGATCGCCTGGTATCGCTGTCCTGCTGAGGGCTCTGCCGCGATCGTGCACAGCGATTCGCAGGATTGACTTCGGCGCCATCGGTGGCGGCGCGCTTGTGACGGCAACATAAGCCAAGGCAATAGCATCCTGCTTCTGGATCGTCCGAGATGCCTCGACTTCGGTTAGCTTAGCTTTAGGTCGGCAGCGGAAACTCCAGGCGCAAACCGGTTCCGCCGGGACCGGATTCGATCTTCAGCTCGCCGCCCAGGCGCTGCGCGCGCAGGCGCATGCTGGCCAGTCCGGCGCCGCCGTCCGCGGGCGCGGCGGCGGGCGCGATGCCGTGGCCGTCGTCGTCGATGCGCAACTGCAGTCGATCCTCGACCCGGCGCAGGCCCACCTCCACGCGCTGCGCGCGGCTGTGCTTGAACACATTGGTCAGCGCTTCCTGCAGCAGCCGCAGCAGGTCCAGGCTGCGCGCGCTGTCCAGTTCGATCCCGTCCAGGCCGTCCAGCTGCCAGCGGCTGTCGATGTCGGCCGTTTCCAGCAGCCGGCCCAGGCGGTGACGCAGCGGCGCGATCTGCGCGGCCAGGTCGGCGTGCTCGCGCGCGGTGCTGTCGATCACCAGGCGCAGGTCGTCGCGCATCTCCTTGAGCACCTCGATCACCCGCGCCTTGGGCATCTCCGCCGGCGCGCGTTCGAGCTGCGCGATCGCCCCGACCAGGGTGCCGCCGAAGCCGTCGTGCAGGTCGCGCACCAAGTGCAGGCGCTCGCCGGCGCGGCTGTGCGCGAGTTCCAGCGCGTGCTGGCGCGACAGGGTCCGGGCCAGTTCGGAAGTGGCCGCATCGACCTCGCGCTTGAGCTCGAGGTTGAAGCCTTCCACCCGCCGCATCGCGGCGACGAAACGGTAGGACAGCACGAAGCCGATGCCGATCAGGGTCAGCACCGAGGTCAGACTGAGCAGGTAGGTCACCCCGTCGACCCAGCCGAAGAACAGGGCGAAATCGTAGAACGACACCAGCACCGGCAGCAGCAGGCAGGCCGCCAGCACCAGGGTGTCGGGACGGCGGTGGCGCCAGGCCTGGACCAGGAACCAGCCGATGCCGACGTAGTAGATCGCGCCGCCCAGCGCGAACCACAGATTGCGCTGCTGACCCATCCAGGCCGGCGCCAGCGCGGCCGCGATCAACGCCAGCGCCGCCACCGCGCCCAAGGCGCGCTCCAGGCGCGGGAAACGGCGCTCGCAGTAACGCAGCAGGAACAAGGCGTAGCACGCGCCCGCCACCACGTAGAAGGCGGCGTTGAAGGCCTGCCAGGCATCGGTGCTCGCGAACGGCCAGATCCCGGTGGCGATGTGGTTGTAGCCGTACAGCGAGCCGGCCAACTCGGTCAGCGCGAACCAGCCGTAGACGCTGTCCTTGCGCCGCAGCAGCCACATCAGCAGGAACACGCCGCCCAGGACCGCGGCCATGGCCAGGTTGATCAGCTTGATGTCGTAGCGCATGAAGCGCTCGCTGCGGTAGCGCTGCTGCAGCGCCCGCGGATCGCCGACCCGCACCGGCCCGGCGCCGGGCTGGTAGGCCGACAGACCCGACACCCGCAGCCACACGCTGTTCTCGCCCGTGCGCAGCAACGACGGCGGCAACAGCACGTAGTGCGGCGAGTTCCAGGTCCGCGACAGCGGCTCGACCAGGCTGGGATCGCGCGCGACGGCCTCGCCGTTGACGTAGATCGCGCCGCTCATGCTCATGTAATCGGCCAGCAGCGCGGTCGGTCGGCGCGGATCGTCCTGATGCCAATGCAGCCGGTACCAGACCACGCCGTCGTGGCCGGGCCAGCGCTTGTGCCATACGTCCAGCAGCGTCACCGGCGTCCAGCCCGCGGCCGGCGGCGCGGCGGCGTTCCAGTCCGAGCGCGCGGCCTCGGCGCGGTCGAGCAGCAGCGTGCCGGGCGCGGCCGGCTGCGCCGCGGCGCCGAACCAGACGCAGGCCAGCAGCAAGGACAGCCACCAGGCGCAGGCGCGCGCGAAGCCTGCGCCTGACCGGTTCCGGCTCAGTTGAGCAATCCCAGCGCGCGCGCCTCGAACACCGCCGCCGTGCGCGAGCCCACCGCGAGTTTGCGGTAGATGTTCTTGGTGTGGCATTCGATGGTGAGCTTGGACAGCGCCACCAGTTCGGCGATCTCGCGATTGCTGAAACCCTGCGCGACCAGGCGCAGGATCTCGCGCTCGCGCTCGGACAGCTGCGCGGCGGGCTCGGCCTCCTGCGGCGCGGGCTCGGCGCCGCCCCGCGGCGGGCGCGCCGCCGGCAGCAGGGCCAGGATCCGGCGCGCGATCAGCGGATCGATCGGCGCGCCGCCGCTTTGCAGGCTCTTCAGCGACAAGCGCAACTCGTCGTCGTCGCGGTCCTTGAGCAGGTAGCCGATCGCACCGGCCTGCACCGCCGCCAGGATGGTCTCCTCTTCGGCATAGGCCGACACGATCACCGACGCGGTCTGCGGCCGATGGGTGCCCAGCCACGCGATCAGATCGATGCCGCTGCCGTCGGGCAGTTGCACGTCGACCAGGGCCAGGGCGTAAGGATCGGCCTGCAGGCGTGCGCGCGCGGTGGCCAGATCGGCGACCGCGTCGATGCGCGCCCGCGGACCGGCCAAGGCGCGCATCAGCTCGAGCATGCGCGCGCGTGCGGTCGCCTCGTCTTCGACGATCAGCACCGTGCTCAGATCGATGGGCTGCGCTTGCATGCCTCTCTCGCGCGAGTGGTCGTAAGGACGCGCCAGTGTAGCGCCGCCGTGCGGGCCGATGGCTGCGCGGCATCGCGGCCGGGCCCGCCGTACCGCCACCGATGCCGGGGAGCGATAGCGCACTGGATCCGACACTTCAACGCGATGCCAGGGCCTCGAGCACCGCCGCACGCAGCGCCGCGACGTCGCCGGCCTCGACCCGGCGCCAGCCGGCGACGCCCGGATCCAGGCCGCAGGCCGCCGTGGCGATCACCGGCACGCCGCTGGCGAGGGCGCTCAACAGCGCGCGCGGCTGATGCTCGACCCATGCCGGCAACGCGACCGCATCGGCTTCCAGCAGCCCTTGCCGGTACGAGGCGACACGACGCAGGCTGGCGCGGCCCGGGGCCAGACCGCGCTCGCTGTCGCCGGGCGGGAGCAGGATCTCGAGGTCCTGATCGCCCAACGCGGCCAACAATTCGAGGATGCCCTTGCGGGCCAGCGGCGAGGCTGGAAAGAACACGCGCGCACGGCCGCTGCGCGGCACGCGCGCGGCCGCCGGCACAGGCTCGGGCAGGGTCCAGGCCAGCACGCGCGCACGCGCGCCGGCCAAGGCCAGGATCTGCGCATGCGGGCTCCACCAGGCGTCGGCGGCGAGCAGACCGTTCCACTCGGCGTCGATCAGCTCCGGATCGGCGCGGAAGTCGCGCAGCGACAGCACCTGCGGATGCCGCTGCGAAGCGCGGTCGAGTTCGGACTGCAGCGCGCGCATCGGCAGCGCGCTCATCATCACCGCGTAGCGGCGGCCGGCCAGTTCGCCCTCGCGCCACAGGAAAGGCAACAGGCTCTGCGGCAGGACCAGGTCCAGGTCTTGCGGCCGCAGTTGCCGCGCCAGGTCGCGCGCATGCGCGCGCAACTGGGCCAGGCGCACCTGCGGCAGCGCCTGGCCGCGCCAGCGGCCGTAGCGCCAGGCCAGGGATTGCAGCACGCGCCGCGCCGGCGCCTGCGCCGGGAAGCGGCGGCCGCCCGGGCCGAACACCCGGTCCCGTTCGTCGCGCTCCTCTTCCAGGACCGCACGGAACTCGGGCCAGGCCTCCTCCATCCACCACAGCCGCCGCAGGCCCTGCGTGTTCGGGCCGGTGTGGCGGTGGCAGGCCTGCTGGTCGCAGCTGCCGCAATCGTTGCTGGGCTCCGGCGCGCGCCGCGGCGACAGCGCCAGCGGCCAGGCCTGCGGGTCCTGGTTGCGATGGCCGCGGATGCGCAACAGCAGCCGCTGCGCGTCCATGCTCGCTTCCAGCCGCCACGCGAACGGCGCGCGCAGGCGCAGGTCGAGGTAGTTCCAGAACACGGTGGCGTCGCGATCCTGTTCGGCCAGCGAACCCGGCAGCACGCGCGAATGACGGTGGCGTTCGACGACCTCCAGGCCGGCGCGTACCGCGCCGTCGTAGAGGGCATTGCTCAGCTGGCACAGGCCGCCGCCCACCGCCGGGATCACGCAGCCCTCACGCAATTCGCGACCGACCGCGTAGCCGCGGCCGCGGGTCGCGCGTCCGACCTGTTTCCAGAAACTCAGGCTGGCGCCGGCCGGCACCTCCACGCCGTGCAGGCGCTTCAGCGCCAGGCGCAGATTCTGCAGCTTGCCCGCGACCAGCAAGGAATCGGCCTCGTCCTGCGGCCACAGCGGGCTTTCGAATTCGGCCAGCACCGGCGCCTCGCGCAAGGCCTCGGTGCGCGCGTGCCGGCGCGGCCGCCGACCGTCGAAGGCGTCGCGCAGCCAGCGCAGCGCGCGCAGGCCCCAGGCCTTGCACGCGAACACCAGCGCCTGGCGGCGCGTCGGCGGCGGCGCCGTGCGCGCGATGGCGATCGCCGCGGTGTTCATGCCGGATCCGCCCCCCTGCGAACGCGCGACCGGTCCTGACCGGCCGCCGCGGAAGCCATCCTATCCGTTCGCCGGCGCGGCTGCGCTAGGCCTTGGCCTTGGGCACCGTTTTTGCGCCGCCCTTGGGCTTTTCGCGTATCCACACGATCTGGTTGTCGCGGCGCACCTCGAACAGGCCGGTGGCTTCGATCAGATCGCTGAGCTTGCGGTAGCCGTAGTTGCGCGAATCGAACGAGGCCTGGTTGCCGATCTGGTGGCCGACCGCGCCCAGGTGCGACCAGCCGTCGTCGCCGCTGACCGCGTCGATCGCGCTGCGCAGCATCAGCAGCAGCTTGGTGTCGCCGCGCAGGTCCTTGGCGCTGCGCTGCGGCGTGGTCGCGCGCTCGCCGGCCGGCACGTCGGCGCTGGCCGGCTGGCCCAGCGCTTCGACGTAGGTGAACTTGGAGCAGGCGTTGACGAAGGGCTCGGGCGTCTTCTTCTCGCCGAAGCCGTAGACCTTGACGCCGTCGGTGAGCAGGCGCATCACCAGCGGGGTGAAATCGGCGTCGCTGGAAACGATCGCGAAGCCGTCCAGGTTGCGCGCGTACAGCAGGTCCATGGCGTCGATCACCATCGCCATGTCCGAGGCGTTCTTGCCCTTGCTGTAGGCGAACTGCTGGATCGGGCGGATCGCGTATTCGTGCAGCACCGCCTCCCAGCCCTTCAGGCTCTGGCTCTTCCAGTTGCCGTAGGCGCGGCGCACGTTGGCCGCGCCGTAGCGCGCGACCTCGGTCAGGATCACGTCGATCTTCGCCGCCGGCGCGTTGTCGGCGTCGATCAGAAGCGCGATGCGCTTTTCTTCGGTGTTGGCGGCCATGCGCGCGCTCCCGGGCCGCGGCCGGCCCTGTCGGCGCCAGCCTAGCGCAACCGCCCGCGCGGCGCGTGTCAGAAGATAGGCCGGCTTCATCACCGCCGCGCCGCGATAGGCGAGAATGGCGGCGAATCCGACGACGAAGAAACCAGCCCATGACCAGCCAACTCGAACACCTGCGGACGCTGTCCTCGGTGGTCGCCGACACCGGCGACATCGAGGCGATCGCGCGCTTCCGCCCGCTCGACGCCACCACCAACCCCTCCCTGCTGCTGAAGGCGGCCTCGCTGCCGGCCTACGCGCCGCTGATCGACGCCGTGCTCGCCCAGACCGACCGCTGGGACCACAACCGCATCGGCGACGCCTGCGACCGCCTCGCGGTCGCGATCGGCAAGGAGATCCTCAAGCTCATCCCGGGCCGGGTCTCGACCGAGGTCGACGCCAGCCTGAGCTTCGACACCGAGGCCACCCTGGCCAAGGCGCGCCGCCTGGTGCAGCTGTACGACGAAGCCGGCATCCGCCGCGACCGCCTGCTGATCAAGATCGCCGCCACCTGGGAAGGCATCCGCGCCGCCGAGCAGCTCGAGCGCGAGGGCATCCACTGCAACCTGACCCTGCTGTTCTCCTTCGCCCAGGCCGTGGCCTGCGCCGAGGCCGGGGTGTACCTGATCTCGCCCTTCGTCGGCCGCATCCTCGATTGGCATCTGGCCAACGGCATGAGTCCGCCGGCCACGCCGCAGGACGATCCGGGCGTGCAATCGGTCACGCAGATCTGGCGCTATTACAAATCCCTGGGCTACAAGACCGTGGTCATGGGCGCGAGCTTCCGCAACGTCGGCCAGGTGCTGGCGCTGGCCGGCTGCGACCGCCTGACGATCTCGCCGGACCTGCTGGGCGAACTGGAAGCGCGCGACGGCGACGTGCCGCGCGCCCTGGTCGACGACGGCGAACGCTACGAAGGCCCGCGCCCCATGAGCGAGGCCGAGTTCCGCTGGCTGCACAACCAGGACGCGATGGCCACCGACAAGCTCGCCGACGGCATCCGCCGCTTCGCCGCCGACCAGCACACGCTGGAAGACCTGCTGCGACAGCGTCTGGACGGCTGAGGGCGCGCGCATGAATCACGAACCTCCAGACGCGGGCCGCGCGCGCGTACCGCACATCGTCATCGTCGGCGGCGGCTTCGGCGGCCTGTGGGCGACGCGCGCCCTGGCCTCGGCCGACGTGCGCATCACCCTGATCGACCGCCGCAACCACCATCTGTTCCAGCCCTTGCTGTACCAGGTCGCGACCGCCGGGCTGTCCTCGCCCGACATCGCCGCGCCGCTGCGCCACATCCTGCGCGACCAGCGCAACGTCGAGGTGCGGCTGGGCGAAGTGGTCGGCCTGGACGCAGCCGCGCGCCAGGTCGAACTCGCCGACGGCGAGCGCATCGGCTACGACACCCTGCTGCTCGCCAGCGGCGCCACCCACGCCTATTTCGGCCACGACGATTGGGCCGACGACGCCCCCGGCCTCAAGACCCTCGACGACGCCCTGCACATCCGCCGCCGCCTGCTGCTCGCGTTCGAACGCGCCGAGGCCAGCGACGACGAGGCCGAGCGCGCCGCCTGGCTGAGCTTCGCCGTGGTCGGCGGCGGCCCGACCGGGGTCGAGTTGGCCGGCACCCTGGCCGAGATCGCGCGCAAGACCCTGCGCCGCGAATTCCGCCGCATCGACCCGGCCCAGGCCAAGGTGCGCCTGATCGAAGCCGGGCCGCGGGTGCTGTCGAGCTTTCCCGAGGCGTTGTCGGAGAAGGCGCGCAAGCAGTTGCAGAAACTCGGCGTGGAAGTGGTCACCGGCACGCCGGTCAACGCGATCGACGAGCGCGGCTACACCCTGGGCGACACCGTCGTGCCCGCGCGCACGGTGATCTGGGCCGCGGGCGTGGCCGCGTCCAAGCTCGGCGCCCTGCTGGATGCGCCGCGCGATCGCGCCGGCCGGGTCCAGGTGCTGCCCGACCTCAGCGTGCCCGGCCATCCGGACATCTTCATCGCCGGCGATCTGGCCAGCGTGCAGCAGGACGGCAAGCCGGTGCCGGGCGTCGCGCCCGCGGCCAAGCAGATGGGCGCGCACGTCGCGCGCGCGATCCGCGACCGCATCAAGGGCCGGCCCACCACTCCGTTCCGCTATCGGGACTACGGCAACCTGGCGACCATCGGCCGCATGGCCGCGGTGGTCGACGTGCACGGCTTCAAACTCTCGGGCCTGCTGGCCTGGTGGTTCTGGCTGGCCGCCCACGTGTTCTTCCTGATCGGTTTCCGCAACCGCGTGATCGTGCTGATCAACTGGGCCTGGGCGTACTGGAGTTACCAGCGCCACGCCCGCATCATCCTCGGCGACCGCGACGACTGACCGTCGCGGCAAGCGCCAGGGCCGGCGGCAGGCGCCCCCCGCGTCGGCGATGCGCTAGCATCGCCCCACCGAGGCCCGCCTCTCTCATCGCAAGGACGCCATGAGCCGCACACCGCCACCGATCTCTGCGGCGATCCGGCCGCGCCGCAGCGCGCTCGCCCCTGTCCTGTTGATGCTGGCCGCCTGCTCCTCCGACGACGCGCCCAGCGCGCCCGCGGCCGCGGCGCGCGCGCCGTTCGCGGACGCGGCCAAGAGCGAGGCGTCGCCGGCCAGCGCCGCCGCGACCGAGGAGTTCCTGGAGCAGGTCCGCGTCGAAAGCGACGCCGCCGACGCCCGCGACAAACAGCAAGGCGCCCTGGGCTATTCCGGCCGCCTGGCCGAGGCCATCGCCAGCGAAGTCGCCTACGCCGAAAATGGCGGCGCCGCACGCCGCTTCGTGGTCGCCAACCGGCTATGGGCGCTGGCGCCGACGGCTTCGGAGCGACTGCACCGCAGCGCCGACGAGCTGCTACCGGACCAGCCGCTGATCGTCTACGAACTGGCCTTGCACTACACCCGCAACGACGACTGCCCGCGCGCGCTGCCGCTGTGGAAGCGGCTGAAGACCGTCGGCGTGTCGCCGCCGCAGGCGACCTTCCTGTCCGCCTACTGCCACCTCGTCACCGGCGACGAGCGCGGCGCCTACGACCTGGTGCAGGCCTCCGACGTGCGCGAGTCGCATGTCGGCGCCGAGAAAATGTCCTACGCCGTGTTCGGCGGTACCGACTACCTGACGCTGCACGACGAGGACTACCGCAAAGCCGAAGCCGGCGACCGCGTCGCCCTGGATCGCGCGCTGGCGCGCGCCTTCGACTGGCGCAGCGATTGGTGGAACTACGGACAGAACACGGCCGCGCGTGACGCGTTGCACGACCTGATGGCGCGCCTGTGGTCCGCGCAGAAACGCGAACGCGCCGAATGGGACTGCCTGTGGCCGCTGTTGATCGACAGCGAGCGCAAGCTCGGCGTCGCCGACCTCGATCGCTGCCAGCTCCTGGTCGGTGCGCATTCCTATCCGGCGAGTTCGGCGCTGGGCCGGATCGTGCTCGGGCGTCTGGCCGCCGACGCGGAGGACGAACTCGACTTCTCCGGGTTCCACGCCCGCCACGCCGCGACCCTGCGCGAACGCGCCTACGGCAGCGCCGGTGATTTCGAAGCCCTGCGCGTCCTGGCCTTTCTGCAGCAGAGCGTCGGGGACGAAGCCGGCTTGGCGCAGACGGACGAACTGGGTTGGAAACGCTACCGCGACGAGGCCTTCGCGCGCAGCCGCATCGAACATGCCCACCTCGCCTCGGGGCAGACGCCGGATGCCGCGTTCCGCGCCATGCTGCAACAGGCGATGCGCGATTTTCCGCACGTGCCGCGCTTCATCCTGATCGATGCGGTCTACCGGCATCCGGATGGGGAGCTGCCGGTCGCTGATCTGAGCCGTCTGCTGCAGGCCGAAACCCGCGACCTCAGCCTCAGTCAGGGCGAAGCCGGCATCCGCTCGTCCACGCAGTTGCTGTCGATGTACCGCCGCCTGGGGCGCGCCTTGAACGCGGCGCCCTGACGCGGCGCCCAAAACAAAACGGCCCGGTTTCCCGGGCCGTCGTCGTCGTTGCCGGCGTTCGCGCGGATCAGGCCGCGAACAGCGCCCGCATCTTCTTCAGCGCATTGGCTTCGATCTGGCGGATGCGCTCGGCGCTGACGCCGTACTCGTCGGCCAGCTCCTGCAGCGTGATCTTGCTGTCGGCATCCAGCCAGCGGCGCTTGACGATGTCGCGCGAACGCTCGTCCAGGCCCGACAGGCCTTCGCGCAGCAGGGCGAGCTGGTTGTCTTCCTCGTCCTCGCGCTCGTAGCTCTGCGACGGGTCTTCGTCGTGCGCGCGCAGGTAGGCGGCCGGCGACGGCGGCGCGTGGTCGTCGTCCTCGTCGGCCGGCGCGTCGAAACCGACGTCGCGGCCGGACAGGCGCGATTCCATTTCCAGCACTTCGCGCTCGGAAACGTTGAGGTCCTTGGCGACCTGGCTGACTTCCTCGGCGTTCATCCAACCCAGGCGCTTCTTGCTCTTGCGCAGGTTGAAGAACAGCTTGCGCTGGGCCTTGGTCGTGGCGACCTTGACGATGCGCCAGTTCTTGAGGATGAACTCGTGCATCTCGGCGCGGATCCAGTGGACCGCGAACGAGACCAGGCGCACGCCCTGTTCCGGGTCGAAGCGCTTCACCGCCTTCATCAGGCCGATGTTGCCTTCCTGGATCAGGTCGCCGATCTGGAGGCCGTAGCCGTTGTAGCCACGGGCGACGTGCACCACGAAGCGCAGGTGCGAATGCACCAGCTCGCGGGCGGCGTCGAGGTCTTCTTCGTCGCGGAAGCGACGCGCCAAACTCTGCTCGTCTTCGACGGTCAGCACCGGAATGCGGTGCACCGCGCCGATGTAGGCGTCCAGCGAACCGAGCGCGCTGGGCACAGGCAGGTTGTTGGCGACTAGGGCGTTGGAGAGGGTGGTCTGGGTCATGGCAGCCATCTTAGCAGTCGGGGTCTAGGACTGCTAAAGACCCCGGAAGTTCCGCAGTGTTGCGTGGATAGAACGAATCCCGCCCCGCCACGGCCGTCCGAATGTCGAGCGCACTAAACGCTGTCAGTAATGACTTTATGCGTGTCAGTGGCGCGTAACCATGTCAGCAATAGCGGAAAATACTCAATTAAATCAATAACTTGACTTCTATTGAGCGCGAGCGGCCAGATGTCGAGCGCGCCAAACATATGTCAGCACTGGTCAATTCAATGTCTGCCGCCATTAAGCATGTCAGCACGGCAACAACAACCCATATAAATCAGCAACTTATCTTGGCGATCAGTCGAGTTATCCAAACCGATCCGGCTGCTGCGACCGCTCCCATTTTCTGACGATGTCAGCCCACCTGAGACCGTTCACCGCCCCCTTGGAATCGTCGTCACCCTCGGCCAACCCCCATTTATCCAGCCCGTCCTTGCAGCACCAGGCCTAATTCACACAAATTGACCATGAAGAGCTTTGGCTATGGCGCCGGGGAACACAAATATTGCTTTAGCCGACAGCAGACTTTCGGCGGGTGAGCGGGCGCTGGCGGTGCCGTTGGCTTCCGGCCCTTTAGGACGTTCCGGAGTGTTCGCGAGCCTCGGTGCTCAGCTATAAAACGGGGACCTGCGATGCTCTTCAAGCCCACCGAAAGATTGCGGGGAACCTGCACCCCTGCTCCTCGCTGACAGATATGGCAATAATCCAGAGTTCAGGAGCATTCGGAAGCTGATGGTTCCATCTAAAACCACATCGAACCCGAAGGCACCTCGCGGCGGCAGCGCGAAACATACGCCCGCGCCGCTGCGTTCAACGAGCGGCGCCGGGTTTGAGTTCGAGGACCTGATTAGTGCCTGGCAACTGGTGAAGGCCCTCTCGGGTGAGCAAGCACCGGGGGTCGGCCACGTCGTTACGCAGGTTCAAGCCCAAGTTTCGGACTTGCGCTGGTACATCGACGACCTGCTGCTGACGGCGCAGGCGACCGGTGCGCCGCGGCGGCTAGCGATCTCGGCTAAGGGGAACTTGCAGGTAACGGCGGCAGGCCTCCCCGCTGACTTCGTGAAGCGCGCCTGGGCACAGTGGCGTGACTCACAGGGGCCGTTCAACCGCGCGACCGACCAACTGGCCTTGGTGACGCTCGGCGCCCATCAGGTGTTCGACCCTGCGTGGCGAGAAGTGAAAAACGCGTGCAGCGGCACGGATACAGCGCTCACGATGAGCCGCATCCGCAGTAACAGAAGGCAGTCGCGTGTCTTCGACAGCGTCCAGAAGCCCGGCGGCGCGTCCGACGAAGAGACAATCGAGCTCATTCGTCGCCTGCACGTGCTGCCGACGGACTTGCAGTTCGCGCACTCCGACAACGAGACCCAGGCTATCGCGCAATGCCGTCGCTTGCTCGCGTCGGGCCGTGACGACGAAGCAAAGACTCTCTGGGAGGGGCTCCTGAGCATCGCGAAAGAGGTACGCGTTCGCAGCGGGACTATCACCGTGCTAGACCTGCTGTCCTTGCTCCGGGGCCAGTTCGGCCTCCGTCATCACCCAGACTTTGAACGCGATTGGGAGACGCTCTCCAACATCACCGCGGACCACAAGGCGCGAATAGAGACGGAGCTACCCTCAGGCTATGCCGTGCCTCGCGGAGAGGAGAAAACGTCGCTCCAGGCAGCGGTCACCGACAATCCGGTCACGGTGGTCTTCGGGGAGTCTGGCTCAGGCAAGTCGGCGCTTGTCAAGTCGGTATTGGACGGCGCGCACCCCTCTTGGAGCCAGGTGTGGTTTGACTCGGAACACCTGAAGACGGCGCTTAGTGCGGCGCGCCGCAGCACCCTTCCCCTGACGCACGAACTTTCGATTGTTCTGAACGCCGCGGTGAAGCCGCAGAACGTGCTGGTTATCGACTCCGCGGAGCGCATCGAGGCCGGCGAGTTCGTCGTCATCCGCCAGCTACTTCGAGCCATCCTGCCGGATGACGGTGAAGAGACTGAAAGTGCGTGGCGGGTCGTCATCGTTACGCAGACGCAGAATTGGGGCGCTGGCGAGGAGACGATATTCGGCGGACGGAAAGCGCGTCTGGTCGAGGTCGGGGCGCTCAAGGGCGATGCTGCGAAGTTGGCGCTCCTCCCATCGCCCGCGTTGGGCTGGTTGGTCGCGCATGACGACACCATCGCGGCGCTGACGAACCTGCGAACACTGGCGTGGGTCATTAAGGCCGGCGCTGCGCTCGGATCGAACGCCGGTGGCCTAGCGTCCCACACCGCTATCGCCGACAGCCTTTGGAAGTACTGGACGAAGGACCACGCTGACGTACAGGCACTGATGATGCGCCTCGCCCAGCGAGAAGCATCGTTCGAGCGCAGCTTCGCGCTGACCTCCTTGGAACCGACGGATACGGCAACATTCACGCAACGGCCCCAGGAGCTTCCACTGCGCCTGAACGAGCGGACCAACAGGATCGAGTTTGAGCATGATCTAGCAGCGGATTGGGCGCGTTTCCAGTTCCTGAAACAGACGGACACGCCGCAGTGGGTCCCACTGGCGGGCAATCCGCTATGGACGAACGCCCTCCGGATGCTGGGCCAGTTCCTGCTTCGACAGGCGGCCGAGACTGCCACAGCCTGGGACGTCGCCTTCGGAGCCGCGGAGGCCGCGAAGAACGAACTGGCGGGCGATATCCTCCTTGACGCTCTCTGTTTGGACCCCGATGCCGAACGCTTCCTGACCGAGCGCGTCGACCTTCTCCTCGATAACGACGCGAAATACTTCACGCGGCTGCTTCTGCGCTTCCACTACATCGCGACGGTGCCGACCGGCGGCGGAATGGGACTGAGCGCGGCGGCCGGCTTGTACATAGAGGCGCAGTACCGCTCGATTGTCTTTGGCCGGTGGCCGCCCATTCTCCGCTTCCTTATCGCGCAACGGGAACGACTAGCTGGACTGGTTTCCCCCGCTCTCGCAAGGGTCATCGAGACCTGGCTGACGAAGACACCACAAACGCTGAGCAACGGCAATCTGATGCCCTTCCGTCTGGAGATGGCTGAGCTGGCGCTCACCATGGCTCGGACCGTGCAAGTTGAGAAGGGCCACGGCGTGATGTATCTGACGCATGAGCCTTTGCTGTACACCGCGCCACTGGCTGGCGCGGCCGACCTGCCGACCGCGATCAGGAACTGGGCGCTCGAACTCGCCGGACGCCGAGAGATCGACGCCGATGTCAGACGACGAATCGCCGAGGCTCAACTTAATAAGGCGAATGCGCACGCCAAGCGCCTGAAGACCGATGCCGAATACAAGGCACGGCACGAAGAACGGATGCAGGTTCCACCCACCCTCAGGTCGTTCCGCGAGCGTTTGCCGCCTTGGCCGCTGGGGGCCAGCGGCAAAGTCGACATGGACTTCCGGACCGCCTGCATCAAAAAGAACGGCATCCATTCTCTGATGCGTTCGCAGCCTGAGCTGGCCGCCGAAATCCTGCTCGCGCTCATCATCGAAGACCAGCCGGAACGAGAGTACGGGGCCGACCAGTTCGAAATGGACCTCGGCCTCGACTACCCCGAGGATGCATCCCCGACGATCTTCTGGAAGAGCCCGTTCTTCACCTTTTTCCAGTTGGCCCCGGAAACGGCGCTTACGTCGCTCATAGCGCTAGTGAACTTCTGCACAGAGCGCTGGGCTGCCGAGGTAATGAAACGTCGCTCCTGTGAGGCTCCCGGGGTGACACTGCAACTCGCGGACGGGTCGATTAAGACCTTCCCCGGCTGGTGGCAGGTTTTCGGCTGGCCGCAATCCAATGACTCGCGGAACGGAAGCCTGTTCTGCGCTCTAGATGCGCTAGAGCGCTGGCTTACGCTACGGATCGACGCGGGTGAAGACATCACCACTGATATCGAGAAGATACTCCGCGAGGGGAACTCCGCGGCACTAATTGGCGTGCTCCTCAATGTCGCCAAGTATCGGCCGTCGTTACTGACAGGACCTCTCGCCGCTGCGCTGACATTCCCAGCCTTGTTCTTTTGGGACAGCGCCCGCGTGAAGCAGGTTGGCGATAACTTCATCGGTTGGAGCTTGCTCCAGGATGGCCAGGCGATGTTTGACTTCGCCCGTGACTGGGCCTTGGCGCCCCATCGCCAGCGGAAGTTCCTCGATGTCGTTGTGGAACTCCTGTTGGCCAACGACGAGATCGCGCGGCGTCTTCAAGCATTGCTGCCGACCTGGGCGCTGCCTGAAGACCCGAAGGAGGCACTGGAGTTCAAGCTGCTCTTTGCCGCGCTCGACGAGGCCAACTATCAGGCCGTCACCGAGCCGGCGACGGGCACGGAAACCAAGGCCTTCGTCTGTCCTAACGAGCTGATTCTCGAGGTACAGTCGTGGCAGGCCGATAACACGCCAACCCTTTCATACCTTCTCGTACCGGACCGATGCGAGCGGCGGCTTCAAAGTGGTCAACCGATCACCGAAGATGAGGCCAGGTACCTCTTCAATCTGCTCCAGGAATGTGAGTCCAGAGCAGAAGGCGATGATGAGGATGTGAAGTCAAAGTGTCGTTTCGCCGCAGCCGGCACGCTCGTCGCGTTGGGCGGCGCTTGGCTCGCCCATAACCCTGAAGCGCAAAAGCACGCGCTCGAAGTCGTATGCACCGGTGTGGCGGAGGTCGCGTCGACAGGAGAAGAGATTCGCGGGCGGCTTGTGGGGAGCCTCCACGACGAACTGAAGTTCGTCGCCTACGCGGTCATGCACCTGTGGCTCGCCGATGGCGATGGCATTCAGGAATGGGAGCCCGCCGTCCTGCGTCTTCTAACGAGCGGCGACACGCGAGCGACCGCCGTTGTGGTCGGCGTCGCCTACGCCAATCGAGAGCAGCTTGGCACCGCGTGGTGGCGGCTGCTCCGCGCCGGGCTGTTCTGGTCGGGCCTCGCTCTGCTCGCCCCGCACCACGGCGATGGCAAAGGCGCAGAGCGCGCCTGGAAGGCGTGGCTCGCTCGGCTGCGGCGCTTTCCGCTCCGTGGACCGACCGCGACGCCGGATGACCTTGACTTCAACCGGATCGTCGTGGGCCGAGAACGCTTAGACTTCCAGCGTCGGATTCGGCTCTACAGGGCAGGCGAACAGACTTGGCGCGGGGAACCGGAGCGTAAACGGGGCGGTTCGCTAGACCATCATTTCCTTGGGGTCCTGTTCAGCTGGCTCATCAAAGGCGACGGTACTGGCGACCGCGACCTCGATACGCGCTTGGCGCTGCGCATCTGGGACTATGACGCCGCCCGCGCTCAGGCACGCGAAAAGAAGAAGTACGGCGAGTACGACCTGCCAAGCCAAAACATCGGCTACGACATCCTCCTGAAGCTCGGAGCCCTGTCGCTTGTGGCGCCCGACGGGGAAGCGCGCGCGGTTTGGGAGCCTGTTCTCTCCCACGGCCCAGCCGCGCACTACGCGCTGCAGCATTTCATCCGAGGCTTATTCCTGCGCCTCGGGAAAGGTGACGACCCGGTGATATTTGAGCGCGTCTGGCGGACTATCGTGGAGTACGGCCTCACAGCCGATTGGTCTAAACCCGGCCTCTGGTTTTACGGCGAGCACTTAATTTGCGACCTACTTGGCTTCGGCAATGAAGACGCACTGTCCCGACTGAGCTTTGGCGCGCCCCTGCGGATGAAGGACATCTACGAGCGCTGGGCCACCACGCACCTCACCCGCGACGAGGAATCCGTAACGCGCTTCTGCCAGTTCCTGATGACGAACTTCGGAGCCCCCCTTCGCCTTGACGGACTTCGCTGGCTCGCCACCACTCTGAAGGAACGCGAGCCGTCCAGCCTCTGGTACCGCGAGGGAACGGGTGACGCATTGGTGGAGCTGGTGGCGGCGGCGCTGAGCTCTGATTCGCGAGCACTATCGCAAGACGCTCAAGCGCGGCAGGCGCTTGTTGAGATAGCCGCAGCCCTCGCAGCCAAGAATATCCCAACCGCCCTAGCTCTCCAAGAGCGCATTAGGCAGCTGCGATAGCGATCAAGAACCGGCTTCACATGCTCGGTGTGAGGAGACGCCGTTAGCGGTTCCTATCCATCGTGTCAGCAATAGACCGCTTCCAACAGCCCTTTCCACCGTACTCCCGCGAGGACGCGCCGTTGGCCCAGATCGCCGCACAACTTCAATCGCTAGTAGACGATCCGCGGGAAGCGCTGGGCATCGAAGTCAAGCGCTGGCTGGATTTGACCGTCAAGGCCGATCAAGCGGTTCTGGCCAAAGCGGCTATTGCGTTAGCAAACCATGGCGGCGGATTTATCGTACTCGGGTACGAGGAACTCACAGATGGGGCGTTTGAATGCCACCTGCCGCGTCCCACGAACTTGGATGCATACAGCCAGGACGTTATTGCACGAATCGTCGCCACCTATGCGGAGCCCGCCTTCCAGGTCCAAGTCTCCCGTGTTGTACGACAAGCAGATGGCGCCACGCACCCGGTCATACAGGTGCCTGGCGGGCACCGTACTCCCGTCATGGCGAAAAAGGGCAGCCCCGACCAGAAAACACTGATCTCCGGCCGGGTGTACATCCGGCGCCCGACGCCGGAAAGCGCTGAGCCCGGCTCGGCTGTCGAGTGGCGAGACCTGCTTGATCGTTGCGTCCGAGCCGGCCGAGACGATCTGCTGGATGCGATTCGCGGCGTGCTGGACGGACGTGGCGAGCGATCGCCGCCAGCCGAACCGACGAACCTAGAGCGTCTGCAAGCTTGGGTCGAGGCAGGTATGGCCCGATGGAAGGCATTGGCGCCCCCTGCGAAAGATGGTGAGCCGGGCGATCCACCCGGCATCTATACGGTGGCCTATCAAATTGAAGGCAACGATCTTCCATCGCGTGCGCCTAGCGAAATGCTTAATTTGTTGCGTGATGTTCCCGGTTATACAGGTTGGCGACCTTGGTGGGTTCCCAGCCGCGACGGGATCCGGCCGTACCAATTCGATGGTGTCATCGAGTGCTACCACGGCCTCGACGGAAACAAGCGGATAGTTGATCCGGCCCACGCGGATTTTTGGCGTGTGAACACGCAAGGACAACTACTGCTGATTCGCGGGTTCGATGAAGATTCGGGCTCAGAGCGCGCTGCTCCCGGGACCGCATTCGATCTGACGCTTCCAGTGTGGCGCATCGGCGAATGTCTGATGCACGCAGCCACGCTAGCACCGCGCCTGACGGGAGAGTCGCGACCGATCACGTTTAGCGCAAGCTGGTCGGGACTGCGCGATCGCGAGTTAATCCATCTGGAGCGGCGGTACGTGCTCCACGCCAGCCATATCGCAAGACAGGACAGTTTTACTGCGGCGTTGACCGTGGACAGCAATCAAATTTCCGATAGCCTGCCAGAGATTTTGCACAGTCTCTTGCATCCCCTATACCAGCTATTCGACTTCTTTGAACTCCCGAAAACACTGATCGACAAGGAGGTGCAAAGAATGCGCAGTTAGCCAGCCCCGCTACTGTTATCAGACCTTTCACACACGAAACAAAGCATCACCCAAAAAACAGCAAAGACAGTGTAGGCATGGCCACCTATTTATTTGCAACACTTGCAGGCATTCTTCGGTAATGCGGCCCACTGCGTTGCGAGTAAAAAGTAACATGAAGCTTAGCAATCAATTCCTGCTCCGGAGACTTGCTGACATGTCACCGATTAAAGAATTGAAATCTAAATTCGGATAGAACTTCATGTTTTCCTGTATTACATTCGCGGACACCAGTATCTCATCAACAATGAAGCCTCGAAACTCCTCTGGCGACATCAATCTAATGGCATCGTAGTTCGGCTTTATATCATACTGCGCCACATTATTAATAACTTCAGACCTCCCTCCCAAAAGATCTCTGACCTTCAAAGTCTTCTTGAACTTGAACGGACGACGGCTATGCAGGCCAGCAGGATCGCCACCAGTCATGATTAGCCCCACATAAACATGATCAAGCCCCTCGCCATAATCCTTATTCAGCAAGCCTCTTTCGAGGCATTGATTTATCTCAGCTATCACTGAGGATAAATGTGTCACCTCTTGCGAAACCTCTAGGGCAATTGCAAATATCATAGCCATCCTGGTTACTTAAATATTCTATTACCTGGCGGGAGACTACCGTGAGTGGCGTAGTACCCAATCAGCTTGTATTTTTCTTGCAGCAGGGCCTCGCGCTGAGTTCCCTTGAACTGAGTTTCATACTTCAAACCAATCCGCGCCAACTCCGCAGCCGAATATCGCTCGCTTCCGTGAATGCTTTGGCCATATTTCCAAACATCACCTGGGGCAAGCATTACCTTCCCTCCACGGACATCTGGGTAGTATCGGTCCCACATCGCTACTAGCGCATACTGCTCGGCCTGCGGCCCATCCCATCGCTGCTTTATAGCCTCAATCTGCTCTGCGAGCCGCTTTTCTAAAGCTCCACCTGCCTGGCCGAGAGTTTCTCCGACTTGTGAAGGCGGCGGAGCAAGACCACCCAGGCCCGGTACACGGATAGGAATCGCACAAAGCGTAGCAAGCCCGAACGGATCCAAAGCAAAGGTAGGCGCGCCGACCGCATATCCATAGGTGCTTATTCCACCGTCGAGCCCAATCGGATCGCTCTGCACATACCGCCCACTCCCCGCATCGTAATCCCGGAAGTAGTTGTAGTTCAGCCCTGTAGCCGCGTCATAGCGCTGCCCCGGGAACCGCATGTCGAACACGAAGTTCGTGCTGTCCAGGTCCGGGTCTTGGTTCGGGGGGCTGTTGCCGAACGCTTCGCCCTGTAGCGCCCAGGTCCAGATGGCGAGGTTGCGCGTGCGGTCGATGACGGCGCGTGGGGTGCCCAGGTGGTCGGGTTCGATGTAGTGCAGTTTCAGGGTTGCATCGGCGCCAGCCAGTAGCCCCACTGGCAGGTTGTCCATCCAGATCACCTGCTGCAGCGGCTGGCCGTTGTCGTTGTAGTCGCCAAGCCATTGACCCGACTCGTCGTAGACCGCGTGCGTGCTGGCGCCGGTCGCCGGATGGGTCGACTGCACGCGCTCGCCTAGCGCGTTGTACTGATAGCTCCTCAGCACCGTGCTGCCCTGCCGCACTTGGGTGAGCCGGTCGAGGTCGGTGTAGTCGTACTCCTTGGCGCCGCCGTCGATGGAGACGGTGTTGCCGGCGCCGTCGTAGGTCCGCGCCTGACCGCCTACCGAAGCCAGGCGATGGCTGTTGCCGGGATATGTGAAGCTGGTGGTGGTGACGCCGTGCACCAGGCTGGTGCGGTTGCCGGTGGCGTCGTAGGCGTAGGTCTCGATCGGGGTGCTGCTGGGGCCGTCGCGCAGGATCGTCAGGCGCCCGAGGTTGTCGTAGTCATAACGCGCCAGGAACGCGCTCTGCAGGCCGTCCTTGAGTTCGGTGAGCTGACCGGCCGCGTCATATCCATAGTGCAGCGACAGGCCACCACTGGCGCCATCGAGGATGGTCTTGGGGCGGTAATCGAGATCGTGATCGCGCAGCAGGCTGCGGCCGTTGCCGTAGTTCCAGCCGCGCGCCGGGCCGAAGGGCATGTAGGCGGCCTGTGTCAGCACCACGGTGCGCACGCCGGCCAGGGGGTTCTGGCCTTCCTCGCCGCCGGCGGTCACTGCGACCTCGCTGACCCGCCCCTGTGCGTCGCGCACGTAGTCGACCAGCGAGCCGTCCGGGTAGGTGATGGCTTGCAACTGTCCTGCCGGCGTATAGGCGTAACGCAGATTCAGGGACGTCGAGCTGGTCAGCATCTGCCGCTTGCGCACGACCTGACCGAAGCGGTCGTAGCAGTACAGCGTGGGCCGGCCGTTGCGGCCGGTGACCGAAGTAAGCCGGCCCTGCGCAAAGGTCTCACCGCTCGCGCAGAAGCTATGCACGGTGTCGTAGGCATAACTGTTGCCGGGGCCGGTCGCCGAGTCAGACAACCAAGTCAGACGGTTGAGTGCGTCGTAAAGATAGGTCCGCGGCTGGGTGTCGTTGCCGTCGAGTCTGGTACTGAGATTGCCCGCGCTGTCGAACCCATATTGAGTCACGCCGGTGTCCGGGCTGGTGAGCTGGGTCACGTCGCCGAAGCCGTTGTAAGCGTAAGTGGTGTTCAACCCCTTGGGGTCGGTGACTTGGGTTATTTGGTCGAGCGCGTCGTACTGATAGAGGGTTTCCGCCGCGACGCCGCCCGGGTCCTGCAGGGTGCGCGAGATACGATTGAGCGGATCGTAGTCGTGATCGACCACGCGACTGAGTGGGTCGGTGACGACGTTGGGGTTGCCATCGGCGTCGTAGGTGCTGCCGGTGATGTGATTGCTAGCGTCCTTGTGCTGGGTCTGCTCGCCCAGGGTGTTGAAGGTGCGCGCCAACTGCCGGCGCAGCACGGCGCCGTTGTCCTTGGTTTCTTCCTTGGTGCGGTTGCCGGTGGCGTCCAGGGTGTAGTGGATGGTGTTGCCGGCGTTGTCGGCCACGTCCGTGAGGCGCTGGGCAGCGTCGTAGGTAAAGGTCATGTAGCTGCCGTCGGGCTGGGTCAGGCGCTGGACCAGGCCGGTGGGCTCGTAGATCGCCGTGGTGGTGCGGTCGTCGGCTTCGCTGGCGTTGTTAGGGCCGCGGACCTTGGTGGCGGTCAGCCAGCCACGCGGGTGGTACTCGTAGTCGGTGACCACGCCGGCGATGTCCTTGACGGACAACACCCGGCCCTGGGCGTCGTACTGCAGCACCTCGGTGACCTGCCCCAGCGCGTTGGTGGTCTTCCACAGGTCGCCCTTGCGGTGCGGACAAGCCGCGGAGGCGGACGCGCAGCTGACGTCGTCGCTGGGGTAGTAGGCGTAGGTGGTGACGTCGTTAAGGTCGGTGCGCGGGCCGTCGACGGACTTGAGCAGGCCCAGCAGCGGGCAGGTGCTGTTGCTGGCGGCCACGTCGGCGGCTTCGCAGTAGGCATAAGCCGTGGCGCGGGTGGCGTTGGTGACGGTATCGCGCATGATGGCTGTGACCGGCTGCAGGCGCGCGTTGCGCACGATGCGGGTTTCGCGGTTGCCGGCCAGGGTCATCAACACCCGGTTGGTCGCCACCTCGTCGCGTTGCTCGACGGTGCGCGCCTGTGCGGCCCCCTGCGCTTCGATCACGGTATGCGCGCTGACGGTCAAGCCGCTGGGCGTGTCGGTGAGTTCGGCGTACTGATGCTTGGTCACCGTGCCGTTGCGGTCGGTAACGGTGTCGACACGGCGGCGGAAGTCGACGGTTTCCGGGTAGTAGGTGTAGCTGAGCGTGCCGGCGCTGTTGGCGATCGAAGCGATCTTGCGCGGCGCGCCGCTGGGCGGTGTCGCGGTGAGCGTGTAAACGTTCTGACGGCCCAAGGCATTAGTAGCGATGGCGGTACCGGCCGCCGAGTAGGTCATCGACAATCCGCCCGAGATATCTCCCAGGGTGCGCGATTGCACACGCGCCTTTTCGTCGTAACCATTGGTGCTCAAGCGCCGGTTGTCTTCGGCGGTCACACCGGTCAGCAGCATCGGAATACCGGAGACGCCGTAGTGGTAGCGGCGCTGCCCGCCGCCTGCGTAGGTCGCGGTTTCGACCTGCCCCAGCGACGTGTAGGTGTAGCTTACCAACACCGTGCCGGCGGAACTGATCGACGCGACCGGCGCACCGCCCTTGCCGCTGGCATAGGCGAACTCCAGCACACGCCCGCCGCTGTGGGTGATTGTGCTCAGCCGATGCAAGCTGTCGTAGCCGTAGTTCAAGGCCGTGCCGTCTTCATACGACTGCTGCAGCAAACGCCCTTCGGCATCGAAGCTCAGGCTACGATCACCGCGGTACACGACCCAGTTCGCGCCGGAGGCGACCAGCCGGTCGCCGCTGCCGTCGCTGGCCTCGTAGGCTGCGCCCACGGACTTGAAGGCCGTGTGCCGGCCGTCCGCGTCCACCAAGCCGTAGTGCAAGGTCGAATTGCCGCTGGCCGGATCGGTGCCGATGGCCAGGCGGATATTGTGCGAGTTGGTCCAACCCCCGCCGAAGCCGCCACCCGCGGCGGAACCGCCCGATTGATAGCTGCGCTGGAACGACACCCAGCCCAGGTCGAAATCGTGAGTGGTCTCGGCCAGGGTGCCGCTGCTGGTCTCGCAGTTTTCTTCCGTCGGGCAGGTCCGCACCGGCACACTGACGTAGGTCATCTCGGACCCGGGCACACCCGCACACGCCTGCTTGGCCGCGCTCCAGGTATGCACCGTGACGTTGGGGCACTGGATAGACCGGTTGCGCGAGATCGATGAGTTCTCGTTGGTGCTGCTGCAGCTGCCGCCCGCGAACACCGCGTAGCTGGCCGTGTAGCCGGTCAGCTCGTTGATGCTCTGGCCGTTGTCCCAACTGCTTTGCACCTGCCAGTTGGGCGACACCGTCACCACGGTAGAGGCCGGGCAGCCCTGCCCTGTGCTTTCCGCGTCCAGGCGCTGCTTGATCTGATCGACCACCATCTGCAGGGTCGCGTTGGCCTGCGGCGGGTCGAAGGTGCCCTGGTGGCTCCACTCGCCCACCACCGGCGGCACGCGCTCGAACTCGTATTGGTAGATCGTGCGATCGCTCAGCACGGTCTGCTTGGTGACTTCGAAACTGAAGGGGCCGTAGGGCAGCGAGAAGTCATGAAGACTTTCCATGTCCCGCTGCACTGCGCGCTCGGTGAGGTGCGGCCCGTTGAAAGCGAAATCGCTGACCCAGACTTGCCCGATCTCCTGCGCGGAGGCCGCGCCGCTCAGCAGCGCCAGGGACCACAACGCCGCCGCGAGCGAGCGCCCGCGCACAGCGGTGGAGCGGCGGCGGTTCAATCCTTCGTAAGCCATACCATCCCCTTTTCGAGTTGTACTGCACCGGACCGGCGGCCGGCCGCAGCTACCACATTGGCTCGCACGGCGATCACCGCGCACGCGACGCTATTGCACGGCTTGTCCGTCGCCGCAATTGCAACAGGCTGGGGACGGAATCGAACAAAACGGTGACAGTCCGGCCGCGTGCGTGGGCGATGCACGGCTCTTGTTCGCACAGGCCTTGAGCTGAGGCGGTGCGGGACCTACACAATCCATGTGCATCATTGCCACGCTCCATGGTGGACTACAGAGGGGCGGCTAGCCGCCTCCGACGGATGTCGGCGGGTTCAGACTCTGCGATACCCGCCTCGCCGTCAAGCGCTCGTCCACTGCCCCTCACGGACCTGCAGGCATTGTTACAGTCGCCATACCAGCTCGACAGGATTGACGCCGCTATCGCGGAAACCCCATGAACATCCACCCTATCCGCACCGAGAACGACTACAAGGCCGCGCTGCGCGAGCTGGCCGCGTATTCTGACAACGAGCCGGCGCCGGGCACGGAGGAAGGCGGCCGCTTCGGGATTCTGGTTACGTTGGCCGAGGCGTACGAGGCCACGCACTTTCCCATCGAAGCCCCGCCTCCATCGAAATGATCCACTTCCGCATGGAATAGGCCTCCCGACGGTGAAAGACTTGGCGCCCTTTCAAATCAGTGGTTCCCTTATCGCGATCGTTGTGATGCGCTGGGTCTTGGCAGAATCAGAAGGCGGCGCGAAGTGCGTGGCCTTCTCGTAACAAGCCTCATAAATTGACAGCGAACCAATTTCACACCAACTCGGCGGCGATGATCATTGTGCCCTCTAGAGACTCGAAGCAATCAACATGAGCCTAGTTGACTTGTCATCATGTGACGTAGCTCGATCGCCGCGCGCCGAATGGATGCTTCCGAGGCGCGCTGGCTCGTATCTCGGCACCTAACCCAGTTTCCCTAATCGGCACCGCCGCCCACCCGATATCGCTTGTGGCACGAAGGTTTGAGCTGCAAAAGCTTATGACACGCTGCGGGCAGAATCGAACAGAACGGTGACAGACCAGGCACGGGTAATGAGCAGCGCTTCGGGGCGGCTCGAATTGCAGCGGCAGCAGACCGCCACATTTTATGCGCTTCACGCCACGCACCCTGACAGAGTTGATAGCCAGCCCTAGGCAGGCCGTAGAAGTGGCAACGTTTCGGTCGCCCCGCTCACGCCTATATAACCAGAAAATTCTTCTCCGCCCCACACGACGAGGCGTGACTCTGATTTATACCTGTTAGGGTACTAGCGCGCTGAATGACTCAGCCTTGGCAGCGGTGAGCACAGCGTGTTGGACCGATAGCTATCAGTCAGAAGCTTTCTCATAAAAAAAGGGGGCAGGATGCACCGTTTACTACGAGCAATCATCTCAATAGCTTTTCTCGCAATTATGACGGCACCAGCCGCAGCCCAGGACCTGTGCAATGACGTCCTGAAAGATGGCCCTTACGCCTACCAGCAGTACAAGGATGACAGCTACTTTAATCAAATTGTTTGGTCGCGATTTCTTAAGTCTACTTACCATAGCTCCCGCACCGATACAGCAGGAGGCTTCGGAGTACCGGTTGGTGAAGTCGTACTGGGCGGGAACTATTCCGAGGAGCAATACAAAGCAAAGAAGGCGCAGATCCAAAGCGAATACTTCAACGAGATCACCAGCACGAGAGAAATCGACATCGCACTCATGTCGGGAGATGAGAGCATCTTGTCCGCATGGACCGCCTGCATGAAGAACCGAGGAGGGGGATTAAGTGTCCGCTTCGAACCCGTGTCTGCTGTGGACGTATTTATGCACATTGAGTACTTCAATCAGGGCATAAACAACGAAACCAGGATAGCCAAGAATGTGTCTCTAGGCGAAGACGTTCTCGCAACGGACCAGGAAGGGTGCTTAAAAAAGGGCTACAAACTGATCAATGGAAAATCTTGCATTGTCCGATTGAAGCTTAAGTCAGCCCTAACGCGCATTATCGTCACTGTTGAATCGAAGCACAGCACGGCCCGGGCATGGCTACCAGCTAGAATTCAATTAGAGCGACTCACGAAACCCTATGAATTTTCGCAAGCTGATCGGCTCTACGATTGGGCCCGCAAAAGAACGTCCAATCATGCCAAATACATCGAGCTAACCCCCGCTCAAGTCGCTTATGGGTGGACTTTTGACTCCAGCGAAGCCCGGACCGGTCTGCGGGTCGTGTCAGTTAGGAACTCCAGAAACAAATGCCACCGAGAATGGAAACAAGTCACTGATACGACATTTTCTTACGGGTATACAATCTATGCTGGCAATCGTGACCACGGCACTAGTGGGCACATCGCGTGCGAAATGACCCCTTACATCCTTATGCGCCTAAGCAGATGGGTTCCGATGAGGGATGAAATTGAAACGGCTAATCATTCGCCATCCACAGGCGCCGCTAACGCGATACTCAGTAGTGCTGCGATAGTGCCGGCAGTATCTAACGCGAGTATGCGCACTGCGCCTCCTGGCGGACGCACCCAAAAGGAATCGCCGGTGGTTCAGTACGAAGAGGTTTTAAACAGCAAACCTGTGTTCTCTGACCGCTAAGAACCACCCGCTTCTTTTGCTGAAAGATCAAGTCCTTTATGCAGCGCACATAGATGACCAAAGATACGAAGCGGAGTTGGCCAGCCTAGCCGCGGCCGAATGGATGCCTCTGAGGCGCGCTGGCTCGCATCTCGGCACCCGGCCCAGCTCCCCAAGTGCCATCCTTTAATTGAAGGCCCGCCGGCTCGGCGGGCCATTCTTTTATTGGACGTCGCCTAGGCGTGGCCCAGCTTTGGCACCGCTGCCCACCAGGGATTGCTTGCACCTTGCCCGTACTGGGGCGCGAAAGCCTGAGCCGCAAACAAGAAGTAACTTCGGCGCCACCCCAAGTCCCATGCGCGACGCAACGCACTGTTGAGGCATGAGCCGCGGACACGTTCCGGGTATTCGACAAAGGGGTCGAACCATGCCTCGAACGTTTCATCCATCGTGGCCGGGCGGGTACGGTTCACCATCTGTTGACGCCAGAACCTCATCGTCGAAATTATCATCTCGTATCCCAGCTCACGCAGTCTCACAGCTGGATCGTCATCGGAGAGGACGAGCAGATCGTCTTGCGACTGCTTCTCCATTAAGCGCTGAAATACGTCCAAGCTGTCTAAAGCAACTGAAATCCGGGCGCAGGTGCCGGCGGCAATGCCCTTGAGAAGGTCATCGAGCTTTCGCCGATGCTCCAGGAAGAAGGAAGGTGCTGCATCTTCCGCCTCCGTTTGCTGGACCCATGCTCGCGGCAACCGACGCATACCTCCTGAGCTGACGTCCAGCCAGTTGAACAAAGGAACTCGGTGCTTCCAGCAACTAGTCACGAGCACGGGCGCCCAATCCAGGCGGAAGTAGGGTGTCCTCCCAAGCGCCAAGTCCTCCTCGAAGCAACGAACACAGTAGGAGGTGCGATGAGAAGATCCCAATACCCAGTGATGGAAGCCCCGGTGGCCGTCCACAGGCGAGCGCCAGTTCGGCACAGCATCGCCTATGCAAGACTCGATCAGCGGATGAGGGCGAAAATCCAAGTCATAGGTCCGATACGAGGATCCAGCGGGTCGACCGAGGTCGGCTAACAGCGCCATCAGCGGCGTGCCATAGAACTGCGCCGCGCGCCCGATGACCGAGGACAAGCTTTCACCCTCGTAAGGCGGGTCCACCCGTAACGTGAGCCCACCCATCACAGCCTCCCCTGCGGGCGAATCGCGCAGCGCGTCGGGCGCATATCCGCGGCCTCCAGCCGCGACATTGACACGGAGCCCCCCTCCTCACACAGAGCTCCCAATGCCGCATTCTGGAGTCGAGTAACGATTTTCCCCAAGGTCCCAGCACCCACCTTAGCCATGTACTTGACGACCTCCTCGCGCCCCAGGTGAGACGGCTCGGGAAACGGGAGGCACCGCTCGTAGGTGGCGAGAAAGTTCGCGAGAGTACTGTCCGCCTTCCAGCGGGGCAGGACGAACTCCGTAAAGCGAGCCTCCAAGTGCGGATCGCTGGCCAGCCCCTGGAACGCTTTGTCGGTGCCAAAGCCCAGCACATGCATCTGCAGCTCGTTCATCAGGAATTTGATGCCTTCCAGCGCCCGCTGCTGCTCGCGTTCATTACCGAGCATGATGTCCTGCACCTCGTCCAGCACTAGGAGGCGACACCCCACGCTGCGTAGCAGGCGGCTGACGAGTGTTTCCCGGTCACTCACTCGGTGGGAAATCCGAGCCGGACTTCCCAGGCTTTCCAGGATGCGGCCATAGACGGTGCGCGCATCGCGCGCGCCCGACATGCTGATCTCGACCACGAACGGTCGATCGAGGTTGCATCGGTCGTTGTACTGGCGATTGATAATGTGGGCCAACGTCGTCTTGCCGTTGCCACGTTCCGAGCTCACGACGATCCCACGCGCCCGAGTTTGCCTCGGCTCGTAGATGAGCCACTCAGCTTGACTCTTTACCGCATCGAAGGCGGGGTATCGGACGAGTCGGTCTTGCAGCACGTGCTGGATACGCACGTCCAAGGGTGCGTCCAGAAGGGCCTGCGTTGCCGGCTCTAAACGTCCAGAAACGGGCCCGCCCCGATCGGGATGCCCTGCAGGACGCGCGTCGTCATCGGGGGATACAGTGGTGTCGAAGTTAGTCATAGATATCGATCTCATAGATCTGAATTGGAGTTGTGCCACCGACCGGCTTGGACTCGGGGACAATGTGAACGGCGGTATTCGAAAGCAGAGAGGACTCCGGTGTAGGATCCGATGGGCCGCGGAATCGGTCGCCCGCGGCCTGTGTCGCGCGCCGACGGCGCACGCGCCTAGAGGCCTTGGCCTCCGCAACTCGCTCATCGTTACGGCGCATGCTGGCGTGCTTCCTGGCGACACGCTCCGGGTCTTTCCCAAGACTGTTCTCGTAGCGGCGCCTGGACTGCCACTCGGCCAACGAGATCGCCGCTATGCCCGGGGTAGTCACCGAACAGCGAACCAACACGCCGCCCGGCGTACGGGTGTAGACGGACGTGATGTCCCTGGGGTCGTAAGTCACCATGACCTTCTTATGCTGGCCAACCCATGGAGATAAGGTGTCTGACCAGTACTGAAGGTTGTTGATCTCTACGCCAGTTCGGGTAAGCACCCGATAGTCACCAGGCAGAAAGGCTGCCAGGAACTCCAAAGGATCATGCTGCACGCTCGGCCTCCATGGCGCGTTTCCACGCGACTTCCGGAGGGACGCGCAGCATGCGATGCGGCGCCAGGTGGTACCGGCCCAGCAATTGCTCCACAAACCATGCGCGTGCTTGACTGAGGGTTAGTGCGGCATGCTTGACGCTGTCGTAGTCGCGGCGCGCCCTGACCGAGTTCTTGGTGGTTCCTGGGAGCAGGTGACACTGCCCTATCGCCGTCCCAATCAGACGTTCTATGGTCCCGCCGTAATGCGGACTGCCTCCCGGGCGGTACTCGAGCAGGATCCCGTACTGCTCGCAGCCACGCCGAAACGCGGCAGAAACGAAGTCGCTTCCGTTATCCACGACGATCCCCCGCGGTAGTCCATGCATGTCCCAGTCCAACGGCACGCCGAACTCGGCGGCCGGCGACTTAGGCAGCACGACGTGGGTCACGCACAGTGCGACCGACAAAATGGATGGCGCCTCGAAGCCGATGTGAATTCCGAGGACGCAACGGGTGTACACGTCGATCGCGACCGTCAGCCAGGGACGACCCACGTAATCGCAGTAGGGATCGTCGGAGCGCACCATCACGTCCAATGGCGAGTGGTCGATCTCGACGCGCTCCAAGGGCCGGCTGACGTCGACATGGCCTGGCATCGGCCTATATCGATAGCGAGCAGCCTTGGCCCCGATCCGCCTACGTTGCGACTCGAAGTTCCGATAAGCGTCAGTTCTCGACGCAACCGTCTTGTACGACGGCGGCCTAATTCCCTGTCGCTTGCACTCCGCCACGACACGTTCGTGCAGCGCTGTCAGAGTCCAGCGCTCAGGCTGGAGGAAGTGCTTTTCGATCATCTCGGCGATCACCCGTTCGGCCTCGATGGACAGCACCTTGGCACCGGGCTTGCGGCCGCCGCTCTGGCAAACCAGGCCGCTGGTGGTCTCATGCTGTCGAAAGTCGCGGATCAAGCGCCACAAATGGCGCTCGGACATGCCCAGCTTGGAGGCGGCAGCTTCAACGTCGCGGGTAATCGGGGAGCCGTCCGCGATCAGGCTGCGGATTGTGGCGGCTCGAGCAGCGGCCTTTTGCCAGTCTTGGTTGGAGATGCGCGAAAGGCTTGAGCCGGCCAGAGCATCCTTGGCCGGCGCTATGGCGACCACTTCATTGCAGCCGACGGCCACAACCCCCGCCTCGCCCAGATCAATGAGGACGGTGTTGTAACTGGATATCTCCAGCACCGAAGCGCGCAGGCCCTGATAGAGGACCGTCTGCCCTACCCTGAGCTCAAGGGCCATAGCGGTGCTCCTGGCCCTCGTCGGCCGGCAGGTCCCAATCCGTGATCAGCGCCATGGCGTGACCGGTGGCTTGCCGCACCACGCTGAACTGGCGCCGGAGTGTTTGCTCCGCTTCGATTGCGCGGCGCTGGGGCTTGACCTCAACGTAGGTCAGCGCCTCGAAGCCCAGCGCCGCCAATGCGGCGGGCACCTCAGAGAGCTGCACCAACAGATCCGGGGTATAGCGGTGCGCACGGCCATCGTGGCGATACAAGATCGTTACCGGCTGGGTCTTGATCCACACCAGTTGCCGGTACCGAGCCAGTGCCGAAATGGCACGGCGCTCCAAATAGGACTCGAACGCGACCGCCGGATGCCCCTCCCGAACCGGGTGCCAGCCGCGTACATGCGTGCTGTGGGAAAGAGGAATGCGGCGGTGGTCAGGGACGATCCCTTCGATTTCATAAGGGTCGGTGGTGGGCACAGCCAAGCGGCCGCGCAAGTCGGTCATGCAGCACATGAGTACACCTCAATCCTAGGGTTTGAATGGATTGAGGCCCTGGCGCAGCTGTGTCCTGGGCCGAGCGCCATACTCGCCCCTCTCTTGACGCACGAGGGGCGGGCATGGGAGGCTAAAGGCGTCGAGACCGTCAAGTTCGACCGCTGCACCGAAAAACGAGATACAAAAGGGACCCAAGCGTGGCTGCGCTTGGGTTTTCTCGTTTCTGGGCCTCGTAACGGAAAACGATTGACTCAGTTGTCGGGCATGGCCTCCTTGGGCTGCATGGAATGTTCGATTTCGTCCCGGTCGAGGCGATTCAGATAAAGAGCAACGGCCCGCGCGGTGACAAACCACCCCCGCCTGCCGGGCAGTTCCTGGGCCGGCAACCCTAACGTTCCTCGTTGGCGCGCCTTTTGAACGGCCTGGACGCTGCGAAAGCGCAGTGCTTCGGCCACATCGGCCAGACTCAGCAGCTCGCCGTATTTCTGCCGGAGGGAATGTTCGCGATCATCGGGCATGGCTGGGGCTATCCGTTGACGTCTCAACGCCACGGTCCACTTGTGTGCTGCTCAGTAGGATAGGCATCCTGCGCAGGAGGAAGGCCGGTCAATCTATTGGCCATTCAGACAGAGGGAATCTGACTCATGGACCCCGCCCCCCCGCAGGACGCTTTAAGGCGCCTGAACGCAAGCCACCCCCAGCGCTCTCAGCGAACGCCATGGAGGGCGCTACGCGGCTGCTTGTGGTTGCACCATGCTCTTCACTTAACCGGCACGACCCCAAAAGAGTTCGCGCGTCGCTTCGTCGACGCCCGTCCACAAGGACCTAGCACTTCGCGAGACCCATCCAGCCGCCCTAAGCCCAAGGCGAATTCCGGCCTGGTTCGAAAGTGGATCAACGGAAAAGCGCAACCTACGTTGCTCTCTGCTCGATCGCTGGAAAGGCGCGTACCTGGTACATCAAAGTATTTCCAGTTGCCCTTCTACGAGCTGATGGCAAATGAACCCACGTCTGTTCGTCACGTGCGGCGCATCATTGACCGCTACCGGTCACGCAGCACTGGCGGGCACGTGTGGAAGTTTCCAGACGGAGCCGAGACCTTCACCATGCTCCGCGACGACACGGGGCCGTTAGTCGCACGAGGTGACATCTGGGGATTCTTCGGCATCGTCGCACTCGTAAAACTTGCGGAGGCCAACTCGGATGCCATCGCACACGCGGAGCGCTGCAAAGACTTGTATCGGGCGATGCCTGCCGTCCTTAAAGCCCCCTGGACAGCCCCCGCGAGAGAGCTCTTGAGGCAGTGCGTCGAGGGGATGCAAGCAAGGATGCCGCTATCTCTGCTGCTCTTCGATGTCGACTGGGAAATCATCGACGCGCTTGCGGCCAATCCCATGTATCAGCCAGCACGCGAGAAGCGATCGCGAGATCCAGAAACCCTGCGGTTTGTAGAGCACGACGATCCAATACTGGATTCCGTCTGGATCAGCGGCCTCTCCGCCAGGGAGATAGCACGCCAAATGCAGGCAGCGGCGTGACCCCTCCGTTTCGTCGTTCAAAGTTGGCGACCCGCCCTCTATTGCCGCCACCTCAGAACGCGCAAACTGGAAACCAAGTCCGCGCGGCGCATTTTTTCTGAAGGTCCTTCAGGCTGCAGGAATAGAATCCCAATCCACACCAACAATAACGAGTGCTTATACGGACCCAGGGTCAACCAGGCTGCCTACCCATTTCCCACTGACGCAGCCGATAGAAGATTTCGATCTTCTCTTCTGTGTGCGGAGCGATATCACCCTCGCGCCAATCGGGCATTCGTACTTGGTCGGCTTTGATGCCTGCCTCGCGTAGCTGGTCGGCCATCGCGGCGGCTGTATCGGCACTAAGCTCACGGCCATCGGTGAACTTGGCCACCAAGTGGTCACCGGCCGCTTCAACTGTGACTAGAAATACCATGGCGATAGTGGTGCCCCCGTTCGGACTCGGACCGACACCGGCCGCTTACCTGGCGCTACGGGATATAAATCCGCTGCTCTAACCGTCTACGGGGGCGCGATCGTTGCGATCACGCCGGTATTCGATGGATTGGAATTGGCCCGCTCGTATACATCTATAGACCCGATCGCAGGGTGCCACGTACCGGTCATCGTCGCAACAGGCCGACCACAGAAGAAGCAGCACGCGAAAGATAGAGGCATATTCAGATCAGTGCTGACCTCGATCCTCGGCACTTCGAGTCGGCCGCGTTTCGGGAGGAGGTAGCTCTTCAGCTTGAGCCACCAATGCGCAAGCTTTCCGTAGAAACTTCGGCCCATCGCTAGTCAGGCGACCAACAATGACTAGATCATTGTTGATACGCGTGATGCGATCGTTTTCTGCTGTGGAGCAGCTCGGGTCCCGATGCATATCGAGGCTATAGGCTGCACGTGCGGCTAGGGGTCGCATCACAGTACCGTAGGAACTCGATGCAGCCCATGACGCTAATAGAAGAAGGAACAGGTAGCCAAGCATCCTGGCAAAAAACATCCAAGCGCCGCCGCCCGCTTTCTGTGTAGCAAGCTTAGTCCCGGCAAGCGAAAGAAAGAGCGGCATCGCGACAATGCCGCACACTATTACTGCCAAGCCCAAAATCGGCATAAACGACAGAGGCGTCAGGAACGTGATCGTTGTCTTGAAGTGAGACGGATCCTGGCTAGTTGCCTCGGAAACCGTCCACGCACTACCACCAGCCGCAGCGGTCGCCGCCATCACGCCCAGGATGCTGGAGACGACCTTCATCAGGTGTGGGTTGAGCCGGCGAACACCCCAAAGATAGGTGTCAACGACAAAACCAATGGCGCAGCACGCCATGCCCGTCATGAACACCACGTCCGACACAAAATCTACGCCATGTACGGCCATCACCACGACACCAGCCACAGCCAACACCCAGCCAGCGCAGTACAGACGCGCCGGTCCGGCCATACCGCCCCACCAAGCCCGCAATCTCTGTAGCCTCTGAGACGAATCCAAAAGATGATCTTCGAGGGGATGAGCGGTCTGCATGGGCTACAACCTGTCGATGGAAATGGAGGCCATCGGCATGCTGGAGACCTCCCGTCTCAGCCAGTGAGATTCCCAGAGGAGCGCTGCCGGCGTTGGCTGCTGACTAAAAGCAGCCGACGCCGGCAGCGCACTCCGGGACTAGAGAGGCCGACTCTAGCCGACTCCCTGTATTGTGTTCTCTAACACATCTGGGGGTTCGCATCTTTGGACGATCCTGCTCGATGAGCCCGCTCCGCTCCAAGCGTCGCGCACCTTATCCGCGCGGCAAGCAACAACGTGAGACCGCTGACCTTGAGCACGACATTCAGACCACCTGCGTTCGAGCTCTAGCAACAAGAGCTAGCCACTTGAAACAGCCAAATTATTATTCGCCATGCCTGACGCGTTCCTGCCCGCCATCAGTATTGAGCATGCATTCGCCGATTTTGTTCGTGCCTTTGGCGGAGAGGTACTAGAGGACACCCTAGGCACGGGAGTCAGCTTCAAGAACGCAGACTACCTATTCCAGCAAGTCGGCGTTATTGGGGAGCTGAAACGGCTCGTTTCCGACACAACCGACGATGCAGGAATCCAGCGAAAGATCCAAGAGAAGTTTGATCGATGGATGGCGGATGGGAGCATAGGGCTCGCCTATGGACAAAACCGAATTAACTCGCGCCTACTTCCAGAGCATTGCCAGCGTGAACTCATCGACATATTTCGCCCAGCGATCCAGCGTCGGATCGTAGAAGCCAATAAGCAGATCCGCAGCACCGCAGCGGAGCTTGGAATTGAAAATGCAAAAGGGCTATTGCTCATCGCCAACGACGGAAATTTCGGCCTAGAGGCGGACGCGGCCCGTTACTTGATTGCGAAAGCAATAGGGAATTCGTGCAGCTCCATACACTCGATCATCTACTTCACGGTAAACATGCGGGCCTCCAGCCCCATGACGGACAAGGACGCACTGGTGTGGATGAACCTCAACCGTCGCTCAATACTCGCCCCTGTCGATCCAGACTTCCTGAAGCAGCTCTTCGATGGCTGGCTTAAATATCTTGAGAGCATGCTGAGTGCCGCGATCGACAAGATCGAGGCAGACCGCGCGGATCTAGACACCATACGGCTCATCCGTCCCCAACTGAAGTCGTGAGGGGTTGGGAGAAACTTGGTATTGATTCACGGACACGGGAACCGGCACCCCGCCCGGCCCTAGTTCAACCATCTCCGTGGGGCGACGGCAGACAGGTGCGACTGTGAGCGATTCCTTCATCGAACTGGACCGGACCTTCCACCTGAGCGTCGCGACCGGCGCAAAGAACGACGACGTCGACCTGACGCAACCGTTTGGTCGGCGTGGCCAGATGACGTGGGCCGATCTGCTCGCCCATCCGCGCGTCGTGATTCTGTCCGGCGGCGGCGCGGGCAAGACCTTTGAAATTCGACATCGCGCCAAGCTCTTGCACGCCGAAGGCCGGATGGCCTTTTTCCTGCGCATCGAAAACGTACTCGCCGAATTTGCCGGCGCGTTCGACAAGGCCGCTGGGAACCATGAGCAGTTCCTGCAGTGGGTCAAGTCTGGCGACGAAGGTTGGGTATTTCTGGACTCGGTCGATGAGGCCCGACTGAAGAGCCCGAAGGAGTTCGAGCGGGCGATCAACTATGTTGGTCGCGCACTCGAGCCCGTCTTGCAGCGGGTGCACATCGTCATCACTGGACGGGAAGCCGCGTGGCGAGCGCGCACGGATCGCGAGCTGATTCGCGAACACTTGCCCTACGAATCATCGACACCGGCGGTCACGCAAGCCCAGGGCGAGGAGCCGCCGGCGCCGGGGGGCGACAACGAAGCTTTTGAAACCGACGAAGGGATGGTCGACGAGCTCGACACAGAGGATGACGATTACGAAGCAATGGGCGACTATGCAACCGAAGAGACCATGGAAGAAAAGGAAGCCGATGCGCCGGAAGTGGAGTCGAACTCGGTCCTGATCGTTGGTTTCGACACATTAAACGACAAGCAGATCGAGACTTTCGTGCGCGCCAAGAAGGTCGCCGATGCACCCGGCTTCATGAGGGCAGTCGAACGCAAACAAGCGCAATCTGAGACCGCTCGTCCACTCGATCTGGAAGGCTTGGTCGACTACTGGAATGCTAACGGTAAGATCGGCGATCAATTTGAACTCACGGAAGCCACCATCACCCGTCGCCTAGCCGAAGTCGACCCGGACCGAGCGGAAGCGACCACGCTGACCCGTGATCAACTGCGCCAGGCAGCACGCACTCTCGCTGTGGCAAACATGCTGATGCAGGCGCCGGAGATTCGCCAGCGGGATGCCCCCGTCGAGCTGCGCGGCGTCGAACCCGGCGACCTCCTCGATTGGTCGGAAAAGGATATTCGCACGCTGCTGATGCGGCCGCTATTTGTAGCCAGCCAGTTCGGTGCCGTTCGCCTGTACGTGCAGAAAGCCCGTGAGTTCTTGACCGCGGAGTGGCTGCAGAGCCGCCTCGTCGACCATGCCTCCCGAGCCCGAATCGAAGCACTACTTTTTCGAGTTCAATACGGTCAAGAGGTTGTCGTGCCGGCGATGCGTGGCGTCTTGCCGTGGCTCGCCTTGCACGACCCCGACATACTGGCACGGGTTCGCCGCGTGGCGCCCGAGGTCATGTTTGAAGGCGGCGATCCGAGTCGACTTCCCCTCGACATGCGCCGCGACTTGCTCAGCAAGGCGTGCACCCAGCTGGCGAGCAACCCTGGACGCAGTTCCCTGACCGATTTCCAAGCCGTTCAGCGGTTCGCGGCGCCGGATCTTGCCGATCACATTAAGGCGCTGCTGGCCGCCCATCGCGACAACGACGATGTCGTCTATTTCCTGATTCTCATGGTCTGGCAGGGTGAGATTGCTGGGGCTCTCGACGAAGCCAAGCAAATCGCCAGTGGCGCGGCCGACTTCAATGTGCGTCTGATCGCCCTGCGCGCGATCGCGGTGCTTGGCACGGACGTCGATCTAGCGTCAGTCCGAACGGCCTTATTAAGCGGCACCACGCCACCCGACCGTGAGTTGGTTGCCGAGGCCATCGAGACGCTGCCTTACGATGCTGCCGGCGTCACTTGGTTGCTGGAGGCCTGCGTTGGCGCAAAACCTAGGCAGCGCCACAGCATCGACCCGTTACCTGACGCTGTGGAGGCTTACGTCGCCAGTATGCCGTCCGAGCTACTTCCGCAACTCGTCGAAGGCCTCCAGACATTGATGACGCCAGCTGTGGACCCCGACGACGACGATGGTCGGGGACGCCTGTCGTACAGCTGGTTGACGGGCGCGGCCATCGCCGCACTGGATCGACTCGTGCAGGCCAAGGACCCCGTCACATTGCAAGCACCGGCGATGGCCTTGCTACTACGGATTCCAGCCGCGGTGCGGTTGGGCGACAGCGGCGACCGCGAAGACAGTGCGCGCCTGGCGGAACACGTGAGGGCCTGGGCAGCGATCAATCGCGCTCTGTTCTGGGCGGACGTGGAAGGCACTCGTGCGCGCCGGCTAAAGAAGTCGGGTGAAGCGTTGGTTAACTTCTGGGCAGTTGGTATCTTCGGGCATTACTGGAGTCTGACCACTGATGACTTTGACTTCATCGAAGGGGAAATCGGCGATCGGCCCCTGCTGGAAGATCGTCAGGTTGCCTTGTCCGCAGCTTTCATCCTATATCGGGACAATGGCCGCCTGCCCCACTGGCGCCAGCGCTTGCGCCGTCGCGTCAAGGGCGTGCTTGAACTCGAGGCCGCGCTGGCGGTCATGTTCGGCCCTCAATCCGAGGAGATTAAGAAGTGGCGACGGCAAGAGGCGCGGTGGAAGGAACGCTCTGCACGCAAGGCCGCTAAGCTCGACGCTAATCGGAAAGAGTGGCGCGAGTATCTGAAGGCGAACGTTGACACTTTGCGAACACCTCCTACAGGTGGCGGCATTCGCAATAGTCAGCACTACTTATCTACACGGATGCGCGAGTTCGACAAGAACTCGTCACGCTGGACTGATGGCAAGTGGCGATCGCTGATTCCCGAGTTCGGCAACGACGTCGCCACAGCGTTTCGCGATGGCGCGATTGCTTTCTGGCGAACAAACACGCCAAAACTGCTTTCAAATGGGGCAGAGGCTAACAGCACACCGGGGACCACCGTGTTTGGCTTGACCGGTCTGCTGCTTGAGTCGCGCGAGTCGCGCGACTGGGCAATGCGCTTGACGCCGGACGAGGCCGACTTGGCTACGCGTTATGCGGCACACGAACTGAACGGCTTCCCGCCGTGGCTGCCGCAGCTCTTCGCAGCCCACCCGGAACCGGTGCTGCGGGTCGTACTGGCCGAAATCGACTACGAACTTGGCGCAGCGGTCGCGATCGACAGTCCCAGCCACTACATGCTGAGTGACGTCAGCGGCGTCGGTAATTGGTTGTGGCCTCGTCTCGCGCGCGAGTTGCTTAAGCGCCTAAACTCGCCAGTGCCAAGCGCGACGCACTTGCGCCAGATCCTGATCATTCTAGCCGGGTCGGATGTGGCTGATGCGGAAATCGCAGCACGCGCGAGGAAATACACCACAAGCATGGAAGGTGAGCTCGCCGCAATCTGGTTTGGGGCCTGGATCGGCGTGGAGCCCGAGCAAGCGCTGCCGGCGCTGGCGGCCCGTCTTGCGTCTCTCCCCGACAAGGCACAGCAGGTCGAGTTTGCTATGCATTGCCTTACCTCGCTCGCCGGTGGGCATCGTAAGCGCCGTGTCTCGCGCGAGGCTTACCACACCGTCCCTCATCTGACGACGCTGTTCCTGCTAATGCATCAGTACATTGTCGAAGACGAAGATCTGCAGCGGGCTGGCAAAGGCGTCTACAGTCCCGTCCTGCGCGACGATGCCCAAGAGGCGCGCGACGCGCTGCTCGCTCCGTTGCGCGACACGCCTGGCCAGGACGCATACTTTGCGCTCCAACGAGTCGCCAGCGAGCATCCCTCCAAGCGCGGTCGCGACTGGGCCGCACGGCTGGCGCGGGCACGAGCCGCCGCCGATGCAGACCGTCCCGGCTGGCTGGGCAGTCAAGTGCGCGAGTTCCAGCAGAGTTTGGAGCGCACACCGCGCACTCCCCAGGAGTTGTACGATCTAGCGATCGATCGTCTTCTCGATCTCAAGCACTCTCTCGAGCACGGCGAAACCAGCATCGCAGCGGTGCTGCTCGCACCCGAGGAAACCGCGGTCAGAAATGTCGTCGCTGATTGGTGCAAGACCCGAGGACTGGGGCGTTACCAGATCGCGCAGGAGGAAGAATTCGCGGACAAGAAGCGCACCGACGTCCGCTTTCTTGGAATGAATTTCGACAACCCAGTGCCCGTCGAATTGAAGCTGGCCAATCTCTGGACAGGGGCACAGTTGGCCGAGCGGCTCGAGAACCAGCTTTGCAACGACTACCTTCGGGATCAACGGTCCAGCCGCGGCATCTTTCTCCTGATGCATCAAGGCGATCGCCTCTACTGGGACCTGCCCGACGGCAGCCGCGTCAGGTCGGTCGAGGCGCTCTCGGAAGGACTGCTTGCACATTGGGCGAAGGTCGCGCAGAACTTTCCACACGTCCACGCGGTGCACGTCATAGGGATCGATCTCACCTTGCGCTCCAAGCCGAAAGGACGAACCGCGACCAAGAAGCCGGCTAAGAAGACTGGAAAGACAACCGCGAAGAAGTCCAGCAAGAAGGCCGCAAAGAAGATCACGAAGAAGGCGGCAGAAGAATCAGTAGCAAAACCCAATGAACAAAAGGCTACCGCGAAGGCGGTGAAGCCGGCAAAGAAGGCGATTACCGCAGCCCAAAGAAAACGTGCCAGCGCAGCTCGCAAACCCGCCAGGGAAGATGGGAAACGCTCGCCGGCCTCGCGACCTCGTAATCGGCGTGCGTAGCCGGCCGCGAACTCCAGGCACAAGCTCCATGTACTGATTCTCACAACTACTGACGGACGCCAGGGAACAATGGCACATAAGGCCGAACTAGACTTTTTTAACGTGCTCGTGTCTGCCCTACAAGAACCCGCGCAGACCAGAGAAAGCTTGATGGCGCGAAAGATGATGGCGCGCGTCCTGACTGAAGGATGGATCTACCGAGCAGACGCGGAAGACTTACTCCTAGCGCTGGATCATCGCCTAAGCAGCCACGGCGCCGGCGACGCGGTTGCACTCGCCAGCTTGTTCGAACTCCCATTCTACTCAGTCGGCACCGTGCCGAAGGTACGTGCCAACTCTGTGGCCATGTTTGACGCGCTGGGCGCGGCAGATCTCGCTCAGCTGCTAATCCAGCTTGAACGCCTAGGGTTCAGCACTGATCCGTCCACCTTAGTTGATGGCTTACTTCCCGCTATTCGTGGCAAATCACTTATCACTTCCGCGGAGCTAGACATCCTTTGGTTTAACCGACGTCGCTGGAAGGGAGCCCCCGCCGTTGTAGTTGCTCGTGATGAACGATATAAGCCACGAGTCGGGCGCAAAACATGGGTCTCTGCAACCGGCTACAAGACCGAACTATGGTTCGACCAAGACGACAATCCCATTGAGCTCGTGGTTCGCGGCCCTAAGTATCGCGCCCAGCCAGAACCATTTGAGATTGTTTGCTCGGAGTGTGGTGATCGTTATTTACGCAGAGATCCGGATTCCAGCGCCCGACACCGGAAAGAGCATAAGGAGCGGATGCACTATTTGCGTCCACAACCACTCCCAAAAATGCTTCGAGCGTTGTCGACTGAGCAGGACCCTGAATTGGTAACAAAGCACTCTTCGCGCTGGAAGCATCGAGAGATTTATTTGCGAGCGCGAGCGTTCCGCCGCGAATTCCACTACGACTTCGTGCAGTGGCAGTCATTGCGTGGGAATGACGACCCCAACGTATGCGGCTATCTATTCACAGACACCAACGGGGCAATTGTTGGCGCTTGCGCTTTTTTTCTGCACGAACAGGAGGATGCATCGCGGCGCTGGGGGCTTCAATGGATATGGATATGCCCCGACGAACGTCGGCGCGGGCACTTAGATCGCCGCTGGGCGTTCTTTAGGAAAAAGTTCGGTGATTTTGAGATCGAAGGGCCGGTTTCAGATGCCATGCGACAGTTCGCGCAGAAGCACGGCGATAGCCATCTGATCGAGGGTTAGGGGCTCTTGTAGGTAGAGAGCCTCGAGCAGTGCACGGCACATCGGCCTTTAGCCACGCCAGCAATTGACCGGTCTTCCCGGCAAACGAAGAGCGCCGCCCTCAGAAAACTCTCACCAATAAAATATCTTATCGACAAAGAGAGCGGCTGACGGTGTTATCTGCTCTCGACAGAAGCCGATGATGTTTACATTCGTGAGAGTGACGATACGTCTGTAAAACTGAAACAGCTCATTCTCGAGACCCCAGAAAACGCACACCGACTCTTGGATCTACTTGCCCGCGTAGCAACGAACCTTCACGACGGATTCCACTCGATAATTTCCGTTACACCATACCCCTTGAGTGGGCCAGAAAGCGAGGCGCTTTAAGCCGTAAGTAACCGAAGCCTGCGTTAGCAGGCGCGCGACACTCGTAACGCCACAATCGCATGAGTGCGCAGAAACGAGAACCCAGTGCTAATGAACTACTCGCGCCCTTCAGTAGCGACCGATGCTCGGATTCACCGAAGGAAACGAGCGTCAATCGGACCCCCTCCCCATCGTCCCAATGACACAGCCGATAGAAGATTTCGATCTTCTCCTCCGTGTGCGGGGCAATATCGCCCTCGCGCCAATCGGGCATTCGGATCTGGTCAGCTTTGATACCAGCTTCGCGTAGCTGGACAGCCATCGTGGCGACGGTACCGGTCCTAAGCTCACGACCATCGGTGAACTTGGCCACCAAATGGTCGCCGGCCGCTTCAATCGTGACTAGGAATGCCATGACTATAGTGATACCCCTGGTCGGACTCGAGCCGACACCGGCCGCTTATCTGGAGCTACGGATATAAAATCCGCTGCTCTAACCATTGAACTACGGGGCGTGATCGTTGCGATCACGCCGGTACTCGATGCGCTAGCTAGTTGGCATGCATCTAGGCGACCAGTATTCCTCTTGCGAGCATCACTATCCTCCTGATCTGGGCGGTCGAGTACGCAGTGCGATCGCCATGCCAGCGAACGTATCAGCCCGCCTGCTTGCGCACCTCGAAGTCCCGGGACGTGGCAGGCCGCATGCGGACAAAGTCCGCTTCCGATAGGACGCTAAACGCCTGAGTAAACGGCGCGTAGAGAAGGATACACCAAGCCCCACTCGTCAATTCCGCAGCGTAGGGATGATGGATTTCGCCGTGGGCATCAACGCGATCGATGCGGAGCAGTCGGGGCCGTGGATAGTGACGAGTGTCTTCGGACCGCCGCGCCCTCATCATCGTGTGGACGACCACATGGGGGTAGCCTGGATGCAGGCCGCGATCGGCCTCTGCCAGCGCATCTCGAATGGCGTCCTCGTGACTTTGGAACGCGGCTGCGATGGCCTGTTCGTCGAAGATTACTTCCGGTACCGAATAGGGCGGACCGCGGAACCATGGCGCGTCCAGCTCAGGTCGCAACTCGATCGCCACAATAGAACGCTGACCGATATCGGTGCAGCGCCAGTGTTGGCCGGTGCAGGTTTCAAATTCGGTCCCAATAGAAAAGTCGGCGTGCTTCATCGCTGCTCCTGGCGATGCACTCATCGGTGTCGCGGCTCTACGATCAACGGGCGAATTCTAGCGCCTCGTCGACGGGATCGTACCGGTGCATCGAGCTCAATCGTTCGAGAGGCACTGTCGCGAGCAGCTCGGACCGCGTTTTTCCTATCCGTGGCGACGACGTACTCGCCCCGCTCCACGACGGCACCTTGCGTGGGTCACGGACGATGGTGCCCCTGGTCGGAATCGAACCGACGTGGACGCGCTTATCTGGCGCGTGCTCTCACCGGAGTATAAGGCCGGCGCTCTGACCAACATGAGCCACAGGGGCGTGATCGATTCGTGCGATCACGCCAATATTCGGGAGTCGAGGTAGTAGGGGTGGGTCATGAGCGCCTACGTTAACGACACGCAAGCGATCCAGCAAGCGCGAGCGGACTGCGACACCCTGGCTGCAGGGAGAAGGCAAGCTAGACGAAAGTATCGAGCCAAGACAACTTTCCTTTATGCACGCTGCATAAAACGAGCCGCCAGATTGCGCAGCGCTCAAATCACGCCAAATGATGACAAGTCAACGAAGCCCTCGTTTGCAGTTCCACTGCGAAGTTGATCTTGGCGCCGCCTGGCACGCGCGAGGCGACCACGATGGTCTATAGGAAAGTCGATTGCTCGTTACTTGTAGCTCAATTGGAGTAGGTGCGCGAGCTTAGCCTTGAGCGCGCTAATTCGCCGACTATCGGGGAGTAAGCCCGCGAGCATGACGTCTAATTCAGAGGTCTCCGCGTATGTGGGAACCAGGATCATGTTGGGGTTGCGGCGCTCCTCAAGGCCCGGAATCGATGCCTTGAGTCCCTCCATAGCTTTCCCAGACCGAAGGAATCCAGCACGTTGCGTTGAGTTCCATTCGTGGATATGCGCATCCCATTCAGGTCGCCCATCAATCGGCTCGGCCAAGAAGACGAGTTCGAGCGGGCCGTGATCCCACCGGTTCACTTGCGTGACTTCGGCCTGATGGAAGTGCGCGTTGGACATGTGTCGCATAGATAGATAGCTCGGATAAGAAGTACCTATATCCGGCAGCAGAACGCCGGATTGTGTCTTTACCGGACCACCGATGATCGCTTTATCCGATTTCTGGGGCTTGTCCCACGCCGGGCCGAGCACCGCCTCAATCGAGCATGGGGCGACTTCAGCCCGAAACAACTAAGCAGTTGTCTGTGTCAGTGCGCGCCATATCGGCGTTTAACCAGGTCAGCAACTGAGCAATCTTCCTGGCAGGAGACGAGTCGCCCCTGCAGAGAACTCTTGTTGATCAATCAATTGGGCGAGAAGGCGGGACGCTGACGCGATTAGCTGCCCTCGACACCGAAGGCCCGGTCGCCGTCGCAGGGGGAGCAGAAAATTAACAAACCAAATCAAGCACTTATTAGACCAAACCAGGCGTGTCCGGGGAGTGAACCACGGTGAACACCCCCGCCGCTAACTGAACGGCTTTCCGTGGACATGGGGCTGCGCCCCGACGCCCCAAGCCCTGACCTTCGGCAGGGGTGATAACGCTTACAGGCTAGCCGCCGCTCATTACAGGAGCGTCTCGCCGGCGCGGGTCGGCGGCGGCGCCAGCCCCCCACTCCGCGCCCCCGCCCGGCTAGGCCGCAGGCGCCCTAGCCCGGGCGCTCGCAGCGCCCGAACAGATCGCGCCCGGGGTCGTACACCGAGCTGCGCACCTGCATCAGGCCCAGCACCGAATGGAACAGGTTGTCGTGGCTGGCCGGCCGCCCGGCCTCGCGGCGCAGGCAGACGGTATCGACGCCGCGGCTGGCGGCGAAGCCCGGCGACAGCCACATCACCATCGGCACGCGCAGCTGGGTCTGCGGCGCGATCGCGTAGGGCACGCCATGCAGGAACAGGCCGTTCTCGCCCAGCGATTCGCCGTGGTCGGACAGGTAGATCATCGCGGTGTCGCGCCCGCTCTGCGCGGATAGGAAGCCGATGGTGCGGGCCAGGAAATCGTCGGTGCCCAGCACGGCGTTGTCGTAGGCGTTGACGATCTCCGCCGGCCAGCACTGGCCCAGGTCCGCGGTCTCGCACACCGGCGTGAACCTCTTCAGGCGCGGCGGATAGCGCTTGTAGTACGCCGGGCCGTGATTGCCCAACTGGTGCAGCACCACCACCACGTCGCCCGGGCGCTTGGCCAGCTCCGCGTCCAGGCCCTGCAGCATGACCTCGTCGTGGCAGCCTTCGGCGGTGCAGAACGGCGCCTGTGTGGCGTGCTCGAAGGACTCGAAGGCCAGGCCGTCGCAGACGCCCTTGCAACCGGTCTGGTTGTCGCGCCACAGGGTCTTGAGCCCGGCGTACTCGAGCACGTGCAGCAGCGACTGCGAATGCTTGATCCGGTCCCTGTCGTAATCGGCGCGGCCCCAGGGCGAGAACATGCACGGCACCGAGACCTCGGTGCTGGATCCGCACGCGGTGACGTCGGGAAAGTTGATCGGATCGATCCTGGCCAGCTCCGGCGTGGTCTGGCGCGCGTAACCGTTCAAGCCCCAGTTCTGCGCACGCACGGTCTCGCCGACCACGATCACCAGCAGACGCGGCTTGGCGCCCGCGGGCCGGCCGACGACCTTGGCGTCCTGGCCGATCGGCGCGCGCGCGCGGCCGTTGGCGGATCGGTCCTCGAAGGCGACCCGCGCCAGCGACATGACGTAGTTGCCCGGCGTGATCAGATGCCGCAGCTCGCGATGGTTGCGCATCAGCGACGACAGATTCTGGAACGACAGCAGGGCGGCGGCGCAGGCCAGCGCGAGCGCGCCGACCAGGCAGGCGGCGCGGATCAGGACCGCACGCTTGAACGTGCGCGGCTTCAGGCGCACGCGCCAGACCAGCAGCGACGGCAGCACGCCGTACAGGAACAGCGACGGCAGCAACCGCCACGAAATCAACTCGCCCGACTCCTTGCTGTCGGTGTGCAGGATGTTGCGGATCATGTCGGTGTCCAGGTACACCGTGTATTCGCCCATGTAGCGCACCGCCATCGCCGTGGTCAGCAGCAGCACCACCAGCAGCGGCTTGGCGATCGGCCGGTACAGCACCAGGCACAACAGCAGCATGTTCAGCGCCGCGACCATCGCGAACAGGCTGACCGCGCTCAGCCAGCCGCTCGGCCCGTGCAAGGCGCCGGTCCTGGCCACGGCGGCGAAGAAGGAGCCGTTGCAGAACACGGTGAAGAACAGGCTGGCCACCAGCGCCAACGCTTCCAGGCTCAGCTCCGGGCGATAGGACAGCAGCGCGCTGCGGCTATCCGGCTGGGCGGCGCGCGGCCGCGCGATCGCGCTCACGAAGCCTGCTGCCGACGGGCGCCGAGCGGGTCGGCCTCGATGCCGCTCCCGGCACCGGGCGCCGCGAGCGCATCTGGCTGGCGCGCCACGGCGTTGCGCCAGAACAGCCGGTACATGCCCAGCGCGCTCAGCCAGCAGATCGTCGCCGTCCACAGATCGTGCGAGAGGAAATGCGCGCCGCGCAGCTGCTGGCCGATGCCGAACAGCAGGCCGGCCGCCACGCCGATCGCCAGGCCGAGCCAGCGCAGGCGCGGGCGCACGGTCAGGAAGAAGAAGTACAGGGCCATCCAGGCGTAGCCGCCGCTGGCGTGGCCGGCCGGAAAGCAGACGCCGCGCGAGAGGCCGACCGGGCGCAGCCCGAGCAGGCCGACGTAGGGCCGGTCGCCGCCGTAACGCAGCAGGTCCCAGGGGCAGTCCATGTTCGACCAGGACTTGACCCAGGCCACCAACGCCGTCGCCAACAGGGTCGAAAGCAACAGGTAGGCCAGCGGCTTGCGCAGCGGCGCCAGGCCGGCGCGCAGGCGCGCCACCGCCCAGGCCACGGCCACCGCCAACCAGACCGCGGCGCTGAGGTCGCGGCCGCCGATGTGGATCAGGACCTGGGTCGCGAACGCGTCCTTGAGCGCCCAGCGATGGCCTTGCCAGGCATACAGCCGGTCGGCCACCCAGGTGTCGCCGTGCAGCAGCATCAGGCCCACCGCGAGCACGGCGAAGGCCAGCATGGGCAGCCAGAAGTGCGTGAAGTAGAAGCTTTCGTCGCGCGCCGAAGGGCCCGCGGCGATGCGGTCCAGGCCGGGGTGGCGCGCCGGCCAGGACGCGCCGCCGTGCATGCTGTGCTTGGGTGCCGCGGGAGATTTCATCGAAGGCCGCCGGTGCGAACCGGCGCGGAGTGGAGGCCGCGGCGATGATCGGAAGGCAGGTGTCGGAGAGCGGTCGGAAGCTGATTCGCTCTTCGTTAAACGCGGACGTCCACGCCCCGCGCAGCTAAACGCCGGCTGACCGCAAGCGCCGAATGCCGCCGGTCCGCACGACGGCGACAGCTCCGTCGGTCCTGCGCGCGAGGGAGTATCGTTCTATCCGTTCCGACATCGTTCCGACGCGACTTTGCCGACACTGATCAATCGGTCGCGATCCGCGCAAGGAGAATCCGCAGGTATGCGTGTGTTGGTGGTGGAAGACAACCGGAGCCTGGTCGCGAACCTGTTCGAGTACTTCGAGGCGCGCGGCTACACCCTGGACGCCGCGCCCGACGGCGCCACCGGCCTGCACCTGGCGGTGACCCAACGCTACGACGTGATCGTGCTGGACTGGATGCTGCCGCGCCTGGACGGCCACGGCGTGCTGCGCGGCCTGCGCGACGCCGGCAACGAGGTGCCGGTGCTGATGCTGACCGCGCGCGACGAACTGCCGGACAAGATCGCCGGCTTCCGCGCCGGCGCCGACGATTACCTGACCAAGCCCTTCGCCCTGCCGGAACTGGAAGTGCGCCTGGAGGCCTTGATCGCGCGCGCGCGCGGACGCGGGCGCAGCCGCGTGCTGCAGGTCGCCGACCTGCGCTACGACCTGACCACCTTGGAGGTCAGCCGCGACGGCCGCGCCCTGCACCTGTACCCGGCCTGCCGCAAGCTGCTGGAAGTGCTGATGCAGTCCAGTCCCGCCGCGGTCACCCGCGAACGCCTGGAGCATGCCCTGTGGGGCGACAGCCCGCCCGACGGCGACATGCTGCGTTCGCATATCTACGAACTGCGCCGCAGCGTCGACGGGCCCTATCCGAACAAGCTGATCCAGACCCTGCCGCGGGTCGGCTACCGCCTGGCCGAAGTCGCCGCACCGGACATGACCGAGGGCGCCCATGGAGGCTAAGAAGAGCAGCCTGCGCCGGCGCATACTGCTCAGTCTGCTCGCCTTCGCCGCGTTGCTGACGGTCGCGGTGATAGCGCAGGGCATCATCGTCAACGAGTATGTGGAGCGCCTCGTCTGGCAAACCTTGCTGGAATCCGAACTCGACCACTTCAGCGAGCGCAGCCGGGTCGATCCGAACTACCACTGGACCGACACCGCCAGCATCAGGCTCTACGACGGCCGCGATCGCGCGCGCATACCGGCCGAGTTGCGCGACCTTCCACCCGGCGTGCACGACGACATGCTGGTCGACGGCATCGAGCACGTCGCCTTGGTGCGCGACATCGACGGCCGCAGGATCACGCTGTCGCTGGACATCAGCGACCTGGAGACGCGCGAGCTCGACATGGCGCTGACCATCGCCGGCGCGGCCATCACCACCTTGGTGGCGCTGTCGCTGCTGATCGCACTGGGCGTGAACAGGTTGATGCAGCCCTTGAGCACCCTGGCCGAGCGCATCGCGCGCCTGCGCCCCGACCAATCCGGCCAGCGCGTCGACGTGCCGCACGCGGCCAGCCGCGAGTTGGTGGTGATCGCCGACGCGCTCAACGACTACCTGCAGCGCAACGAGCGCTTCGTCGAACGCGAACGGGTGTTCATCGACAGCGCCAGCCACGAACTGCGCACGCCGATCGCGGTGATCGCCGGCGCCACCGAACTCGCCCTGGACCAAGCCGACGTGCCCGCGCCGGTGCGCCACCAGCTCGGCCGGATCCGTCGCACCGCGCAGGACGTGGAGCGATTGATCTCGCTGCTGCTGGCCCTGGCCAAGGACCCGGCGCGCCTGGCCAGCGTCAGCGACCACGTCGCGCTCGACCAGCTGCTGCCGGAGATCGTCGAGGACCACCGCCAGCTCACCCTGGACAAGTACCTGCGCCTGAGCCTGGCGCCGCTGCCGCTGCCGCCATGCGAGATCGTCGCGCCGCTGCCGATCGTGCAGGCCGCGATCGGCAACCTGCTGCGCAACGCGATCGAGAACAGCGACCGCGGCGAAATCCGGGTGCGCCTGGAAGCGCCGGCGACCGTCGTCATCGAAGACCCGGGCCACGGCATGACGCCGGAAGAGATCAGCGCGATCTACGCGCGCATCGCCCGCGGCGGCGGCGATCGCGCGGGCGGCGGCATCGGCCTGGACCTGATCTCGCGCCTGTGCGAGCACCTGGGCTGGACCCTGAGCTTCGAGTCCGCCGTCGGCCGCGGCACCCGCACCACGCTGGTGCTGGGCGGTCGCGACGCCGGCTAGCGCTCAGCGCGGCTGCGGCGGGATCGGGCGCACCATGCGCGCGAGCAGATGATCGAGGACGGCCTGCGGCTGCAGACAGCGCCCGCTGTGCACCGGCGACATCTGAATGATGGAGCTGCGCTGCGCGGTCAGCCAATGGAAACGCGCGCGCGCCGGCAGCTCGCCGATCGGCCCGGAGCCCGGACCGCCGCGGCAGATGCGCTCGATCGCGGCCAGGTGCGCGCGCAGCGAGTCCAGGTCCAGGTTCGGATCCAGCGCCAGCACGCGCGCCTCGTCCAGTTCGATGCCGGCCTGGAGCAGGCCGGCGCCCGGGCACGAGACCAGCACGCCGACATTGACGAACTCGCCGCGCTCCACGCGCGGCACCACCCGCACCACGGCGTAGTCATAGGTAGCGCGATTGGGCACGGACGGCCTCCTCGACGAAGCCGGCGCGCTCGGCGACCCGGCACTGGAGATAGTCGGCATAGCCGCGACGCAGGGCCTGCGCATCGGCGAAACCGGGTTCGTCGCCCAACCAGGCATCGGGCAGCAGGCCGACGACGCGCTCGATCAACGCCGGCGTAAGCCGCGGCGCGAGCTCGGCATCGGCCTGGCGCAGCTCGCGCGCCAACGGCAGCAGCACATGGTCCTGCACCTGCGCGAACACGCCGGCGCTGGCGCGCTGCGCGCTGTCCCAGTCGTGATGGAAGTACAGCGCGGCGCCGTGGTCGATCAGGTGCAGGCGGCGGTGCCAGATCAGCAGATTGGTGTTGCGCGCGGTGCGGTCGACATTGCTCAGGTAGGCGTCGAACCAGACCACGCGCGAGGCCAGCGCCGGGTCGGGCTGGTCCACCAGCGGGTCGTAGTTGACCGCGCCGGGCAGGTAGTCCAGCGCCAGGTTGAGGCCGGCGCTTGCGCGGATCAGGTGCTGGATCTCCGGATCGGGTTCGGTGCGCGCCAGCTCGGGGTCGAGCTCGGCCAGCACGATCTCCGGCATCGGCAGGCCCAGGGCGCGCGCGAGCTCGCCGCCGATCAATTCGGCGATCAAGGCCTTGCGGCCCTGGCCGGCGCCGCGGAACTTCAGCACGTACAGGCCGTCGTCGTCGCCTTCGACCACGGCCGGCAGCGAACCGCCTTCGCGCAGCGGCGTGACATAGCGGGTGGCGGACACGGTTCTCAAAGGCGTGGTTCTCAGTCGCGTCGCGATCGCTCGGCCGCGGGCGGCGGCGTGGGCCGCCCACATTAGGTGGCGCGCGCGCAAAATCAAAGCGCCGTGCGCGCGGGCACCGCTCAGGCCGCGTCGCGCAGGCTGCGCGCCGCCGCCAAATCGTCGACCAGCGCATCGACGCGCGCCTCCGCGTCGGCGATCGACGCGGCCAGGCGCGCATCGGCGAACTCGTCGTACTCGATCGCCACGCCGTGCGCGTCGACGATGCCCAGATAGCCGAACGCGGTGCGCACGCTGGCCTCGCCGTGATTGAGATGGCCCAGGCGCGGCCCGTCGTAGCCATAGTCGCCGCGCGAGCCCAGCAGGACCAGGGTCTTGCCGGCTTCGGCCAGCAGCGGCCAGTAGGGTTCGGCGCCGCGGCTGCGGTCGAAGCCGAAGGTGCGGCCGACCCGCACCACGTTGTCGACATAGGCCTTGAACTGGGCCGGGACGTTGAAGTTGTACATGGGCAGGCCGACCGCGATCACGTCGGCGGCGATCAGCTCGTCGACCAGGGCGTCGCTCTCGGCCAAGGTCTCGCGCATCCACGGCTCGCGCGCGGCGGCGGGCGTGAACGCGGCATGGATCCAGGCTCCGCTGACCGGCGCCGGCGGCGACTGGCCGACATCGCGGTAGACCACCGGGTCCTGCGGCCGCAACGCCTGCCAGCGCCGCACGAAACGCGCACTGAGGCGGCGGCTGTGCGAGCCGTGGGCGTGGCTGTCGGAACCGTGGGGACGGGCACTGGCATCGAGGTGGAGCAATCGGGTCATGGCGGCATGTCTCGGGTTGGCACCGGAATGCATGAGCGATCCTCATTGATACCAGGATCGTCCTGCGCGGCTGATGAGTCCATTTGACGCGCATAGCCCGCGAGCGACAAACTCCGATTCCTCAGGCATCAGATGAGTTTTATGCATCCATGAACCCGCGCCGCCTGCCTCCGCTGGGCGCCCTGCGCGCCTTCGAAGCCGCCGCCCGCCTGGCCAGCTTCAAGCGCGCCGCCGACGAGCTCGCGGTCACCCCGACCGCGATCAGCCACCAGATCCGCTTGCTCGAGGAGCAACTGGGCGTGCGCCTGTTCGAACGCCGCACGCGCCAGGTCGCCCTGACCGCCGATGCGGCGCGCCTGTACCCGGTGCTGCGCGAGGGCTTCGACGCCTTCGCCGCCGCGGTCGCGGCGATCGCCGCGCGCCGCGCACGCCGCGCGATCACGCTGTCGGCGACGGTGTCGTTCACCGCCAAATGGCTGGTGCCGCGCGTGGCCGCGTTCCGCGCCGCCTGGCCGGAGTTCGACCTGCGCCTGCACGCCTCCGACGATCCGGTCGACCTGCTCGCCGGGGTCGCCGATGCGGCGATCCGCTACGGCCAGGGCCCCTACCCCGGCCTGGTCTGCCTGCCCCTGATCGAGGACCGTTTCGCGCCGGTGTGCAGCCCGCGCCTGCGCCTGCACGCGCCGGAAGACCTGCGCGCGCTGCCGCTGCTGCACGTGGAGTGGCGCCACCCGGCCGCGCGCACGCCGAGCTGGCGCGGCTGGTGCGAGCGCGCGGGCGTGGACGGCGTGGCCGTCGATGCCGGCCTGCGCTTCACCGACGACAGCCACGCGATCCAGGCCGCGATCGCCGGCCAGGGCGTGGCCCTGCTCAGCCTGGCCCTGGTCGCCGACGACCTCGCCAGCGGCCTGCTGGTGCAGCCCTTCGGACCCACCCTGGAAGGTTATCGCCACAACCTGGTGTATGCCGACAACGGGCCGCCGGGCGCGGAAGTCGCGGCCTTGCGCGACTGGTTGCTGGCGCAGATCGCGGGCGAGGCCGGCTAGCGCGCGGCCATCTGGTAGCGCCGTTCCTGGGTCAGGCCGCCATAGCCGTAGGCGGCGGCGCGGGCGTCGATGATGTGGATGTAGGAGGTCGGATGCAGATCGCCGATCAGTTCGGCCATGCGCGCATACACCTGTGCCAGATAGCGCGCCTTCTCGGCCTTGGTGTTGGTTTCGTCGGTGATGCTGATGTCGAGCTGGAACGCGTTGCGGCCGGACTCGCTCAGCGGCTGGCCGTCGATGATCCACTGCGCCGGGTCCAGGTACTGCAGGCTCAGCGCGATCAGCTCGCGCGGCTTGCCGAGCACCTCGACGGTGAGGTCGGCGATCGCGGCCGCGACCGAGCGGGTGAGCGCGGCGTCGGGCTGTCCGGAAATCGTCAGGGCGATGTGCGGCATGGGCTTGTTCCGATGAAGGGTGTGGGATCACACTAGCGCCGCGCCATCCACCGGAATAGCGGGATTATCGGATGGTTTCCATCGGAAATTCCGATGGTGACGCCATCCACGCCCCAACCGGAACCGCCCATGCGCAGTCTGGACCTGGAACAGCTTCGCTCCTTCGTCGCCGTGGTCGACGCGCGCAGCATTTCCGGCGGCGCGGCGGTGGTGTTCCGCTCGCAGTCGGCGATCAGCGAGCAACTGCAGAAGCTCGAGGCGGTGGCCGGCGCGCCGTTGCTGCTGCGCTCGCGCGCCGGAGTGCGGCCGACCCCGGCCGGAGAACGCCTGCTCGCGCACGCGCGCCAGCTGCTGGCGATCGGCGAGCTCGCGCTGCGCGATGTGCAGGAGCGCACGCCCGCCGTCGAAGTGCGCCTGGCGATCAGCGACTACTTCCGCCCGGCCGAGGTCGCCGCGCTGTTGCGCCATGTCGCGCGCGCCTGCCCGCAACTGCGCCTGCAGGTGACGGTGGGCCAGAGCGCGGCCCTGGCCGAAGGCCATGCGCGGCGCGACTACGACCTGGCGCTGGTGATGGAGATCAAGCCCGGCCGCGCCGGCGCCCGTCCCCTGCGGCGCGAAGCGCTGTCCTGGCTGGCCGCGCCGCACTTCCGCCCGCACCCGGACGAGCCGCTGGCGCTGGTGTTGCTGCCCGACAGCTGCGCAGTGCACCGCACCGCGGTACGCGCGCTGCAGCAGCGCGGCATCGCCCACGTCGTCGCCCACACCTGCAGCGGCGTGGCCGGCCTGCAGTCGGCGATCGCCGCCGGGCTGGGCGTGGGCTGCCTCAATGCTTCGGCGATCGTCGACGGCCTGGTGCCGGCGCCGCGCTCGCTGCGCCTGCCGCCGCTGCCGGCGATCGCATTCCGCCTGCTGGCGCCGCCGCGCGGCGCGCCAGCCGCCATGACCGAAGCCGACACGGTGCTGCGCGCCCATTTTCGCTAGCGCCGCGGGCGCGGCGTTTTGCCGCATCGGCAGCGTCCATCGCCCTGCCCAGCAGGGTCGGCTTCCTCGTCATCGGAACGCACGGCTTCGCCGCGCTCGCCGTCGCGATCGGCCTGGCTGCCCAGCCTGCGAAGGCGGTCAGTGCCAGGGTGTCGACCGCCGCCGCGGCGTCAGCGCAGCCCCATCCGCCGTGCCGTCGCCATGCGTGGCTGGTCAGGTTGAACGCCTGCAGCGGCGGCGCCGGCGAGGCCAGGCCCACGCGTTGAACCATGAACGCGATCGCCAGGCCCGCCTTACACGGTGACGGGTACGCGCGGGATACGGCGCCGATCGCGCGCCCGGCCTTGCGCGGGATGGACAAAACCTCACAGGCGCCGCTGTCGCGACGCCGCCCAGACGTATTCGTGTTCTCGCGACAGGCGGGTGTCGGGTGGTCCAGGCTTGACGGCCTGAAACCAGCCGTTGCGGCTGGGCTGGTCATTGCGAGCCTGGGCCCGGTCCGGACCAGGCCGCCCCGTATCGCGTTCGTGCGCCGATACGATGTCCGCCCTGCTCACGCACGGCGGGGCGGGTTGTCACAGAATCGGCGCGTTCCACGCCAACGCGTCGATCGCAGCCCCGCGCGTCGTTCATGCGTCCGTGCTCCGCGGCCGTGGATCGACGTGCGACGGGATTCGACGAGTATCCCTGCCGCACGTCTCGCGAAGCGCGCTCATGAGCGCACTAGAGCAGCATCAGCTCGGATCGCTCCTTGGTGGCGCCATCGACGAAATACAGCTTCTTCCCCGAATCGACTCGGTCTTCGACTACCTGATACAGGCGCAAGGCCTGGCGGATCGCGGCCGTCTTGCTGACGCCCTTGCGCACGCACAGATCCTCCAGGAACTGCATCTCGGTCCCGGCGAGATTCAGCGTCATCCTACGTCTGGTTTCCTTCATATCGCACCTCGAATAGAAAGTTGATTACGAATGCAGCAACGGCGCGCTTTCGCTTTGTAGTTGTCGCGCGCCGAATCATTTGCAGCGTTCCTTGTTGTTGTTTGACGTTCCTGTCGGTGTTGCTTGTTGCCGCTGTGTAGCCCTATCCATGGCGTGCGCCGTTCCGGCCGCACCCAGCGAGCGCCGCCGGCCTTGCCGGCCCGCATTGCCCTTCCGAAAACCCGTCCGCGCGGTGCGGTCGGGTCGCGGTATCGCTGCATTCGCATTCGGTGAGCTAGCGCCGAATACAACGCAAGATCGTCAGTAGCTCCCCACCAGGTTGAGAAACCAGCCTTTGTGGTCGTAATCGAAATCGGTCAGGTCGTCGCTGAATTCGGTGAAGTTGTAGCCGACGCCGACGCGGAAGTTGCGGCCCACATCGCGATCCACGCCGAGCAGGACGCCCTGACGGTCGCCGCCGTCCTTCACGCCCAACCAGCGGTACTCGGCCAGGCCGTGCCAGACTTCGTCGAGCTCGTAACGAACCTGAACGGCACCGAAGGTCGCGGAAGAATCCGCCCATTCGCCTTGCAGGCGCCCGAAGCGCACGCTGCCTTCGCGTCGCGCCAGCTTGCCGGCGAACTCCCAATGGTGGTCCGGGTTGTAGACGCCTTCCAGCGCCAGCACCTTGCTGCGCTGGTCGTAGGTGGCGACGTTGGCGCCCACCTGCGGCAGCGAGGACACGTCGTACAGGTAGGTGAACTTGCCCAGCAGCGCCCAGCGCGTGGTGTCGTAGGGACGCCAGGCGAAACCGGCGTTGCCCTCGACGAACTTGGCCCCGGCCTCGGCGTTCAGCTGATCCTTGGTCTCCGAGTAATTGAAGCGGCCGGCGATGCGGAAGCTGTCGCTGAACTTGTGCAGGTAGCGGTTGGTGGTCACCCACTGTTCGCGGCGTTCGGCCCCGGTGTCGCGGCGCCATTCCAGCTTGCTCTGCCACTGGGTATCGACCGAGCTGCGGCCGCCGTTCAGGCTGATCGCGCGGCGATCGACCTGGCCCAGGTTGAGGTCGCGGTCCAGCGTCGCGTTCTGCAGGGTGAAGCCCAGATTCCAGCCTTCACCCGGGTAGAAGTCCATGCCGAAGGTGTGGGCCAGGCCCGATTCGTTGGGCTGCTTCAGGAACTGGCTTTCGTTGAACAGGTTGACCTGGTTGGACAGGCGCCAGCGCTGGCCCAGGGTCCAGCCGCCGTTGATGCGGTCGCCGAACAAGGGGTCGTAGTCGCTGCGGTCGGTCGAGTAGGTGTAGGCGCCGTAGACGGTGTGCTCGGGATTGAGGCGGTACTCGGCATCGATCTTGGCGGCGTCGCCGCGATCGCCGCTGGTGAGTTCCGCGCCGATGCTGGACAGGTCGCCGAACAGATACTTCGCGCCCACGGAGTAGGCATCGTTGTCGGCGTACTTGCCGCCGTCGTCGTCCACGGTGAGCTGGGCGGTGCCGAACAACTCCAGTTGGGTGCCGACGCGCTGCTTGTACTGCAGCGCCGCGAGCGTGCCGATCGCGTCGCCGCCCAGGCGCTGTTCGTCGACCCGGCGCAGCTCGGCGCTGAGGGTGGCATCGTCGTTGAGCCGCCATTCGCCGGTGAGCTGGGCCTGGGTGAGCGATTCCGGGCCGCGTTCGGCGATCGAATAGCGCCCGAACAGGCGCACCGCCGGCCCCAGCTGGCCCTGGAATTCCACGCCGCGCTCTTCGATGTCCTCGCCCGCGCTCAGGCGCGAGATCGAATAACCTTCGCCGACGCGGCGCCACCAGGCGCCGACCGCCCAGTCGTCCTGGGTCCAGCCCAGTTCCTTGAAGTTGGCCCGCGCCTCGACCGATTTGGCTTCGCCCGAACGCGCGCCCAGGCCGGAGTCGATCTGGGTGAAGCTCAGGCCGCCGTTGTCGGAATAGAAGATCGGCGCGCTGTTGGCCTCGGTGCGGCTATGCTCCAGCTTGAGATAGGTGCCGCGGCCGGCCTGCAGGGTCAGGTCGGCGCCGCGCAACGAATAGTCTTCGCCGGCGCGGTTCTCGTCGACATAGGTGGCGCCCACCGCCACGTGCTCACCGAACCAGTGCTTGCCGCGGAAACCGAGGGTGAGTTCGTCGGGGTCGAAGTCCGTGGGCACGAACTCGTAATCGACCAGCAGCATCTGCGCGTAACCGTCCAGCGGCGTGTCGCGGGTCAGAGTGCGCAGGTTCTCGCGCGTGACCTGGGCCAGCGGACGCGACAGCAGCAGGCGGCCCTGCAGTTCGTCGATCTCGTAATCGGCGCCGCGCGCCAGTTCGACCCGGTTCTCGACCCGGCCGGTGGTGAGGTCGCGGATTTCCAGCACGACCTTGTCCGAACCCGGCAGCACGTCGGTGTGCTTGAGGTAGTACAGGCTGCCGCCGGTGCCGACGAATTCGCTATGCCCGGGCGCGGACTGCGCCTGCGAACCGAAGCCGCGCAGCTCGGTGCCGGGTTCGCCCAGGCCGGTGGTGCGGCGGCTGCGCCAGGACAGCGCGCCGCCGTACAGCGAGCGGCTGTACTGGCCGTACTCGGTGCCGGTGATGCCGGTATCGAAATTGCCCCACAAGGCCTGGTTCTTGTCCCAGTCCAGGCGCAGATAGAGCCGGCCCTGGGTGTCGACATCGCGGTAGGTGGTGGAGTCGTCGCCGTAGACCGGGTAGTACTGGTCCGGATCGAGGCGGCGGAACACGTCCTGCGGATCGGCGTTCCAGAAGCCGTCGAACAGCTCGCTCACTTCGCGTTCCTGGGTGTCCGCCTGCGCGGTGACCAGGTACTTGCCCTTGATCTTGCCCTTCAGATAGAACGCGAGCCGACCTTCGAGCAGGAAGCCGTCGTCGAAGCGATCGTCCGCCGCCAGCGGCTCGATCGAGCCGGACACGCTGGTCTTGGAGGCGGTCAGATCCGCCAGCGCGACCGCGAACATGTAGCGGCCGGTGACGTCGATTTCCAGTTCCTGATGCGAGCCCTTGCCCGCGCCTGCGCCGACCTCGACATCGAAGCGGTGCTTGCCGACCGGCACCAGGTACTCGGCCACCATCTTGCGTTCCAGATCGATCGGATGGCTCTGGCCGTTGATCTTGAGCGTGTAGCCGGTGGGGATGTTGCGGCCCTGGATGCGGATGCGCGAGCCGTACACCGCGATGTTCTGCTGGCGCAGGCTGTTCTCGCCGAACACGCCGTCCAGCAGGCTGCGCTGCTCGGCCTCTTCGACGCCGAAGCTGCTGCCCAGCCGTTTCTCGACCGAATCGCGCAGCAGCCGCGCGCCGCGCTCGGCTTCTTCCGGCCGCACCAGCTGGAAGCGGCGCGGGTAGGTTTCGTCGTAGCTGCCGTCGGCACCGTAGGCGCGCACGATGTAGATCAACTCGTCGCCGGTGCGCAGTTCCAGGTCGCTGGGCAAAGCCCCGTCCCAGGCGGCCTCGGTGACCGCGGCGGTAGGCAGCGCGACGCTGGCCAGCGGCGTCACCATATCGCTGTCGCTGGCGCGGTAGATCAGCACCTCGGCGCGCTGGATGAAGGCCGCGTAGTTGCTATAGGCGTAGAAGCGCACCGGCTTGACCACGCGGGTGCCGTCGTAGGCCAGCAGCGACGGCGCCGAAACGTTGAACTGCGGCTGGCCGAGGTTGGGATCCTCGGTCGCCCAGACCACGCCGCCGCCGGGCAACTGCAGGGACCACTTGCCGATCGCGACCGCCTGTCCGGGCGCCAGGGCGTCCTTCCAGGTCGAACGCGATTCCTCCACTTCCACCGACACGCGGCGGTCCGGCTGCAGGGTCTGCGAGCTGGAGGCGTCGCTGGTTCCGTGGGTCACCGGCTGCCGTTCGCCGCGCGTGCGCAGTTCGAACAGCATGCCGTCCTGGCTGCGGCAACCTTCGTCGCCGCAATCCAGGTCGGCCGCCTGCGCGGGTTCCGGCGCCTTCGCTTCCTGCGCGGAAGCCACCGACGTCAGGCCGGCGAGGATGCCGATGAGGGTGTAGTCGAGCAGTTTCATCTTCATGGCATCCCCCTTCACTTCTTGGCTTCGCCGGCAGGGGCGGCCGGATCGTTGCTGAGATCGACACGGAACGTACGGCGCAGCTCGGGGCTGATCTTGGCCGCGATGGCGTCGTAGACCGCCTTGGCGCGGCGCATGCCGAGAGCGACGTTGTAATCGTCCGAAGCGCGCTTGTCGGTATGACCGGTGATGACGATCCGGGTCGAGCGCATCTGCTCGATCGCGGCGGCCATCTTGTCGATCAACGGCCGGTACTGCGGCTTGATCGTGCTGCGGTCGGTGTCGAACAGGACCTCGCCCAGCAACGGCCACTCGGCGAAGCCGACCACGATCGACTCCGGCCGCTCGGCCTCGGTGCGCACGCTGACCGTCAGCGCCCTGAACTGCTCCGGCGTCAGCATGTCCTCCAGCGCCTTGCGCACCGCCAGCGCCCGATCCATCGCCAGGGTCTCGTATTCGCCCTGGGCGACGATCACCACTTCGCCGCTGCCGTACTCGCGCACCTTCTCGGCCATCTTCTCCACCGCGGGCAGGTACTGCGGGGTCACCGCCGCACTGCCCGGGGCGAAGAAGACTTCCCCTATCCGCATTTCGACCTGTTCCTTGGCGCCCGGGATTTCGCCGGGCGGCAGGCGCACGCCGAAGTCGAAGCGCACCGGCAGGCCCGGCGTCACACGGCGCACCACCGGGTTGTCGGTGGTGAACACGCTGCCCGGAGGCAGGGTGGCCGGATCGACCTTGAGGATGAAGTTGCGGCCGCGTTCCCACGGTCCGCCGGCCACGCCCTCCAGGTGGTAACGGCCGAACTGGTCGGTTTCGATCAGCAAGCCTTCCACCGAGGCGATCCGCACGCCCGGGATGCCCCGCTCTTCGACACCGGCATTGCTGACGATGTAGTCGACGCGGTAGCCGCCCTCGACCTGGGCCACGCGGCGCTCGACCTTGGGATCGGCACCGGTCAGGCCCTTGGCGGCGTCGCCGCTGCGCTCGACGCGGCTGTTGCCGGCCTTGTCCATGCGCACGGTCAGGCCTTCGGCGGTGGTCAGCGCGAAGCCGTCGTCGAAGTCCAGCGCGCTGAGCGTCTGGCTGACCACCACGCGGTGCGCGGCGATCGGATCGGCGTCCGACTGACGGGCCGCGATCGCGCCCAGGTCGATGCCGTGCAGCAGCGGCGAACTCGCGTCGGCTTCCGGCGCGGGGCCGTTGCCGCGATCGACGGTGGTCGAGTTGGCGACGTAGGCGCCCGGGGCGAAACCGCCCTGGATGCGGATGCCGCTGAGGCCGGCCGGGTCCTGCCAGCCGTCCTGGTCGCGGTCGTCGAACACGGTGCCGATGATCAGGGACTCGTCCAGCAGCGGATCGGCGACCATCTGCACCTGCGCGGTGGCCACGTTCGAGCGCACCCCGTTGTCCTCGGCGAACACGCTGTTCACGTGCACGCCGGGCCGCACGCCCGCACCGACCCGCAGCAGGTAGACCAGGGTGGCGCGGCCGCCCGCGACGATGTCGACCTGGTCGACCCGCACCGGGAACGTGCCCACCAGGCGGCCGGCGCCATCGGTGTCGGCGACCTGCAGGCTGTTGTCGACGTAGCTGAAGCCGGCGGGCGGCGTATCGATCACGCTGACGTCGGCCGCGTCGGCCCGGCCCGTGTTCTCGATCGTCACCGTATAGCGGACCAGGTCGCCGACCTTCACGTCGCGCGGATTGGCCTGCTTGCTGACCCGCAGCACGGTCGCTGCCGGCTCCACGGTCACGACCGCGGTGCTGGTGGCGGTGACCGTCGCGGTCTGGGTGGACGTGGCGTGGGTGCCGGTGGCGACCACGACGTTGTCCAGGGTGCCGCCCGCGTTGGCTTCGGTTTCGGTGATGGTGTGCGAGTAGCTGTTGCAGGTAGCCATGGCCCCCGGCGCCAGCGTCGTCGGCGCGCAGTTCAGCGTGGTCGGCGTGCCGTTCTCGTAGGTGTCCAGCGTGGTCAGGTTGACCAGGGTGACATTGCCGGTATTGGTGACGGTCACCGCATAGGTGATCACGTCGCCGGCGTTGCCCACCCCGGCCGTACCCAGATCGGTGGTCAGCGTCGCGGTCTTGGTCGCGGCGATGGCCGGACGGCCCTGGATCGGGACCGTCACCGTCGGGTTGCACTCCGGCGCGGTCGAGCCCGGCGGGCAGGCGCCCGGCGTGCTGGTCGTGACCACGGCGGCGTTGAGCACGCTGCCCGCATCCACATCGGCCTGGGTCACGCGGTAGGTACCGGTCAGCACGCAGGTGCCGGCCGGCGCCACGCTCGCGCAGGCGATCGTGTTCGGGGCGATCTTGTTGTCGGTCACCACCACGTCGGTCAGCGTCACGTTGCCGGTATTGGTCACCGTCACGGTGTAGGTCAGCGTGTCGCCCAGGCTCACGGCGCCGTTGCCGTCTTCGTCGGCGTTGCCGGTCATGGCCTTGACCGAGCTCAGCGCGGGCGTCTGGACCACCGGCACGGTCACGGTCGGGTTGCACTCCGGCGCGGTCGAGCCCGGCGGGCAGATGCCCGGCGTGCTGGTCGTGACCACGGCGGCGTTCACCACGTTGCCGGCGTTGGCGTCGGCCAGCGAGACCCGGTAGGTACCCGTCAACACGCAGGTGTTACCCGGCACCACGCTCGCGCAGGCGATCGTGTTCGGCGTGATCTTGTTGTCGGTCACCACTACGTCGGTCAGCGTCACGTTGCCGGTGTTGGTCACCGTCACGGTGTAGGTCAGGGTGTCGCCCACCGTCACCGTGCCGCTGCCGTCCTCGTCGGCGTTGGCGGTCATGGCCTTGGCCGATGTCAGCTCAGGCGCCTGCGTCGCGTTCACCGTCACCGTGTCGGTCGGCGACGTCACGCCGTCTACCGTCGCACTGGCGATGTTCACCACGCTGCCGCTGTTCAGGTCGGCCAGCGTCACCGTGTACGTCGCCGTACAGGTCACCGACTCGGCCGGATCCAGTTCGCCGTCCAAGTTGCCGACCGTCGTCACCGCCGGGCAGCTCACCGTGGTCTTGTCGTCCGCCACCGTCACCGGGCCGGTCAACGACACGTTGCCGGTGTTGGTCACCAGGTAGCTGTAGCTGATCGTGTCGCCCACGGCGGCGTAGTTCGCCGTCGTCGTCGACTTGTCGATCGTCAGCGCGGGCGCGGGCGCCAGCGGCGTCTGGGTCGTGTCCGGCGGACTCGTCGTCGGCGGACCCACCGGCGGCGTGCCGGTCGCGGTCGCGCTGTTGTTCGACGTACCGGC
>NZ_JBAHWA010000008.1:102535-198168 GCF_036697405.1 Lysobacter sp. CCNWLW3
GTCACCGTGAACGTGTAGGCGATCGTGCTGCCCGCGGTCGCGCCCGTCGGCGTGCCGGCCACCTTATCGATGGTCAGGCGCGGATCCGGCGTGATCGGCGTCGTCGTGGTGTCCGGCGGACTCGTCGTCGGCGGACCCACCGGCGGCGTGCCGGTCGCGGTCGCGCTGTTGTTCGACGTACCGGCGTTGACCTCGTCCTGGGTGATGGTGTGCGTGCCCGTGCAGGTCGCCACCGCTTGCGGCGCCAGCGTGGTCACGTCGCAGGTCGCCGGCGCGTCCAGCTGGGCGTCGGTCACCACCACATTGGTCAGCGTCACGTTGCCGGTGTTGGTCACCGTGAACGTGTAGGCGATCGTGCTGCCCGCGGTCGCGCCCGTCGGCGTGCCGGCCACCTTATCGATGGTCAGTGCGGGCGCGGGCTCGAAGGTATTGGTGATCGTACAGGTGGCGGAATCGCCGAGCGCCAGGGTGATCTGGTTGCCGCCGGCGACGGTGGTGCCGGTACACGCCCAGTCCGAGGCGGTATAGCCGGCCGGGCCACCGCCCTCCGTCAAGACGTAATTGCCCGGAGCGACCTGGGCTGCGGTTACGGCCGCGGCGCCTTCGGTGCCGCTGATGGTGTCCGGACCGGTCGCCGTCAGGGTCCAAGCGGTGTCGATCGCGGTGCCGCCGCCGGTGTTCACCACTGTCTTCTGCAGAGTCAGCGTCGCCGGCACCGGCGTATTGATATAGGTACAGATGGTCGCGGTGGCGCTGGCGCTGATCGTGAGGCTGCGGCCGGTGGCGCCACTGGCGAGCGTGCTGCCGCCGTCGCAGGCCACGGTGGTGGTGTAGCCGGCCGCGGTCGCGCCGCCGCCGAAGGTTTCCGCCGGCAGTGTGACGACATCGCCCGCGAAGACGGCGACGGCGACGCCGGTGGTGGCGGTCGGCGCGGTCGAATCGAAGGTCGGGTTGTTGGTGCCGCCGGTCGTGGCGACCGTGGCGGTATGGCCGGCCACGCTGCCGGCGGCCCAGTTCTTGGCCAGGTTCAGCTGCTGGGCGATGCGCGCATTGGTGTAAGTACAGGTGACCGCGCTGTCCGCGGGCATGCTGATGGTGCGGCTCAGGCCGGTACCAGTCACCGCCACGGCGGCGCTGTCGAGGTCGCGAACGCAGGCCAGGGTGGTGGCGTAGTTGGCCGCCACCCCCGTGGTGAAGGCTTCGGTCAGCGTGACCGTGACGCCGCCGCCGGCGGTGGCCGTGGCATTGGTGGTGGTGGACGGCGCGGTGGAGGAACCGGCGACGGCGCCGGTGGCGCCGGTGATGGTGAGGCTCACCGTGTCGCCGGTGATGGCGTTGGTCCAGACCTTGGTGAGCGTGATGCCGTGCTGGATCGGATCGGTGTCGGTCGCGGAGCAGACGTCGGTGGCGTCATTGAAGCCGCCGGCGCCGTTGTCCGCGACGCAGCGGGTGCCCGGATTCTCCACACCGGCGGGTGGAGCGACCGAGGCGACATTGACGGCGTTCTGGGCCAACGCGGGCAGCGAGGCCGCCCCCAGCATCAGGAGCAGCAGCGACTTGCGGAAGCAGCGCCCGACTACCGTAAGCGCGCGATTGATGTCTGCAGCCACGTTGCGATCCCCCTGAACCATTTCGGCCTCACCCGCCAACACTCCCGAAAGGCCTCCTGCCGCCGAGCCGCGCTAGTTTCCTTAATGGGGATTTTTATCCCAATCAGGATTTGTATAGGCAATTACCATGCCAATAAGAAAAACGACCAAAGCCCCGCATCCATCCTGTTTCGGTCGTTCATTCACATTTTTTTGACCTTTACCGCCGGTTTACGCCCCAAATCGTCAGTCTCGGCGGAGAGAGCGAACGACGCGCCGTTTCGGAACGGGCGACATCACGCCGGATCGAACGCCAGCAGACAGCGATTTGAAACACCGGAACCGATCGGTCGGCGATCGACTGCCGACGCCCGGAGCAGCGGGTTCCTGGCGGGAGGTGGCATATCGAAGCCACAACTGCCTACTCCCGTTCAGCCAAACCGAGCCGCATCCGTTCGAGTCCGCTGATATGGATCGCGGAAGCGCGGACATTGAGGACATCGGCTCGCCCAGGAAGAAAAAGGGAGCGGCAGGGACGCCGGGCGCGCCCGGCCCGGCTTAGCCGCCTACAGCACGTAATTGATGGCTTTTTTGATCAGGTCCAGCGGCTTCGCTAAGACCTGGAAGGGCCAGGCGTGCACATGGAATGCACGCGCGCACTTGAGATTGCAGCGCGCACGACGAACAATGCGGAGCCGTGTCCAAATCGGAAAATCACGGCCCGGCAACAAGTTAGGCTGACTTTTTGCGCCAGTCTTGTGTATTTTTCACAAGCTGAACCATTTGCCCGCCCCGACGCTCCGTTTGCGCCTCCCGCTTCGATCCTGGGCAATTGGTACCGTTTCCATGCTTGCGGAGACCCACATCCCATGAAGTCGTCTCACCCGACCATCGGCGGCCTGTTGCGTTCGCTGCGCGCGCGCAACAAATGGACGCTGAAGCAGATGAGCGAGCGCTCCGGGATTCCGCTGTCCACCCTGTCCAAGATCGAGCACGACCGCCTGTCGCTGACTTACGACCGGCTGCAGCAGCTCAGCGAGCGCCTGAACATCCGCATGTCGGAACTGTTCGCCGAAACCGAAGACGCCAGCGCGCCGGCGGTGACCGCACGCCGCAGCATCGGCCGCGTCCGCGATGCGGTCCGCATCGACTCGAAGAACTACGAGTACTTCTATCTGTGCCCGGAACTGCGCCGCAAGCGCATGGTCCCGAGCGTGGCGCACCTGCGCGCGCGCAGCCTGGAAGAGTTCGGTCCGTTCCTGCGCCACGCCGGCGAGGAATTCGTCTACGTCCTCGAAGGCACGGTGGTGCTGCATACCGAGTTCTACGATCCGCTGACCCTGCAGCAGGGCGAGTCGGTCTACATCGACTCGAACATGGGCCACGCCTATGTGATCGGCCCGGACTCCGACGCGGCCACGGTGATGGCGGTGGCGGCGACCGACGACGATCAGAGCGTGATCGAAGCCCTGCTGGCGTCCCAGGACTAGCGCCGGGCCGGGCGAAGCGACGGCCGTACCGCAGCCTGCAAGCGGTCGCCGAATCCGAATTGTTGATCGAATACGCAGTTCCGGCAGCCAATTCTCTAAATGGCTTGTAATTCTCCGATTAGGACAATTAGTCTGCGCGGAGAATTTTTCGTGCCTCCGCGCCTGTAGCAGGCACTGTCGGCGGGCCGAGCGCGGCCTCGGCCACCGGAATCGACGCTGGAGTAGCTGTCTTTTGAGCCCCGCCCTAGGTCGGGGCGCTTTTTTTGCGCCGCGACGCCAGCGCTTACAGTGCGCTGCGCGGCGGCAGCGACCAGTCGATCGGAGCTTGGCCCTGGCGGCTCAGGTACTCGTTGGCGGCCGAGAAGTGCCCGCAACCGATGAAGCCGCGGTGCGCCGACAGCGGCGAGGGGTGCGGGGCCTTGAGCACGCGGTGGCGGCGCGGGTCGATCACCTTGCCCTTGGCCTGGGCGTAACTGCCCCAGAGCAGGAACACCAGCCCCTCGCGCTCGCGGTTGAGGGTGTCGACGACGTGGTCGGTGAAGCCCTCCCAGCCCTTGCCCTGGTGGCTGCCGGCGCGGCCGTCCTCGACCGTCAGCACCGCGTTGAGCAGCAGCACGCCCTGATGCGCCCACGCCATCAGATAACCGTGGTCCGGACGCGGCAGGCCGAGGTCGCGATGGATTTCCTTGTAGATGTTCTCCAGCGACGGCGGCACGGTCACGCCGGGCTGGACCGAGAAGCACAGGCCATGGGCCTGGCCGGGACCGTGGTAGGGATCCTGGCCGAGCACGACCACCTTGACCCGCTCGAACGGGGTGGCATCGAAGGCGGCGAAGATCTGCGGGCCAGGCGGATAGATGCGGGCGCCAGCGGCCTTGCGCTCGCGCAGGAAGGCCGACAGCGCGCGCATGTCGTCGCGCTCGAACCAATCGCCGACGCGCGCCTTCCACGACGGCTCCAGCTTGACCCGTTCGCCGCTGTCGCCGTTCATGCGGGCGCGCGCTCCGGCAGCCGCGCCAGGCGCAGCTGGAACAAAGTCTTGGTGACCAGCAGGCGCTCTTCGATCGGCTTGAGCACCAGATCGTTGGCGCCGGCGCGCAGCAGCTCGCTCTGGTTGTGGCGGTTGGCGTCGCCGGTCATCACCAGCACCGGCAGTCGGCGCTTGCCGTATTTGAAGTCCTGGCGCACACGCTCGAGCAGGTCGTTGCCGCTGAGCGCGCCTTTCAGGTACACGTCGGTGAGCACCAGGTCGGCGCCGACGTCTTCGGCGCCGCGGTGGGTTTCCATGTATTCCAGCGCCTCTTCGACGCCGATGAAGTGCAGCACCTGCAAACCGTGGCGTTCGAGCATGCGCTTGGTCGCCACCGCGACCACCCGGCTGTCCTCGACGTAGAGCACGCGCGCGCCCGGAATCGGTTCGGGCTGGACGTAGCCGCGGATGAAGGCCGCCAGCGCGCTGTGGCCCAGGGCCTTGTCGAAATAGTCGGTGACGTCCTCGGTGAAGCTGCGCGATTCCAGATGGGCCTGGGCGTCGCCGGAGACCACGATCACCGGCACGTAGGCCTGGCCGCCGGCCTCGCGCACGCTGCGCGCCAGGCCGATGCCGTCGCCGTCGGGCAGCACCAGCGAGGTGGTGACCAGATCGACCGCGCCGCTGTCCAGCGCCGCGCGCGCCTCGGCGATGCTGCCGCAGGGCACGACCTCGACATTGGGCAGCTCGCGCGCGAGCACGTCGCCGATGAGCTTGCGCACCAGTTTGGAACCGTCGACCACCATCACCCGGGGGGCGGCGTTGTCGAAATGGCGTAGATCGTGGCTGTGCATGCGGGACGGATCGGTCGCTATCGACGACGGCGCGAGGGAGTCCGAGTTTAGGCGCGAACGGCGACGGAATCCGAGTCTCGCGTTCCGTCCCGACGAGATGCTCCGATTGGAGAGCGAGCGGTCAGGTGTCGGTGGGACGGGTCTGGCGCAGGTAGTGCCCGGTCACCAGCCCCGCGCCCAGCCAACCCAGCACCACCGCGCCGGCCAGGATCGCCGCCGCGTAGCGCAGGTCGAATCCGTGCAGGGCGAACGCGCTGCCATAGCTGCGCGCGAGCTCCGCCAGCGGCTCGCGCAGGGCCAGGTCGGCCGCGGTGAGCAGCGCCAGCGCCAGCGCGCCCGCGGCCAGGCCGTAGCACGCGCCCAGGTACAGGAACGGGCGCCGGATGAAACCGTCGGTCGCGCCCAGCAATTGCAGCACGCCGATCTCCTCGCGCCGCGATTGGATATCCAGGCGCACGGTATTGCCGACCACCAGCAGCGCGCCCAGGCCGAGCAGGGCCGCCAGCACCCAGGCCAGGCGGGTGCCGAAGCGCAGCCAGCCGTCCAAGCGCTGACGCCAGCCGGCGTCGTGCTGGACGAGGTCGGCGTCGGGCAGAGTCTTCAGCGATTCGGCCAGCAGCAGTTCGTCGCCCTTGGGCGTGATCAGCAACAGGCTGGGCAGCGGATTGCCGTCCAGGGTCGCGATCGCTTCGCCCAGGCCGCTCTTCTCGCGCAGTTCGGCCAGGCCTTGTTCCGGCGTGCGCAGTTCGATCGCGGCGATGTCGCGGCGCGCGCGCAGTTCCTCGGCGAGCGCGCTGGCGCGTTCGGCGGCGAGACCGGGCTTGAGGAAGACCGCGATCTGGCGCGATTGCTCGACATCGCCGGTGAAGCGCTCGATGTTGGCCAGCGCCGCCCACAGGCCCAGCGGCAGGGCCAGCGCCACCGCCATCACGCCCACGGTGAGCGCGGTCGCCCAGGGCTTGCGCAGCATGCGGCCCAGGCTGGCGACCAGGCTGTAGACGTGGTGGTCGACCCAGGTGCCCAGGCGCGAACGCGAATCGGAAGAGGCGGCGGCTTTGGCGTTCATTCGGCCAGATCCTCCGGCGAGATGTCGTCGACCAGGCGGCCCTGGTTCAAGACCAGCACGCGCTTGCGCATGCGCTTGACCAGGCTGAGGTCGTGGCTGGCGACCAGCACGCTGGTGCCGCGTTCGGGCAGCGAGGCGAACAGCGCCAGGATCTCCGCCGACAGGGTCGGGTCGAGGTTGCCGGTGGGCTCGTCGGCCACCAGCAGGCGCGGTTCGCCGACGATCGCGCGGGCGATGCCGACGCGTTGCTGCTCGCCGGCCGACAACTCGCCCGGCAGCGCGCGCTCGCGCGTGCCCAGGCCGACCTTGTCCAGCACCGCGCGCACGCGCTTGGCGATGTCGCCGCGGCGCAGGCCGCGCAGCAGCAACGGCAGGGCGACGTTGTCGGCGACGCTGCGGTCGGCGAGCAGGCGGTGGTCCTGGTAGACCACGCCGATGTCGCGCCGATGCAGGGCGACGCGGCGGCCGCGCACCTTGAGCAGGTTCTTCTCGCCGAACAGCACCGCGCCGCGGCTGGGCCGCTCGCTGAGGTGGATCAGCTTCAGCAGCGTGCTCTTGCCGGCGCCGGAATGGCCGGTCACGAACAGCATCTCGCCGGGGGCGACGTCGAAGCTGACTTCGCTCAGCGCCTCGTGGCCGCTGCTGTAGCGTTTACTGACGTTGTCGAAGCGCAGTACGGTCATGGCCGGAAGTATCGCAGATGCGCGATTCGCGAGAACACATCACGTTTCGCGGCGCGGGCTTGCACTAGCGTGAGCCTGCGGTCGGCAGGGACGACTCGGTCGCAACGGCGGGGCCGTCGACACCCCGCCCCACGACCCTTCCCGGCCACCGCGGGCGCCAAGCGCCGGTCGGCCGGCTGCATCGGCCGCCGGCGCAACGCCGGCGCGCGCACCGTTTCCGCCCATTCCCCACATAGGCCCGGCGGCGGCCGGCAGCGCCCTGACGTCGTGCAACAAGGAAGGCACCACGATCGACCACCGTCGCCCGCGGGACGGCATCGGCAGGCGTTCGGTCCCGGCTTTCATTCTTAAGGAGAAGACGATGCAAACGACCCGGCTACAGATCGCGTTCGCCCTGGCCCTGGCCTTGGGCCTGCACAGCCAGAGCGCCCGCGCCGAGCAATACGACCCGCCGCTCAATATCGGCACCATCGGCTGCCCGGCCGGTTCCACCGGCTACGGCAACGCCCGTTTCATCGTGTTCCCGTCCTGGGGCAGCGCGCCGCCGAACTGGCGCCTGACGATCTGGTGCAGCGCGGCCGGCGCCGGCCGCCGCACCCATTTCGAACCCGGCGGCGGCGGCGTGTTCGCGCCCTGGCCCAACCTGGGCGGCGCCTTCGGGGTCGGCTGGCCGCCGCCGCCGAACTACGGCAATCAGTTCCAACTGCTCGATGTCGACAGCGACGGCGATCTGGACGTGTTCCAGTTGCTGGAAACCGCGCCCAACACCTGGACCGTGTTCCTCAACCGGGCGCTGTAGGCCACGCCACCCGGTCGCGTCCGCTCGCCGCAGGCGTGCACGCAACGAAAACGGGCGCCCCAGGGCGCCCGTATCGTGTCGCGCTGCGGGCCTGCGCCCGCCGGCGTCAGTGCTGCGAACGCGGCGCGCGCGTGACCAGCGACTTCAGGCCGCGGCCGATGCGGCTGAGCAGGCCGCCCTGCTTGGCTTCGCCCTCGCCCGCCGGAGCGGGCTTGGCGGCACCGGACTTGGCGACCGGTGCGGCCTTGTTCGCGGCGACCTGGGTGGCCTGGGCCGTCGCGCCCTCGGCGCCCTCGATGCGGCGGCCGCCGCGACGACGGCGGCGCTTGCGCGGCGCGTGCTCGCCTTCCACCGCGGCCGTGGTTGCAGCGACCGGAGCCGCCTCGCCTTCCGGACGCGGCTTGCGCTCGGGGCGCGGCGGACGCGCGGCGGCGCCTTCGGCCGCGACCGCGGGAGCCGCGCCGGGCTCGCGACGCGGACGTTCGCTGCGCGAACCCTCGCGACGCGGACCGCCCTCGCGGCGGCCGCCATCGCGCGAACCGCCGCTGCGGCTGCCGCTGCGACCGCCGCCACGGCGCTCTTCGTCGGCGGCGCGCTGCTCGCGCGCTTCCTTGAAGATCGCGCCGATGCTTTCGTTCTCTTCGCCTTCCTCGCCCGCCGGCACTTCGCGCGGCTTGCGCGGCAGCGCGACCAGCAGATCGGCGTCGACGGTGGCCACCGGCAGCTTCTGCTCGATGTAGCTTTCGATGTCCGGCAGGCTCATCGCGTAGCGCTCGCAGGCGAAGCTGATCGCATCGCCCTCGGCGCCCAGGCGCGCGGTGCGGCCGATGCGGTGGACGTAGTCCTCGGCATCGAACGGCAGGTCGTAGTTGTAGACGTGGCTGACGCCGTCGATGTGCAAGCCGCGGGCGGCCACGTCGGTGGCGACCAGGATCTCGAGCTGGCCCTTCTGGAACTTGTTGAGCAGCGACTCGCGCTTCTTCTGCGGCACGTCGCCCGACAGCACGCCGACCCGGTAGCCGCCGCGTTCCAGCGAACGCGCCACGCGCTCGACCCAGACCTTGGTGTTGACGAACACCATGGTGCGCGCGCCCTCCGAGCGCGACAGCAGGCCCAGCAGCAGCGGAATCTTCTCTTCGTCGGACGGGAAGTACACCTTCTGGCGCACCTTGGCCGCGGTGATGAACTCGGTCTCGACGACGATCTTCTCGGGCTCGTTCATGTGCTCGTAGGCGAGCTCGAGCACGCGGTGGCTCAGGGTCGCCGAGAACAGCAAGGTCTGGCGCTCGGTGCGGATCGGCATGCGCCGCAGCAGGAAGCGGATGTCCTTGATGAAGCCCAGGTCGAACATGCGGTCGGCTTCGTCCAGCACGCACATTTCGCAGGCGTGCAGCGACACCACCTTGTGCTGCTTGACGTAGTCGATCAGGCGACCGGGCGTGGCGATGATCACGTCGGCGCCCTTCTGCAGCAGCTCGCGCTGCTTGTCGTAGTCGACGCCGCCGTAGACCAGGGCGAACTTCAGGCCCAGTTCGGAACCGAACTTGACCGCGTCCTTGTGGATCTGGATCGCCAGCTCGCGGGTCGGGGCCAGGATCAGCGCGCGCGGATCCTCGGGCTTGCGCTCGGCCAGGGCCGGACTGGTCAGCAGACGGTTGATGACCGTGACCAGGAAGGCCAGGGTCTTGCCGGTGCCGGTCTGGGCCTGGCCGGCGACATCGCGCCCGGTCAGCGTGATCGGCAGGGTCAGCGCCTGGATCGGCGTGCAGCGCGAGAAGCCGGCGGCTTCGAGGCCGGCGAGCAGGCTGGGATGCAGGTCGAACGAGGAGAACGTTACATCGGTTAAAGGCTTGTCGCTCATGCGTCTTAAGGGTCCGCGCGCAGAACTGCGCTTGCGTGGGTGGCGTCGGCGAAGCAGACTGCCGGGGCCGGGCAGACCCCATGGCCGACCCGACGTTCTGCCTCTGGAAGAGGCCGTGGCGCAGCCCTTGAAGGTGCCGCGAAACGCCCCAGTTTACAGTAAGCCCCCGCCCGGCACGGCCCGCCCGGGGATACCATTCAATATGAGCCCGTTCCGTACGGGTGCGTACCCCCGCAGGAGATCATCCCCGTGAGCGAAAAAGTTCTGCATGCTGGCGATTCCGACTTCGATGCCACCGTGCTGCAATCGTCCGAACCCGTCCTGGTCGATTTCTGGGCCCCCTGGTGCGGCCCCTGCAAGGCGATCGGGCCGATCGTCGAACAGCTCGCCGACCAGTACGAAGGCAAGGCCAAGGTGGTCAAGGTCGACGTTCAGGAATTCCCGTCGCTGGGGGTCCGCTACAACGTGCGCAGCATCCCGATGCTGCTGATGTTCAAGGACGGCCAGGTCCATTCCAGCCAGCTGGGCGCGCCGCCGAACATCAAGAGCCTGCTGACCCAGATGATCGACAAGGCGATCTGATCGCCCCCCGCCTTCGCCCGCGCCACGCCGGGCGAAGGCCGCCGGCCCCGGCCCGGCAACGTGAACGGCAGGCCCCATAAGGCTTGCCGCCGCGCAGCGGCAGTGCTAGTTTCGCCATACCCGGCGCCGAACCGTAGCACTGGCAGCGCCGCACCCCCTCTCGCAAAACCATCATCCACCAACGTCCCCGACGTCCCGCTCGCTGCCTGCGAGCGCTCGCCCTTAGCGAGGAATCCCTGCTTGTCCGATAACACCCCCGACGCTGGCGATATCGCCGAAAAGCGCGTGCGCAAGCCGCGTGTCGCCAAAGCCGACGCCGCTCCCGCAGCCGCCAGCCCGTCCGCTCCTGCTCCCGCTCCCAGCGCAGCTCCGGCTCCGGCTCCGGCGCCGGCCGCCCCTGCCGCTGCCGCCCCCTCCGCTGGCGACTCCGCACCGGCCTCGTCCGGCGCCGAAGGCGCGCCGCAGGGCGGCGGCGAAGGCGGCAACCCCAACGCCCAGCGCGGCGAAGGCGGCTTCGACAACAACCGCGGCGGCGGCAACAACAACCGCCGCGACCGCTTCCGCAACCGCCGCGACCGCGATCGCGACCGTGGCGGCCGTCCGCGCGACGAAGGCATGTTCAACGACGGCGGCAACGGCGAGAACTTCGTCCCGCGCCCGCACCCGCAGGTGCCGGAAGGCTTCCCGCAGTACTCGCTGGGCGACCTCAAGCGCATGCCGGCGCCCAAGCTGCTCGAAATCGCCGACCAGCTGAGCATTCAGGAAGGCGTGGCCCGCGCCCGCAAGCAGGACGTGATCTTCGCCCTGCTCAAGGTCCTGACCCGCCACGGCGAAGGCGTCGCCGCCGACGGCGTGCTGGAAATCCTGCCCGACGGCTTCGGCTTCCTGCGCGCGGCCGAGGCCAGCTACCTGGCCGGCCCGGACGACACCTACATCTCGCCCAGCCAGATCCGCCGCTTCAACCTGCGCACCGGCGACCACCTGTCCGGCCGCATCCGCTTCCCCAAGGACGGCGAGCGCTATTTCGCCCTGTCCATCGTCGACACCATCAACGGCGAGCCGCTGGAAGCGTCCAAGAACAAGGTCCTGTTCGAGAACCTGACCCCGCTGTTCCCGCGCCGCAAGTTCCGCCTGGAACGCGGCGACGGTTCGACCGAGGACATCACCGGCCGCATCCTCGACCTGATGGCGCCGCAAGGCAAAGGCCAGCGCGCCCTGATCGTCTCGCCGCCCAAGGCCGGCAAGACGATGATGATGCAGCAGGTCGCCACCGCCATCACCACCAACCACCCCGACGTGCACCTGATCGTGCTGCTGGTGGACGAGCGTCCGGAAGAAGTGACCGAAATGCAGCGCACCGTGCGCGGCGAAGTGGTCTCCTCGACCTTCGACGAACCCGCCGGCCGCCACGTCCAGGTCGCCGAGATGGTGATCGAGCGCGCCAAGCGCCTGGTCGAACACAAGAAGGACGTGGTGATCCTGCTCGACTCGATCACCCGCCTGGCGCGCGCCTACAACAACGTCGTGCCCAGTTCCGGCAAGGTCCTGACCGGCGGCGTCGACGCCAACGCCCTGCACCGTCCGAAGCGCTTCTTCGGCGCCGCGCGCAACGTGGAAGAAGGCGGCTCGCTGACCATCATCGCCACCGCGCTGATCGACACCGGCAGCAAGATGGACGAGGTGATCTACGAAGAGTTCAAGGGCACCGGCAACTCGGAAGTGCACCTGGACCGCCGCATCGCCGAAAAGCGCGTCTACCCCGCGATCAACATCAACCGCTCCGGCACCCGCCGCGAGGACCTGCTGATCGAGCCGGAACTGCTTCAGAAGATCTGGATCCTGCGCAAGCTGCTGCACGGCATGGACGAGATCGGCGCGATGGAATTCCTGCTGGACAAGATGAAGACCACCAAGTCCAACGACGAGTTCTTCAGTTCGATGAAGCGCTGAGGCGCCAACTCGACTCGCTCGCGAAACGCCCCGCACCGCGGGGCGTTTTCGTTTCCGCGGCGGCCTGCGGAAAAACGACGGCCCCGCATGCGGGGCCGTCGTCGTATCGCCGGACCGTCGCGTTTAGAGCCCGCGACCGCCGCCCTGGGTGGCCTGAGGCGCCGGGGTTTCGCCGGCGGCCATGTTGCGTGCGGCGAGCTGGCTGCTGACTTCCAGGCTCTGGCTGGAGCCGGCCGCGACGTCGATCGAGACCATGCGCCGGTTGGCCGAAGCCGGATCGCCCTGGACCGCGAACAGCTTGCTGCCGTCCTTGCTGGCGAACAGGTGATCGACCTGGGTCAGGCCGCCGTCGCGGGTGACCGGCACCAAGGCCGCGGCCAGGTTGCGCTGCTGCTGCGGATCCAGCTTGACCTGCGCGGTGTCCACGCCCTTGAGCTTGTCCAGCATGTCCTTGTACATGCCGTTCAAGGCGTTGGCGCCGCTGGTCAGCGCACCGGCCACGCGCAGGCCCTCGTCGACCGCGCCGCCGAGCTTGTTGGTGTTGCGGTTGGCCGCTTCCTGCTGGGCCGCGGGCAACAGGTAGGTGCCGCGCTCGCGGTCGCCGTCGCGATCGCGCACGTAGCGTTTGACGTCCTGCAGCTCCAGTTCCAGGAACTCCTTGGACGAACCCTTCGCGGCCTTGGCCAGATCGACCGCCTGTTGCGCGCTCAGGCGCTCCAGGCCCTGGCCGGAGGCGAGCACGTCGACCAGCGATTCGGGCTGCACCTTCTGCTTGAGGAAGGCCAGGAAGCGCTCGCGCGTTTCCGGGTTCTCGCCCATCGCGTCGAGCACGCGGGTGGCGGTGGACATGGCGTTGCCGGCGTCGGTGGGCATGCCCGAGATCTGCCGCATCACGCCGTTGATCGCCTTGCGCGGCTCCAGGCCTTCGGCGAACGGGAAGCGTTCGCGGAACTCGTCCCAGCGCGGCGCGAGGATCTCCTCGCGGATGTGCTTGATCAATTGATACGCACCGGCGGCGAAGGCGACGATGGCCACGCCCATCGGCGCGACGCCGATCAGGCCGCCGACCAGGCCGGAGTTGCGCGCGCCCAGCAGCAGCGCGGTCTGGCCGACGTCGCCGGCCAGCTTGAAGCCGTTGCCGAGCAGGTCGAACGCGGCGTCGACGCGGCGGTCGGTGTCCAGCGGCTTGCGGGTGATCGGATCGCGGCCGTTGAACACGCGTTCGGCGTCCTGGCCGATGGCCTTGGCGTCGTTGGCCACGCCCTTGATCGCGCTGTAGCGCTCCAGGATCTTGGCCGCTTCGCGTTCGCGCCCGGTGCTGGTGGCGAACTGCAGCACCGCCGCCATCGCCACCGCGTCCACCGGCTGGCCGGCCTGGCTGGCGGCGGTACCGGCCTTGATCGCGGCTTCCAGCGCGGCCAGCGTTTGCGCGACGTCGGCGTGCCCGCCGCTGCGGGCGAGCTGCTGGAGCTCGGCCAGCGGCTTGTCGACGGGCGCTTCGGGGCTGGCGTCGCGTTGCGCCGACCAGCTCTTGGCGTAACCGACCAGCGAGGTCTGCAGGTTGGCCGGCAGCTCCACCGCATAGCCGTGGAACGGCGGCGAGACGCGGCCGTCGGCGCGGGTCTCGCCGGGGTACAGCTTCCAGGTCAGCGCGGTCTGGGCGAGCGCGCCGCCGGGCCCGGAGACCGAGGCCACCGTGGCTTCGAGGGTGTCCTCGTCCACGACTTGGCCGTTGCGCTGCAAGGCGTCGGCGACGACCGCACGCAGCACGGTATCGCGCGACCACTCGTCGTCGGCGGGCAGCAGCGCCGTGTAATTGAGGGCGCGGTCCTGCGGCGCGCCCTGTCCCGCATACCAACGACGGGCGACCGAGGCGTTGCCGCCGCGGGTGCCGCTGTCGTCCGAAATCGAATCGACTACTGCATTCATTAGCACTTACTCCTTGTCCGGTGAACTAGCTCCTGGTGAACCAACCCACGGGCGCTCCGGCCCAGGGTCGAAGCCGAATCATGCTCCCGTCCCGTGACCGGGGCAATTCGGGGCGTGTGGTGGGGCACGCGGCGGTCGGTACGTGGGGCCGCAATGGGCCGTCTCGGGCCTGTCCGGTCCGGAAACGAAAAAGCCCCGCATCGCGGGGCTGGTTCCAGGCAGGCCGGGGTCCGGGGTCAGGTCGGATTCAACGGCGTCAGCAGCCGCGGGCCCATGCCCAGCGGGTAGACGCCGCCAGCGGCCAGAGCGTCGGAGCCGCCCTGGTCGTCGTGCGCCCAGGGAGCGGCCAAGCGCGGTCCGGGCACATAAGCCTGCCATTGGCCGTATTGGCGCGGCTGGTCCTGCGCGAAGGCGAAATCGACCGGAACCCGGACGCGCCAGAAAGGCGCATCGCGTTCGTCGCCCCAGGTCGGGGGAAAGAAGGTCCATTCACGCGCCGCGCCGATGGCGGCCCTGGCGAAGATTTCGCGCCAGCGCTTCATGCCCCGCTCGCTGTCCACCGTACGCAGGTTGACCTGCTCGGCGACCACGTCCATGACCTTGCCGTCGCGGCCGATCTTGACCACCAGATAGACCTCGGCGGCCACGCGCGATTGCACTGCGTCCTTCGGATATTTGGGTGGATCCAGCTTGTCGCGCTCGGCGTACTGCCCCGGTTTGGCCTGGTTGAAGCTCGCGTTCTGGATCGTGATCTCGTAGCGGTCCTTCTCGGCCTGCCTGGCGACGATGCGCAGGCTCATCCGGGTACGCGCCTTGACCGCTTCGTCCTGGAGCACCACCGGCTCGAACTTCCAGCCCGGAATGCTGCGATCGGCGAGTTCGCGCACACCGATCGGCAGCTGGTCGGCATGATCCAGGGTAAAACCGCCGACGCTGCCGTCGCGCTCGATATCGATCGAGCCGGTGACCAGCAGGCTGGCCTCGACCTGCTTGCGTACCGACGCGGGGCCAGTGGCCTGCGCCGCCATGGCCATCAGCGCCAGCGCCGGGCCCCAGATCCAAGCCTTCAATTTCATCCCCATTGCCGCCCCCTAGTCAGGGGACCAGTGTAGTCGGGGCGGCCGGCTCTATTCGTCGACGCTGTCCAAGTCGGACCGGGAATGCTGCCAACCGGTGGCGCCGCGGCGCATCAGCACGCGGCCGCGGCGGCGGATGTCGTCGCGGTCCACGCCTTCGACCCAGAGCACGGCCTGGTCGCCGTGCTGGCGGCCGCGCGAGATCTGCGCGCGCAGGGGTTCGCCGTCGCGCAGGGATTTCAGCGATTCCTTGACCGTGCCCGCGTCGTCCTCGGGGAAGCGCCAGCGCGCGTCCTCGCCGCCCAGGCGGCGCAGGACGGCGACGTCGCCCCGGGCCAGGGCGTCCAGCCAGGCGTTGTAGGCCGCGCCCGGCGCGCCGCCGCCGGCGGGCAGAGCGCTGCCGGGCGCGGGCGCGATCGGCGTGTCGAAACGCAGATCGAAATCGTAGGGCGTGCCGAGGAAATCGCCCTCGGCCAGCCGCCAGCGTCCGCTCAGGTGCGCGGCTTCGTTGTGCTGCAGGCTGAGTTCGCCGTAGCCGCCGCTGTTGAAGCCCTCGGGCGAATAGAACAGGCCGCACTCGCTGCCGTCGGCGGCGATGCACAGGCGCACATAGCCGCCCGGCGGCTCCTGTTCGCGCACCGCGTCGCCGGCATCGAAGGCGGCCGCGACCGCTGCCTCGTCCAGCGGCTTGGCGCTGAGGAAGACCAGGGTGCGGCGCTGCTCGGCCTGGTCGGACGGCTCTTCGACGACCGCGATCGCATGCGCCAGGCTCAGGCGCGCATCGCCGTAGCGGAAATAACCCGAACCGGTCTGGGCGGAAGCGGCGCCGGCGGCGATCAGTCCCGCCGCACATGCGTATGCGCGCAGGCGGCTGCGCAGGTGCTGCCTGATGCTCATCGATGCTGTCCTTTGCGGCCGTCTCAACTAGGCGGACGTAATCGCGACGCGGCTGCGGACAACGGCCGCCGGGCGGACCCGGCGGCCGCGAAGGGTTACAGCGTCAGTCCCTGCACTTCGCTGGTCAGCTTGATCGCGCTGGCCAGGGGCACCACGTCGCCGGCGTCGACATCGGACACGCCGATGCGCTGGTTGCCGGCGTCGCTGGACAGCCAGGACGGTTCGCGGCGCGCGCCGCGCACTTCGGTGCGCCATTGGCCCGGGCGGGTCTCGTGCATGCCCGGGGCCTGGAACTCCACCGGCATGCTGACGGTGAGGTCGCGCGCGCTGGGACGGTCGGTGTGCAACTGCACGTTGAACTGCCAGCTGCGCGCGGTGCGCGCGGTGGCCTGTTCCAGGGCCGCCACGCCCTTGGACAGCGCTTTGTCGCTGCCGTAGACGTTGAGCAGGCTGGTCTGCACGGGCGCGGCCTCGAGCACGCGGCCGTCCGGCGACAGGCGCAGATACAGCAACACCACGCCGCCGACGCGCGCGCGCGCCAGGCCCTCGGGATAGGACGGCGTCACGATCTTGCGGCTGCTGATCGTGACCGCGGCGGGCGGCGCGTCGGGCAGCACGCCGTAGCCGCTGGCCGGGAAGGTCACGTTGTCGACGGTGACCGCGTAACGCTCGTCGCCGAGCTGGCGCGCGGCCAGGGTCACGCGCATGCGCGCCTTGGCGGTGACCGGCTTGCCCTGCACCAGTACCGGCTCGAAACGCCAGGCGCGGACCTGCCGCTCCAGGCTGATGCGGACGTCGTCGGGCAGCGGGGTTTCGCTGCGGTAGTCGATCAGGGCGCCGCTGGGGTCGATCGCGATCTCGCTGTCGACGCGAGTGGTCATGATCGAATTCACCGCCGGCTGGGTCGAGGCCGGCGGCGACTGGGCCCAGGCCGTGGCGGCCAGGGTCAGCGCGGTCAGCGCGAACGCCGTGCGCTGGAGAGAGTTTCCTTGCATCGTGTAGCTCCTGTGGATGTACCGTGGATGCGTCGCGGCCCGGGCTCCTGCCCGTGGCGGCCGCGCGCGCTGCGAGCTTAACAATGCCGGTGCGGGCCCAGGCGCATCCTGTTCACCGTTTCGACGCATCGCCGCGCGCCCGCGGACAGGCTGCGAGGCGCCATCGCGGCGATTGGACCGCTGGGGCGGAAGCTGTTTCCCGTCCGCGCGTCCCCACCGCGACGACCGCGCTGGGTAAGATGAAGCGGTCGCGGATGGCGCGATCTGGCGGGCGACGAAGGTGATGCATGCATAGCGGCGGTCTGGAACTTGCGCTGGTCTTCCTGCTGGCCGCGGTGATCGCGGTGCCGGTGTTCCGCAAGTTCGGGCTGGGCGCGGTGCTGGGCTACCTGGCCGCGGGCGTGGTGCTGGGCCCGTACGGGGTCAAGGTGATCCGCGACGCCGAGCCGGTGCTGGCCGCGTCGGAAATCGGTGTGGTCATGATGCTGTTCGTGATCGGCCTGGAGCTGTCGCCGTCGCGGCTGCGGGTGATGCGCAAGCCCGTGTTCGGCGCCGGCGGCCTGCAGGTGCTGCTCAGCGGCCTGGCCCTGGGCGCGATCGCGATGTTCGGCGGCGGCCTGGGCTGGAAGGCGGCGGTGGTGGTGGGCGTGGGCCTGGCCCTGTCCTCGACCGCGGTCTGCCTGCAGCTGATGTCCGAGCGCAAGGAGCTGACCAGCGACTACGGGCGGCTCGCGTTCGCGATCCTGCTGTTCCAGGACCTGGCCGCGATCCCGCTGCTGGCGGCGATCCCGCTGCTGGGCAAGGCCGCGGCGGTGCAAGGCGACGGCCTGCAATGGATCGCCATCGCCAAGGCGGTCGGCGCGATCGGCGCGGTCATCTTCGGCGGCCGGGTGCTGCTGCGGCACGTGTTCCGGATCGTCGCGCGCACCCAGATGCCGGAAGTGTTCACCGGCGCGGCGCTGCTGACCGTGCTCAGCGCGGCCTGGGTGATGCAGATCGCCGGCCTGTCCGCGGGCCTGGGCGCCTTCATCGCCGGCGTGCTGCTGGCCGATTCCGAATTCCGCCACGAGCTGGAATCCCAGATCGATCCCTTCAAGGGCCTGCTGCTGGGTCTGTTCTTCATGGCCGTGGGCATGAGCATCGACCTGCAGCGCGTGGTCTCCGAGCCGGCGATGATCGCGGCGATGGTGGCGGTGCTGATGCTGGTCAAGTTCGCCCTGCTGTTCGGCGTGGGCCTGCACCCGGGCGGGCTGGACCGGCGCGAATCGGTGCAGCTGGCGGCGGTGATGTCGCTGGGCGGCGAGTTCGCCTTCATCGTGTTCAACGAAGCGGTCAACGCCGGCCTGCTCGACGACCCCTCGCGCGACCGCCTGATCGCCGCGGTCGGCGTGTCGATGGCGCTGACCCCGCTGCTGCTGATCGCGGTCTCGCGCGCGCTGTCGGCCGCGCCCAAGGCCAAGCCCAAGCGCGACTTCGATCAGATCCCCGACAACCACCCCAAGGTGCTGATCGCCGGCATGGGCCGCTTCGGCCAGATCGTCGCGCGCCTGCTGCTGGCGCACAAAGTGCCGTTCATCGCGATCGAGAACAGCGCCGACCAGGTCGACTTCATGCGCCGCTTCGGCAACATGGTCTATTACGGCGATCCGGCGCGCCCCGAACTGCTGCGTTCGGCCGGCGCCGCCCAGGTCGACGTGTTCGTGATCGCCATCGACGACCTGGACGGCAACATCCGCACCGTGCGCACCCTGCGCCGGCTGTATCCGCGCGCCAAGGTGTTCGCACGCGCGCGCGACCGCCGCCACGCCTGGCAGCTGATGGACCTGGGCGCCGAGCCGATCCGCGAAACCTTGCATTCCAGTCTCAAGCTGGGCGAACACGTCCTGACCGCGCTGGGCGTCGCCCCCGAGGTCGCGCGCGATCACACCGAGCGTTTCCGCGAGCACGACGAACGCATGCTCAACGCCCAGTACCTGGTCCACGACGACGAGGCCGCGCTGTTGCAGTCGGCCAAGGACGCGCGCAAGGAGCTGGAGGAATTGTTCGAAGCCGACCAGGGCGAAGGCCTGCTCGGCGAGATCACCGCCGACGCCGACGCGGCGGCGCAGCGCTCGCTGCACTAGGCGGCCCAACGAACGACATCGCCCCGATCTTGGGGCGATGTGAGCAGTCTCGATCCTTCAGCTTAGGCGCCGGGGCACACCAACTCGGTGTATTGCGCTTCGCAGTGGTATTCACCGCCGCCGACCGACACACAACCGCCACCACCGGGCTGTGAAAAGCAGTTGTCGTAGGGACCTTGTCCTACCGGACCGGAGCCACCCCAGTCGCCTATCCCGCCGCCAGCATCGCCGCCGCCACCGCCGCTGGCATCGCCCTCGCCCTTCCAATCGCTATACCAATAACCTTCAGAAACGAACATCGCGGACATGACAGCCACCGTATAGATCGAGCACTTGGTTCCGTTGCAGATGGTGACTTGATTTGGCCGGCCCTCGGGGTCTACCCAACTTCCCTGATTGTCCAACCGATTGACTACTTCACGAATGAAAGCCAGCGTGGTCCCATCCGCCAAGCCAGGTCCCACCTCGCAGTTGGCGCAATAGAAGCGCCCGACATACTTGGCCAGGGCAACACCGCCAATACCGATCAGCGCTAGAATCAGAAGTAACTTCGTCGCCCTCTTCATTTCTGCATCCCTTCCTTCGTGCCTGACGATTCGAGCAATGCCTGCGCGGCCTGTTGTGCTTGCAGGATTTGCGACGGCGAGAGCGAACGCCCAAGAGTAGCCAGCCGTTGCGCAGCTATCGGAGACGGAGATCTCTGGCCCCACGCGTAGCAATACGCGTATGCCCGCAAAGGGTCCTTATCAACCAACAACCCCGCATCATAGTTTTCTGAAAGGCGCAGTAACGCCTCGGCGCTTCCCGCCCGCCTCGCCATTTCAAGAAAGCGCATCGAATCGCGCTTGAACTTCGCGATCAGCTCCGTATCCAACTTGGCTTCCTGCGACCGGAAAACACCTTCCACCAAAACTGGAAAATCGAGCTGCGCTTGGAGGTTCCCCAATTCGGCAGCATGTTCGGCCAAGGCATACACTCTGTAAGAATCGACGACTTCGGGGCATTTCATATCGAGCAGACCACTGCTCGCGAGCAACTGCTGGCGCTGGGCGACGGTCAAACCCTCCGGCATGCTGATGCGCTTACCGCCTCCGGTCCGGACGCAACGACTGAAGACCTGAGCCTCCGTCAAGGCTGTTTCGGAAGAAACGCCCCTCATCGACTCGAGGGATGTCTTGATGGCGAGCACACTCGATCGCCTGACCTCCCGATCGCTGGCGTCGAGCAAGGCATTTCGTGCAACACCCGTGTCAACGGACGCGATCGGCTCGGCAACCAAAGAGGGGCCACTACTTTTTTCCTTCTGCCGCCATACGAGAACCGCGGCGCAGCTCACGATGATCGCCACTGCAATGCTCGCTGCAATTCCCTTCTTCGACATCCCGCCCTCGTGACTGCCCGACATGCAGTGCTACTGGTTCCGGCGACTATCGCCTCATTCCAACCTGTTTCGCAATGCGCAAAGGAAGTGCAGCATGGCACTCATAAATGGAGCTGGAACTGAGTGGGCCATTCAACGAGGCGCCGCAAAGCGCTCGACAGGTCGCGGAGCGTGTTGCAAATAGATGGCACGACGCCGCACGGGCGTCGTATCGAGCTTCAGATTCCGCTCAACGCTCGCGCAGGAAGCGCGCCATCGACACGCCGTTGCCCGGTGCGGGCGGGGCGAATTCGGCCGCGATGTCGACGAAGCCGCGCATCACCGCGATCTCGCGCGGGGTGCGGTTGAGGGCGTCGCGCAGGTCCGGGTCGGCGCCCGCGCGCAGCAGGCGCTGGACCACGCGCAACAGGCCGTGCAGCGCCGCCAGGTGCAGCGGGCCGAAGCCGCGCGGGTCCTGGGCGTCGAGCGCGGCGTCGTGGTCCAGCAGCAGGTCCAGGCCGGCGACCAGCACTTCCTCGTCGGCGGCGGTGCCCGGCTCGGCGCGCGCGCCCAACAGCAGCAGCAGCGGGGTGGCGCCGGCGGCGGATTCGTCGGCGTCGACGCCGGCCAGCAGCAGGGTGTCGAACAAGGCCACCAGGCGGCTGCGCTCGCGCGCGGTGAAGCCGTACATCGCCGCGCAATGCAGGGCCATGCGGCCTTGCGCGTCCTGCGCGTGCACGTCCGCGCCGGCCGCCAGCAGGCGCGCGGCCAGGTCGGTCAGGCCCAGCGCGCAGGCCACCATCAGCACGGTCAGGCCGCCCGGCAGGCGCTGTTCCAGCGAGGCGCCGGCGGTGACCAGGCGGTCGACGATGTCGCCGTGGCGCATGCTGACCGCGGCCGAGAGCGGGGTCGCGCCGGAATGCGCGGGCAGTTGCGGATCGGCGCCGCGCGCCAGCAGCAAATCGACCACGGCGCGATGGCCGCCGCCGGCCGCACGCAGCAGCGCGCTGCAACCCTGGCGATCGAGCGCGTCCACCGGCAGGCCGAGGTCGAGCAGGCGACGCACCGCATCGGCGTCGCCGACGATCGCGGCGGCCGGCACGTCGTAGGCCTGCAAGGGGCGCTTGGGCAGCGGCCAGCCGCGCCAGTCCAGCCAGTCGGCGAGGTCGCGGCGGCCGGACGACAGCGCCACGCCCAGCGGGGTCTGACCGTCGGCGGCCAGCAGATCGGGCGAGGCGCCCTGGGCGACCAGGCGCTTGAGCATGGTCTCTCGGCCGAGCGCGGCGGCCAGATGCAGCGCGCTCATGCCGTGGCTGTCGCGGGTGTCCAGGGCCACGCCGATCGCGACCAGGCGGTCGACCAGGCGCGTCCAACCCAAACGCACCGCGAGCGCGAGCGTCGGGTCGCCGTTGCGCGAATGCGCGAAGGGATCGGCACCGCGTTCGATCAAGTCCAGCGCGAACTGCTCCAGCCCGCGCGCGGCCTGTTCGGCGCTGGCGCAGGCGGCGAGGAAGCGCGCCAGGCCGCCGGCGCCGGCCGGCGATACGCCGCGGCGCAGCAGCGCCTGCAGCGCCGGCACCGCGCTCGGGCCGCGGCCGAGCAGGGCGAACATCGGGGTGTCGCCGTGGCCGTCGCGGACCTCGGCGTCGGCGCCCTGGGTGAGCAGCCAGGCGATGCGCTCGGGCGAGAGCGCGTTGTCTTCGTCGTGCAGCTGCGCGCCCAGCTCGGCCGGGGTCAGCAGCTTGGCCAGTCCGCCCAGGTCGGCGGCGCGGCCTTCGCGCAGTCCGTCGCGCAGCAGACTGGCGGGCATGCGGTCGGGCAGCGGCGCATCGCCGCTGTCGTCGTCGCTGACCGCGGCCGGCAGCGGATAGGCGCGGTCGAGCGCGGCCACCAGCGACCAGCGCCCGGCCTCGGCGGCGCGATCCACCGCGCGCTTGCCGAGCGCATCGCGTTGTTCCGGGTCCACGCCCAGGTCGAGCAGGCGCTGCACCAGCGCCGGCGTCGCGTTATCGGCCATGCAGGCCAGCGCCAAGGCGTTGCGGCCCTCGGCGTCGGTCATCGCCGCCTCGGCCGCACCGCCGCGCGGCAGGTGTTCGAGCAGGCGGTCGAGCACGCCCAGGCGCGCGCCGCGCGCGGCCTCGAGCAGCGGCGTGCGGCTGCGCGCGTCGATCGCGTTGGGATCGGCGCCGGCGGCCAGCAGCACGGTCACGATGTCCAGATGGCCGGCGTAGGCGGCCTCGTGCAGGGCGCTGCGGCCGAGCGCGTCGCGCGCGTCGATCTTGGCCTTCTGCTTGAGCAGCAGGCTCACACCGGCCGGATCGTCTTCCTCGGTGCCGGCCGCGGCCAGCAACACCGGTTGGCCGCTCGTGGGTTCCGGGCGCGCGCCGCGTTCCAGCAGGAACTTGGCCAGGCGCCAGTTGCCGCTCGCGCAGGCCACGCCCAGCGGCGACTGGCCGTCGCGGTTGAGCGGGTCGAGTTCGGCCTGGGCGTCGCGCAGCAGCGCGGCCACGCCCGGATCGGAGCTGCGTGCGGCGTGGTGCAGCGGGGTATTGCCGTCGCCGTCGGCCAGGCGCGGGTCGGCACCGTTGGCCAGCAGGGTCATGACCGCGTCGGGACGGCCGTGCCAGCTGTCGCGGGTCGCGGCCAGCAGCGGGGTCATGCCGGCGGTGGCGGCATTGAGGTCGACGCCGTGCGCGATCAGCGCGCGCAGCAGGCGCAGATCGGGCAGCACCGCGGCCAGCACCGCCAGGCTGCGCTGGTCGCGTTCGTCGATGGGCGGCGCGGCGTTGACGTCGGCGCCCAGTTCGATCAGCTCCAGTGCGCGTTCGACCCGGCCGCCGCGCGCGGCGGCGTACAGCGCCGGCTCCAGCGGCTCGCCGCTGAGCAGCGGTGCCTGGCTGGCGTCCAGCGGTTCTTCGTCGGCGACGAAATCCAACCCCGGCAACGGATCGGCCGCTTCGATCCCCTGCAGCAGCCAGTGCAGCAGCGGCGAGCCCAGGGCCAGGGCGATCGCCAGGCCCCAGCGCGCGCCGGGCGGAAGCAGGCCCGGCCAGGCCAGCACGATCACCGCCGCGGCCAGCGCCGAGACGATCGCGGCCACGCCCAGTCCGCGCCAGGCGCCGAGTTCCAGCTCGCTCAGCGCTTGCCAGTACTCGCGCAGGCCGCCGCCGTCGCGTTCGAGTTCATGCCACAGCGGCCACACCCGCCACAGGCCCAGCAGGGCGATGCCGGCGACCGTGCTCAGGCCCAGCGCCGCCATCAGCGAACCGGTCTGCAGCAGCGAGGACAGCGGCCAGGCCACCACCAGGGCCAGCGCGGCCACGCCGGCCGCCCACAGCAGGACCAGGGTGCCGCCGTCGCGCAGCCAGACCGGACGCGGCTGCTCGGCGTCATCGCGCCAGAACCGCGCCGCCAGCGCATAGGCCGGCTGCGCCAGGGTGCCGGCGAGCGCGGCGACGGCGCCGCCGAAGCCGGTCAGCAGCGTCAGCGCCAGCCCCGCCGCCGCGGTCGCGGCCAGGCGCAGCCGAGCGTGCTTGGGGTCGGACCAGGGACTGCGGCGCTCAGGCATCGGACCGCACTTCGTCGTGCCGCGGCGGGAACTGGATATGGAAGCCGCGGCTGGCGAGATTCTCGCGCACCACCGCGCTATCGCCCCGGGCGAGCTGGCGTTCGGGCGTCAGCGCCACCTCCAGCACGAACTGCAACGCGCCCAGCTGGGTGCGCAGCGGTTCCGGCAGGCGCTCGAAGTCGTCGCGCGCGGCCAGGAAGACGTAGGTTTCGTCCTTGCGGAGGCTCTTGTAGACGTAGGCTTGCATGCGCTGGACGGCTCGGCTCCCGGTCGGATTTTAGGTGCGGGTTTATGTGACGCACAGCATACCTGCCCATCCGCGTCACGCGAACTCTGACGTTCAGCGTCAGGCGCGGGAGCGGCTGCTAGCGGCCGGGGGGCCGGAGCCAGGGGAGGCCCGGCGGCGGGGCCGTCCCGGCCCGGCCGACGACATCGCCCCGCCCCGCCATTGCCCTCGCCTCGCCTCGCCTCGCCTCGCGGTTGCGGTTGCGGTTGCGGTTGCGGTCGCCGTTGCCGTTGCCGTTGCCGTTGCCGTTGCCGTTGCCGTTGCCCCGGCATTGGAATCCATAGCCCCGCACCCACGCGAGCAACCGTAGACCCGAAGGGCGGCGCGCAGGACGCGCGCCGTTTTTCGAATGGACAAGGATGTCCATTCGAAAAATCCCGGCGCCAGCCCCGATCTCGCAGGGGAGGTTTGGTCCCGCTAGCCCTTCTCTTTGGTTACTTTCTCTTGGGCTAGCAAGAGAAAGTGACCCGCACGCGCAGCGGGCGGAAGCCGTTGACCTTCGTGCCAAACGCGCAAAGGAAAGAGCAGCAGCGGATCTCCCAGCACGCCCGGCCACCGCAGTAGCCGCAGTTCGCGATCGCGGCTCACGCCGCTCCCACAGAAAGCTAGCCCGTTCGGAACCTGCGACGTGGCTGGAATTCGCGGTCGCGGCTTGCGCCGCTCCTACAGGGAGCCTGGGCGAGAGAAAGTGACCCGCCCAGCAGGCGAAAGCCGTTGACCTTCGTGCCAGCCATGCAGAGCAAAAGCAACGGCGAATCTCCCGACGCGCCCGGCCAGCGCCGTAGCCGAAGTTCGCGATCGCGGCTCACACCGCTCCCACAGAAAGCCAGTCCGTTCGGAACCTGCGACGTGGCTGGAATTCGCGGTCGCGGCTCGCGCCGCTCCTACAGGGAGTCTGGGCGAGAGAAAGTGACCCGCACGCGCAGCGGGCGGAAGCCGTTGACCTTCGTGCCAAACGCGCAAAGAAAGAGCAGCAGCGGATCTCCCAGCACGCCCAGCCACCGCAGTAGCCGCAGTTCGCGATCGCGGCTCACGCCGCTCCCACAGAAAGCCAGCCCGTTCGGAACCAGCGACGTGGCTGGAGTTCGCGATCGCGGCTTATGACCGAAGGAAATCCCGGTGGGACGCCGCTCCCACGGAAAGCAGGCTCAACCCGAGCCAACGGCGTGGCCGTAGTTCGCGGTCACGGCCCGCGCCGCACTTACCGAAAGCGGCACCTCAGTGATACCCCGCATCCGCCGCGATCTTGCCCTTGAACACGTTGTAGGACCAATAGGTATAGCCCAGGATCGCCGGCAGCAGAATCGCCAGACCGACCAGCACGAACCCCTGCGACGACGGCGGCGAGGCCGCGTCCCAGATCGTCAGCCCCGGCGGCACGATGTTCGGCCAGATGCCCAGCACCAGCCCCGCGAAGCCGAGTACGAAGAAGCACAGCGTCAGCACGAACGGCGCCAGGTCGCGGCCCTCGCGCATCGCCGCGCGCCACAGCGCGAACGCGTTGACCAGCACCAGCAAGGGCACTGGCGACAGCCACAGGAAGTTCGCGCCGTCGAACCAGCGCGCCATGATCCGCGAGTCCAGGAACGGCAACCAGGCGCTGACCAGCCCCATGAACACCACCACCACCAGCACCAACGGCCGGGTCAGGTTGCGCGCGATCTGTTGCATGCGGCCCTCGGTCTTCAGGATCAGCCAGGTCGAGCCCAGCAGCGCGTAACCGAACACCACCGCCGCGCCGGTCAGCATCGAGAACGGGCTGAACCAGCCGAACACGCCGCCGACGTACTTGCCGCCCTGCAGCGGCATGCCTTCGACCAGGGCGCCCAGGATCACGCCCTGCGCGAACGCGCACAGCAGCGAGCCCAGCGCGAACGCCGCGCCCCAGGCCGGCTTGGAGCGGTGCGCCTTGAAGCGGAATTCGAAGGCGACGCCGCGGAACACCAGCGCGATCAGCATCAGCAATACCGGCAGGTACAGCGCCGACAGCACCACCGCGTAGGCCTTGGGAAACGCGGCCAGCAAGCCCGCGCCGCCCAGCACCAGCCAGGTCTCGTTGCCGTCCCAGATCGGCGCGGCGGTGTTCATCATGTGATCGAGCTGGCCCTCGTTCTCGGCGAACGGCGCCAGGATGCCCAGGCCGAGCACGAAGCCGTCCAGCAGCACGTACATCAGCACGCCGAAACCGATCACGCCGAACCATGCGATTGGCAGCCAGTATTCCATCGTCCACCACCTTCTGTGTCGCACCCGCCGCGGCGGGACTGTCGTGATGCGCGCGGGCCGCGCGCAAGCGATCACGCCTGGGTTTCGGCCGGTTCGTCCGGCACCGACAACGGCCGCGCCGCGGTCTTCTCGCCTTTTCCTGGACGAGGCGCGGGCTCGTGCGGATGCGGGCCCTTGCGGATCAGCTTGCGCAGATAACCGATGCCGGCGCCGAACACGGTCAGATAGGCCACCGCGAACACGATCAGCGAGGTCATCACGCCGCCGCCGTCGATCGCGCTGACCGCGTCGGCGGTGCGCAGCAGGCCGTAGATCACGTACGGCTGGCGCCCGATCTCGACCACGTACCAGCCGGCCAGGATCGCGACGAAGCCGCTCAGGCTCATCGCCCGCCAGCCGTTCAAGACCCAGCGCCCGAAGCCGCGGCCTTCGAACAGCTGCTTGCGCTTCCATGCCCACAGCGAGGCCAACACCAGCAGCAGCATCGCCAGGCCCAGGCCGACCATGACGCGGAAAGCGTAGAACACCGGCTTCACCGGCGGCCGCTCTTCCGGCGGCACCGACTTCAAGGGCTGGATCTCGCCGTCCAGGCTGTGGGTCAGGATCAGGCTGCCCAGCTTCGGGATCGCGACCTCGTAATCGTTGCGCTCGGCTTTCTCGTTGGGCACCGCGAACAGCACCAGCGGCACGCCCTCGCCCTGGGGCTTGGCCTGCCAATGCGCTTCCATCGCCGCGACCTTGATCGGTTGATGCTCGCGCGCGTTGAGACCGTGCAGATCGCCCACGTACACCTGGGTCGGCACCGTGATCGCGGCGAACACCACCGCCGCCTTCAGCATCCGCTTGGCCGCGTCGACGTGTACGCCGCGACGCAGGTAGCCCGCGCTGACGCCGCCGATCAGGAAACAGGTGGTGATGAAGGCCGCCAGCACCATGTGCGCCAGGCGATACGGGAAGGAGGGATTGAAGACGATCGCCCACCAGCTGTCGGGCTCGAACACGCCCTCGACGATCTTGTAGCCGGCCGGCGTCTGCATCCAGCTGTTGGCCGAGATGATCCAGAACGTCGAGATCAAGGTGCCCAGCGCGACCATGCAGGTGGCCAGGAAATGCATCTTCTCCTCGACCCGGCTCCAGCCGAACAGCATCACGCCCAGGAAGGTCGCCTCCAGGAAGAACGCGGTCAGCACTTCGTAGGACAACAACGGACCGAGGATGTTGCCGGCCTGTTCGCTGAGCACGGCCCAGTTGGTGCCGAACTGGAAGCTCATGACGATACCGGACACCACGCCCATGCCGAAGGAGACGGCGAAGATCTTGGTCCAGAAGAAGAACAGGTCGCGCCAGACGGTGTCGCGCGTGCGCAGCCAGCGCCATTCCACGAAGGCCAGCCAGCTCGCCAGGCCGATGGTGAAGGCCGGGAACAGGATGTGGAACGAGATCACGAACCCGAACTGGATGCGCGACAGCATCAAAGCGTCCACGGCACGACTCCTGTCATATCCCGCAATTCCAGCGGGACTTCAGATTCGCAGGGCCATTGTGCGCCGCGTCATCGGACCGGTAAAGCACCGTGACGCATGGCCCAATCGCGCAAACTATTGAGGCTGCTACCCTGCGTCACTGCCAAACTAGCCTAAAACCAGGTCCGCCGATGCGCCTCGTTCCGAACGCCTTGACCCTGTCGCTGGTCGCGCTGCTGCTCGCCCCCAGCGCCTATGCCCAAACCCCGATTACGCTCGCCCAAACCATGGCCGACCCCGACTGGATCGGTCCGCCGGTGGAACAGGCGTGGTGGGCCTGGGACGGCCAGCGCGTGCAGTACCAGCTCAAGCGCGAAGGCGCGACCGTGCGCGATACCTGGCAGCAGGGCGCCGGCGCGAACGCGGTGGCGGCGAAGATCGACGGCGCCGCGCGCGCCGACCTCGACGCCGCGCAACCGGTGTACGACGCGCAGCGCGCGCGCATGGCTTTCGTGCGCAACGGCGACGTGTTCGTGCGCGACCTGCGCAGCGGCGCGCTGACCCAGGTCACGCGCAGCAACGACAAGGAGTCGCGGCCGCAATGGAGCCACGACGGCAAGCTCGTGTTCCGCGTCGACAACAGCTGGTACCTGTGGCGCGCCGGCCAGGGCGTGAGCCAGGCCGCGCTGCTCAAGGCCGAGAACGATCCGGCCAAGCCGCCGAAGGCCGACGATCTGCGCGATCGCCAGCTGGCGACCATCCGCACGCTCAAGGACGATCGCGACAAGCGCGAGGCCGCGCGCGAACAGGACGAAGCCTGGCGCCGCGCCGACAACAGCCGCGCGCCGGCGCCGGTCTACCTGGGCAGCGACGTCGAGATCGCCGACAGCGCGCTCTCGCCCGACGGCCGCTGGATGCTCGCGGTCACCCAGGCCAAGGGCGCCGACGCCGGCCAGAGCGGCAAGATGCCCAAGTACGTGACCGAGTCGGGCTACGAGGAATTCGAGGAAGTGCGCACCCGCGTCGGCCGCAACGCGCCGCTGCCGCAGAAGCTGTGGCTGATAGACGTGGCCGCCGGCAAGACCAGCGAGCTCAAGTTCGATCGCCTGCCCGGCATCGGCGAGGACCCGTTGGCGGCGCTGCGCAAGGCGGCCAACAAGGAGCCGCTCAAGGGCGATCGCGCGGTGCGGATCGAGAGCGACGGCGACGGCAGCGGCCCGGCGATCCGCTGGAGCGACGACGGCCGCCAGGTTGCGGTGCTGGTGCGCGCGATCGACAACAAGGACCGCTGGCTGACCACGGTCGACCTGGCCAAGGCCGCGCTGGTGGTTCGCAACCGCGGCAACGACCCGGCCTGGGTCGGTTGGAACAGCAGCGACTTCGGCTGGCTGCCGGCGGCCGGCAACGGCGAGGCCGCGCTGTGGTGGCTGTCCGAGCAGAGCGGCTACGCGCACCTGTACGTCGGCGAAGGCAACGGTGGTGCGCGCGCGCTCACCTCCGGGCGCTGGGAAGTGTCCTCGCCGCAGCCCAGTGCCGACGGCCGCGGCTTCTACTTCGTCTGCAACCGCAAGTGGCCGGGCGACTACGAAGTCTGCGCGGTCGATCGCAACGGCGGCGCGGTGCGCGAAGTCACCGCGCTCGACGGCGTCGAGGATTTCGCGCTCTCGCCCGACGGCAAGCGTTTGCTGCTGCGCTACTCCTCCAGCTACATGCCGGCGCAGCTGGCGGTGATCGGCAGCGATGGCGAGGGCCTGGCCAAGCTCACCGACACCCGCAAGCCCGAGTTCAAGAATCGCGAATGGATCCAGCCCGAATACGTGCAGGTGCCGTCCAAGCATGGCGCCGGCACGATCTGGGGCAAGTTCTACGGCCCGAAGAATTACGAGCCGGGCAAGAAGTACCCGATCGTGATGTTCGTGCACGGCGCCGGCTATCTGCAGAACGTCACCGCGCGCTATCCCAATTACTTCCGCGAACAGATGTTCCACAACCTGCTGGTCCAGCAGGGCTATGTGGTGCTGGACCTGGACTACCGCGCCAGCGCCGGCCTGGGCCGCGACTGGCGTACCGCGATCTACCGCCAGATGGGACACCCGGAACTCGAGGACTATCTGGACGGCCGCGATTGGCTGATCGCCAACAAGCAGGGCGACGGCGACCGCGCCGGCATCTACGGCGGCTCTTACGGCGGCTTCATGACCTTCATGGCGCTGTTCCGCGAGCCCGGCAAGTTCAAGGCCGGCGCCGCGCTGCGCCCGGTCACCGACTGGTCGCAGTACAACCACGAGTACACCTCCAACATCCTCAACACGCCCGAGCTGGATCCGGAGGCCTACAAGAAGTCCTCGCCGATCGAATACGCCCAAGGCCTGCAGGACCACCTGCTGATCGCCCACGGCATGATCGACGACAACGTGTTCTTCAAGGACTCGGTGATGCTGTCGCAGCGCCTGATCGAGCTGCGCAAGGACAAGTGGGAACTCGCGCCCTACCCGATGGAGCGGCACGGCTTCACCCACCCGGACAGCTGGTACGACGAGTACCGGCGCATCTACGAACTGTTCGAACGTACCTTGAAGTGAGGCGCCTGGGGGCGCACGGCGAGACCGTGCCCCCCGCCGGTTGATCGGCACCCGGCCCGCCACCGGCGCGGCCGCGCCGCGCCGCGCAATCGGTATCGTCGCCGCCATGACCGATCCCGACGCCATCCAATCCCGCTCTTCCTCCTGGCGCGTAGGCCGTAGCGCGGCCTGGGCCGCGCTTGCGGGCGCCTGGGCAGCGCTGTGCCTGTCGCTGCCGCGGCTGGGCTATGCGCTGCTCGACGAGCCGGTGCGCTCGCAGGCGCTGGCGCTGATGGACATGACCGGCCTTGCGCTGGCGCGGCATCTGTCGCTGTCGGGATTGGCTCCGTGGCTGACGCTGGCGCTGACCGCCTTCATCGCGGCCGGCGTCCTTGCTTTGGTGTGGCAGCTCGTGCTGCGCTGGCTTGATCGCGACATGAGCGCACGCGCCGCGTTGCGTTGGAGCCTGCGGACGCTGCCGATGCTGGTGCTGTGGAGCATCGGACTCGTGGTTGTGCTCGGCACGGCTGCCCTGGTGTCGGACCACTTGCTGTTGGAAGGGCTGCCGTCCGGCTACGCCTGGAGCGTCATGTTGCTGCCATTGCCCTACCTGCTGTCGTTGCCGCTGTTCTGCCTGCGTCGCGAACTGGTCGGTCGCGCATCGCCACCGCTGGTCTGGCGACCGGGCTGGCCGGGCTGGCCGGTGATCGCCACGACCGTGGCGATCTGCTTCTTGACGGTGATGGCGATGCACGCAGAAGCCGCCTTGGTATCGGCGCTGCCGGCGCTGGCGTGGCCGGCTGCGGTGGCAGACTGGCTGTTGCAATCGGTCTTGCTGACGATCGTGCTTCTGTTGTGGTTGCGGCGCTCGCGCTGGCGACGCTTACCGGCGGATGCGGGCGACGCACTACGCTGGATCCGTCTGCGACGCACGCTCGCGGTGCAGTGGCTGGGTTACGGCCTGATCTTCCTGCTGCTCGCCCCACCGCTGCTCGCCATCGCCCTGGACGCGACCTCCTTCATGCCCACGATCGCCTCGATATCCGACACGCATCAACTTGCTCGACCCTCGGCACTTACGATCTGGGCCGGCTTCGCCGACTGGGTAACCCAGTACTGGTGGGTCGTCCTGGGCCTGCTGATCCCGTGGTTCGGCCTGAGCGCCTGCGCGCGCAGCCTGCTGCAGGTAGAGGATGCGCCGGCGGAGTGAACGGATACGTAAACAGGTACGAACATCGCGGTGCTAGCATCGCCCGCAATCAGGAAGGAACCGCCATGAAGCCCAGCCTCCGTCGCGCCGCGCTCGCCGTCCTCTTGCTCGCCCCCGCCCTGGCCGCGGCCCAGGACGGCCGCGCCGCCAAGCCCGGCTATCAGGAGCAGGTCGCGCTGCGCAACTTCACCACCTCGCTGATGCGCGAGTCCATCGTCGCCGAGTGCCGGGCCAGGAACTACGCCGGCATCGACCGCCTGGAGGCCGCCTATGCGGAATGGCGCAAGCCGCGCGAGGTGTCCATCGCCACCGGCCAGGTCGCCGCGCTGAGCCGCTATCCGGACCTGGGCGGCAATGCGGCCGCGCAGCGCAGCAACTTCCGCCAGCAGTTCGACAAGAGCTTGAAGCCGGGCATCGTGGCCGACCCCGGCCAGGCCTGTTCGGCCGCGCTGTCGACCTTCGCCAGCGGCCTGCCGGTCCCGTTCAGCGGCGACACCCGCACTTCGCAGGAGCTGCGCTTCGACATCTACAAGCAGGCCATCGTCGCCGGCAGCGCCGCCAACGGCTGCGCGGACTTCGACGCCATCGAAGGCAGCGTGCTGGAAAGCTCCAAGACCGATACCGGCGCCACCGAGCGCTGGCTGCTCAAGGGCTGCGGCCAGGAGGTCGCGCTGACGGTGAAGCACCAGCCCGCCGCGAACGGCGGTTCGGACTTCACCATCGCCGTGACGCCCGCGACCGGGCCCTGAGGCCTGCCGCCGCGTATCGGCGGCGCCCTGGCAGGCGCGCGCGGCCCGGTAGAATGTGCGCCATGAACGATTTCGACCGCGTACGCGACTATCTCACCGGCCTGCAGGACCGCATCTGCGCCGCCATCGAACAGGCCGACGGCGGCGCGCGCTTCGCCGAGGACATATGGCAGCGCGCCGAAGGCGGCGGCGGACGCACCCGCGTCCTGCGCGGCGGCCGGGTGTTCGAACAGGCCGGGATCGGCTTCTCCGACGTCTCCGGCACCCAGCTGCCGCCGTCGGCGAGCGCGGCGCGGCCGGAGCTGGCGGGCGCGTCCTGGCGCGCGGTCGGGGTGTCGCTGGTGTTTCATCCGCACAACCCCTATCTGCCCACCACCCACGCCAACGTGCGCCACTTCCGCGCGATGCGCGAGGGCGAGACCGTGGCCTGGTGGTTCGGCGGCGGCTTCGATCTGACCCCGTTCTATCCCTTCGACGAAGACGTGCTTCACTGGCACCGCACCGCGCGCGCGCTGTGCGAGCCCTACGGCGGCGAGCAGCGCTACGCCGCGCACAAGCGCTGGTGCGACGACTATTTCTTCCTCAAGCACCGCAACGAGACCCGCGGCGTCGGCGGCTTGTTCTTCGACGATCTGCACGAGGACTTCGAGCGCGATTTCGCCTATCAGCGCGCGGTCGGCGACGGCTTCCTCGAGGCCTACCTGCCGCTGGTCGAGCGCCGCCGCGACACGCCCTACGGCGAGCGCGAGCGCCAGTTCCAGCTCTACCGGCGCGGGCGCTACGTCGAGTTCAACCTGGTCCTGGACCGCGGCACCCTGTTCGGCCTGCAATCGGGCGGTCGCACCGAGTCGATCCTGATGAGCCTGCCGCCGCTGGCGCGCTGGGAATACGGCTACACACCCGAAGCCGGCAGCGAAGAAGCCAGACTGGCCGAGTACCTGGTGCCGCGCGACTGGCTTTGAAGCAGCAGCGAGTAGCAGAGTGAGGAGTGAGGAGTGAGCGAAAGCCGCTCTTACTCACTACTCACTTCTCACTCACCGCAGGGGAGCGTGCCCCTTCTCGCGGCTGAGGATGGTGATGTGGCCGTTGGTCTCCAGCATCGCCAGGCCGATCTCGTCGACCTCGGCGCAGTCGTTCTCGCGCATGGCCTTATGGAAATCGGCGCGGCTGACCAGCTCGCGCCGCAGCACCTCGCGATAGACGTGGCCGTCGCGCGCCAGCACCACCGGCACGCCTTCCAGCGCGCGCTCGGCGCGGTCGCTGCGCGAGGCCACGTAGCCCACGCCCCAGTTCAACAGCATCAGGGTCGCGGCCAGGATCAGGCCGCCGCCGACGCTGGTGTCGGTGCCCAGCAGGGCGTTCTGCACCGCGTTGCCCAACAGTACGATCAGCAGCATGTCGAACGAGGTGAACTGCCCCATCGTGCGCTTGCCCGAGGCGCGGATCATCAACAACAGCACGAAGTACACGACGCAGGCGCGCAGCACGTAATGCCACCACGGCATCGACAGATCGAAGGCGTCGGACATGCAAGCACTCCTGCTGGGCGGTGGTGGCGTTAGCGGGGATTGTGGCCGAGCGGCACGCGCCGCGCGTATGGGCCACGAGCGGGCCGGTGTCGCCAAGAAGCAGGAAGGGTGCCTGCCGCCATCCGGAATGCGGCCGCGGCGGTTTTGGCGACACAAATAAAAAGCCCCGCAGGCAGGGGGGGCCGGCGGGGCTGGTGGAGCGGGGCCTGGGGAGGGGCCTTCGCTCCGGGATCACTCCAGGGGAGGGAGAGATCAGCGACAGACGTTGCATCTGTCGCGACCTATATGACCACCTGGCACATGGATAGTTCGTGAAGATCGAAGTTAATAATTTGTTGGATTCAGGACCGATTCATTCTGCCAAACCCAGCAACGACGGGCTTTCCCGATTATTAATGCGCTTCGTCCCAATTATCGCCGACCCCGCTGTCGACGACGAGCGGCACCCTCAGCTCGGCCGCCGCGGACATCATCCCCCCGGCCTGGGCGATCAGGGTGTCGACGAAGCCGGCCTGGGTCTCGAACACCAGTTCGTCGTGCACCTGCAGGATCATCCGGGCCTGGCCGCCCTGCCCGGCCAGCCAGGCGTCGATGGCGATCATGGCGCGCTTGATGATGTCGGCCGCGGTGCCCTGCATCGGCGCGTTGATCGCGGCGCGCTCGGCGCCCGCGCGCAGGCCCTGGTTGGAGGCCTTGATGTTCTCCAGGTACAGACGGCGCCCGAACACGGTCTCGACGTAGCCGCGCTCGCGCGCTTCCTGGCGGGTGCGCTCCATGAAGTCGCGCACGCCCGGGTAGCGGCTGAAGTACAGGGCGATGTAGTCCTGGGCCTCGCCGCGGCCAATGCCGAGCTGGCGCGCCAGGCCGAAGGCGCTCATGCCGTACATGAGGCCGAAGTTGATCGCCTTGGCGGCGCGGCGCTCGTTGCCGCTGACCTCGTCCATGGGCTTGCCGAACACCTCCGCCGCGGTCGCGCGGTGGATGTCGGCACCTGAGGCGAACGCGCGCAGCAGGCCTTCGTCCTCGGACAGGTGGGCCATGATGCGCAGTTCGATCTGCGAATAGTCGCAAGCGACCAGCTTGCAGCCTTGCGGGGCGACGAAGGCGCGGCGGATGCGGCGGCCGTCCTCGGTGCGGATCGGAATGTTCTGCAGGTTGGGGTCGCTGGACGCCAGCCGCCCGGTGGCCGCGCCGGCCTGGTGGTAGCTGGTGTGGACGCGGCCGGTGTCGGGATTGACGATCTCCGACAGCTTGTCGGTGTAGGTGCTGCGCAGCTTCGCCAGGCCGCGGTACTCCAGGATGATGCGCGGCAGCTCGTGCTGGTCGGCGATCGCCTCCAGCGCCTCTTCGTTGGTGCTGGGCTGGCCGGTGGGCGTCTTGATCAACGCCGGCAGCTTGAGCTCGTCGAACAGCAGGGCCTGCAACTGCTTGGGCGAATCCAGGTTGAAGGTGCGCCCGGCCAGCTCGGTGGCTTTCTGCTGGGCGGCGAGCATGCGCTTGCCCAGGTCCTGCGATTGCCGGCGCAACTCGTCGGCGTCGATCATCACGCCGTTGGCCTCGATGCGCTCCAGCACCGGCACCAGCGGGATCTCGATCTCGCGGTAGACGCGCTCCAGCGCGGGCTCGGCCGCCAGCCGGGCGCCCAACACGCGGTGCAGGCGCAGGGTCACGTCGGCGTCCTCGGCGGCGTAGCGGGTGGCGTCGTCCAGCGCGACCTGCGAGAACGAGATCGCCTTGGCGCCCTTGCCGGTCACGTCGGCGTACTTGACGGTGTCGTAGCCCAGATAGCGCTTGGCCAGCGAATCCATGTCGTGGCGGCTGGCGGTGGCGTTGTAGACGAAGCTCTCCAGCATGGTGTCGTCGGCATAGCCGGCGACGTCGATGCCGTGGCGGCGCAGCACGTGCAGGTCGTACTTGCCGTGCTGGCCGAGTTTGCGCCGGGCCGGGTCGGCGAACACCGGGCGCAGCGCGTCGCGCACCGCATCCAGCGCCAGCTGCGCGGGCACGCCCGGGTAATCGTGACCGACCGGGACGTACCAGGCGCGGCCGGGCTCGATCGCGAAGCTCAGGCCGACCAGGCGCGCGCGCATCGGGTCCAGCGAATCGGTCTCGCAATCGAAGGCGAATTCGCCGGCGCCGCGCAGCGCGGCGACCAGGGCCTCGAGCTGGGCCGGCTCGACGACGGTCTCGTACTCGCCCTTGACCGCGAGCGCGGCGTCGGGCGCTTCCGCGGACGCGGACGAGCGCGCATGCCCGGCCGCGGTCGCGCGCAGGCCGGCACGGTCGGCGGCGAGTTCGTTCTCGGCGCTGCCGGCGCCGCCTTCCAGCTCGCGCAGGGCCTGCTTGAAGCCGTAACGCGCGTACAGCCGGCGCAGGTCCTCGGCGTGGCGCTCGCGCAGCGCCAGTTCGGCCGGGCCGCGCTCCAGGCTCACGTCGGTCTTGATCGTCGCCAGCTGGCGGTTCAGCGGCAGGCGCGGCAGCGCGGTGCGCAGGTTCTCGCCGATCTTGCCCTTGATCTGGTCGGCGTGCGCGATCACCCCGTCCAGGCTGTCGTACTCGGCCAGCCACTTGGCCGCGGTCTTGGGGCCGCACTTCTCGACGCCGGGGATGTTGTCGACGCTGTCGCCCATCAGCGACAGCAGGTCGATCACCTGGTTGGGGCGCACGCCGAACTTGGCGATCACGCTGTCGTCGGAATCCATGCGGCTGCCGGTCATGGTGTTGACCAGGGCCACGCCCGGGCGCACCAGCTGGGCGAAGTCCTTGTCGCCGGTGGAGATGGTGACGTCGATGCCGTCGCCGGCGGCGCGCAGCGCCAGGGTGCCGATCACGTCGTCGGCCTCGACGCCGTCGATGCGCAGGATCGGAATGCCCAGGGCCTCGACGATCTCGCACATCGGCAGCACCTGCGCGCGCAGGTCCTCGGGCATCGGCGGGCGATTGGCCTTGTACTGCGGGTCCAGATCGTCGCGGAAGGTCTTGCCGGGCGCGTCGACCACGAAGGCCACGTAGTCCGGGCGTTCGTTCAAGGTCGCGCGCAGCATGTTGACCACGCCGAACAGGGCGCCGGTGGGTTCGCCGGCGTCGTTGCTCAGCGGCGGCAAGGCATGGAAGGCGCGGTAGAGATAGCTGGAGCCATCGATCAGGACGAGTCTTTTCATGCGGGCGATTCTACGCCCGCCGGTCGCGCCTGCCGCGAATGCTGAGGCTGACGTCGGAAAGGAGCGCGGAAATCCTCGTTTCGTGGCGATCCGGATTGCATCCCACAACCCCGCCTTCCTCCGGAAGGCCGCCCCCTTAACGTAAGGGGGCTCTTGTTCCGCTGCTTCGATGCGGCCGCTTCACGGGCCCCGGGGGTATGCTGACGGCCTGGATTCCGGAGAACCGCCATGCGCACCCTCACCGCATCGCTCGCCCTGTTGCTGCTCGCTCCCCTGGCCGGCTGCGCCACGATGGGCGGCGGCGACCCCACCGCAGACCTGAGCAATCCCGAGGTCACCCGCCGCGCCACCCAGGACGGCGACAGCGTCGAAGAATACCGCGTCGCCGGCCAGCTGCGCGTGGTCAAGATCACGCCGTTGCGCGGGCCGGTCTACTACCTGGTCGACAGCGACGGCGACGGTACCCTGGACAGCAGCAAGGGCGAAGGCCCGATCTCGCCGGTGCAGTACAAGCTCTTCAGCTGGTAAGGACCGACGCGCCCATGTCCGAACACACGATCCGCGTCCTGCGCGGCGAAGACGAGTTGCGCGCGGTCTGGCCGCTGGTGTCGCAGCTGCGGCCCGAATTCGACGAGGAGCGTTTCCTCGCCCAGATCCAGCGCCAGATCGCCCAGGGTTGCCGGGTCAGCGTGCTGTTCGACGCCGGCGGCACGCCGCGCGCGTTCGCGTGCTGGCGGGTGATGGAGATGCTCGCGGTCGGCCTGCACGTCTACGTCGACGATCTGGTCACCGACCAGACCGTGCGCAGCCGCGGCCATGGCAAGGCCATGCTGGATTGGCTCAAGGCCGAGGCCCGGCGCCTGGGCTGCGCGCGCCTGCAGCTGGATTCGGGCACCCAGCGCCGCGACGCGCATGCCTTCTATCTGCGCGAAGGGCTGCGCATCGAGGCTTTCCATTTCGGGATCGCGCTGGGCGAATAGTCCCGTCGCGATGCGACTCGTCGCGCGCGCGCATGCCGGCTCCGGCGCATCGATGCAGGGGCGCGCAAGCCCACCTGCTCAAGCCGATTGCAAGTTGGCTGCCGCCTTTCCGTGCCGGCGGCGCGGGTTCCGGCCGCGCCCGCGCGGGCCGCGTTGCCGTTCGTCGCGGTCTTGATGCCGTTCTGGAATGGCGCGCACAAACGGCTTTGCCTCATCGGCCCTTTTGGCCCGGGCGCTTGCGTTAAACCTAGCGTGCCGGCGTGGAACCGGTCGCGCCGGTCCGGCCTAGAAGGCCGGTTCCGATGTCCAACATGGAGGTTTACCGATGCTTAGTCTCAAGCCGCGCAGCTTGTCTGCGCTGATCGCCCTTGCGCTGATCGCACCCGCCGCCAACGCGGCCCCGACCTGCCCAGCCAACGTCCTCGCCCAGCCGAAGACCAACCAGCTGTATGTGCTGTACCCCACCGTCGTCACGCCGTTCCCGTCCATCGGTCCGTCGACGTCGGCGGCGCCATTCAACGTCGCCGACCTGGACCCGGTCGTGGGCAGCACCACGACGCTGCGCAATCGCATCAGCGATTTCGTCATCGACGACTACTGCGAGTTCAACGTCAAGGTCAATCCGGTCACCACCCTGCCCAGCCCGACGGAACCGCGTTGGCAGATCGTGGCGGTCGGCTCCGACACCGCCGGCAGCCTGTTCGGCCAGGCCCAGGCCGTGGACACCAACGACGCCGATCCGCAGGACTACGCCCGGGTCTGGGCGAAATCGTTCAAGGACACCTACGGCGCGGCCGGGCAACCGCTCAACGGCATCGGCTCGACCCTGGAGCGCTGGTCCACCGCGATCGGCACCACGACCTCGCACGAAGCCGCGCACAACTACGGCGCCGCGCACGGCCACTCCGCGCCGCGACCGACCGAGGACGCGCAGAACTGGCACATCATGGCCACCGGTTCGACCGGCCTGACCGGCGAAATGCGGGCCTCGCGCAACCGCCACTTCAGCGACACCGAGTACGAGATCCTCGGCCACAACGTCGGCCTCAACACCAAGACCCTGCACAACTGGGACTTCGTCAATCCCAACAACACCAACGCCAACAAGATGCGCATCAAGCTGCTCAGCACCAGCAACAGCCTGAGCATCAACTGGTGGTACAACGGCTCGGAAAGCCCCTGGCAGAACCCGACGGTGAGCTACACCGGCGGCACCCAGAACTTCCAGGGCAACGTCTATTACGTGCACAACCTGGACTTCGCCACCGCCAAGCCCTGGAGCGGGCCGACCGCAGGCGTGGTGATGCCGGCCGCGCCCTTCCATACCGGCGCCAGCTTCGCCGGCGGCGCCAGCGTGATCGTGTTCGACGTGCAGCTGTTCAACGGCGCCACCCTGCTGCCGTTGGCGCCGCGCCTGGCCGGTTACGACGCCGGCGACATCGACTTCGCCACCGGCGCGTTCAATCTGAACTTCTTCAACACCAACCCCGCCGCCGGCGCGCTGGAGTTGTCGGAAGTGCAGATCTTCCGTTCGCCGCGCATGCTCGACATCTCGGCGATGATGCGCGACGGCCGCCCGGTCGACGTGCGCGGGCAGCCGGTGGAGTTCTTCTCCAGCAGCGTGATCCGCAAGCAGACCGTGGCCGATCGCCTGCAGGTGCCGCTGGGCAAGCTCACCGATCCGCGCACCGTGGACATCGTCTACAAGCCCGAGGACTGCCCGCAGGGCGCCAAGGGCGCGTCCAGGCAGGGGCCGGGCGACCACGCCTCGGGCGAGATCCGCTACTGCCACAAGGGCAATGCGCTGAGCCTGTTCCCGAACACCTACACCTACCTGGTCGCGAACGTGATCGAACCCAATGCGACCTATTGGGATCCGAGCCTGCGCAAGTTCGTGCAAGGACCTCAGCAGAACACCATCTACTACCAGGTGGGCGGCGTGGTGCCGGACCTCAACCGCAACGGCCAGGACGATCTGATCGATATCCGCACCGGCGTGTCCAAGGACGAGGACCGCAACGGCGTGCCGGACGAGGCCCGACCGGAGCAGTGAGGGTTTGACCAGCGTTGCGATGCGATCGGCCCCTACCGATGGCATCGCAACCATTCACCGACAGACCGGCTTCACCCCTTCTCCCGCTCGCGGGAGAAGGGGTCCGAAGCGCGGATGAGGGCGTGCGTCGCGCAGACGACGGCGCGAGATCGTTAGCCTGCGAGCCCTCACCCCAACCCCTCTCCCATGCACGGGAGAGGGGCTCTTTCCAGCGCTGCGATGCCTGAAGGCGCAGGCGGGCGCAGAGCATCGCGGCCTGTGCTGCTCCCGCGGATGTGCGCGAGCTTGCATCCCCGCGGCGGCACGCGGACGCGGCTCGCAGGACCGCTACTCCATCACGCCGGCTGCAGGTTCGCGTACGCCAGCACCAACCACTTGCTGCCGGCCTCGTCGAAGTTGATCTGCACGCGCGCGTGCGCGCCGCTGCCTTCGTAATCGGTCACGGTGCCGACGCCGAAGCTGGCGTGGCGCACCTGCGCGCCCAGCTTGACCGGCGGCGCCTCGATCGCGGCATGGCCGTAGTCGCGGCGCGGCTGGTTGCCGAACACCGGCCGCGAGACCTGCACCTTGGGCCGCACCTCGTGCAGCAGCGACGGCGGTATCTCGCGCAGGAAGCGCGAGGGCACCCCGAACATGTCCATGCCGTGGATGCGGCGGGTCTCGGCGTAGCTGAGCACCAGCTTCTGGCGCGCGCGGGTGATGCCCACGTAGGCCAAGCGGCGCTCCTCTTCCAGGCGCCCGGATTCCTCGGTGGAGCGGTTGCTGGGAAACAGGCCCTCTTCCAGGCCGCCCAGGAACACCAGCGGGAACTCCAGGCCCTTGGCGCTGTGCAGGGTCATCAGCTGCACGCCGTCGTCACCGGCCTGGGCCTGGCCTTCGCCGGCCTCGAGCGCGGCGTAGCTGAGGAAGGCGATCAGCTCCGGCATCGCCGCGGCGTCGTCTTCGTCGCTGCGGGTGAAGCGCGAGGCCACCGAGACCAGCTCGTCCAGGTTGTCGGTGCGCGAATCGAGCTGGCCGCGCGACTCGTTGGCGTAGTGCTCGCGCAGGCCCGAACGCTGCAGCACGTGGTCGATCTTCTCCGGCAGCGGCATCGTGCCCAGCCCGGCCTCGAGTTCGTCGATCAGCTTGATGAAGCCCGCCAGCGCGTTGCGCGCGCGCGCCGCCAGCAGGGTTTCCTCGGTCATCCAGCGCGCCGCGACCCACAGCGGCGCGCCGTCGGCGCGCGCGCGCTTGCGCACCTCGTCCAGGGTGCGTTCGCCGATGCCGCGGGTGGGCGTGTTGACCGCGCGCTCGAAGGCGGCGTCGTCGGCGCGGTTGGCGACCAGGCGCAGGTAGGCCAGGGTGTCCTTGATTTCGGCGCGCTCGAAGAAGCGCTGGCCGCCGTAGACGCGGTAGGGCACCTGTTCGGACAGCAGCGCTTCTTCGTAGGCGCGCGATTGCGCGTTGCTGCGGTACAGGATGGCGACGTCGCCGTGGCTGCCGCCGTCGCGCACCCACTGGCGCAGGCGCTCGACCACGAAGCGGGCCTCGTCCATTTCGTTGTAGGCCGCATACAGGTCGATCGGCTCGCCCTGGCCGGTGTCGGTCCACAGCTTCTTGCCCAGGCGGTCGGGGTTGTGCGCGATCACCGCGTTGGCGGCTTCCAGGATGTTGGCGCTGGAGCGGTAGTTCTGCTCCAGGCGGATGGTCTGGGCGCCGGGGAAGTCGCGCAGGAAACGCTGCACGTTCTCGACCTTGGCGCCACGCCAACCGTAGATGGCCTGGTCGTCGTCGCCGACCACGAACACGTGGCCGCTGTCGCCGGCCAGCACGCGCACGAAGGCGTACTGGATGGCGTTGGTGTCCTGGAACTCGTCGACCAGGATTTCGCGGAAGCGGTGGCGGTAGTGCGCGAGCAGGGCCGGGTTGTCGCGCAGCAGCTCGTGCGCGCGCAGCAGCAGCTCGGCGAAGTCGACCAGGCCGGCGCGTTCGCAGCGCTCCTGGTAGGCCTCATAGGCACGCCGCATGGCGTCGGCCCAGGGGTCGGCGGCCGGCTGGATGTGCTCGGGGCGGCGGCCTTCGTCCTTCTGGGCGTTGATCCACCAGGCGATCTGGCGCGGCGGGAAGCGCGCCTCGTCCAGTTCCAGCGACTGCACCACGCGCTTGACCAGGCGCAGTTGGTCGTCGCTGTCCAGCACCTGGAAGCCCTCGGGCAGCTTGGCGTCCTGCCAGTGCAGGCGCAGCAGGCGGTGGGCCAGGCCGTGGAAGGTGCCGATCCACATGCCGCGCGCGCCGTTGCGCAGCTGCAGCTCGACGCGGTTGCGCATCTCGCCGGCGGCCTTGTTGGTGAAGGTCACCGCCAGGATCCCGTGGGTGGGCACGCCGAAGACTTCGTTGAGCCAGGCGATGCGGTGGGTGAGGACGCGGGTTTTGCCCGAGCCGGCGCCGGCCAGGACCAGATAGTGGCCGGGGGCGGCCGATACGGCTTCGCGTTGGGCGGGATTGAGTGCGTCGAGCAGGTGCGATACGTCCATCGTCGTATTGTAGCGGCCGCACCCGCGGGAACCTTGCTCGGGCCTGGACATCCAATGCGCATGCGCCCTCTGCCCTCGCTGCTGCTGACCTTGTGCGCGCTCGCCCTGGCGGGCCCGCCGGCGCGCGCCGACGGCGATGCCGGCGCCGCGCGCACCCTGCGCAGCGGCGCCAATGCGCTGCAGGTGAGCGTGGAAGGCGTGTCCGACCCCGAGCGCGCGGCGCTGCTGCAGCGCTGGCTGGCCGAATGCGCGGACGCGGCCCTGACCGCGTTCGGGCGCTATCCGCTGCGCAACGCGCAGGTGCGGATCCGCGAGATCGACAGCCGCGATCCCAGCCCGGTGCCCTGGGGCCAGACCCGGCGCGACGACGGCGTGGCGGTGCTGCTGTACGTGCGCCGCGACGCCAGCCTGGCCCAGCTGCGCGGCGACTGGACCGCGGTGCACGAGCTCTCGCACCTGTTCCATCCCTATCTGGGCCGCGAGGGCCGCTGGATGGCCGAGGGCCTGGCCAGCTACTACCAGAACGTGCTGCGCGCGCGCGCCGGCCTGCTCAGCCAGGACCAGGCCTGGCGCGCGCTCGACGCCGGTTTCGGCCGCGGCCGCCGGCTGGGCCCGGGCGCGCCGCTGGAGGCGCTGGGCCGCGGCGGCACCATGCGCGTGTACTGGGCCGGCGCGGCCTATTGGCTGGAAGCGGACCTGGCGCTGCGCCGCGAACACGGACTGGATCTGGACACGGTGCTATCGCGCTACGCGCGTTGCTGCCTGGACGCGGCGGATGCGGATGCGGACGCGGTGTCGCCGCGGGACTTCGCGGCCGAGCTGGATCGCCTGGGCGGCGACGGCGTATTCCTGCGCCTGTACCGGCGCTATGCCAGCTCGCGCGAGTTTCCGGACCTGGGCGTCGCCTACGCCGAGCTGGGCCTGGAAGCCGACGCCGGCGGCCTGGGCTACTCGCCGCGCGCCGATGCGCAGAAATTGCGCAACGCCATCATGGGTTCGCGCAAGGCGGCGCATTGACCGCGCCGACCCGGTTCGGCGCATCGGCGCGCGCGGCGGTGCCCACGTCGGGGCACCGATGCTAGATTGCGACGGTAGACGCGTTAGGCCATGGATTCGGCAGAGACGCCGCTGCCTGCCGGAATTCTCCGCACTCGCACAGCGGCATCGGACAAGGAGTCTTACAGATGCACAAGATCATGCTCGGCGCGGCGATCGCGTTGCTCGGCCTGGGAATGAGCTCCAGCGCGAATGCCTGGCCGCCGCCGACCGCTACCTGCGACGCCTCCAACGCCGGCTCGCAGACCTCCACCCAGTTCGGCTCCGGCTATATCGTCTGGGAATGCGACGGCACCCAGTGGTATTTCCTGCTGCAGTACGTCTGCGACTCCAACGGCAACAACTGCATCCCGCTGTGACGCAGCGGCGGACGCAGGGGCTCGCGCCCCTGCGTCTTTGCCGCGCCGCGCGCTAGCGCCCGCTCCGTTCCGGAAGGCCGGCCTTGGGGCTCAATGCGCCGGCTTGGCCTTAGGCGCGTGCGACATCAGCTTGTCGGTCATCGCGATGCCGATCGCCGAGACGATGAAGACCATGTGGATGATGGTCTGCCACATCACGCCGGTCGAGGTCGAGGTGGTGCACTTGGCGACCACGTCCTTCATCCCGGCGGCCACCGCGTCGGCGGCGGCGCGGCTGGCGTTGATCGCCTCCACCGTGTTGCACATCGGCAGGCCCAGGTCGCCGGCCGCGATGAAGGTCTTGAGCAGGTGGATCGAGGAGATGCCGATGATCGCCATCGCCAGCTTGACCTTGAGCACCGAGGCGTTGACGTGGCTCAGCCACTCCGGCTGGTCCGGATGGCCTTCCAGCCGCAGGCGCGAGACGAAGGTTTCGTAGCCGCCGACGATCACCATCACCAGCAGGTTGGAGATCATGACCACGTCGATCAGGCCCAGCACGATCAGCATGATGCCCTGCTCGTTCAAGGTGTTGGCGCCGTGGATCAGGTGCCACAGTTCCTTGACGAACAAGAACACGTAGACGCCTTGGGCGACGATCAGGCCCAGGTACAGCGGCAGCTGCAGCCAGCGCGAGCTGAAGATCAGCGCGGGCAGCGGATTAAGGCGTTCGGTACGCTCGACGGTCATGCGATGGCCTGGCGGGCTGGTATTTAAGGCCGTCCAGGGTAACGGCGCGGCCATGACCGCGCCAAGTCGCCGCCTGAACGAAGCGCCGCGCGGCGCGGCGCGGCCACGCCGCCGGAACGGGCCGTTCTCCGCCTGCCGGGACCGCCGCCCGGCGCTGCGCTTACACTCGCCCTTCGTCCCAGCGCGACCCACCCATGATCGACCTGTATTACTGGCCCACGCCCAACGGCCACAAGATCACCCTGTTGTTGGAAGAAGCGGGCCTGGACTACCGCATCCGCCCGGTCGACATCGGCGCCGGCGACCAGTTCAAACCCGAATTCCTGGCGATCTCGCCCAACAACCGCATGCCCGCGATCGTCGACCACGCGCCCGCCGACGGCGGCGAGCCGGTCAGCGCCGCTCCCATCAGTGTGTTCGAGTCCGGCGCGATCCTGCATTACCTCGCCGCCAAGATCGGCAAATTCCTGCCCGCCGATACGCGCGGCCGGGTCGAGGTCGACGAATGGCTGTTCTGGCAGGTCGGCGGCTACGGCCCGATGCTGGGCCAGAACCACCACTTCAACCGCTACGCGCCGGACAAGATCCCCTACGCGATCGAACGCTACCAGCGCGAGACCCAACGCCTGTACGGCGTGCTCGACCGCCGCCTGGCCGGGCGCGACTACCTCGCCGGCGGCGCGCTCAGCATCGCCGACTTCGCCTGCCACCCCTGGGCGCATGCGCACGCCTGGCACTACATCGACCTGGCCGACTACCCGCAGGTACAGCGCTGGCACGATGCGCTGGCCGCCCGTCCCGCGTTCCAGCGCGCCTATGCCTTGGAACAGACCTACCGTCCGTCTCGCGAGATGACCGACGAGATGCGCAAGAACCTGTTCGGAACCCCGGCCCGCACCGCATGAATACTCCCCTCCTCCGCCGCGGCCTCGCCGCCAGCCTGTTGCTCGCCATGTCGCTCGCCGCCGCCCCCGCCCTGTCGCAGAACGCCCCCGAAAAACTCACCCTCGAAGCCCTGGCCGGCGACGCGCCGTTGTCGGGCCCCAGCCTGACCAAGCCGCGCATCGCGCCCGACGGCAGTCGGGTCGGCTTCCTGCGCGGCAAGGAGCGCGACAAGAACCGCCTGGACCTGTGGGCCTACGACATCGCCAGCGGCAAGTCCCAGCTGCTGGTGGATTCCGACGACGTGCTGCCCGGCGCGGAGGTGCTCAGCGACGCCGAGAAGGCGCGCCGCGAGCGCCAGCGCATCGCCGCGCTGTCGGGCATCGTCGACTACCAGTGGTCGCCCGACGCCAAGACCCTGCTGTTCCCGCTCGGCGGCGAGCTCTACCTCTACGACCTGGGCAAGACCGGCAAGGCCGCGGTGCGCAAGCTCACCCACGGCGAAGGCTTCGCCACCGATCCCAAGCTCTCGCCGATGGGCGGCTACGTCAGCTTCGTGCGCGACCGCAACCTGTGGGTGATCGACCTGGCCGACGGCAAGGCCACCCAGCTCACCCGCGACGGCAGCGACACCATCGGCAACGGCATCGCCGAATTCGTCGCCGACGAAGAGATGGACCGCCACACCGGCTACTGGTGGGCGCCGGACGACAGTGCGATCGCCTTCGCGCGCATCGACGAAAGCCCGGTGCCGGTGCAGAAGCGCTACGAGGTCTACCCCGACCGCACCGACGTGGTCGAGCAGCGCTATCCGGCCGCGGGCGACCGCAACGTGCTGATCCAGCTCGGCGTGATCGGGCCTAGGGGCGGACAGCCGCGCTGGATCGACCTGGGCAAGAACCCCGACATCTACCTGGCCCGCGTCGACTGGCGCGACCCGCAGCACCTGAGCTTCCAGCGCCAATCGCGCGACCAGCACCTGCTGGAACTGATCGAAGCCGACCTCGACAGCGGCAAGCAGCGCGTGCTGGTGACCGAGCGCGCCAAGACCTGGGTGCCGCTCAACAACGACCTGCACTTCCTCAAGGACGGCCGCATCCTGTGGAACAGCGAGCGCAGCGGCTACGAGCACCTGTACCTGCTGTCCGCCGACGGCCGCAAGGCCACGCCGCTGACCTCCGGCGACTGGCCGGTGGACAGCGTACTGGCGGTGGACGAGGACGCCGGCCAGGTCTACTTCGCCGCCGGCAAGGATTCGCCGCTGGACGTGCAGATCTACCGCGTGGCCCTGAGCGGCGGCGCGATCGAACGCTTGTCCAAGACCGACGGCAGCCACAGCGCCAACTTCGCCCGTAACGCCAGCGTCTACGTCGACAACTGGTCAAACCCGCTCACGCCGCCGCAACTGGAGCTGTTCCGCAACGACGGCAGCCGCATCGCCTCGCTGATCGACAACGACCTCACCGACGCCCAGCACCCTTACGCGCGCTACCGCCAGGCCCATCGCGAGATCGAGTTCGGCACCTTGACCGCGGCCGACGGCAAGACCCGCCTGCAGTACAGTGTGCTCAAGCCTTCCGGTTTCGATCCGGGCAAGCGCTACCCGGTGGTGGTCAACGTCTACGGCGGCCCGGCTGCGCAGACCGTGAAACGCTACTGGTCGCCGGACTTCAATCAGTATCTGGCCCAGCACGGCTACGTGGTGTTCTCGATCGACAACCGCGGCACTCCGCGCCGTGGCGCGGCCTTCGGCGGCGCGCTGTACGGCAAGCAGGGCACGGTGGAAGTCGCCGACCAGCTCAAGGGCGTGGCCTGGCTGAAGTCGCAGCCCTGGGTCGACGGCGAGCGCATCGGCGTCTATGGCTGGTCCAACGGCGGCTACATGACCCTGATGCTGCTGGCCCAGGCCAGCGATGCCTACGCCTGCGGCGTGGCCGGCGCGCCCGTCACCGACTGGGCCCTGTACGATACTCACTACACCGAGCGCTACATGGGCCTGCCCGACCAGAACGTCGCCGGCTACCGCGAAGCGCGCGTGCTGGAGCACATCGACGGGCTCAAGTCCAAGCTGCTGCTGATCCACGGCATGGCCGACGACAACGTGCTGTTCAGCAACTCCACTGTACTGATGAGCGCGCTGCAGCAACGCGGCCAGCCCTTCGAGCTGATGACCTACCCGGGCGCCAAGCACGGCCTCAAGGGCAAGGACAACCTGCACCGGCTGCGCATCACCGAGGACTTCTTCGCGCGCTGCCTGAAGCCGTGAGCGCGGCGGCGCGGCGATCGTGGCGAGGGCCGCCGGCAGTGGCGGCGCTGATCGCCTGCGCCGTCGCGCAGGCGCAGGCGCCGAAGCAGGCGCCCGCGCTGGGCGCGACCGAGGCGCAGGCGCGCGCGCTCATCCATGCGCGCCTGGTTGCTTCGCCCTACAAGATGTCTGAGAACGCGCGCAGCGGCCGCATCCGCTACGCGCTCGCCTTCGAACCCGCGCTGGCCTGGCCGTGGCCGGCCACCGGCGAGCAACGCGTGCAGGTGCGCGACGCCACCGCTGCCACCGCGCTGATCGACGTCTGCGCCGATTGCGGCGACGAGGCGGCGCCGGACGCGGCCGGACTGCGCCGCCATCTCGCGCCCAACGCCTGGATCGACAGCGACGAGCGCAGCGTGCGCGCGTTCGCGCGCCAGCACGCGCGCGGCCAGGGCGCCGAGCGGCGCATGCAATCGCTGGTCAGGGCCGTGCAGCAGCACATGAACGGTCCCATCGCCTACCGCGACTACCTCAGCGCCTCGCAGGCGTTGGCCTCGCGCGGCGGCGACTGCACCGAATTCGCCCTGCTGCTGGCCGCGCTCGGGCGCGCGCAGGGCATCCCCACCCGCGTCGCCTACGGCATCGCCTACTCCAGCCGCTTCACCGGCCAGAGCCACGTATTCAGTCCGCACGTGTGGACGCAGGCCTGGAACGGCCGGCGCTGGGTCAGTTACGACGCCGGCCTGGGCCGCTTCGACAGCGGCCATATCGCGCTGCGCATCGGCGACGGGCTGCCGCAGGACGGCGCCGGGCTGATGTCGGCGATCGGCCGGCTCAAGGTGATCGAAGCCAGCGGCGTGATCGAGGCCGCGCGCTGAACGCCGCGCTTAACGCTGCGGCCGCGCGATCGTGTCGTCGCCGGCCTGCGCCAACGCGGGCGCCGCATCCAGACTGGCGGCCGCGCGCATGGGCAGCTCTGGCAGTTCGCTGTCGTCGACCCAGTGCGCGCCGCGCGGGTCGCTGACGCCGCCGCCGATCACCACTATGACATCGGGCCCGGCCGGCTCTTCGCACTCCGCCGTGGCCGCGGCGGGCACCAGCGGCACGACCGCGACTGGAGACGCCGTGGGTTGCATCGTCGTTGCGTCGATCGACGATGGCGGATCGGCGGCGAAGGCGCCACCAGAGACCAGGGTGGCGGCGATCGCGATGCCGAAACCCGCGCCACGGCGCAGAGGCGCCGGCCGAGGCACACGGTAGGACACGCAGATCGGCCCCGACGCGGCCTGCAGCAGGCCGCGCCGCTCCGCCTCGCTCATGCCGTCCAGGGCGTGCACCTGGGTCTTGCAGTGGCCGCAATAACCGTTCAAGCGGCGCAATTCGTCGATGCCGAGCGGGCAAGGCTGGTCGATCTTGGGAACCAGGGTCATGGCGGGCGTTCCTGCGAAGGTGGGATACGGTCGCTAACGGCTAGCGCGCGGCAACGGGGTTGGCGGCGTCGGCGCCGCGGCCGTCGTGTCGTCCAACGCCGCGGCCTCGCGCATGGGCAGTTCGGGCAGCTCGCTGTCGTCTGCCCAATGCGCGTCGCGCGGGTCGCTGACGCCGCCCACGAACTCGATCATCTCGATGCTCGTGACCTCATCGGCGCAGTCCTTGGCTGGCGCCTGCGCCAGCAATGGCGTGGGCGCAACCGGCGTGGCCGATGCGGGTTGTGGCGGCAGCAGCGGCGGATCGGAGGCGTAGGCGCCCGCCGACACCAGGCTCGCCGCGATCGCGATGCCGAAGCCGGCGCCGCGCCGCGACGCGCGCGGCCGTTCGGAGCGATAGGACACGCAGATCGGGCCGTCGGCGGCGATCAGCAGCGCGTGCCGTTCGTCGTCGCTCAAGGCATCCAAACGGTGCACGTGCTTGTCGCAGCGCGCGCAATGCCCGTCCAGCCGGCGTTGTTCGTCGATCCCCAGCGGGCAGGGCGAGTCGATTTTCGGTACCTGAGCCATGCATCCCCCTTTTCCTGCGTTTTTACCATGGCGCCCACGCGCCGGCACGCGGCGCCTTGGCGCCGGGCCCGGGACTGCGGATACTGCGCCCATACGCCCCCGGGAACGCCCGCATGTCCGCCACCCCGCCGCCTCTGCCCCAGCGCGATTGGGCGCAACGCAATCGCCTGTGGTTCCTGCCGCTGCTGGTGGTGCTGGGACTGGCGCTGATCGTCGGCGTGTTCGGCGGGGTGTTCTCGATGGTCAGGGGCCAGATCACCTCCCACCCCGCCTATATCGAGGCGATGGCGAAGGCGCGCGCGAATCCGCAGGTGGTCGCCGGGCTCGGCGAGCCTATCGAAGCGGGCATGTTCACGATGGGCAGCGTCGTAGCCAACAGCGAAGGCGGGCACGCGTTTCTGGATATTCCGCTGATCGGCCCCAAGGCCCAGGCCGAGCTGTCGGTGGTGGCGACGAACGACGGGCCGGGTCAGCCCTGGAACTACATGACCATGGCGGTGACCATGCCCGACGGCAGCGAAATCTCGCTGATCGCGACCGACCCGCCCGACCTGTCCACCGCGCCCGGCTGCGATCGCCCCTCGGACGACAGCGACGACACCTGACGACGGGCGACGTGACCTACGGCGCATGCCCGCGCCCGGCTCTGGGCCTATGGTCGGCGGACCTCCCACCGGCCATCCGTCGCCCATGAAGACCCTCGCTCTCGCGATTTCCCTGGCGCTGCTCGCGCCGTCCGCCGCGTTCGCCGCGCAGGCGGCCGCCCAGCCCGCCGCCGCCGCCACGAAACCCGTACCGGCCTGGGTCACCACCAGCAACGGCTACGCCCAGATCCTGCTCAAGGCGCAAGGCGAGTTCGCGCCGGAGCAGATGTCGTTCTTCGGCGTGCCCGGTTTCGACGAGCGCGTGACCGACCTCAAGCCCGACACCGGCAAGCGCTTCCGCGCCGCCATCGCCAAGGCGCGCGACGAACTGCGCGGCAAGCTCCAGCTCGAGCGCAACCCGGACGTGCGCCAGGACCTGGAGATCATGATCGCCGCCGCCGACCAGAGCATCGCCGGCAGCGAACTCAACGAACGCCTGACCCTGCCGTGGAACGACGCGCCGCAAATGGTGTTCCAGGGCATGCAGGGCCTGCTGTCCGACCAGACCCCGCCGGAGCGTCGCGCGCGCGCGTTGACGCGATTGAAGAACTACGTCGGCCAGGGCGCGGAAAGCACGCCGATCACCGTGCTCGCGCGCCAGCGCTACGAGGAGCGCGCGACCGATCCGGCCAAGCTGCGTCCGACCAAGCTGGAAGTCGAACAGGCGCTGGGCAACGTCGAGACCTACGCGGCCGGTATCCGCAAGCTGTTCGAGAAGTACAAGATCGCCGACGCCGAGCCGGCGCTGAAGGCGATGGAGCAGCAGTTCAAGGATTACGCGACCTGGGCGCGCGCCACGGTGCTGCCGCAGGCGCGCAGCGACAATCGCCTGCCGCCCGAGCTGTATGCATTCGGGCTCAAGCAGTACGGCATCGACGTCGACCCGCAGCTGCTGATCCGCCGCGCCCAGGTCGAATTCATGGAAACCCGCGCGGCGATGCGCCAGCTCGCGCCGCTGGTCGCGCAGTCCAAGGGCCTGACCGGCGTCGACGGCCACGACTACGTCGCCGTCATCAACGCGCTGAAGAAGAACAGCATTCCCAACGACCAGCTGGAAGCGCGCTACCGCACGGTGATCGACGCGATCGATCCGATCATCCGCAAGGAGAAGATCGTCGACGTGCCGCAGCGCCCGATGGTGATGCGACTGGGCAGCGAAGCCGAATCGGCGGCGCAGCCGGCGCCGCACTTCCTGCCGGCGCCGCTGATCGGCAACACCGGCCAGCAGGGTCAGTTCGTGCTGCCGATCGCCGTCCCCAACCCCGGCGGCAGCGCCCTGCACTACGACGATTTCAACTTCGACTCGGTGGCCTGGACCCTGTCGGCGCACGAGGGCCGCCCGGGTCACGAGCTGCAGTTCACCGCCATGGTCGAGCGCGGCATCTCGCTGGCGCGCACCATGTTCGCGTTCAACTCGGTCAACGTCGAAGGCTGGGCGTTGTACGCCGAAGCCGAAATGGTGCCGTACGAGCCGCTGGACGGCCAGCTGATCGCGCTGCAGTTCCGCCTGATGCGCGCCGCGCGCGCGATGCTGGACCCGATGCTCAACCTGGGCATGACCGATCGCGAGAGCGCGGGCAAGGTGCTGCGCGAGCAGGTCGGCTTGTCGCCGGCGATGACCAAGCAGGAACTGGACCGCTACACCTTCAACGCGCCCGGCCAGGCCGGCAGCTACTTCTACGGCTACAGCCGCATCCTCGAGCTGCGCATGGAAACCGAGCTGGCGCTGGGCGACAAGTTCGACCGCCTGGCGTTCAACAACTTCCTGCTCGACCAGGGCCTGCTGCCGCCGGACCAGTTGGCCAAGGCGGTGCGCGAGAACTTCGTCCCGGCCCAGCGCAAGCGCTGAGCCCGGGCGACAGCCAGGCCGCGGGAGTTCGTCTCCCGCGGCCTGTCCGCGTCAGGGCCGCGCCGGCTCGGCGGCCGGCGGCCGGTGATCGCCAGAACTGGCCAAGCGGGGTTGCGACCAGCGCGCCCTCAGTAGTTCAGCCCCGGCGTCAGCACATGCAGGCCGAGCACGAAGACGACCACGATCGCGCAGGCCAGCGCGATCAGGGCGGCGCCGCCGCGGCGCCAGCCGTCGCGCGGCGCGCGCCAGGCGTCGGCCGCGTCGGCGATCGCGAGCGCGGCGATCGGCAGCGACAGCAGGGCGAGCAATTGGGCGCAACGGATCCAGACGTCCAGCCCGCCGTCGAGCTGGGCGATGTCGGCGTCCGCGCGCGACAGCAGCCACAGCCATAGCGAGGCCATCGCCAGATTCGACGCCAGGCCCAGCCGCGTCGCCAGGCGCAAGCGGCGCGCGCGCCGATCCAGCGTCAGCCGGCGCCCGTAGTGGCGGCGCACCAGCGCGGCCAGCGGCCACAGCAGCAGTGCGAATGCGTGCAGGGCCAACGCGGCCAGCAACAACGGCAGCGACCAGCCCGCCGAGCGCCAGGCCGGCACCGGCTGCAGCCACAGCGCCGGCGGATGCGCGTCGCTGGCGACCGCGACCACCCGGCCGCGATCCAGTTTCGCCGCCAGCAGCGCGTCGCCGTCGATCTCGCGCCAGACGTAGGGCCGTACCTCGCGCCAGCGCCGCGGCTTGTCGTCCGCGCCGCGCAGCGACGAGACCGTGAGGCTGCCGTCCTCGTGCAGCGCTATCTTGGTTTGCGACAGATAGCGCGCGAGCGCGAACACGTTGCTGAAGGATGCGCGGCTGCTCTCGTAGCGGCCGACCAGCTGGCGGCCGTGCGCTCGCGCGCTGGCCAGGGTCGGTTCGGGCCTGGCCAGGCGCGGGAAGTAGCGCTGCTTGAAGGCGCGCACCACTTCGCGGCGCAAGGCCGAGGCGCCGGCGCCGGGTCCGTCGACCGACACGAACAAACCGACCTGGGCCTCGGGAAACAGCAGCAGGCTGCTCTGGAAGGCCTCGGTGGCGCCGTCGTGCCCGATCGTGAGCACGCCGTTGCGGTCGTTGCGGAAGTAGCCCAGCGCCATCGCGTTCAAGGCCGGAAACGGCCGATACGCGGGCGCGTGCATGCGCCGCGCGGTGCCGGGCTGCAGCAGCACGGCCTCGCCGAGGCGGCCTTCGCCCAATTGCATCAGCATGAAGCGCGCCATGTCTTCGGCCGACGCCGACAGGCTGCCGGCGGGTGCGGGATTGACCAGCTCGAACGCGCGCGCCGGCGCGCCGCGGCCGTCGCGGTAGGCGCCGGCCAGGTCCGCCGCCAGCGCCGGCGGCAGCGGCTGCCGGAAGCTGGAGTGGTACATGCCCAGCGGGCGCAGCACCTCGGCCTCGATGTAGTCCTCGTAGCGCTGGCGGGTCACGCGTTCGACCACATAGCCGGCGAGCGCGGCGCCGTAGTTGGAATAGGCCGGCACCTCGCCGGGCGCGAACACGCGCTCGGGCTGCACCGATTTCAGATAGCTCGCGGTGGAGCGCAGGGCGCGCGGATCGGCCGCGAACAGATGCTTCAGCGATTCCTCGAAGCCCGCGGTATGCGTCATCAGCTGGCGCATGCTCACCGGCCGGCCGCGGTAGGGCGGAATCTTGAAGTCGAGGTAGCGATTGATGTCGGCGTCCAGGTCGATGCGGCCGCGCTCGACCTGCTGCATCACCGCGGTCCAGGTGAACAGCTTGGACACCGAGCCGGGCCGGAACAGGCTGCGCGCCGGATCGACCGGCCGGCGGCGGGCGACATCGGCGTAGCCATAGCCCTTGCTCAACAGCAGGCGGCCGTCCTTGACCACGGCCAGGGTCACGCCGGCGACATCGCTGCGCGCGAGCGCGCTGCCGATCACGCCGTCGAAATAGGCCAGGGCATCGGCGGCATCCAGTTGCGGCGCGGCATCGGCCTGCAGCGCGATCGCGGCGCCGGGCACGGGCGCGACCAGCGGCGGCAAGGCTTCGGGCAAAGGGAGTGCCGGATCCTGGCCCGGGTCTTCGGTGGGAGTCACCGCCAGCGCCGCCGCCGTCTCTTGCGCATCGGCCGCGACCGCAGCCACGGAATCGGGGCTGACAGGATCCGTGGCCGCCGGGTCGGTGGCCATGCTGCGGCTGGGCGCCGTGCCCGGACGCGGCGTCTCCTGCTCGAATACCACCGCGGCCGGATCGGCCGAGGCCGGCACCGGATCGGCGGACGCGGGCGACGGCGGGGCCGCGCCGGGCGGGGCTGGCGCGACCTGCGCGGCGGCGGCCGGCGGCGCGGCGGCGACCTGCAGCGACTGCCCTGCGGCGATCGCGAGCGCGAGCAGGACCAGACCGACCCGGCCGGCGAAGCTATCCAGCGACTTAGGCACCACGACGACTCCCCTGTGCGACCGACACGGCCGGCGGCGCGCCACATCCTAAGCGCTGGGACCCGCCACGACCGGTCTTGCACCGGCAATTTGCCATAATGTCAATGGATTTTCCAAATAGCCAAAATCGATGATCGCTTGGCAGGCCTCTCGTCTTGGCCCTAAAGTTCGGGCATGACCTCCAATACACGCGCAGCACGCCCTAAGCGTGAGCCCAAAGGCGGCGCTTCCGGCATCGCCTCGCAGCCCGGCGACACCCTGCGCGCGCTGCGCACGAAGCGCGGCTGGACCCTGTCGGAGCTCAGCGACCGCACCGGCCTGCCGATCTCGACCCTGTCCAAGGTCGAGAACAATCGCATGTCGCTGACCTACGACAAGCTGGCGCGCATCAGCCGCGGGCTGGAGATCGACATCGCCGACCTGTTCGGCTCGTCCTCGCCGGCGCCGCCGCAGCAAGTGCCGACCGGACGGCGCAGCATCACCCGCGCCAACGAAGGCTACGCGATCGACACCGAGAACTACGGCCAGCGTTTTCCGGCCTCGGAACTGCGCCAGAAGCGCTTCACGCCGATCGTGGCGGAGATCCGCGCGCGCTCGCTGCAGGAATTCGGCGACCTGATCCGTCACCCGGGCGAGGAGTTCGCGCTGGTGCTGGAAGGGACCCTGGAGCTGCACACCGATCTGTACGCGCCGGCGCGCCTGGAAGTCGGCGACTCGATCTATTTCGACAGCAACATGGGCCACGCCTATATCGCCTTCGGCGAGGCCACCTGCCGCGTGCTGTCGGTGTGCACCGAGGCGGAACCGCCCGAGAGCCTGCGCGCCAGCTATCAGGCCGCCGCCGCTGCCGCCGGTACCCGTGCCGTGGCCGCCGCCGCCGCGAGCCGCCCGGCGCCGACCCGGCGGCGCAGCGCCGCCGGCTAAGCCGCCGCGCCGGCGCGGCCTGCGTCGCAATGCCGGCCCAGGGCCGGAAACAGCGTCCCAGCCGCTCGAATCGGTCGCGAACCCGGGCGATTTCTCGATCGGAAAACGGCCGCCGGCGCGTAAATCCCTGCCGCGACCACCCTACCCCGCGCAACGCGACGGCGCGCGCAAAACCGCAAGCGTGCGGGCTCAGCTCACCCGCGACAGCATGCGGCGGTGGCCGATCAGGCGCGCCCAGCGCGCGCCGATATCGCTCATGCACACGTAGGCCGCTTCGCCGGCCAGGCGCATCAGCATGCGCGGGCCCAGCTGCAACCGCGGCTCGGCCGCGCACAACTCCCAATCGAAACCGAGCTGGCGCGCGAACAGGGCGCAACGCGCGAGGTGATAGCGGCTGCTGAGCAGGGTCACGCGCGAGCGCATGCCCTCGCCGAGCAGGTGGCGGGCGTTGCGCAGGTTCTGCAGGGTGTCGCGCGATTCGGCTTCCAGGCGCAGCGGCGCGTCCGGCGATACGCCGCGCGCGAACAGTCCGCCGCGCGCGACCTCGGCTTCGCTGGGCTCGTCGGGCGCGCCGCCGCCCAGCAGCACCACGCTGGCCGGCGGACGTTCGCGCCACAGCGACACCGCACGATCCAGGCGCGCCTCGAAATCGCGGTCGATGCGCCCGCGCGGGGCGTGCTTGCCGAACAGCAGCACGCATTCGCCGCGCTCGGGCTGGCAGGGCGCGTTGCGCGCCACCCGCAGCACGTGCACGAAGTAACCGACGTAGACCAGGCCCGCGCTCAAGGCGCACACCGTCGTGGCCACCGCGCAGGCGTGCAGCACGTCGCGATCGCCGAACAAGGCCAGGCGGTGGGCGGTACGGCTGGACATGCGCGGATGCGGGCGGGAATAACGGCGGGATGCGCAGTCTACGCCTGCGGCGCGGCGCCGCCGCGTGCCTCGGGGCCGGACCGGCGCAGGCGCGCGACCCCGCGCAAGCTGAACGCCGCGGCGTAATCGCGCCGCGCCGCGCTGGCTATACTCCGGCCTGATCTCGCCCGGAGTCCTGCGTGTCGTTTGAGTCGTTGCCGCCCCCCTCCATGCCCGCGCTGGCGATCCGCGCGTACACCGCGACCACCGCGCTGGGACGCGGCCGCCAGGCCCAAGCCCGGGCCCTGCGCGAACGCCGCGGCGGCCTGCGCCGCAACGACTTCGGCCACGAGCCGCTGGACTGCTGGATCGGCCGCGTCGACGGCCTGGAAACCCTGGCGCTGCCGGCCGAATTCGCCGATTGGGAGTGCCGCAACAACCGCCTGGCCTGGCTGGCGCTGAGCCAGGACGGCCTGCCCGAGGCCCTGGCCGCGCTGGTCGCGCGCCGCGGCGCCGAGCGCGTGGCGCTGGTGCTGGGCACCTCCACGGCCAGCATCGGCGCCACCGAGGAAGCTTATGCGCGCCTGGCCGGCGGCCGGTTTCCGGCCGAACTCGAGCGCCCCCAGGTCCATCAGCCGCATTCGCTGGGCGGTTTCCTGCAGCAGGCGACCGGCCTGCGCGGGCCCTGCGTGACCGTCGCCACCGCCTGCTCGTCCAGCGCCAAGGTGTTCGCTCAGGCCGCGCGCCTGATCGCCGCCGGCTACGCCGACGCGGCCCTGGTCGGCGGCGTCGACACCCTGTGCGGCAGCGTGTTGTTCGGCTTCAACTCGCTGCAGCTGGTCGCCAGCGAACCCTGCAAACCCTTCGACGCCGGCCGCGTCGGCCTGTCGCTGGGCGAGGCCGGCGGCTATGCCCTGATCGAACGCGTCGACGGCGACGATGCCGGCGCGCTGCAGCTGCGCGGCTACGGCGAATCCAGCGATGCCCACCACATGTCCGCGCCGCACCCGCAGGGCCTGGGCGCGCAGTTGGCGATGCGCGACGCGCTGGCGCGCGCCGGCATCGACGCGGCCGAAGTCGGCTACCTCAACCTGCACGGCACCGCGACGCCGGCCAACGACCAGGCCGAGGCGATCGCGGTGGCCGCGCTGTTTCCCGATCGCCTGCATGCCAGCTCGACCAAGGGCTGGACCGGCCACACCCTGGGCGCGGCCGGCATCGTCGAATCGACGATCGCCCTGCTCGCCCTGGAAAGCGGCGAACTGCCGGGCATCCTCAACAGCGCCGTGCCCGACCCGGTCTGCGGCCCGCAGATCCGTTTCGACAATGCCCACGCACCGATTCGGTACGCGATGAACAACTCCTTCGGCTTCGGCGGCAACAACTGCTCGCTGGTGTTCGGCCGCGCATGAGCACCGTCGCCTACATCGAGGGCATCGCCTATTGGAGCCGCGGCCTGCCGTCCTGGGCCGCCGCCCGCGAACACGCCGCCGGCGCCGAGCCGGCCGCGGACGCGCCCGCGCGGCCGTCGCCGCAGCTGCTGCCGGCCAACGAGCGCCGGCGCGCACCGGAAACGGTGGCGGTGGCGCTGGAAGTCGCGCTGGCGGCCTGCCAGTCGGCCGGCCGCGATCCGGCCACGCTGGCGTCGGTGTTCGCCTCCGCGCACGGCGACCTGGCGATCACCGACTACATGTGCACGACCCTGGCCAGCGAGCCGCGCGCGGTATCGCCCACGCGTTTCCACAATTCGGTGCACAACGCCGCGGCCGGCTACTGGACCATCGGCGCCGGCTGCATGCGCGCCGCGACCGCGATCAGCGCCGGGCAGGCCAGCTTCGCCCAGGGCCTGATCGAAGCGCTGGCGCAGCTCGGCGACGGCGCCCAGGCGGTGCTGCTGGTCGGCTACGACGGCGAGTCGGTGGGCGCATTGGGCACGGTCACGCCCAGCGCCGGCCTGCTCGGCGGCGCCCTGGTGCTGTCGCGCACGCCGCGCGCGGGCGCCGTGCGCCTGCATGCGCGCTTGCGCGACGGCGAGGCCGACGACGGCGGCACGCTGAGCCGGCGCGCGCAGGGCAATGCGATGGCGCCGATGCTGTCCTTGTTCGACGCCCTCGCCGGCGCCGCCGCCCGGGTGGGCCTGGCCGCCGGCGCCGGGCGCGTGCTGGAACTGGAGCTCGGACATGACTGATACCCGGCGCCCGGAACGCGACCAGGTCGCGGTGGTGATCCCCGCGCTCAACGAGTCGCTGCGCATCCGCGAGACCGTGCTCGGCGCGCTCGCGCATTGCCCCAACGTGATCGTGATCGACGACGGCTCCGACGACGGCACCGCCGAGTGCATCGCCGACCTGCCGGTGACCCTGCTGCGGCATCCGCAACGCATGGGCAAGGGCGCCAGCCTGCGCGACGGTTTCCGCGAGGCGCTGCGGCGCGGCTACGCCGGCGTGCTAACCATGGACGGCGACGGCCAGCACGACCCCGCCGACCTGCCGCGCCTGCTCGCCAGCGCGCAACGCCATCCGAACTGCATCGTGATCGGCGCGCGCCTGCGCAAGCGCGCGGCGGCGCCGGTGCATCGGCGCCTGGCCAACGAATTCGGCGACTGGGGCATCGGCTGGGGCTGCGGTTACCGCATCGCCGACAGCCAGAGCGGCCAGCGCTACTACCCGGCGCAGGTGTGCGCGCTGGACGAGGTGCCCGGCGAGGACTTCGTGTTCGAGGCGCAGATCCTGATCTCGGCCGCACGCCGGCTCGGCACCGGCGTGGTTTCGGTGCCGATCGAATCGCGCTATCAACAGGCCGATGCGCAGCTGCAGTTCCGCAAGAGCCACTTCCGTCCGTTGCGCGATCTCTATCGCATCACCTCGCACGTGGTCGCGCAGGTCTGGGGCCACGGCAACGTGATGGGCGAGTACCGGCGCACCCGCGCGGCCGCGCCGGTGATCGACGACCCCAGCGGCGAATTCGTCGCCGCCCGCGAACGCGACCTGCCCGCCGAACCGCGCTGAGTTCCACGATCCGCGTACGCCACCGCAACCCGCGCCGATGACCCATACCTTGCTGTTGCAACTGTTGGTGATCCTGGTGGTGGCGCGCGCCTGCGGCGCGGTGCTGAAGCGCTTCGGCCAGCCCGCGGTGGTCGGCGAGATGGCCGCCGGCTTCGTGCTCGGCCCGGTGGTGTTCGGAGCGCTGCTGCCCGAGGCGCACGCCGCGCTGTTCGCGCCGGCGTCGCTGCCGGCACTGGGCTCGCTGTCGACCCTGGGCCTGGTGCTCTTCATGTTCATCGTCGGCGCCGAACTGCGCGCGCCCGACGGGGTGCGCGCGCAATTGCGCGAGGCCGGCGCGGTCGGCCTGTTCGGCGTGCTGCTGCCGGTGATCCTGGGCATCGCGGTCTCGCCCTGGCTGCATCCGCTGGCGCCAGCCGGCGTCGGTTTCTGGCCGTTCGCCCTGTTCATGGCCGCGGCGATGTCGATCACCGCCTTCCCGGTGATGGCGCGCATCCTCAAGGACCGCGGCCTCAGCCAGACCCGGCTGGGCCGGCTCGCGCTGGGCTCGGCCGCGATCGCCGACGTGTTCGCCTGGATCGTGCTGGCGCTGGTGGTGGCCCTGGTCGGCAGCGGCGAAGGCGCCTGGGGCTTCGCCAAGATCTGCATCGGCCTGCTGGCCCTGCTGGCGCTGGCCTTCGGCCTGCTCAAGCCCGCGTACGCGGCGCTGCTGCGCCGCTACGCGCCCGACGGCCATCCCTCGGTGGCGATGCTGGCCGCGCTGGTGATCGGCCTGCTCGCCTGCGCCGCGCTCACCGAATGGCTGGGCCTGCACGCGGTGTTCGGCGCCTTCGTGTTCGGCGCCTGCCTGCCGCGCGACGACCGTCTGCTGCGCACCCTGACCGAACGCCTGGAATACGCGGCGGTGGTGATCCTGATGCCGATCTTCTTCGCCCTGGCCGGCCTCAACACCCGCGCCGAGGCCTTCGTCGGCGCCGGCCTGGGCGCGCTGGCGCTGATCCTGGCGGTGGCGGTGGCCGGCAAGATCGCCGGCGGCGCGCTGGGCGCGCGCATCGCCGGCTACGGCTGGCGCGACAGCCTGGCCACGGGCGCGCTGATGAACGCGCGCGGCCTGATGGAGCTGATCGTGATGAAGGTGGGCCTGGACGCGGGCCTGATCGGGCCGGAGCTGTTCACCATGCTGTTGGCGATGGCGATCGCGACCACGGTGATGACCTCGCCGCTGCTGAGCCTGTTCGCCGGCCGCGCGGCGCTGGCCGATGCGCCGCGCGCGCAGGGCACGCGGCGCTAGGAACGCGCGCGGCTCAGTTGCGCGGCGGAGCCGGCGGCGGCGGCGCGTTCGGGCCGGGATCGCCGAGCGGCGGCGGATTGGCGACCCAGATCGCCACGCCATGCCCGTACTTCTGGCGCGGCGAAATATCGATGCCGACGCCGCCGGAACTGAAGCTGCGGCCGCCGTAACGGCCGCCGCCGGCGCCGACGCTGACGCCACCGCCGCCGTAACCGTCCTCGGTGCCCTGGAACAGCACGCCGTTGGCGCCGAGCTTGGCCGCTTCGGTGCGCAGCTTGCCGATCACCGAGTTCATCTTGTTCTGTTCGCCGTAGGTGAACGCGCCGCTGTTGCTCTGGAGCATGGCGATCTGCTCGTAGGCGCCCGGCGGCGGCGCGAAGTACACGCGCACCTGGGCCGGATCGATCGGCGGCCGCGGCGAGCCGACCAGGACGTGCGAACTGGCGCAGGCGGCCAGCAGCGGTAGCAGCAAGGCGAGAGCGAGACGACGGCGCATGGCGCGACTCCGCGGGTGGACGGTTGCGGCCATGCTAACGCCGCGGCGGGGAGGCGGGGTGACGGCACGCCGAACGGGGGCGGGAGTCCGATGGAAGGCCAGCCGCGGCGGAATACGGCGGTTCAAGGCCAGGAACGGCGGGCGGATCGGGGAAGGAACGCACGACGCTGAAGCGACGGGGCGGCTGCGTAACCCTTCCCGAATCCCTAATCCCCGCTCCTAACCCATCCCGCCGTTGATGCCGATCACCTGGCCGTTGATGTAGCCGGCCGCGTCCGAGCACAGGAAGCCGACCAGGGCCGCGACCTCGTCCGGGCGGCCGGCGCGGCCGGCCGGCACCAGCTGGCGGATCGTCTCCGGCGGAAACGCGTCGGCGGCCATGCGGCCTTCGATCACGCCCGGCGCGACCACGTTGACGGTGATGCCGCGCGAGGCCATCTCGCGCGCCAGCGACATCGAGGCGCCGTGCAGGCCGGCCTTGGCCGCGGCGTAGTTGCTCTGGCCGCGATTGCCCAGCACCGCCGCCACCGAGGACAGGCTGACGATGCGGCCCCAGCGCGTGCGCGCCATCGGCAGCAGCAGCGGCTGGGTCACGTGGAAGAAGCCGTGCAGCGAAATATCGATCACGCGCTTCCACTGCGCTTGGCTCATGCCGGCCATCGGCGCGTCGTCGTGCACGCCGGCGTTGTTGACCACGACCTGGATGGCGCCATCGGCCAACAGGCCCTCGATCACCGCGCGCGCGGCCTCGCCGTCGGCGACGTCGAAGGCCACCGCCTGGGCGCTGCCGCCGGCCTCGCGGATCGCCGCGACCGTGGCCTGGGCGCGTTCGGGATTGGCGTTGGCGTGCACGATCACGTGCAGGCCATCGGCGGCCAGGCGCGCGCAGATCGCCGCGCCGAGGTCGCCGCTGCCGCCGGTGACCAGGGCGCGACGGGCGGTGGAGGACGGCTGGCTCATGCGCAGGGCTCGCGGCGGCGGAAACCGCGATTGTCCCCGCAGCGCGCCCACGGCGGAAGCGGCGGGCGCCGGCACGGCGGTGTCCGCGCCCGATCCAGGCCGATGCGACGCGGCTCAGTACGGCGAGAAACCTTCCGGATACGGCGGGTCGCCGTCGTCGCCGCTGCTGTTGGCGGTCTGGGTCAGGGTCTGGGTGACGATCGAGCCGGTGTCGCTGCAGGCCAGTTGCTGGCTGCCCTCCCACACCGCCCAATCCTCGCCGTTGCCGTCCAGGATCACCACCCAGAACTCCAGCGTGCGCTGCGCGTAGGGCTCCATCCGCATCGACGGCGGATCGACGAAGCTGACGCTGACCTCGCCGCTTTCGCCCGCGGTCTGGTTCCAGTCGTTGAACACCATCGACTGCCCGTGCGAGAGCTGGAACATGTCGGTCCAGGTATCGGGCGCCATGCCGGGCACGTAAGGACGGTCGGTGCGCTCGATCCAGTTCAGGCGCGCGCCGTCGCGCTCCTGCAAGGCGATGCGCAGGGTGAAGCGATGGCCGAACTGACCGTCGGCCTGGTAGGGCTCCACGCTCAGCAGTTCGAACTCGATGCTCATGGCGATTCTCCGGTAGTGGTTGCGCGACGCTGCGCGACACTTACCTGGAACGCGCCGCCGCCGGCGCCGTGAAACGCTCAGTCCGGGCGCAGCATCACCGCGGCGCGGCCCGAAGCCAGCAGCACGCCTTCGTGATGCAGGACGAAGTCGTACTGCCAGCTGTCGCCGGCGTCGACGAGCTTGCGCGCCTGCGCCTCGATCGCGCCGGCCAGGTCGTCGATGCGCGCCACCCGCAGCTCGACGCCGCGCAAGGCCACCAGCAGGCCCGGCCGCGCCGCGGCGCCGGCCGCGCGCGCGAGCAGGCCGCCGTGCACGGCCATCGCCTGCGCCCCGTACTCGCACAGATGCACCGCGCGCAGGCGGTCGCGGCTGCGCAGCGGGTGGGCGGGATCGCGATGGCCGTGGCTGCGCAGGCGGATGCCGTCGGCGTCCCAGTCCAGCACCTCCTCCCACAGGCACATGCGGCCCTGGTGGGGGATCAGCGCAGCGATCTCCTCACGGCTGCGCATCGGCGCGCTCCCGCATGGTCGCCGGCTCGCGCACGATCAACAGCGCGAGCACGAAGTTGAAGGCCACGCCCAGCGCGACCGTGGCGCCGATCGCGCGCAGCACCGGGATCGACGAGGACGCCAGCAGCGCGAACACCAGCAAGGTGGTCAGGCTGCAGACGATCACCGCGTGCAGGGTGCGCAGCTGTTCGGCGTAGTCGTCGCCGGCATGGTCGAAGAACAGCGCGTAGTCCAGGCCCAGGCCGGCGGCCAGGATCAGCGCGACCAGGTGGAACAGATTGAGTTCGATGCCCATCCCGCGCAGCACCGCCAGGATCAGCAGCGTGGTCAGCGCCATCGGCGCCAGCACGCGCAGCACCCGGCGCGGCGAACGCAGCGCGAACCACACCGTCGCCGCCAGCAACAGCGCCGCCAGGCCCAGCGCCAGCAGCACGCGACCGCGATAGGCCGCGACCAGCGATTCGGAAGCCTGCTTCAGGTCCAGCAGCTGCGCGCCGTGCGCGGCGGCGACGCGCGCGACCGCGGCCGGATCGTTCAGGCCGCTCAGCGACACCAGGGCGGTGGCGTGACCGGGGCGCTGCAGCAACAGGCCGGACACGCTGGCCGCGAGCGGGGTGCCGTCCAGGTCGGCGGCGATCAGCGGCGGCGCGCTGCGCGCGGCGGCCACGTCGGCGACGAAACCGGCGAAGGCGTCGGCGCGGAACGGGCTGTCGGCGACCGCGGCGGCCAGCGCCGCGTCCAGGGTCGCCGCGCCCGGCAGTCTGATCTGGCGCGCGCGCTGGGTGGCGATGCTGGGCAGGTAGCGCGCGGCCAGGTCGTAGCCGGCGATCGCGCCCTGCGCGCGCAACCGCTGCAAGGCCGGCTGCAGGCGCTCGGACGCGCGCAGCGCGGCCTCGGCGTCGCCGGCTTCGAGCGCGATCACGTAACGCACGTCGGGCGCGCCGAGTTCGCCGCGCAACTGCGCGTCGCGCGCGAGCGCGTCGGCCGGCACCGGCGTCAGCTTGGCCAGGTCGTTCTGCCAGAACGGACCCGGCGCCAGCCAGGCCACGGCCAGCGCGAGCGCGGCCAGCGCCAGCATCGCGTACGCGCGCGGCCGCGGCAGGCGCGCCAGGCCGGCCCAGGCGCGCGCCAGCCAGGCCGAATCGGCGGCGTCGCGCGGCGCGGGATCGATCAGCGCCGGCAGCAGGAAACGCGTGGTCAGCGCGGCCGTGCCCAGGCCGACGATGGTGAACACCGCCAACTGCTTGAGGCCGTCCACGCCCGAGACCAGGAAAGTCAGGTAGGCGATGCAGGTCGAGGCCACGCCGGTGCCCAGGGTCGGCCACAACGCGCGCGCGCTGGCCCAGGGCGACAGGCCCGGGCGCTGATGGCTGAACAAGTGGATCGGATAGTCCTGGGCGACGCCGATCAGGGTGAAGCCGAACGCGACGGTGATGCCGTGCACGCCGTCGAACGCCAGCGCGACCGCGCCCAGGCCGGCCAGGCCGGCGCTGGCCAGCGGCAGGCCGCCCAGCAGCGGCGCCTTCCAGCTGCGATAGGCCAGCCACAGCAGCAGCACGAACACCAGGCTGTCGATGGTGCCGATCAGGCTGGCCTCGCGCGCGGTGCGCCCGCCGATCTCGACCGAGAACGCGCCCGGACCGCTCAAGGTCAGTTGCGCCTTGGACGCGCCGCGCGCCTGCGCGAACGCGGCGCGGATCGCGTCCACCGCGGCCTGCTGGCCGGTGGGATCGAAACCCGCCGCGCGCGTTTCCAGCGCCAGCAGCGCCTCGCGGCCGGCGCGGTCGAACCACACCCCGTGCAGGCGCTGCGGCGCGTTCGCCGGCTGCCAGGCCTCGGCCAGCTTCAGGGTTTCCAGAGTCGGATCGTTCGGCAGCAGCGGTTCCAGCATCGCCGAAGCCGGCGAGCCCAGGTCCTGCACGCGCGCCTGCAGTTCCTCGCCCAGATAGGCGGCGTCGAAATTGCGGGTGTCCAGGGTCGGCGACAGCAGATAACGGTAGGGACGCAGACGCGCGGGGATCGCGTCCAGGCCGAGATCGGCGCCGTTGGCGACCAGCTTGAATTGCGGTTTCGCGGCCAACGCGGCGCGCATCGATTCCGACTGCGCGGCCAGCGTCTGCGGCGTGTCGCCGGACAGCGCGATCAGCAGCAGGCGCGAGCCCGGGCCTTCGCCGAGTTCGTCGATCAGCAGCTTCTGCGCCGGGGTCTGCGCGCTGGGCATGAAGCGGCGCAGGTCGCCGCTGAGCTCCAGGCGCTGACCGATCGCCCAGCCCGCGGCCGCGAGCGCGGCCAGCCACAGCAGCGCCAGGGCGAGACGACGCGCTGGCGTCATCGCTGCGCGGCGCCGTGGCCGCGGCACAGCGCCGCGAGCTGGCTGGCGTCGCTGATGGCGGCCGCTTCGCGCGCGGCGCCGGCCAGCAAGGTGCGCTGCAATTCGATCCCGCCGCCGGCGTCCGAGCGCGCCGGGCGCGCCTCGATGCAGCGCAGCTCGGCGCCGCGGCCGCGCAGGGTGATGCCCTGCAGCTTGGCCGCGACCGCGCTGCTGCGCGGGGTGAGCGTCATCGTCCACTGCTGGCGCGTGCCTTCGGCGCCGACGTGGTACTGCTGCTCCAGGCGCTTGCGGTCGCCGGCCAGCAGGGCGCCGAAGCTGGCCTGCAGGCCCGCCAGTTCCGGCGCGCGCGACAGCGAGAAGGTGCGCGCGGCCTTGCCGGCGCGCTGGATCTTCACTTCGCCGGCGCGGATGGTGGTGGTCTCGGCATAGGGCGCGCGCACCTCACGGATCAGGGTGTCGTCCTCCAGCCGCTGGTACTCGCCGCTCAGGCGCAGCGGCGCCTTGAGCAGGGCCGAACCGCGGATCTCGACGAAGGCGGTGCGCATCGAGGCCGGCTGCGCCAGCCGCGCCAGGATCCAGTCCGGGTCGACCGCCGCGCCGGGCGCGTTGCCCGCCGCGGCCGGCTCAGGCGGAGCGGCGTACAGCGAGCCGGCGGCGCAGGCCAGCGCCAGCGCCCAGCCCCAGCGACGCGGCCGGATCGTCGTGGCCGGGGCCGCCGCCGTCGCAGGCGACGCTGTCAGGGGCTGTACTGTCTTGAACCGCGTCATCGGCATGCCAGAAGTCGTAGAAGTTGAACCAGTTGTAGGGCGCGTCGCAGGCGTGGTGCTGCAGGCGCGCGGCATAGCCTTCGATCATCGCCGCCAGCGCACGCGGCCGATCCTGGCGCGCGATCGCCGATCCGTCGCTGAACGGCTCGAACACCAGATCGTAGCGGGCGCCGCCGCGGTACAGGCCGAAAGCCAGCAGCACCGGCGCCTTGAGGGTCGCGGCGACCAGCCAGGGTGCCAGCGGAAACGGCGCCGGCGCGTCCAGGAAGGGCGTGCGCAGCCAGGGCTCGCCGGGGCGCGCGCGGTCGACCAGCAGGGCCACCAGGGCGCCCTCGTCCAGGGCCTGCTTGACCGCCAGCACGATCGAGGGCCCGTCCTGGCCGGCGTCGATCACGCCGGCGGCGATGCGCGGATCCAGCGAATCCAGCAGCTGGGTCATGGCCGGGTTGTGCGACTTGTCGAACACCACCCGCACCTGCACCTCCGGCGCGCTGCGCGCGAGCACGCGCAGGGCCTCGAAACTGCCCAGGTGGGAGCCGAAGATCAGCGCGCCGCCGCGCGCGTGCTGGGCGCGCAGCGCGTCCAGCCCGCTCACGCGCACGTCGAAGTAGTGCATCTGCCCGCCGAGCATGAACAAGCGGTCCAGGATGGTCGCGGCGAAGGTGTGGATGTGGCGGGCGATGTCCCACAGCCCCGGCGCGCGGCCCAAGCTGCGCGCCAGGTAGGCGCGCGAGGCGCGGCGCTCGGGACCGCGCACGGCCACGAAATACGCGGTGATCGGGTACAGGCACAGCCGCGCCAGGCCGCGTCCGCCGCGCCGCGCGATCGCGCGCAGCAGACGCAGCGCGAACGGGCTGCCGCCCTCGGGGCGCTGCTTCCAGTGTTCGCCGTTCATGCCGGCGCGTCCGCGACCACTTCGCCGCTGGCCAACAGGGTCTGCCCGCGCAGCACGCGGAAGCGCCAGCGCGGCGCGGCGCCATCCAGTTCGATGCGCGCGGTCTCGCCGGGCAGCAGCGGCTGGGCGAACTTCACCTGCGGCAGGCGCAACCCGCCCAGCGGGCCGTGGCCGGCCTCGATCGCGTCCAGCACCCGGTCCAGCACGACCACGCCCGGCACCACCGGCCGACCGGGGAAATGCCCGGGCAGGCTGGGGTGATCGGCGGCGATGCGGAATTCCATGCGGGCGGTTCGGCGTGGTTCGGCCTGGGTTGGCGACAGGATAAGCCACCCGGCCGCGCGCCTATGCCGATCCTGGCCTCAGTCGAACAGGCTGCGCCAGAACGCCGGGCCCAGGCCGCCCATGCGGCGCAGGAAATCCCAGAAGTTGCGGTAGGGCCGGTCGCGGAACAGGCGCTTGCGGAACTGGTACTCGCCGACGAAGAAGCCGCCGACGATGCCGTAGTTGAGCAGGTTGGCGAACAGCGACCACTGGTCCTGGCCGATCGCGATCGGCGGGGTCTGGCCCAGCCGCGCGAGCACGCCGCCGGGCACCGCGATCATCGCCAGCGCGGCGTTGGCCAGCGCCAGTCCGCCCAGCAGCCAGGCCCAGATCGCGGTCAGCTGGCGCGAGTAGCGGTAGACGTCGGCCGGCAGCTGGCTGGGCGCGCAGGCGTCCAGGGCGGCGACGATGCGGGTGATCAGGCCCTCGCGCGGCGCGCGCAGGCTGCGCGCGAACCACCAGGCCAGGGCGCCGGTGAACAGCACCGGCGGGCTCAGCAGCAACAGCTGCGGATAGGCGGTGTGGGCGATCGCGGCCAGGCCGGCCACGATCGCCGCGAACACCAGCCAGGCGCCCACGCGCAGATGCAGCAGGGCCTCGATCTGCACGATCAGGGCCAGGTCGATCAGGGCGATCGCCGCCGGCCAGCCGCCGCCGTCGTGGCTGGCCCAATGCGCCAGCAGGGGGTAGGCGATCGCCAGCAGCAGCCGCAGTACGGCGCCGGTCATGGCCTGGGCTTCCGTGCGCGCGAGCGGGGCGGGCGGCCGGGCGCGGGCGCGCTCAGGCGGCCCGGCTTTGTTCGATGTGCGCCGACAGCGCGCGCAGCGAGCCGAAGATGCGGCGGTTCTCTTCGCTGTCCGAGCGCAGCTGGAAGCCGTACTGCTTGGACACCGCCAGGGCCAGCTCCAGGGCGTCGATCGAGTCCAGGCCCAGCCCGTCCCCGAACAGCGCCGCCTCGGGGTCGATCGCGGCCGGATCGATGTCCTCCAGATTCAGGCTTTCGACCAGGAGTAGCGCGAGTTCGCGTTCGGCGGGGCTTTGTTCGGACATCGGGGTCGATCCAACGGCGGGCGGCAAGGTGCGCCACGATCCGGCATCGGGCGGCTGCGCGCAACCGTCCCCAGGTCCGGTCCGACCCGGACAGCGATCACGAACGGCGAGCTATCATTCTCCGATGAGCTCAACGATCCCCGCGCCCGGTCCCGCCGACGCCAGCCCGGACGCAAACCTGAACGGCCCTGCTTCCACCCCGGAACTCCGACCCGACGTCCTGGTCATCGGCGGCGGCCCCGCCGGCACCACCGCCGCGACCCTGCTCGCCCGCAAGGGCTGGAAGGTGCTGCTGCTGGAGAAGGACGCGCACCCGCGCTTCCACATCGGCGAGTCGCTGCTGCCGATGAACCTGCCCATCCTCGAGCGCCTGGGCGTGCTCGAGCAGGTCAAGGCGATCGGCACCCACAAGCCCGGCGCCGAATTCCCGATCGACGAGCGCAACTACAACACCTTCCGCTTCGAGCGCGCGCTGAACCCGAAGTTCGGCTACGCCTACCAGGTCAAGCGCGAAGAGTTCGACCAGCTGCTGTTCCGCAATGCCCAGGCCAACGGCGTGGACGCGCGCGAGCGGGTCAAGGTCGAGCGGGTCGAGTTCGGCGCCGACGGCCGGCCGTCGCTGGTCCATGCGCGCACCGCCGACGGCGCCGCGCTGACCGTGCGCCCGCGCTACGTGGTCGACGGCAGCGGCCGCGATGCCTTCTTCGGCAGCCAGCTCAAGCTCAAGAAGAAGAACCCGCTGCACCAGTCGGCGGCGATCTTCAGCCATTTCACAGGGGTCGAGCGCCGCGACGGCGAGGACGCCGGCAACATCACCGTGCAGCGCTTCGCGCACGGCTGGATGTGGCTGATCCCGCTGCAGAAGGACGTGATGAGCGTCGGCGCGGTGTGCTTCCCCGAATACCTCAAGCAGCGCCGCGGCGAGACCGAGGCCTTCCTGATGAAGACCCTGGAATCCGAGCCGCAGGTGTGGGCGCGCATGCGCGGCGCCCAGCGCGTCGGCGCGGTCCACGTCACCGGCAACTACTCCTACACCTGCACGCAGATGACCGGCCCGGGCTGGGTCATGGTCGGCGACGCCTACGCCTTCGTCGATCCGGTGTTCTCCTCCGGCGTCTACCTGGGCATGAACAGCGGCGAGCAGGCCGCCGAGGTGGTCGACGGCGCGCTGCGCGATCCGGCCAGCGAAGCCGCGCTGCAGCGCGCGATGGTCAAGCGCCTCAAGCGCGGCCTCAAGCACTTCCAGTGGTTCATCTACCGCTTCACCACGCCGGTGATGCGCACGCTGTTCAGCGAGCCGCGCAATTACTGGCAGATCGAACAGGCGGTGATCTCGATGCTGGCCGGCGACGTATTCGACAACCCGGCGGTGCTGCGCCGCCTGCGCGCGTTCCGGATGATCTATGCGCTGACCGCGCTGCGCATGGCGCCGCAGGCCCTGCGCGGCTGGTTGCGGCGCAAACGCCAGGTCGGCGTGGATTTCCGCGGCGACACCCTGCAGCAGGGCAACCCGTGAGCGCGGCCGCCACCCTGATGGCCGCCACGCCGCGCTACAGCGTCGACTACACCGACGCCAGCCCCGCCCAGGTACTGGCCGGCGAAGACGTGCTGGCGGTGTTCGGCTTCGGCGCCGACGCCCCGCACCACGACGATCCGCGCTATCTGCGCGTGGCCCTGGAGCCCTACGGCCAGGCGCGATTGGAAGTCTGGCGCGGCTCGGCGCCGGTGATCAGCGGCCGCGACGGCGAGCTGGCCTGGTCCGAGGACGGCGCGCTGCAGTTCGGCGTGCTCGAACTCGACGAGCCGCCGGGCCTGCAGGTCAACGACGGCATCGGCGCGGTCGCCGAAACCATCTACGCGCGCATGATCGAATTCACCCGCGCGCGCGGTTACCCGCACCTGCTGCGGATCTGGAACTACCTCGACGGCATCACCGTCGGCCAGGGCGACGCCGAGCGCTACCGCGTGTTCTGCGTCGGCCGCGCCGCCGGCCTGGGCGATTTCGAACCCGGCCAATTGCCGGCCGCGACCGCGATCGGCAAGGTCACCGAGGCCGGCGAGACCCGCCGCCTGCTGGTGTACTGGCTGGCTTCGCGCACGCCCGGCACGCCGCTGGAGAACCCGCGCCAGATCAGCGCCTACCGCTATCCGCGCCAGTACGGCCCGCAGCCGCCGAGCTTCGCGCGCGCGATGCTGCCGCCGCTGGGCAGCGCGATGCCGCTGCTGTTGTCGGGCACCGCGGCGATCGTCGGCCACGAATCGCGCCACATCGACTCGGTCGACACCCAACTCGACGAGACCCTGGCCAACTTCGACAGCCTGATCGCCGCCGCGCGCGCGCAACGGCCGTCGTTGCCGGCGCGCTTCGGCGCCGGCGCGCGCCTGAAGGTTTACGTGCGCGACCGCGAGGAAGTGCCGGCGGTGATGGCGGCGCTGGACGCGCGCCTGCCCGGCATCGAGCGCATCGTGCTGCAGGCGGCGGTCTGCCGGCGCGAACTGCGCGTGGAAATCGACGGCGTCCACGACCTCTAAGCCGCAAGCCGTAGGGTGCGGTGAGCCAAAGGCGAACCGCACCATCGCGCACCCTCCCTTGCCACGCGAAGAGAGCAACGCGCGGACCGTAGGCTGCGGTGAGCAACAGCGACCCGCGACACCGCGACCACCACCCGCGCCGGTTCGCTGTCAGGGGTGCCGAAAGGCACCCCCTCCGGCTCTTGAATCCCGGCGATCCGGCAGCATCATGGGCGTGAGCGCATCCGCGCCCGCCTGGGAGACCGCACGATGGGACTGATCAGCCTGATTTGGGGCATCCTCGCCATGATCTGGATGGTGGTCGCCTTGATCCCGCTGCTGGGCTGGGGCAACTGGTTCCTGATCCCGTTCGCCGCGGTCGGCGCCATCATCGCCGCGATCGGCGTGCTGTTCACCCGCGAAACCAAGCGCGGCCGCGCCAAGGCCGGCCTGGTGCTCAACGCGATCGTGATCGTGGTCGGCGTGGTCCGCCTGTCGATGGGCGGCGGCATCATCTGACCCCGCGCAGCGACGCAGTCCGCGCAGGGCGGTTTCGCAGCCGCCCTGCGCGAGGTCTCGCTAGCATAACGGCGGCGCCCGTGCGGTACGCCAGCGAACAGGCTTCGGTGTAGGAGCGGCGTAAGCCGCGACCGCGTCGTCGTCGTATTGGCGTGGTCGCGGCTTACGCCGCTCCTACCCCACAGCGGTCTTCGGCCGCGCCGCCAATAGCGCCCGCGTATGCGCATGCTGCGGCGCGCGCAACACCTCGGCGGTGGCGCCGGTCTCGACGATGCGCCCGGCTTCCAGCACCGCGATGCGCTCGGCCACCGCGGCCGCGGCGGCCAGGTCGTGGGTCACGAACAGCAGGGCCAGGCCGCGCTCGCGCTTGAGCGCGGCCAGCAGCGCCAGGATCGCGCCGCGGTGGTGGGCGTCCAGCGCCGACACCGCTTCGTCGCAGACCAGCAGCTCGGGATCGGTCGCCAGCGCGCGCGCGATCGCGATGCGCTGGCGTTGCCCGCCGGAGAACTGGTGCGGGTAGCGGTCCAACATCGCCGCCTCCAGCCCGACCGCCTGCAGCAGCTCGCCGGCGCGCAGGCGGCGCGCGCCGGCATCGCCGCGCGCGTGGATGCGCAAGGGCTCGGCGACGATCTCGGCCACGCGCATGCGCGGGTCCAGCGAGGCATAGGGATCCTGGAACACCAAGCCGGTACGCGCGCGCAGCTTGCGCAAGGCGCGCGGCGTGGCGGCGCTCAGATCGACGCCGTCCAGCAGCACCCGCCCCTGCGCGCCGCGCAGCAAGCGCAACAGCGCGCGGCCCAGCGTGCTCTTGCCGCTGCCGCTCTCGCCGACCAGGGCCAGGCCTTCGCCGCGACGCAGTTCGATCGACACATCGTCCAGAGCCGCGCGCGGCGCCCGCGGATAACGCATGCGCAGGCCTTCGCCGCGCAGCAGCACCGGTGCGGCGCCGCCGACCGCGGGCGCGGCCGGCGCGATCGCGTCGGCGGCCAGCAGCTCGCGCGTGTAGGCATGCTGCGGCGAGGCGAACACCGCGGCGGTATCGCCGCGCTCCACCGCCTGCCCGCGTTGCAGCACCACCAGGCGCTGCGCGTAGGCGCCCACCAGCGGCAGGTCGTGGCTGATCAACAACAGGGCCAGGCCGTCCTCGCGCCGCAGCGCGTCGAGCAGGTCGAGGATCTCGCGCGCGATGCGCGCGTCCAGGGCCGAGGTCGGTTCGTCGGCGATCAACACCCGCGGCCGCGTCGCCAGCGCCAGAGCGATCGCGATGCGCTGGCGCTGGCCGCCGGAAAACTGATGCGGATAGCGGTCCAGCGCCGCGCCCGGCTCGGGCAACTGCACGCGCGCCAGCAAAGACCGCGCTTCGTCGCGCGCCGCGGTGCGCGCCAAACCGCGCACCAGGCGCAGGGTTTCCAGCAACTGGCTGCCGACGCTGCGCAGCGGGTGCAGCGCCGCCAGCGGATCCTGCGGCACCCAGCCCAGCACGCGCCCGCGCAGGGCCGCATGCGCGCGCGAGCCCAGCGCGATCGTCTGGCCGTCCGCGCTCAGGCGGCCCTCGGCGCGCAGGCCCGGCGGCAACAGGCCGAGCAGGGACAGCGCGCTCAGGCTCTTGCCGCTGCCGCTTTCGCCGACCACGCCCAGGCATTGCCCGGCCTGCAATTCCAGATCCAACGGCCCCAGCAAGCGGCGCGCGCCCACGTCCACGGCCAGCCCCTGCAGGGCCAGGGTCGCGCTCATGCCGCCGCGGCCTCGTGCTCGCCGCGCACGTCCAGCCAATCGCGCAGGCCGTCGCCGAGGAACTGGAAGGTGGCCAGGGTCGCGACCAGGAAACCGGCCGGGAACAGCAGGGTCCAGGGCGCGCTGTCGAGTTCCTGCACGCCTTCGGACAACAACGTGCCCCAGCTGGCCGAGGGTTCGTCCACCGACAAACCGAGGAAGCCGAGGAAACTTTCCACCAGGATCGCCTGCGGCAGGATCAGCCCCAGGTAGACGAAGGCCAGCGGCAGCAGGTTGGGCAGCACGTGCCAGCGCAGGCGCTGGCCGAAGCCGGCGCCGGCGGCCTGGGCGGCCAGCACGAACGGCGCCTCGCGCAGGCGCGCGGCCTCGGCGCGCATCACCCGCGCCAGATCGATCCAGACATAGCCGCCGATCGCCGCCAGCAACAACCCCAGCGAGCGCTCGAACAGGGTCAGCAACAGGATCACCACCAGCAGGAACGGCAGCGCCGAGAACACGTCCAGCACGCGCAGCAGGGCGCGCTCGACGCGACCGCCGGCGAGCCCGGCGACCGCGCCGTAGCCCAGCCCGATCGCCAGCGCGACCACGCTGGCGAGCAGGCCGATGGTCAGCGACAGGCGCCCGCCGGCCAGGGTGCGCGCGTACACGTCGCGGCCGATCGCATCGGTGCCGAACCAATGCCCGGCGCGGCCGGGCGCGGCCGACAGCGCCTCCCAATCCGGGGTGTGCGGGTCGTAGGCGCTCAGCCACGGCCCCAGCCAGCACAACGCGGCCAGGGCGGCCAGCGCGATCAGGCAGGCGCGGGCCACGGGCGGGAGGGGTCGCAGGGGTCGCATACGCGCATCGTAACGGGCACATGCCGGCTGGGCATATGCAGATGACGCATCGCCTTTTCCGTCGTCGCGGCCTTTGCGGCCTTATTCCCTACATGGCGAATAGGAAATGCTGACGATGAAGGCGAAATACGCACTGCGCGCCATGTGCGCGCTGGCGCGCGCCGACGACGGCCGGCTGCAAGCCCGGGCGATCGCCGAACACAGCCGCACGCCGGAAAAATTCCTGGAATCGATCCTGGTCGACCTGCGCGAGGCCGGCTTCATCCACAGCCGCCGCGGCCAAAAGGGCGGCCACGCGCTCGCACGCCCGGCCGAGCAGATCCGGGTCGGCGACCTGATCCGCGCCATCGACGGGCCGCTGGCACCGGTGCGCTGCGCCAGCGTCAGCGCCTACCGCGCCTGCGCCGACTGCCCGGACCCTGCGCAGTGCGAACTGCGCGCGCTGATGCGCGAGGCGCGCGACGCCCTGTCGCGGGTGCTGGACGGCTGCAGCCTGGGCGAACTCGCGCGCGGCCCCCACGCGGCCGTGCTCAGCGGAGACGCGGCATGAACGCGGCCCGGCGCAAATCGCGCGGCTCGCAGACCGGCGCCACGGCGGCGCCCGAGTTCGAACCCGCGGTCAACATCGTCAACCTCAGCGACAGCGAGTTCGCGGTGCTGACCGCGCTGCGCGAGATCGGCTACGGCCAGGTCGAGGTAGTGGTGCACGCTTCGCAGATCGTGCAGATCACGCGCAGCCAGCGCGTGCGCGTGGAAGAGCCGCGGAGCCGGCCGCTGTGAGCGCGCCCCCGGCGCGCCGGCGCGCACCGTGTTGTCGACGCCCGCTGCCGGCTTCGACGGACTGAGGCCTCCGCCGCACGCGCGTACCCGACAGGGTCTTCCCTCTCTTCTTCCAAGGAATCCGCCATGCCCCATCGACATCGGCGATCTGGCACCGCGACCGCGACTCCGGCCTGGCTGTTGGGCGCGCTGGGCTGCGCACTGACCCTGCCCGCGCAGGCGCAAACCTCCGGCCTCAGCGTCGAGGATCTCGCCCGCCGCCTGCAGGCGATCGAACGACGCCTGGGCGCCGCCCCGGCCGACGCCGGCACCGCCACGGTCGATCCGGCCGACCTCGACCAGCGCCTGCGCGTGATCGAGCGCAAGCTGGAACTGCAGGCCGAAGCCGAAAGCGCGCGAATCGCCGCCACCCCGGTGGTGACGCTGAGCGCGGCCAGGGGCCTGTCGGTGAAGTCGCCGCCGCCCGGCGATCTGGAGATCAAGGTCCGCGGCCTGATCCAGGCCGACGGCCGCTTCTTCATCGACGACCAGCGCAACCCGCAGAACGACAGCTTCCTGTTCCGCCGCGTCGAGCCCACCATCGAAGGCAGCTGGGGCTCGCTGTTCGCATTCCGCCTGGGCGCGCAACTGGCCGGCGACACCGCCACCGTCAACGACGCCTACGTCGACGTGCGCTTCAGCCCGCGCGCGAGCGTGCGCGTGGGCCGCTACAAGGTGCCGTTGGGCCTGGAGCGCCTGCAGTCCAGCAGCGCAGGCGCGATGGTCGAGGGCGGTTTCGCCGGCGAACTGGCGCCGGTGCGCGACCTGGGCGTGCAGCTGCAGGGCGAGCTCGCCGACGGCGCGCTCAGCTACGCGGTCGGCGCCTTCAACGGCGCGCCCGACGGCCGCGACGGCGCCACCACCAATCCCGACAACGAATTCGAACTGATCGGCCGCGTGTTCGTGGAGCCGTGGAAGAACGGCGGCGGCGCCCTGTCCGGCCTGGGCTTCGGCGTCGGCGCCAGCCAGGGCGACAAGCGCGGCGCCGGCAACAATTTCCTGCCGCGCTACCGCACGCCGGGCCAGGCGCAGTTCTTCAACTACCGCAGCAGCGTGGTCGCCGACGGCGAACACAGCCGCTGGTCGCCGCAGGCCTACTACTACCGCAACCGCCTGGGCCTGCTCGGCGAATACATCCGCTCGCGGCAGGACCTGCTGCTGCCGGCCAGCGGCGCGCGCGCCGCGCTGGATCACGACGCCTGGCAGCTCACCGCCGGCTGGGTGCTCACCGGCGAAGACGCCAGCTACAAGGGCGTGGTCAAACCCAGCCAGCCGTTCACGCCGGGCGGCGCCGGCTGGGGCGCGCTGGAACTGGTCGCGCGTTACGGCCGTCTCGACATCGACGACGACGCCTTCCCGCGCTACGCCGATCCGGCCGCGGTCGCGTCCGAGGCCCGCGCCTGGGGCCTGGGCCTGAATTGGTACCTCACCGGCAACTTCAAGCTGGTCGCCAACTACACCCAGACCGATTTCGAGGGCGGCGCACCGGCCGGCGCCGATCGCGAAGACGAAAAGGCTTTCTTCACGCGGGCGCAATTCTCCTTCTGAGCATGCTCCTCACCGCGCCTAGACCGCGCCTGTCACGACGCAAAGAGATCCCCCACATGAAAACGCTAATCTCCACGCTCGCAATCGCCCTGGCCCTGGCCGCCGGCTCCGCCACGGCCAAGGATGTCGAGTTGCTCAACGTGTCCTACGACCCCACACGCGAGTTCTACGCCGAGGTCAACACCGCTTTCGCCGCGCAATGGAAGCAGGAAACCGGCGAGACCCTGAAGATCCGCGCCTCGCACGGCGGCTCGGGCAAGCAGGCGCGCTCGGTGATCGACGGCCTGGAAGCCGACGTGGTCACCCTGGCGCTGGCCGCCGACATCGACGCCATCGCCACCAACGGCAAGCTGCTGCCGGGCAATTGGCAGTCGCGCCTGCCGCACCAGAGCGCGCCCTACGCCTCGACCATCGTGTTCCTGGTGCGCAAGGGCAATCCCAAGGGCGTGCGCGACTGGGCCGACCTGGTCAAGCCGGGCGTGGCGGTGATCACGCCCAACCCCAAGACCTCCGGCGGCGCGCGCTGGAATTATCTGGCTGCCTGGGCCTGGGCCTCGCAGCAGTACCGCGACGGCGGCAAGGTGGTCGATTACCTCACCCGCTTGTTCAAGAACGTACCGGTGCTGGACACCGGCGCGCGCGGCTCCACCACCACCTTCGTCGAGCGCGGCATCGGCGACGTGCTGCTGGCCTGGGAGAACGAGGCCCTGTTGACCCTGGACGAGCCCGGCAACCGCGGCAAGTACGAGATCGTCGTGCCCAGCCTGAGCATCAAGGCGGAACCGCCGGTGGCCTGGGTCGACAAGAACGTGGCCAAGCACGGCACCCGCAAGCAGGCCGAGGCCTATCTGCGGTTCCTGTACACGCCGCAGGGCCAGCGCCTGGCCGCCAAGCACCACTACCGCCCGGCCGAGCCGGACAAGGTGCCGGCCGCCGAGCTGAGCCAGTTCGCGCAGGTGAAGCAGGTCACCATCGACAACGCCTTCGGCGGCTGGAAGAAGGCGCAGGCGGATCACTTCGCCGACGGCGGGTTCTTCGATCGGATTTATCAGCCCAAGTGAGGGTTGGGGAGCTTGGGCGGTGGCAAGGGTTCGATCGAGCCGCTGAGGGCATCAAGACACCAAAGCTGATCGAACTCTAGTCACCGTCATTCCCGCGTAGGCGGGAATGACGAGCAAGAACAAACCAAAACGCATAGCCGGAACCAGACCAACCCAACCCCATGAGCTCCATCGCCCTCCCCTCGCTTTCCGCCTCGCGCTGGCGCCGGCCGCTGCCCGGCTTCGGCCTCAGCATCGGCCTGGGTCTGGCGTGGTTGAGCCTGGTGGTCTTGCTGCCGCTGGCGGCGCTGACCATCCGCGCCGCCGGCCTGGGCGCGGACGGCTGGTTGCGCGCGATCCAGGACCCGCGCGTGCAGGCCTCGCTCAAGCTCAGCTTCGGCGCCGCGTTGGCGGCCTCGGTGCTGGCCTTGTTCGCCGGCGCGCTGATCGCCTGGGTACTGGTGCGCTACCGCTTTCCGGGCCGGCGCCTGCTCGATGCCCTGGTCGATCTGCCGTTCGCGCTGCCGACCGCGGTGGCCGGCATCGCCTTGACCGCGATCTATTCCTCCAACGGCTGGGTCGGGCGCTGGCTGGAACCGGCCGGGTTCAAGATCGCCTACGCGCCGGCCGGCATCGTGATCGCCCTGGTCTTCATCGGCCTGCCGTTCGCGGTGCGCACGGTGCAGCCGGTGCTGGAGGCGCTGGGCCGCGAGCAGGAGGAAGCCGCCGCCTCTCTGGGCGCCTCGCGCCTGACCACGCTGCGCCGGGTGATCCTGCCCGAGCTGCTGCCGGCCTTGCTGACCGGCTTCTCGCTGGCGTTCGCGCGTGGGCTGGGCGAGTACGGTTCGGTGATCTTCATCGCCGGCAACCTGCCCTACAAAACCGAGATCGCGCCGCTGCTGATCACCATCCGCCTGGAGGAATACGACTACAACGGCGCGATCGCGATCGCCGCGCTGCTGCTGGCCGCGTCCTTCCTCTGCCTGCTGGCGATCAACGCGATCCCCTCGTTGTTCGCGCACGAACGCCGGGAGCGCCGCCGTGACCCGTGAGCGCGACGATCTGCAAGAACCGGCCTGGCTGCGCTGGATCCTGATCCTGTCGGCGGTGCTGGTGATGGCGCTGCTGGTGGTGATGCCGCTGCTGATGGTGCTGGGCGCGGCCTTCGCCGAGGGCGTCGGGGTCTGGTTCGCCGCGCTCAGGGAGCCCGATGCGGTGGCCGCGCTCAAGCTGACCCTGTTCACCGCCGCGATCGTGATCCCGCTCAATGCGGTGTTCGGCGTGTTCACCGCCTGGGCGGTCACCCGCTTCGAGTTCGCCGGCAAGCGCGTGCTGCTGGCCCTGATCGATCTGCCGTTCGCGGTCTCGCCGGTGGTCGCCGGCCTGTGCCTGGTGCTGCTGTTCGGCTCGCACGGCTGGTTCGCCGAGCTGCTGGCGCACTACGACATCAAGATCCTGTTCGCGCGCCCCGGCATCGTGTTGGCGACCTTGTTCATCACCTTCCCCTTCGTGGTGCGCGAACTGATCCCGCTGATGCAGCAGCAGGGCGCGGACGAGGAGCTGGCCGCGCGCTCGCTGGGCGCCGGCGCCTGGACCATGTTCCGTCGCGTGACCCTGCCCAACATCAAATGGGGCCTGCTGTACGGCGTGCTGCTGTGCGGCGCGCGCGCGATGGGCGAGTTCGGCGCGGTGTCGGTGGTGTCCGGGCATATCCGCGGCCTGACCAACACCCTGCCGCTGCACATCGAGATTCTCTACAACGAATTCGACAGCACCGCGGCGTTCGCGGCCGCGTCGCTGCTGGCCGGCCTGGCCCTGGTCACGCTGGTGATCAAGTTCTGGCTGGAAGCGCGCCACGGCGACGCCCTGGCGCAATCACACAGGCGGCACTGACATGAATCTCATCGATGTGGATCACGCAAGAACGAACGACCCCGCGCTGTGGCGCCCGGCCGATCCGGACGCGGCCCTGCCGGCCGATGCCGCACCGTCGTCACCGGCCTTGGGCCATCATGGCGGCGGGACGGTTCAAGGCAAGGGCATGGACCTGCACATCCAAGGCATCGGCAAGCAATACGCGAACGTCGCCGCGCTGGACGCGGTCGACCTGGATATCGCGTCGGGCGAACTGGTCGCGCTGCTGGGGCCGTCGGGTTCGGGCAAGACCACGCTGCTGCGGGTGATCGCCGGCCTGCTCCACCCCGATCGCGGCCGCCTGCTGTTCGGCGACGAGGACGCGACCCGGCTGAGCCTGCGCGAACGCAACGTCGGTTTCGTGTTCCAGCACTACGCGCTGTTCAAGCACATGACCGTGGCCGAAAACATCGCCTTCGGCCTGCGCAGCCGGCCGCGCAGCCGGCGCCCGGACAAGGCCACGATCGCGCGCCGGGTGCAGGAACTGCTGAGCCTGATCCAGCTGCCGGAGCTCGGCGGCCGCTACCCGGAGCAATTGTCGGGTGGGCAGAAGCAGCGCGTCGCGCTGGCGCGCGCGCTCGCGATCGACCCGACCGTGCTGCTGCTGGACGAGCCCTTCGGCGCGCTCGACGCCAAGGTGCGGGTGGAACTGCGGCGCTGGCTGCGGCGCCTGCACGAACAGACCGGGCAGACCACGCTGTTCGTCACCCACGACCAGGAAGAAGCGCTGGAGCTGGCCGACCGCGTGGTGGTGCTGCGCGACGGCCGCATCGAGCAGGTCGGCACGCCGGAGCAGATCTACCGCGAGCCCGCCTCGGCCTACGTGTTCGATTTCATCGGCCGCGCCAATACCATCGACGGCCGGGTCGAGCGCGGGCAGTTCGCGATCGACGGCCACGCGCTGCGCCTGCCCGCAGACGGGGTCGCCGACGGCGCGGCCAGGCTGTACCTGCGCCCGCACGACCTGGCCCTGGGCGCGGCCGGCGACGGCCTGGCCGCGCGCGTGCTGGCGGTGCACCGGCTGGCCGATCGCATCACCGTGGAATTGCAGCTGGACGGTCAGGCGCGCGCGCTGGAACTGGACCTGGTGGCGACGCCGGATGCGGTGGTGCCCGCGATCGGCGGCGCGGTCGGAGTGCGGCCGCTGCGGTATCGGGTGTACCCAGCCTGATCGAGTCCTTCTACTGACGCTTCCCCTTCTCCCGCTCGCGGGAGAAGGTGCCCGAAGCGCGGATGAGGGCAACGACGGAGGTGGGCGTTAGACGCCTGCCGTCCTCACCCCACGCCTTCCAGCCTCGCACACCCTTCGAGCGCCGCGAGCGGGACAGGGGCTAAGCGGCCGCTCGCGTTGTCCCTGGCGGGAGAGAAACTGAGCGCCCGCGCGCGTCGCCCTAGGGCAAAACGTCCCACCCGCGCCCCCGGCGCCCGGCGCGCGCGCAGCCGGGAGTAAACTAAGGCCCATGAGCTACCCCTACACACGCCCGCGGCGGATGCGCCGCGACGAGTTCTCGCGCCGTCTGATGCGCGAGACGGTCCTCACCGCCAACGACCTGATCTATCCGGTGTTCGTGCACGAGCTGCAGGGCCGCGCCGCGGTCGCCTCGATGCCCGGCATCGAGCGCCTGTCGATCGACGAACTGCTGCGCGTGGCCGAACAGGCCAGCGAACTGCGCGTGCCGGCCCTGGCCCTGTTCCCGGTCACCGCCCTGGACGCAAAATCGCTGACCGCCGAGGACGCCTGGCGCGACGACGGCCTGTGCCAGCGCGCGGTGCGTGCGCTCAAGCAGCGCTTCCCGGAACTGGGCGTGATCACCGACGTCGCCCTGGACCCCTACACCACCCACGGCCAGGACGGCTTGATCGACGACAGCGGCTACGTCATGAACGACGAGACCGTGGAAGCCCTGGTCAAGCAGGCGCTGTCGCACGCGGTCGCCGGCGCCGACGTGGTCGCGCCCAGCGACATGATGGACGGCCGCATCGGCCGGATCCGCGAAGCGCTGGAACTCGACGGCCACATTCATACCCGCATCATGGCCTACAGCGCCAAGTACGCGTCCAGCTTCTACGGCCCGTTCCGCGACGCCGTCGGCAGCGCCGGTGCGCTCGGCAAGGGCAACAAGTACACCTATCAGATGGACCCGGCCAACAGCGACGAAGCGATGCGCGAGATCGCGCTGGACCTCGACGAGGGCGCCGACATGATCATGGTCAAGCCGGGCATGCCCTACCTGGACATCGTGCGCCGGGCCAAGGACGAATTCGGCGCGCCGACCTTCGTCTACCAGGTCAGCGGCGAGTACGCGATGTTGCGCGCGGCGATCCAGAACGGTTGGCTGGACGAACGCGGCTGCGTGCTGGAAGCGCTGACCTCGATCAAGCGCGCCGGCGCCGACGGCATCCTCACCTACTTCGCGCTGGACGCCGCGCGCTGGCTGCGCGAAGCGCCATAAGCGGTGCGGCGGTGATGCGGTTCGCTACGCTCACCGCATCCTACGGTTTCGTGTGCGGCCGCAGGATGCGTGAAGCAACGGCGCCGTGCGTGGCCGTAGGATGCGGTGAGCCGAAGGCGAACCGCATCGCCGCGCATCGCCCGGCTCACTTCGTCGCCACGCAACCTTCCTGCCCCGTCGCCGCCGGCGCCTTCATCCGGTAGATGTCCAGCTTGCCGGCCTTGGGCGATTTGGCGCTGCCGGTGACCAGCAGTTCGCCCGGCTTGTTCCAGTCGATCGCCGGGCCCAGGGTGTAGCCGTCCTCGCCGTTGAACGACAGCGCCAGCGGCGTCGCCGCCGCGTACCTCGCGCCTTCGCACTGCGCCACATACAGCCGGATCGGTTGCTGCTCCACGTCCTTGGAACGCGCGAACACGATCGCGCGGCCGTCGCCCAGCCAGGCGGCATCGAATTCGTCGGCGGCGGTGTTCACGCCCGCGACCGGCTTGGGATCGACATAGGCCTTGCCGTCCCAGGTCGCGACGAACAGGTCGTGGCGGCCGGCGCCGCCGAAACCGTTGCTGGCGAACAGCAGGTGGCGGCCGTCGCGGCTGGGCGTGGGCGCCCATTCGTCGCCGCGGCCGTTCACGCCCGCGCCCAGGGACTCCGCCGGCCCGAAGCCGCCGTCGGCGAGCACCGGCGCGCGGTACAGGTCGTCGCCGCCGCGCCCGCCGGGGCGGTTGGAGAAGAAGTACAGCCAGCGGCCGTCGGCGCTGAAGGCCGGATCGAAATCCTTGGCGCCGGAGTTCAGGGGCAAGGGCTGCGGTTCCTGCCAGCGGCCCTGCTTCAGGCTGGCCTGCCACAGGTCCCAGCCGCCGGCGCCGCCGGCGCGGTCGGTGCTGCCCCAGACGATGCGCCGCCCGTCGGGACTCACGCTGGCGCGCACTTCGCTGTGCGGCGTGGATACCACGCCCATGCCCTCGATGCCGAACTCGGACAGAAAGCCCGATGCGGGCATGGCCAGCAGCAGGCCGGAGAGTAGACTGAGGCCAGACCAGGCCGCGGCGCGCCGCATAGTGCGTCTCCCTTGGATAGTCCCCCAAGCATCCCCAACGAGGCTGCCCATGTCCATTCCACGTTATGCGGTGATCGGCCACCCGGTGGCGCACTCGCTGTCGCCGCGGATCCACGCCGCATTCGGACGCCAGCTCGGTATCGCCCTGGAGTACATCGCCATCGACGCCGCGCCGGAACAGTTCGACGCCCTGCTGGCGGAGTTCGCCGCCGAGGGTGGACTGGGCGCCAACATCACCCTGCCGCACAAGACCCGCGCGGCCGGCATCTGCAGCCACCTCAGCGAGCGGGCGCGCCGTGCCGGCGCCGCCAATACGCTGATCCGCAGCGCCACCGGCTGGGAAGGCGACAACACCGACGGCGCCGGCCTGGTGCGCGACCTCACCGAGCGCCACGGCCTGGACCTGCGCGAACGCCGCACCCTGCTGATCGGCGCCGGCGGCGCCGCGCGCGGCGTGGCGCCGGCCCTGCTCGACGCCGGCATCGGCGATCTCTACATCGTCAACCGCACGCCCGAGCGCGCCGACGCCCTGGCCGATGCGCTAGGCCAACCCGGCCGCGTGCATCCGCGCTATTTCAAGGACGTGGTCGCGCTGGGCGCCTTCGACCTGATCGTCAACGCGACCTCGGCCGCGCGCGACGCGCAGCTGCCCTCGTTGCCGATGAGCCTGGTCACGCCGCGCACCGCGGCGGTGGACCTGAGCTACGGCGAAGTCGCGATCCCGTTCCTGGCCTGGGCCAAGGCGGCCGGCGCGCACGACCGCATCGACGGCCTGGGCATGCTGGTCGAACAGGCCGCCGAGAGTTTCGAACGCTGGCACCGGGTGCGCCCGGAAACCGAGCCCGTCTACGCCGCGCTGCGCGAGCGCGACGACGCCCTGGTCACTGCAGACTGATCCGCCACGCACCGCGGTCGGCCGCGATGCGCGGCGGCGGCCGCGTGCCGGCATGCAATGGAAACGACGATGGATCCCAATGCCCTGTTCGCCGCCCTGCTCGGCCCCCTGCTGTACGCCACGCCGCAGTTGCTGCTGTGCGCGGTCGGGCTGGTCCTATGCCTGATACGCCGGCGCGCGCTGGGCGCGGCCGGCGTCTACGGCAGCGTGGGCTTCGCTTTGTTCATCCTCGGCTCGCTGCTGGGTATTTGCGGCCAGGTCTGGCTGATGTGGGTGCGACAGAACGGCGAAATCAACACCTCGTCGCTGGCGATCAGCATGGGCGCGTTCAGCACGGTCGTCATCCTGCTCCACGCGGTCGCGATGGGGCTGGTGATCGCGGCGATCCTGATACGGCGGCCGACGCAATCGGCATGAACGCCAGCGAACGCACCGCGCCCTGTTGAGCACGCCCATGTCCACGCAAGCCGCGCCTGTCGACGCGCTCCAGCCCGACACCGTCTACCACTTCGCCGATCCCGCCGATTGGGCGCGCGCGCAGCGCGCCGGCGAGTATCGCAACGACGGCCTGCGGCGCGAGGGTTTCCTGCACTGCGCCACCGCCGCGCAACTGGCGGGCGTGATCGAGCGCCACCAGCGCGGCCGCGGTGCGCGGGTCCTGTTGGAGCTCGACGCGGCCGCGCTGGGCGAGGCGCTGCGCTACGAGCTCAGTCCGCGCAGCGGCGAGGCCTATCCGCATGTGTACGGCCCGATCCCGCTCGCCGCCGTGCGCGCGGCCGAAGCCTTCCAGGCCCCGCCATGAGCGCGCTGAGCTGCCGCGCCGGCTGCGCCGCGTGCTGCACGGCGCCTTCGATCGTCTCGCCGATTCCGGGCATGCCGCACGGCAAGCCGGCCGGCATGCCCTGCGTGCAATTGGACGATCAGCTGCGCTGCCGTTTGTTCGGGCGGCCCGAACGCCCCGCGTTCTGCGCCTCGCTGCGGCCTAGCGCTGACATGTGCGGCGCCAGCCGCGACGAGGCGATGGCGCTGCTGGCGGCGCTGGAAATCGCGACCTGCCCCGACCCGGCCGCACCACCCACTGTGGGAGCGGCGTAAGCCGCGATCGAGCCCCACGCGCGTCCGCTGTTCCGTTGACCCGCCGACTACCGATCGCGACTCACGTCGCTCCCACAGGGGCAAGCGGCGCGAAGGCCGCTCCCAGCCAGGACAACGGGCACCGCGAAACGCTTACAACAAACCGTCGCGTTTCACCGCCAGATACTTCTCCACCAACGAAGCGGCGAGCTGGTCGCAGGACACGTCCAGCACCATCACGCCGTGATTGCGCAGGGCGTCGTGGGCGGCGCTGCGCTGTTCCAGGTATTGCGCGGTGGCGCCGGCGCGGATCGCGTCGCGCAGGTCGTGGACGTCCTGCGCCAGGGCGGTGTCGAGCGAGTCCTCGCGCAGCGAGGCGACGCAGACCAGATGGCGCTTGCGCAGCATCTGCACCGCCGCCAGCACGTCGTCCATGTCCTCGTCGCGCAGGTTGGTGACCAGCATCACCAGCGAACGCCGGCGCTGGCGCAGCGACAGTTCGGTGGCGGCGGCGAGGAAGTCGGTGGCGACCGGCTGCGGCTGCAGGGCGTAGCTCGCGCGCAGCAGGCTGTCGATCGCGCCCACGCCGCGGCGCGGCGGCACCCAGGCCGAAGCGCCGCCGCTGGCCAGCAGGCCGACCGCGTCGCCCTGGCGCAGCGCCAGATAGGCCACCACCAGCGCGGCGTCGAGCACGTGGTCGAAATGCGAGAGTTCGCCGTCGCGCGCGAGCAGGCGCCGGCCGGTGTCCAGCATCAGCACCAGTTGCTGGTTGCGTTCGTCCTGGTACTCGCGCGAGATCAGGCGGCGCGCGCGCGCGGTCGCCTTCCAGTCGATCTGGCGCAGGCTGTCGCCGATGCGGTACTCGCGCATCTGGTGGAAGTCGGTGCCTTCGCCGCGGCGGCGCTTGAGGTGCGCGCCGACCAGGCGCGAGGCCTGTTCGGCGCTGAACATGGCGAACTTGGCCAGCGGCGCGAAATTGGGGAACACGCGCACCGGCTGGGCCGCGCCGGCCACGCGCGACTGCCACCACAACCGCCACGGCGAATGCAGGCGCAGCTGCACGCCGTCGAAGGCGAAGTCGCCGCGCGCGTTGGCGCGCAGGCGGTAGTCGACGCTGCTGCTTTCGCCGCGGCGTAGGGTCAGGCGGCGCGGCAGGCCCTGCATCGACCAGCCGCCCGGGTGCAGGTCGAACACGTCCAGGGGTTGGCGACGCGCATCGGCGTCCAGGGTCAGGGTGACTTCGCGCTCCAGGCCGATCGGCCAGGTGTCGGGCATGCGCCGTTGCACCCGCGGCGTCGCCGCCAGATGGACCCGCCAGGCATCGAACACGGCGATCGCGGCCACCGCCGCGCCGGCGATCCACCAGGCGCGCGCCGGCACCCAGCCGATGCTCGCGGCCAGGCCGAACCCGCCCCACAGCACCAGCAGCGCCAGCAAGGCCGGCGCCGGCCGCGGCAGGCTGCGCGCGGGCGTGGCGGGGACCGCTGCGGCGACGGCGCTCATTGCCGCGGCGCTTCGACCTTGGCCAGCAGGGCGTGCAACACGTCGTCGGGCGACTGACCTTCGATCTGCATTTCCGGCGCCAGCGCGATGCGGTGGCGCAGGGCCGGCTTGGCGATCTCGCGCACGTCGTCGGGGGTGACGAAATCGCGGCCCGACAGCACCGCCTGCGCGCGCGCCGCGCGCACCAGCGCCAGGCTGCCGCGCGGGCCGGCGCCCAGGGCGATGCCGGCCCATTCGCGGGTGGCCGCGGCGATGCGCACGGCGTAGTCGATCACCGCGTCGTCGACCGTGATCAGGGCGGTGCCGTGCTGCATGGCCACGATCTCTTCCGGACCGAGCACGCGCTGCACCTGCGAGAGGTCGAAGTCCGAGGCGCTGCGGCCCTGGCTGACCGCGGTCACCATGCGCTTCTCGTCGGCGCGGCTGGGGTAGCCGATCAGCACCTTGAGCAGGAAACGATCGAGCTGCGCTTCCGGCAGCGGATAGGTGCCTTCCTGCTCGACCGGGTTCTGGGTGGCCAGGGTCAGGAACGGCGGCGCCAATTCGAAGCTGTGACCTTCGATGGTGACCTGCAGTTCCTGCATCGCTTCCAGCAGCGCCGACTGGGTCTTGGCCGGGGCGCGGTTGATTTCGTCGGCCAGCAGCAGATTGGTGAACACCGGCCCGCGGCGGATGTTGAAGCTCTCGGTCTTGGGGTCGTAGACCGCGTGGCCGCTGATGTCGCTGGGCATCAGGTCGGGGGTGAACTGGACGCGCGCGTAGCCGCAGTCCAGGGCCTTGGACAGCGCCCGCACCAGCAGGGTCTTGCCCAGGCCGGGCACGCCCTCGATCAGGGCGTGGCCGCCGGCGAGCAAGGCGATCAGGATCTGGTCCAGCGCTTCGGCCTGGCCGATGAAGGCCTTGCTGACCTCGTCGCGCACGGCGGCGGCGCGTTGCGCCAGTTCGGTACCGGTGATCGGTGCGGGCACGTTCGCGGGCGTGGTCATAGCGAGTTTCTCAGTCGGATCAAGGTGGCGATGCGGGAACGGAACGCGGCGTGATCGCGCGCGACCGGCGTGGCCAGCGCTTCGCGGATTTCCGCGGGCGCCAGCTTGAAACGTTCGGCCAACAGCGCCGCCTGCGGCTCGCCGTCGAGCGCGGCGGCCTGCGGATCGCGGCGACGCAGACGCAGCAGGAAGGCGCTGCGCACGGCCGCGTGCAGCAGGTGACCGTAGCCGTAGCGGTAGGCGTGTTCGCCGCTGGCCACCACGTGCTCGAGCAGCGAACGGCGCTCGCTGGCCGGCGACGGCAGCTGCGGGCCGAAACGCTGGGCGCGCCGCCACAGCCACAGCAGCAGGGCCAGCAGCATCGGGCCCCAGGCCATCCAGCTGCGGGTCAGCAGAGTCATCCACAGCGACGGCATGTCGGCCGCATAGATCAGGTGCACGGTGCCGGCGCGGTAGTTCGGCGCCAGCAGCTGCCGCAGCAACGCGATGTGCGGCGCGTCCTTGATCGCCTCGGCGCGTTCCTTGCCGACGGCATTGATCGCGAAGTCGAGGTCGGCGATCACGTCGACGCTGCCGCGCCCCTGCGGCAGGCGCGCGAACACGTAGCCGGTGTCGTCCGCGCCCCAGGCGCGCAGCGGCACCGGCGCGCGCTCCATCAGCAGGAAACGGCGGCCCTGGCAGAACTCTACGTGCGAATCCTCGCGCTCGACGTACATGGCCACGCAGTCGGTCTCGCGCTGCGGGAAGAACTTCACCCCCAGCTCGGTCAGCAGCGGAATCCGCATGGCCGCGCTGAGCTCGCCCGGCGGCGGCGTGCGCACGATCAGGTGACCGCCGCCGTGGACCCAGGCCAGCAGGGTCTTGGCCTCCGACGCCGACAGCTGGCGCGGATCGCGCAACAGCAGCACGGTGTCGCGCGCGCCCAGGGGATGGGTGTCGGGCTGCAGGCGCTGGCGCGCGACCGCCTTCACGCCGTCCTTCTTCAAGGCCAGCTTGAGCACGTAGAGCGGGTTGCTCGCGGCCTCGCCGCTGCGCGGCAGGTCGATCCATTCCTCGACCCGCTCGTGGCTGCGCCACCACCAATAGCCCAGTCCCGCCAGCAGCAGGACCACCAGGGCGGTCGCCAATGCGGTGCGCAGGTTCATGCGGCCCACCCGAAGCGTTGGCTGAGCGTGCGCAGCAGGGCGTCGAACTCGTCGAGCGCGGGCAGGCGCTGGGCGTAGGCGGCGTATTGCCAGGTGCGCACGGCGTTGGCGAAGACCTCGCGGTCTTCGGCCAGCGGCATCTTGCGCGAGGCGCGCAGGCATTCGGCTTCGGTCGCGCCGGGCACCAGCACGACCTGGGCGCGCGCGACCATGGCCTCGACGCTGGCGCGATACAGCAGGGCCAGGGCGTCGCGTTGGCGGCCGGCCTGCCACAGGCGGCGCGCGGCGCTGGGAATGTCGTCGGGCAGCGGTTCGGGCTCGACCACGACGCTGGTGTGGACCGGCGTCGGCTCGCGGCCCTCGGCGCGCGCGCTGTCGCGCAGCCAGCGCAACCAGCGCGGCGCGGTCACCAGGATCAGCAGCGCCAGGGTGCCGATCAGCAGCCACAGGCCGTACTTGCCGATCAGGGCCAGGACCACGCCCAGGCCTTCCAGCGCCGCCGGCGCCTTGGTGTCGGAGGGTTTGCGGGGGTTGCGCGGCTTCCAGTTGGTGACCTTGCGCTTGGGCGCCACGGTCGGGTCCTGGTAGGCCTGGGCGACCGCCTTGCGCAGACCGGCATCGTCGGCGCGGGCGTCGCCGAAGACTTCGTCCAGGGTCGGCGGCAGCTGCGCTTCCTTGGCGGCGACGGCCTTTTCCAGCGCCTTTTCGTCGCCTTCGGACGCTTCGACGTCGTCCGGCCGCACCGGATCGCGCAGCGGCGCGCCGAACGGCGGCGGCGCGTCTTCGTCTTCGGCGAAACCCTCGGCCGAGGCGTCCGTCGCGTCCCCGTCGCCCGCATCCTCGTCGCTCGCGGCATCCTCGCCCGCCATGCCCGCCTCGGCCGGCGGCGCGGACATCGCGGCCTTGGGCACGGGCTCGCGTGCCGACGCGTCCGGCAGCAGGCCCAGGCCGAAGCACAGCGCCAGCAGCAGCGGCGCGCTGGCCGCGCTCAGGCGCGCGCGCAGGCGCCGGAACACGATCTCGATGTCCCAGGCCTCGATCTCGGTGCGGCGGTTGAGGTACAGGCCGAAGCCGGCGCCGACGTAGAACGGCTCGATCACGCAGGTCGCGGCCCAGGCCAGCACGTTGCCCGCCAACTGCACCCAGGTCGCGTCCGCCAGCAGCGCCTGCCACAGGCTCTGGGCGGAATCGGACAGGTATTCGCTGGGAATGAAGATTGCCGTGCCCGCGGCGATGCCCAGGTACAGCGCGCCCTCGAAATGGAAGCAGACCAGAGTCAGCAGCGCGGCCACGCCGTACACCGGCGCGCCCAGCGCGCTGCGGCGCTGGCGCGCTTCGGCGCCGCGCCCGCCCTCGAGCAGGTCCACCGGCAGGTACAGCGAACGCGCCGGACTGAGCCGGCGCCAGGTCAGGTAGGGCAAGGCCCAGCGCGCGCCCCAGGCCAGCTGCGCGCGCAGGGTCTGGCGGGTGCCGGGCACGTCGCCGAACACCGCCCGCGACAGCACGTACAGCGGCACCCGGTCGAACACCGGCTTGAGCCACCACATCAGCAAGGTGGCCAGCCACAGCTTGTCCAGCGCCCAGGCCGCGGCGTTGAGCGCGGCGAACAGCGGTAGGGTGAGCAGCAGGTAGGGCTTCCAGATCGCGGCGGCGTGGCGGCGCGTCAGGGCGGTGCCGAGCTCGACCGCCTCCCAGGCCGTGCGCGGACGCAACGCGACGGTGAGCGATTCGATCTTCATGACTCGACCCGGTCCTCGACCGCGAAGTCCGGGTTGCGCCCGCCGAACCACAACCAGCCACCGACCAGCAGCCACAAGGCCGCGCCGACGCCGTACTTCACCAACGCCGGAATGCTCGCGATCGAGGACCAGAACGCTTCCACGAACGCGGCGAACACCAGCATCGCGAACACGCCGACGCAGATCTTGGCGCCGCGCCGGCCGCCTTCGATCAGGGCGTCGATACGCCGGCGCTGGCCCGGCGCGACCAGGTTCAGGCCCAGGCGCAGGCCGGCGCCGCCGGCGATCCAGATCGCGTTGAGTTCCGGCGCCGAGTGCCCGGCCACGAAACGCCAGAACGGATCGCCGTGGCCGACCGCCTGCAGGTGCCCGGCGACGCCGCCGATGACCACGCCGTTGCTGATCAGCACCGCGATCGAACCCAGCCCGAACAGGAAGCCGCTGGCGAAGGTGCGGAAGCCGATGCTGACGTTGTTGAGGATGTAGTAGCCGAACATCGCCAGATCGGTCTCGGCGCCGCGGCCGAGCTTCTGCAGCGGGCTGTTGGGGTCGTACATGTGCTCGAACTCGGCCAGCTGCTCCGGCGGGAACAGCGCGCTGGCCAGATCGGGATGGAGCTGGATCGCGACGAACATCGTGATCATCGGCAGCCAGAACAGCGCCGCGGCCGCGGCCATGCAACCGCGCTCGGCGCGCACCAGGCGCGGAAAGCCGGCGAAGAGGAACTCCAGCGCGCGCCGCCAACGCGGACGCGGCGCGCGGTAGAGCAGGCCATGGCCGCGCTGCATCAGGTCCTGCAGACGATCGGTGACGGCGGCGCTGTAACCGCGCCGGCGCGCCAGCGCGAGCTGCTGGCACAGGCGGCGGTAACGCGCGGGCACTTCGTAATCGGGCAGGCCCTGCCAGCTGCGGCGGTCGGCACGCGCACGCTTGGCGCTGTCGCCGCGCGCGTCCAGCCACGCTTCCAGCTGCGTCCATTCGGCCTGGTGGCGTTCGACGAAACGTTCCTGCTTGACCGCGGCGACCTGGGTCATCGGCGCCCCAGCAGCCAGTTGGCGATGCCGTACACGCGCGCGACCGCGGGCTCGCCGCGCGCGCCGGTCAAGGGCTGCACCAGGTCGGCCAGTTCGATCTGGCGCGCCGCCGCCAGGCGCGGCGCGCGTTCGGCGAAGGCGACCATCGCCGCCTGCTCGTAGGGCAGCAGCGGCACCGCCGGCGCGCTCGCGTTGCCGACCGGCGCGGCGGCCGCTTCGTGCCGGCGCGGCTCGTGCACGACCAGGGTGCCGGCGACCATGTCGCCCAGGCGCCGGCCGTAGGGATCGGCGTAGCTGGCGATCAGGCCGAAGGCGTAACCGAACGGCAGCATGTCGACCACTCGCAACAGGTTGCGCACGAACGATTGCATCCAGCCCACCGGCGCGCCGTTCTCGGCGACCACCCGCAGGCCCAGCGCGCGCTTGCCCGGCGTGCGTCCGTCCCACATCGCCTCGAACGCGACGTGATAGAACCACAGCAGCAGGAACATCAGGACCAGATAGAAGCCCATGCCGCCGGTGCCGAGCAGGCCGAAGGCCATCGCCCCGACGAACAGCAGGGCCAGGCGGATGCAGAAATCGATGGTCCAGGCCAGCGCACGCGGCACGGGCCCGGCCGCGGGCAGACGCAGCGCGACGCCTTCGGGCGTCACCACTTCGCGGTAGGTATCCAGCATCACAGCGGCGCGGCGCCTGCGGGCGGCGGCGGCCGCGTCCGGTGGCGCGCGGCCTGTGTTCGGTGCAACTCGTCCATGCGGTTTCCGGCTTCTCCCCTGTGGCGACTGTAAACGCGGCCCAAGGCCATGCCTAGTCCGCGCCCGCCATGCCCAGGTAACGATCCTTCAAACGCACATAGTGCTGGGCGCTGTATTGCAGTTGCTCGATCTCGCGCTCACTCAACTTGCGCACGAAGCGTGCCGGATTGCCCAGCCACAGCTCGGCCTCGCCGACCGTCTTGCCGGGCGCGATCACCGCGCCGGCGCCGACGAAGCCGAAACGCTGCACGGTCGCGCCGTCGAGGATCTTGGCGCCCATGCCGATCAGGGCGAACTCCTCGATCCGGCAGGCATGCACGATCGCGCCATGGCCGATGGTGACGTCGTTGGCGATCAGGGTCGGCAGGCCGCCCGGACGCGTGAACGGGCCTTCGTGGGTGACGTGGACGATGGTGCCGTCCTGGATGTTGGTGCGCGCGCCGATGCGGATGAAGTTGACGTCGCCGCGGACCACGCAGCCGGGCCAGATCGAAACATCGTCGCCCAGGGCGACCTGGCCGATGACGCTGGCGGCGGGATCGACGTAGACGCGTTCGCCGAGGTCGGGGTAATGCTCAAGATAGGGACGCAGGCTCATGCGCCGATTGTAAGCCGCGGCCGCCGACACGGTGCGCACGGCTGGGCGCAAGCGTCCTCGCTGCAACGCATGCGCTCGCGCGGCCGCGCCTGCGCGCGCATGCATGCGTCCGCACCAGCGCGACGACGGTCTTCGCATATGGCGGCGCGCCCGAAGCATGTCCATCCCTGCATTCGCGCCCCCGCCCGGTCCGCGACGGCCGGGCGGGCCGAACCTCAGGACGGCCGCGCCGCCCCCCACGCCTGGCCTGTTCCGCCCCACCGCCGGCGCTCCCTTGCGGCCCCGGCGCGACTACACTGCGGCGTATGGACATCACCGCCGACACCACCCCCAGCGAACTGGCCGCCACCCGCGAGCGCCTGCGCTCGGCCTGGCACGCGCGCAAACCCGACTACGCCCAGCGCCGCGCCGACCTGCTGCGCCTGCGCGACGCGTTCCGGGCCCGGGTGGCGGACATGGACGCGGCGATCCAGGCCGACTTCGGCCACCGCTCCAGCCACGAGAACCTGCTGTCCGAGGCCATGATCACCCTGGCCGAGATCGACCACGCGATCGGCCATTTGCGCCGCTGGATGCGCCCGCGCCGCGCCGCGGTGGGCTGGCGCTTCTGGCCCGCGCGCGCCGAGATCCGGCCCGAGCCGGTCGGCGTGGTCGGCATCCTGTCGCCGTGGAACTACCCGGTGAACCTGGCCCTGGTGCCGCTGGTGTCGGCGATCGCCGCCGGCAACCACGTCTATCTGAAGCCGTCCGAACACACCCCGCGCACCAGCGCCTTTCTGCGCGAACTGCTGGCCGAAGTGTTCCCGGCCGACCGCGTCGCGGTGGCGATGGGCGGCGCCGAGGTCGGCGCGGCGTTCTCGGCCCTGCCCTTCGACCATCTGCTGTTCACCGGCTCCACCGCGGTCGGGCGCAAGGTGATGGCCGCGGCCGCACCCAATCTCACCCCGGTCACCCTGGAGCTGGGCGGCAAGGCCCCGGCGGTGGTCTGCGACGATTTCCCGATCGAACTGGCGGCCGCGCGCATCGCCAGCGGCAAGTGGTTCAACGCCGGCCAGACCTGCATCGGCGTCGACTACGTGCTGGTCGACGCGGCCCGCCGCGACGCCCTGGTGGCCGCGCTGCAGGCCGAACTGCGCGCGCGCTACGGCCGGCTGGACGCGCCGCAGGACTACACCCGCATCATCAACGACAGTCAGTACGCGCGCCTGCGCGGCTACGTCGACGACGCCCGCGCGCGCGGCCTGCAGGTGATCGAGCCCTTCGCGCTGGACCCGGACACCGCCGCGCGCGAACGGATCTTCCCGCCGACCCTGGTGATCGAGCCCGGCGCCGACGCCCAGGTCATGCAGCACGAGATCTTCGGCCCGATCCTGCCGGTGCTGTCCTACCGCGATCTGGACGAAGCGATCGCGCGCATCAACGCGCTGGACCGCCCGCTGGCGCTGTACCCCTTCGGCTACGACCGCGCCCAGGTCGAGCGCATCCTCGGCCAGACCCTGGCCGGCGGCGTCACCGTCAACGACACCCTGCTGCACTTCGGCGCCCACGACCTGCCCTTCGGCGGCATCGGCCCCAGCGGCATCGGCGCCATCCACGGCCGCAACGGCTTCGACACCTTCAGCAAACTGCTGCCGGTGTTCCGCCAGCGCCGCATGGCCGCCAGCGACTGGCTGAAACCGCCGTACCGGGGAAAGATCGACCGCCTGATCCGCTTCCTGGCCAAGTGAGGCCGCGCCGGCGCGCAAGCCCGGCACAGGCCAAAACGCGGCGGCCGTGGTTACACTCGCGACCATGAAAATCGTCAGCTGGAACGTCAACTCGCTCAACGTGCGCATGCCGCACCTGGAAACCTGGCTGGGCCTGCGCATGCCGGACGTGGTGGCGCTGCAGGAAACCAAGCTGGAGGACCACCGCTTCCCCGACGACGCCCTGGCCGCGCTGGGTTACCGCAGCGTGTTCTCCGGCCAGAAGACCTACAACGGCGTCGCCATCCTCTCGCGCGAGACCGCGCAGGACGTGCAGATCGGCGTGCCCGGCCTGGACGACGAGCAAAAGCGCGTGATCGCCGCCACCGTCGGCGGCGTGCGCATCGTCAACCTGTACGTGGTCAACGGCCAGGACGTGGGCACCGACAAGTACGCCTACAAGCTGCGCTGGCTGGACGCCGTCCACGCCTGGCTGGCCGAGGAACTGCGCGCGCACCCGCAGCTGGTGGTACTGGGCGATTTCAATATCGCGCCCGACGAACGCGACGTCTACGACCCGGTGGTGTGGAACGAGGCGCACATCCTGACCTCCACCGCCGAACGCGACGCGCTGCGCCGCCTGCACGCGCTGGGCCTGCACGACAGCTACCGCATGCACAACGACGCCGCCGGCGAGTTCAGCTGGTGGGACTACCGCCAGGCCGCGTTCCGCCGCAACCTCGGCCTGCGCATCGACCTGGCCCTGGTCTCCGACGCCCTGCGCGCACGCTGCATCGGCGCCGGCATCGACCGCGAACCGCGCACCTGGGACCGCCCCAGCGACCACGCCCCCGCTTGGGTCGAGCTGGGCTGAGCCCATTCGCAGGGCAACAGCGCTTCGAAGCGCTGCGCCCGTTGCCGTTGCTGCTATTGCCGTTGCCGTGCTGTTGCTGTTGCTGTTGCCCCGGCATTGGAATCCATAGCCCCGCACTCACCGATCAGTCGTAGACCCGAAGGGCGGCGCGCAGGACGCGCGCCGTTTTTCGAATGGACAAGGATGTCCATTCGAAAAATCC
>NZ_JBAHWA010000009.1:0-146886 GCF_036697405.1 Lysobacter sp. CCNWLW3
GCCGGGATTTTTCGATAGGACATCCCTGTCCTATCGAAAAACGGCGCGCGTCCTGCGCGCCGCCCTTCGGGTCTACGATTCGTTGGCGAGTGCGGTGCTATGGATTCCAATGCAACGGCAACAGGAACAGGAACAGGAACAGGAACAGGAACAGGAACAGCCGCGGCCGCGCCGCGCCGCGCCGTGAGCCGGCCGTCCGTATCCCTCGATTTTCGTCCGCGAGCAGCGCCGTAGGGTGTGGTGAGCCGTAGGCGAACCGCACCGTCGCGCGATGCGGGTGTCGCGAGGGTGGGCTTGGGGCGATGCGCCATGGTTTCGGGGCATCGGTGGCGGAAGCAAATCCCCCTCAATCCCCCTTTTTCAAAGGGGAAGGTTGTGCGTGGGGATGTGGTGAGTCGTTGGCGAACCGAGCCGGCGCGCAGTTTCGATAACGTGCAGCGAGGCAGTGGTCATCGCAAACCGACACGCGAGGTCGGCAGCGTTTGCCGCTCACCCCTCATCCCTCACTCCTGCTTCAAGCCCTCGTACCCAGCGATTTCCTCGTCCGCGAGCAGCTGTCGCAGCTGGGCGGCCGAGGCGCGCTTCATCGGCTTCTCGTCCACGCCCGACAGCGGGGCCTGGCGCAGCACGTCCAGCGGCAGCACGGTGAGGTCGAAGCTCAGGTCCTCGGCGCTGAAGATCCAGACCGGGAAGTCGTCGGCGCGTTCGCGGTCCAGGCGCAGCCGGCGGCTGCGTGCCTCGGCCGGGATGCCGTGCTGGTCGAGGAAGCGCGGGGCGGCGTCGGGGTCGTCGCTGAACAGCTGCAGCGCGACCGGACTGCGTGCGTCGGCGGTGCCGTCCAGGACCGGGCCGACCAGGCGCGGTTCGAACTCGGCTAAGAATTCCATCGCGCGCAGCGCGGCCTCGCGGCGCTGGCGCAGGCCGGCGGCGTTGTCGCGCTGGAACAGGCGCTGGTACTCGCGCAGGGCGTCCTCGATCTCGCGGTTACGCGGCAGCGAGGCGTCGTCGTAGATGCCCAGGCGTTCGGCCGCCTTGAGCTTGGCCTGATGGTAGTCGCGGATGCCGCCCTCGGCCATCAGCCGCGCGGCCTCATGGGCGAGGCGGTGGCGGCGTTCGCGGGTGCGGGTCTCGGCGTGCTGTTGTGCGTGCTGACGGGCGTGGTGTGGCATGACGACCTCCGCGGCTGGCACGGCGTCGGCGAGGGGACTCGCCGCGGCCGGCGGCCCGCGCCGGCGGTTTCAACGCTAACACGCCGATGTGCTTTTTCTCATCACATCGGCGCTGAAACGGTCCAGGCCCGCTGCGAGGCGGGCCTGGGGGCTTTTAGAAGATGTCGAAGGACTCTTCCGACGGCGCCGCCTCGGCCGGGCCGTAGTCGACGTAGGACTGCATCTTGTCCAGGTCTTCGGCCTTGACCCACTCGACGATGCCGCCGCCGCCGTCCGGGATCAGCGCGCCGTTGGCGCCGACCGAGACCTTGACCATGCCCTGCGGCGGTTCGTTGGGCGCGATCGGCTTGTCCTTGAGCGCGACCCGCATGTAGTCGATCCAGATCGGCAGGGCGGCCTTGCCGCCGTATTCGCGGTAGCCCAGCGACTTGTAGTTGTCGCGGCCGACCCAGACCGTGGTCACCAGCGGGCCACCGAAGCCGGAGAACCAGGCGTCGCGGTGGTCGTTGGTGGAGCCGGTCTTGCCGCCGATGTCCTCGCGGCCGAGCACCTTGGCCGCGGTGCCGGTGCCGCGCAGGACCACGTCGCGCAGCATCGACACGATCCGGTAGGCGATGCGGTCGTCGATCGCGCGCGGCGCCATCACCAGGTCGGCCGGCGGCTTGGCCGCGGGCTTGGCCGGCTCGGAGGCCTTGGCGCTGGTCTCGGGCTTGGCCCCGCCCTCGGGGCCGAAGTTGAAGCCGTCGACCACGGTGGACGAGCGCACGGCGCTGCTGCCGGGGCCGCGGCCGCCGCATTCGGGGCAGGCGGTCGGCGGCTTTTCCTTGAACACCACCGCGCCGGCGCGGTCCTTGATCTCGTCGATGAACCAGGGCGTGATGCGGAAACCGCCGTTGGCGAAGGTGGCGTAGCCGCGGGCGACCGAAAGCGGAGTCAGCGAGGCGGTGCCCAGCGACATCGACAGGTTGGGCGGCAGCTGTTCGATGTCGAAGCCGAAGTTGCTGATGTACTTGCGCGCGAAGTCCACGCCCATGGCGTCGAGCAGGCGCACCGAGACCAGGTTGCGCGACTGCACCATGGCCTCGCGCACGCGCATCGGGCCGGCGAAGTTGCCGCTGTCGTTCTGCGGGCGCCAGATATGGCCGCGGCGGTCGCGGAACACCACCGGGGCGTCTAGCACGATCGAGGCCGGGTTGTAGCCGCGTTCGAACGAGGCCGCGTAGACGAAGGGCTTGAAGCTGGAGCCGGGCTGGCGCCGGGCCTGGGTGGCGCGGTTGAACTTGGCGCCGGCGAAGCTGAAACCGCCGGACAGGGCGCGCAAGGCGCCGGTGGCCGGCTCCAGCGAGACCAGCGCGGCCTGAGCCTGCGGCAACTGCTCAAGGCGGTAGCCCAGCGGTGCGCCGGCCACGGGCGCCGCCGCCGCGACCGGGGCGTCGGGGTTCTTCGGGTCGACCTTGGGCGCCGGCGGTTCGATCTTCTCGACCCGGACCAGGTCGCCGCGCTTGACCAGGCTGCCCGGGCTGCGCCCGCCCCAGCCCTGGCTGGCGCTGAGGCTGATCTCGCTGCCGTCGGCCAGGGCCAGGCGCGCGCCGCCGCCCTCGTTGCCGAGCACGATCGCCGGCAGCAGGCCGGCCTGGGCCGGAATCGAGCGCAGGCGCTGCTTGGCGGTGGCCGCGTCCTCGTTGGCGGCCAGGTCGAAGTGCTGCTCGACCCCGTGCCAGCCGTGGCGGCGGTCGTAGACCTTGAGGCCGTCGCGCACCGCCTTGTCGGCCGCGACCTGCAGGGTCGGGTCGATGGTGGTGGTGACGTGGTAGCCCTTGGTCAGGGCCTCGGCACCGTAGCGCTCGATCATCTGCTGGCGGACCATCTCGGCCACGTAGGGCGCGTAGACCTCGACCGGACGCTCGTGCGGGGTGGCGTGCATGGGCACGGCCTTGGCCGTCGCGGCCTCGGCGGCGCTGACGAACTTGAGCTCGGCCATGCGGTCGAGGATGTAGTCGCGGCGTTCCTTGGCGCGCTCCGGGTTGCTCAGCGGGTTGCCGCTGGACGGGAACTTCGGAATGCCGGCCAGGGACGCCATTTCGTCGAGCGACAGCTCGCTCATCTTCTTGCCGTAGTAGAACTCGGCCGCGGCGCCGACGCCGTAGGCGCGGTTGCCGAAGAAGCTCTTGTTCAAGTACAGCTCGAAGATCTCGTCCTTGCTCAGCTCGCGCTCCATGCGCATGGCCAGCAGCATCTCGCCCAGCTTGCGCTTGTAGCTGTATTCCGAGCTCAGGAAGAACTGGCGCGCGACCTGCTGGGTGATGGTGGAACCGCCCGGGACGCGCTTGTCGTCGGTGGTCGCCAGCAGCCAGACCGCGCGGGCGACGCCTTTGTAGTCCACGCCGTGGTGCTGGTAGAAGCGCGAGTCCTCGATCGAGATGAAGGCCTGCTTGAGCCGCAGCGGCACATCCTCGATCGCCACCGGGTAGCGCCGGGTCTCGCCGAACAGGGCCATCAGACGGCCGTCGGCGGCGTAGACGTACATCGGCTCCTGCAGCTCGACGTTGCGCAGGGTCTCCACGTCCGGCAGCTTGGGGGCGATCAGGTAGTACAGGGTGCCGGCGGCGATCGCCCCAAGCAGGGTCAGGCCGGCGAACGCATACAGCGCCCAGCGCAGAAGGCGGCGGAGACGGGGCATCGAAGCGGGTTCCGATTGCGGGTTGTAGTGGGCGTGGAGTATAGAGGAGCCGGGGACAGGGACCGCCCCGGGGGGCACACGGCCGGTGGTTTCCGCTAAGGCCGTTACGCAAAAAAGGCGGTCTAGGTTGGCATTCCTGAAAGAAATGGTTGCCAGCCTGTGAAAAGTCCGTTATCTAAGGCGGGGCCACACGAAGTGCGCGTAAGCGCTTGTGGCATGGGGAGAAAACAGTGGGCGTCATCACAAAAAGCCAGCCGGCCCTCGTCGGCGTGGATATCAGTTCGACCGCAGTGAAGCTGTTGCAGCTCTCCCGAGCCGGCAACCGCTACCGGGTCGAGCATTACGCCGTCGAGCCGCTGCCGCCGAACGCCGTCGTCGAGAAGAACATCGTCGAGGTCGAGGCCGTGGGCGAGGCGATCAAGCGGGCGGTCGCGAGGTCCGGAACCCGGGCCAAGCACGCCGCCGCGGCGGTGGCCGGGTCTTCGGTGATCACCAAGGTGATCCCGATGCCGGGCGACCTGGACGGCGAGGAACTCGAGTCCCAGGTCGAATTGGAGGCGGTGAACTACGTGCCGTATCCGATCGAGGAAGTGAATCACGACTTCGAGGTCCTGGGCCCGATGCCCAACAGCCCGGACATGATCCAGGTGCTGTTGGCCGCCTCGCGGTCGGAGAACGTCGAAGTGCGCGCCTCGGCGCTGGAGATCGGCGGCTTGACCCCCCGGGTCATGGACGTCGAGGCCTTCGCGGTCGAGAACGCGTTCGCGCTGATCGCCGACCACCTCAGCACGCCGCGAGACGGCATCGTCGCCCTGATCGACTCGGGCGCGACCATGACCACGCTCAACGTGCTGCGCAACGGCCGCAGTCTCTACAGCCGCGAGCAGGTCTTCGGCGGCAAGCAGCTCACCGACGAGGTGATGCGCCGCTACGGCCTGAGCTACGAGGAGGCGGGCCTGGCCAAGCGCCAGGGCGGCCTGCCCGAGAGCTACTCGGCCGAAGTGCTGGAGCCCTTCAAGGAAGCGATGGTGCAGCAGGTCAGCCGCCTGTTGCAGTTCTTCTACGCCGGCAGCGAGTTCAACCGGGTGGACCAGATCGTGCTCGCCGGCGGCTGCGCCTCCATTCCCGGCATCGCCGAGATGGTCGAGGAGCAGCTGGGCGTGCCCACCATCATCGCCAATCCGCTGGCGCACATGACGCTCGGTCCGCGCGTGCAGGCGCACGCGCTTGCGCAGGACGCGCCGGCGTTGATGATCGCGTGCGGCCTCGCCCTGAGGAGCTTCGACTGATGGCACGCATCAATCTTCTCCCGTGGCGAGCCGAACGCCGTAAGCAGCGGCAGAAAGAGTTCGTCACCATGATCGTGGCGTCGGTGATCGGCGCCCTGTTGTTGTCCGGTCTGATCGTCATGTTCTACAACGGCCAGATCAAGGGTCAGAACACCCGCAACAACTTCCTCAAGGATCGCATCACCGAGGTCGACAAGCAGATCAAGGAGATCGAGGAGCTCGACAAGAAGAAGTCGAAGCTGCTGGCGCGCAAGGAAGTGATCGAGCAGCTGCAGTCGAACCGTTCGCAGATGGTGCATCTGTTCGATTCGCTGGTGCGCACGATCCCCGACGGCGCGGTGCTGACGGCGATCAAGCAGGACTCCGACACCCTGACCCTGGAAGGACGCGCCCAGTCCAACGCCCGCGTCAGTACCTACATGCGCAATCTCGAAGGCTCGGGCTGGATGACCAATCCGGACCTGTCGATCATCGAGGCCAAGGGTACCGACAAGGGCCTGCCGTACGAGTTCAAGCTGCAGGTCAAACTGGCCAACCCGAACGCGCCCAAGGACGAGGACGGCGACGGTCAGCCCGACGCTCCGGCCGCCGGCGCCGAGGCCGCGACGGCCGATGCCAACGCGACCGCTCCGGCGGCTGCGGCGCCCGCCGCCGCGGCTCCGGCCGCGAATGCGCCGGCCGGCGCGCCCGCTCCGGCGGCGATCGCTCCGGTGGCCCCGGCCGCCGCGCCCGCCGCCGCACCGGCTCCCGCTACCGCTCCGGGCAGCGTTCCGACGCCGGCCAAGAGTCCGGCCGCCGAACCGGCTCCGGCCGCAGGCAACAACAAGGGGGCCGAATCGTGAGCCAGAAGAAGATGTCGCTCAAGGACCTCGACTTCAACAACATGGGGTCGTGGCCGCAGCAGGCCAAAATCGGCTTCTGCGTGATCGTCGGCCTGGTGATCGTGGGCCTGGTCTGGTACGCGTTCGTGCGCGAGAAGCGCACCGCGCTGGAAGGCTTGGAGCGTACCGAGAAGGAGCTGCGCGGCGAGTTCGAGACCAAGCAGGGCCGCGCCGCCAACCTGGAACCGCTCAAGCAGCAACTGGTGCAGATGGAGCAGCAGCTGCAGCAGATGCTGCGCCAGCTGCCGAGCAAGACCGAAATGCCCGACCTGATCGTCGACATTTCCCAGACCGCGCTCGCCACCGGCATCAACAACGAACTGTTCCAGCCCGGTCCGGAGCAGCCCAAGGACTTCTACGCCGAGAAGCCGATCGCTCTGCGCATGGTGGGCACCTACCATCAGTTCGGCGCTTTCGTCAGCGGCGTCGCCTCGCTGCCGCGCGTGGTCATCATGACCATGCACGACATCTCGCTGCGTCCGCGCGGCGCCGCGGCCGGCGACAAGACCGCGGTGATCACGCCGAACAGTCCGCTGGAATTGGCCGGCACGGTCAAGACCTACCGTTACCTGGACGAGGAAGAAGTGTCGGCGCAGGAAAAGGCCAACGGTGATCCCAACGCCGCTGCCGCACCTGCCGCGCCCACTGGCGACAAGAAGGAGGGCGGCTGATGCGTACGACATTCAACGCGGGCGCTCGCGGCCGCTTCCTGATCGCGGCGACGATGCTGCTGGCGGCCACGGCCTGCTCGCGCGGCATCACCAGCACGCCGGGCGACGCGCCGAACCTGGAAAAATGGGTCGCCGAAGTGAAGGCGCGTCCGGCTCCGCCGCTGGACCCGCTGCCGGTGATGCAGCAGTTCGAAACCTTCGAGTACGCCGCGCAGGCGATGCGCGATCCGTTCAGCAACGCGTTCACCGACCAGGGCGGCGGCAGCGGTCCGCGCCCGGATGCGACGCGTCGCAAGCAGACCTTGGAGCAGTTCCCGCTCGACAGCCTGGACATGGTCGGCACGCTCGGCCGCGGTCCCGGGGTGATCGCCCTGGTGATGGCGCCCGACAAGGTGACCTACCGGGTGCGGCCGGGCGCGTACATGGGTCAGAACGACGGTCGCGTAACCAGCGTGTCCGAAGATCGGATCGAGTTGGTGGAACTGGTGCCGGATGGCGCGGGTGGTTGGCTGGAACGGCCGGCCACCGTGGCGTTAGAAGACAATTGATTGGGGGATAGCACGATGACCGTATTCAACGCCAAATGCTCGCGGCCGGCCCGGCGCCCCTTGGCTTTCAGCACGCGTGGCGCCGGCCTGGTGGTCGGCCTGCTCGCGGGACTCAGCGCCGCGCACGCAGCGACGCCGGCGTCTGAAGCCGCGGCACCGGTCGCGGCTCCCGCCGCGCCCGCGGTCGCTCCCGCGCACAACCTCGATCCGGCCAAGCAGCTGCCGGGCGCGATCTCGGTCGCGAACATCGATTTCAAGCGCGGCGACGGCGGCTCCGGCAAGCTGATCCTGAAGTTCAGCGGCGACGGTGCCGCGCCCGACCTGCGCAATCAGGGATCGAGCGTGATCATCAACGTCGGCAACGCCCAGTTGCCGGCCGCGCTGCAGCGCCCGCTCAACGTCACCGACTTCGCCACGCCGGTCCAGCGCATCGACGCGCGCGCCAGCGGCACCGGGACCCAGCTGGTGCTCAACACCAACGGCGGCTTCGAGTCGCTGGCTTACCAGACCGGCCGCGAGTACATCGTCGAGATCGTGCCCAAGTCGGCGGCCGCGGCCTCCAGCCGCGCGGTCGGCGCCAGCACGATCAGCAGCACCACCGACGCCAGCAAGCGCGGCTACAGCGGCCGTCCGGTGACCTTCAACTTCCAGGACGTGCCGGTGCGCACCGTGCTGCAGTTGATCGCCGAGGAGTCCAACCTCAACGTGGTCGCCGCCGACACGGTCCAGGGCAACGTCACCCTGCGCCTGGTCAACGTGCCGTGGGACCAGGCCCTGGACATCGTCCTGCAGGCCAAGGGCCTGGATAAGCGCCGCAGCGGCAACGTGGTGTGGATCGCGCCGCAGGCCGAAGTCGCCAAGTACGAACAGGACAAGGAAGACGCGCGCATCGCGCTCGACAACCGCGTCGACCTGGTCACCGAGTACATCCAGATCAACTACCACAACGCCGGCGCGATCTTCAAAGCGCTGACCGAGGCCAAGGGCGTCGGCGGTTCGGGCGGCGGCGGTGGCGGCGGTCAGAGCCAGAACGAGAACGGCTTCCTCTCGCAGCGCGGCCGACTGGTCGCCGACGAGCGCACCAACACGCTGATGATCAGCGACATCCCGAAGAAGGTTCAGCAGATGCGCGAGCTGGTTCGGGTGATCGATCGCCCGGTCGACCAGGTCGTGATCGAGGCCCGCATCGTGATCGCGACCGAATCGGTCTCGCGCGAGCTCGGCGCCAAGTTCGGCATCAGCGGCAACAAGGACAACGCCTACTTCAGCGGCAATCTGCAGGCCAATACGGATACCCGCAACTCGCAGGTCGCGGCCGATACCGCCTACGCCAACGCCTTCCGCGACTGGCTCAACGGCGGCTCGGTCGGCTCTCCGCCGGTGCGCACCCTGGGCTCGATCACCCGCGGTCTGATGACCAACCTGGGCGTCGACAACCCGGCCGGTTCGCTGGCGCTGTCGATCCTCAACGCCGGCTACCTGCTCGACATCGAGCTGTCGGCGATCCAGGAAGAAGGCCGCGGCGAAGTCATCTCCAACCCGCGCGTGGTCACCAGCAACCAGCGCGAAGCGGTGATCAGCCAGGGCCAGGAAGTGGGCTATGTGACGATCTCCCCGCAGCAGGGCGGCAACGCCACGCCGATTCCGAACGTCCAGTTCAAGGACGTGCTGCTGGAGCTCAAGGTCACCCCGACCATCACCAACGACGGCCGCGTGTTCCTGAACATGGCGGTCAAGAAGGACGAGGTCGACGGCCAGATCAACACCTCGATCGGCCAGGTGCCGATCATCGCCAAGCGCGCGGTCAACACCGCCGTGCTGGTCGAGGACGGCCAGACCGTGGTGATCGGCGGCGTGTACGAGTTCCGCGACCGCAGCGACATCACCAAGGTGCCGTTCCTGGGCGACATCCCCTTCCTGGGCAATCTGTTCAAGAAGAAGGGCCGCTCCAAGGAAAAGGCCGAGCTGCTGATCTTCGTCACCCCGAAGGTGCTCAAGGTGACGCAGCGCTAAGCGCCCGTCGCCGCAGCCGTAACGCGCAAGAGGGCCTCCGGGCCCTCTTCGCGTTTGCGGGCGGCGCCGCGGCTGGGAACTGAACGTGCCATCGGTTGGGTGAACCCCGGCCGCCAAGTTCGGTCAAAATCGAACTTCGCCCCGCCTCGGAACATCGATGGATACCCCCGAAAGCCTCGCCGGCCTCGCGCCGGACCGTCCGCCCGTCCTGCCCGATGCCGAGCTGGCGCGCCTGCACGACGCCTTCCGCGGGCTGCGCGAGGCGCTCTCGGCCGAGATCGTCGGCCAGGCCGCCCTGATCGAACGCCTGTTGATCGCCTTGCTCGCCGACGGCCATCTGCTGGTCGAGGGCGCGCCCGGCCTGGCCAAGACCAGCGCGGTGCGCGCGCTGGCGGCGCGCCTGGAGGCCGACTTCGCACGCGTCCAGTTCACTCCCGACCTGCTTCCGGCCGATCTCACCGGCACCGAGGTCTGGCGTCCGCAGGACGGTCGCTTCGAGTTCCAGCCCGGGCCGATCTTTCATCCCATCCTGCTCGCCGACGAGATCAACCGGGCCCCGGCCAAGGTCCAGTCGGCCCTGTTGGAGGCGATGGGCGAGCGCCAGGTCACGGTCGGGCGCGCGACCTACGCGCTGCCGCCGCTGTTCCTGGTGATGGCGACCCAGAACCCGATCGAGCAGGAAGGTACCTTCCCGCTGCCCGAGGCCCAGCTCGACCGCTTCCTGATGCACGTGCGCATCGGCTACCCGGAAGCCGCGGCGGAAGCCGAGATCCTGCGCCTGGCGCGCGAACGCGCGCGCGATTCCCTGCGCGCGGCCGCGCCGATCGAGCGCCGGATGCCCCTGGACGACGTGTTCGCCGCGCGCGCGGCGGTGCTGTCGCTGCACGTGGCGCCGGCGGTCGAACGCTATCTGATCGAACTGGTGCTGGCCTCGCGCGATGCCGCGCGCTACGACCCTGCGCTGGCGCGCCGGATCGCCTGGGGCGCCAGTCCGCGCGGTTCGATCGCGCTGGAGCGTTGCGCGCGCGCGCACGCCTGGCTGGCCGGCCGCGACTACGTGACCCCGGACGATGTGCGCGCGATCGCGCCCGAGGTGCTGCGCCACCGCATCCTGCCCAGCTACGAAGCCACCGCCGAGGGCTGGGACGGCGACCGCCTGCTGGCCGAACTGCTGCAGCGGGTGCCGCTGCCTTGATGGCCGGGGCCGAGCGTTCGTGATCCCGCTCAGGACCCCACGGAGCGACGGATGAGCGAGGGCATCGTACCCGCGCTGGCCGAACTGGTCGCCTTGCGCGCCGCCGTGGGCGGCCGCCGCAACGCGCGCCTGGGCCGCCACGGCGTCAGCGGCCATGCGCTGTCGCCCCTGCGCGGGCGCGGCATGGAATACGCCGAATCGCGCGAATACTCCAACGGCGACGACGCGCGCCATATCGACTGGCGCCTGACCGCGCGTACCGGGCGCGCCCATACCAAACTGTTCCAGGCCGAGCGCGAACGCCTCAGCCTGATCGTCGCCGACACCGCGCCGGCGCTGTACTTCGGCACCCGCGTGCGCTTCAAGTCGGTGCAGGCCGCGCGCGCCGGCGCGATCGCGGCCTGGGCCGCGGCGCGCGACGGCGACCGCATCGCGGCCCTGCGCGGCAGCCTGCGCGAAGCCCCGGTGCCGCCGGCCTCGGGCCCGCGCGGCGCCCTGCGCGCGCTGGACGCGCTGGTGCGCTGGTACACGCGGCCGCCCGAGGACGACGCCGGCCTCGCGGTCGCGCTGGACCACGCCGAACGCCTGCTGCGGCCGGGCTCGCGCCTGGTGGTGCTGGCCGATCCGCGCAGCCTGGCGCTGGTGCCGGAACGGCGCTGGCCGGCGCTGGCCCAGCACCACGAAGTGATCGTGCTGTTGCTGACCGATCCGCTGGAACACACGCCGCCGGCCTCCGCCCTGCCGTTCCGCAGCGGCGAGCGCCGGATCGAGCTCGATCTGGGCGTGGCCGCGCAACGCCAGCGCTGGGCCCAGGAATTCGTCGCCCCGGTCGCGGCCGCGCTGCAGAGCCTGCCGCTGCGCGGCGTGCGTGTGCAGGCGCTGTCCACCGACGCGCCCAGCGAATCCTGGCTGCCGCTGCTGGGCCGGGCGCGGCCGCTGGTGGCGTGATGGCCGATCCGACCCTGCTCCTGCGCGACGTGCACGACACTGCGGCGCCCTCGTGGTGGCCGCCGGCGCCGGGCTGGTGGATGGTGTTCGCCGCCGCGGCCTTGATCGCCGCGGCGGTGTGGTTCCTGCGCGCGCGCAGGCTGCGCAAGCGGCGTACCGCCGAGCGTCTGTTCGACGATGCGGTCGCCGCCGCCGACACGCCGGCGGCGCAGGTCGCGGCGATGTCGGAGCTGCTGCGCCGCGCGGCGCGGCGGCGCGACGGCGCGGCCGATCGTCTGCAGGGCGAGGACTGGCTGGCCTTTCTCGACCGCGGCGCCAAGTCGCCGCAGTTCGTCGAGGCCGCGGGCCGGCTGTTGCTCGACGGCGGCTACCGTCGCGACGTCGACCCGCTGCACGTGGAGGCGCTGCGCGAGCCGGTGCGCGCGCGTTTCCTCGAACTGATGGGCGTGCGCTGATGGACGCGCTGATGCGCGGCCTGGCCGACGCGCGCGACCTGTTCGCGTGGCCGTGGTGGCTGTTCGCGCTGCCGCTGCCGTGGCTGGCGCGCTGGCTGCTGCCGGCGGCGCGCGACGGCTCGGCGGCATTGAAGGTGCCGTTCGGCGAGCGCCTGGACGCGGTCGCGGCGGCCGGCGGCCATGGCCTGCGCGGGCGCGGACCGGGCTGGCTGATGTGGGCCGCGTGGGCGCTGCTGTGCGTGGCCGCCGCGCGTCCGCAGCAACTCGGCGACGCGGTGCAGCCGCCGCAGGTGGGACGCGATCTGATGCTGGCCTTGGACCTGTCGGGCAGCATGCGCGAGCCGGACATGGAACTGGGCGGACAACCGGTGGACCGCCTGACCGCGGCCAAGGCGGTGTTGTCGGACTTCCTCGACCGCCGCGTCGGCGACCGCGTCGGCCTGCTGGTGTTCGGCCGGCGCGCCTACGCGCTGGCGCCGCTGACCCTGGACCGCGCGACCGTGCGCGATCAGCTCGCCGACAGCGTGGTCGGCCTGGCCGGTCAGGAAACCGCGATCGGCGATGCGATCGCGCTGGCGGTCAAACGCCTGCGCTCGCAGCCGGCCGAGCAGCGCGTGCTGATCCTGCTCACCGACGGCGTCAACACCGCCGGCGCGATCGAGCCCAAGAAGGCGGCCGAACTGGCCCAGGCCGAGCAGGTGCGCGTGCACACCATCGCCTTCGGCGGCGACGGCGCGCTGTCCCTGTTCGGCATCAAGCTGCCGATGCCGGGCGCCGGCGACGATATCGACGAGACCACCCTGCGCGCGGTCGCCAAGCAGACCGGCGGGCGCTTCTTCCGCGCCCGCGATACCTCCGAACTGGCCGGCATCTACGCCGAGATCGATCGTTTGGAACCGATCCAGCGACCGGGCCAGGCGGTGCGTCCGCGCATCGAGCGCTATGCCTGGCCGTTGGCGGCCGCGTTCGCGCTGGCGCTGCTCGCGTTCGCGCTGCAGGGGAGGCGACGCGCATGAGCGACTGGCTGAGCGCGTTCTCGCAATTGCATCTGCTGCGGCCGCACTGGCTGTGGGCCTTGTTGGCGCTGCCGGTGCTGGCGCTGTGGTGGCGCGCGCGCCGGCGCCGCGCCAACGCCTGGCGCGATACCGTCGATGCGCACCTGCTGCCGCACCTGCTCGAGTCCGGTCAGGACCGCCGCACGCGCTACGGCCTGTGGCTGGCTTTGCTGGGCGGTGCGCTGACGGTGCTCGCCTTGGCCGGCCCGAGCTGGCGCCAGACCGAACAGGCGCTGTGGCAGAGCCGGGCGCCGCTGGTGATCGCACTGGACCTGTCCAGCGCCGCGCTCGCAGCCGATCTGCCGCCCTCGCGCCTGGCCCAGGCGCGCGCCAAGATCGCGACCCTGCTGCGCGAGCGCGACGGCGGCCAGGTGGGCCTGGTCGTCTACGCCGGCGACGCTTTCACCGTGGCCCCGCTCACCGACGATGCCGCCAACGTGGCCCTGTTCCTGGACGCGCTCAATCCCGACGTGATGCCGGTCGACGGCCAGCGCGGCGATCGCGCGATCGCGTGGTCGGCGCGGCTGCTGCGCCGGGCCGGCTTCGAACGCGGCGACATCCTGCTGCTCAGCGACCACTCCGATGCGCGCGCGCGCGCGGCCGCGGCCGAAGCGGCGGGCGAGGGCTACCGGGTATCGGTGCTGGGCCTGGGCAGCGTGGCCGGCGCCGCGATCCGGCGCAGCGACGGCAGCATCGTCGGGGTCAAGCTGGATCCGGCTTCGCTGCGCGACCTCGCTGCGGCCGGCGGCGGCGCCTACGCGGCCGTCGGCGGCGGAGACGAGGACCTGCAGGCGCTAGGCGTGCTCAAGCCCAAACCCACCGACGCCACCGCGGCCAAGGGCGAGAAGGGCCGGATCTGGCAGGACGAAGGCTATTGGCTGCTGCCGCCCTTGCTGCTGTTGGCGCTGTTCGCGTTCCGCCGTCGCGGCGGTGCGCTCGCGGTGTTGTTGGTATGCGCGTGGCTGCCGCTGCAGCCCGCGCGCGCGGCCGATCTGTGGCGGCGCCCCGATCAGGTCGAGCACAAGCGCATGCAAGAGGGCAGCCGCGCCTATCGCAGCGGCGACTACCCGCGCGCGGCGCAGTTGTTCCGCGGTTCCGACACAGCCGATGCGCACTACAACCTCGGTAACGCCCTGGCCAAGGCCGGGCGGTATCCGCAGGCGATCGCGGCCTACGATCGCGCGCTGCGCCTGCAGCCGGGCATGCCCGACGCGCTGGCCAACAAGCGCGCGGTCGAAGCGGCGATGAAGCGCAAGCCGCCGCCGCAGGACAAGTCCAAGCAGGATCAGTCCTCGCAAGGCGGCAAGGGCCAGCCCCAGCAATCGCAAGACCCGCAGCAGGGCCAGCAGAAGCAGCAGAAGCCGGCCCAGGGTCAGCCCAAGCCGGAGCGCGACGAGTCCGGATCCACCCCCAAGCAGGATCCGGCCGCCGCGGCCAAGGCCCAGGAGCAGGCCGATCGCGCCCAGCGCGAACGCATGCAGCGCGCCTTGCGGCAGCCGCCGCGCGAGCAACCGGCGCAGGCGCGCGCGCCCGGCAAGGAAACCGCGCAGCAGCGCGAAGTGCGGGTCGCCAACGAGGCCTGGCTCAAGCGCGTGCCCGACGATCCGGGCGGGCTGCTGCGCGAGAAGTTCCGTATCGAGCACGAACGCCGCCAAGTCCTGGGCGAGCAAGGAGATTGACCGCGATGCCGCGCATGCCATCCGCCCACGTCCGCACCGCCGCCGCGTTCGCGCTGTGGCTGCTGTTGAGCGCCGTCAGTTTCGGCGCGCTCGCGCAACCGCGCGCCTGGCTGGACCGCGACACCGTCAACGCCGGCGAAACCGTCACCCTCAACATCGAAACGACCTCGCTCAGCGGCGCCGGCCCCGACTATTCGCCGCTGAACAAGGACTTCGAGGTCAGCAACAACACCAGCCGGCGTTCCTTCGAGCGCAGCAACGGCCAGTTCGTCACCCGCTCGCTGTACGGCGTGGCGTTGCGCCCGCGCCGCGACGGGCGCCTGACCGTGCCGCCGCTGAGCGTGGGCGGCGAGCGCACCTCGCCGCTGACCCTGGTGGTCGCGCCGGTGGCCGCGCGCGCGCCGGCGCGCGCCGGCGACGACGTGTTCATCGAGAGCGAGGCCGACGACGCCGATCCCTACGTGCAGCAGGCGGTGGGCTGGGTGGTGCGCCTGTATTCGGCGGTGCCGATCGTGGCCGGCCAGCTCGATCAGCCGGCGCCGGAAGGGGCCTCGTTCCAGCGCGTCGGCGACGATGCGCAGTATTCGCGCGAACTCGGCGGGCGCCGCTACAACGTGGTCGAGCGCCGCTACCTGCTGGTGCCCGAGCGCAGCGGCGAGGTGACGGTGCCGGGCGCGCGCTTCGAGGGCCGCGGCGCGCCCAGCTTCTTCGAGGACATGTTCGGCAGCAACGGCGACAGCCTGCGCACCGCCGCCGCCGCCAAGCGCCTGCAGGTGCGGGCGATGCCGGCCAACGCGCCGCAGCCCTGGCTGCCGCTGCGCGATCTGCAGCTGCGCTACCAATCCGCGCCGCAGGACCTGCGCGCCGGCAGCGCCGCGACCCTGACCATCGAGGCCAGCGCCGATGGCGCCACCGCGGCGCAGCTGCCGGAGCTGCAACTGCCGCCGATCGACGGCGTGCAGGTGTTCGCCGAACCGCTGCAGTCGGACGAGAACTTCGTCAACGGCCGGCCGCGGGTCAAGCTCACGCGCAAATTCTCGCTGGTGCCCTCGCGCACCGGCGACGCGCGCCTGGACGGCCTGCGCCTGGCCTGGTGGGACGTGGGCAGCGGCAGCGCACGCAGCGCGCAGTTGCCGGCGCTGAGCTGGAAGATCGCGGCCGCCGACGGTTCCACCCCGGCGCCGCTGCCGGCGCCGGCCGCCGACGCCAAGGCCGGCGCCACCGCCTCGCCGATCGCGGCGATCGCGCAGGACCCGGCCGCGCGCTGGTGGGCGCTGGCGGCACTGGTGTTCGCGGCGCTATGGCTGGCGACCCTGGTCTGGGCCCTGCAGCTGCGCGCGCATCCGGCGCCGGCGCGCGCCGCGGCGGCCGCGCTGCCGGCGGCCGCGGGCGAGGGTACTGCGGCGCCGGTGCCGAGCGCGGGCCGGCGCGGTTCGCTCAAACAGGTATTGGACAGCGGCGATTTCGGCGAGGTCGCGGCCGCGCTGTGTGCGCTCGCGCAACCGCCCGCGGCCGATGTCGACGAGCTGATCGGGCGCCTGGACGATCCCGCCCAGCGCGCGGCCTTGCAGGCCATGCAACGCGCGCGCTGGGCCGGCGGCGACGGCCCCGGCGCGCGCGCGCAACTGCGCGCCGCGTTCGCCCAAGGCCCGCGTTGGCGCGCGGTCGCGGCGGCGGAACGCTCGCCCTTGCCGCCGCTGTACCCGCCGGCTTAGCCGGGAGCAGCGGCGCCGCTATCGGCGCAATGGCCTGTTCGCGCCGGCGGTTTCCTTCGATTTCGCGATTCAGCCAAGGCGGCGCGGGCCGGATCGGGCAGGTTTGCTAAGCTCCGCGGGTTCAAGTCGGGGAGTACGCAGATGACCGAAGCGATGACCGGGGCCGGCGGCGCCAAGCCCAAGAAGCTGCCGTTGCACTGGAAGATGGCGATCGGTTTCGCGGCCGGCCTCGCGTTGGGCCTGCTGGTGCACTACGGCGTCGGCGGCGACGCGGGCTGGGTCAAGACCCTCACGACCTACGTCACCCAGCCGCTGGCGACGGTCTTCCTGCGCCTGATCTTCATGCTGGTGATCCCGCTGCTGTTCTCGGCGCTGGTGATCGGCGTGTCGGAGATGGGCGACGTGCGCGCCTTCGGCCGCATCGGTTGGCGCACGCTCGCCTTCACGGTGCTGATGTCGGCCATCGCGGTCGCGATCGGCCTGCTGCTGGTGAACTGGGTCCAGCCCGGCGCCGGCGTGGACCCCGCCCTGGCGCAGCAGTTGCTGGCCGAGAACGCCGAGCGCGCCAAGGCCATCGTCAGCGATGTCGGCAGCCAGCCCAAGGGCATGGACATGCTGCTGGCCATCGTGCCCGACAACGTGGTCAAGGCCGCGGCCGAGAACACCATCCTGGCGGTGATGTTCTTCGCCCTGATGGTCGGCATCGGCATGGTGCTGACCCGTTCGGAGGCCGTGGACACGCTCAAGCGCGGCATCCAGGGCCTGTTCGAGGTGTCGATGACCCTGATCGGCCTAGTCATCCGCCTGGCGCCGTACGCGGTGTTCTGCCTGATGTTCAACATGACGGTGGTGTTCGGGGCCGACCTGCTGGCCAAGCTCGCCAGCTACGTGGTGGTGGTGGTGGCGGCGCTGGCCCTGCACCTGTTCGTGACCTATTCGCTGGCGCTGCGTTTCCTCGGCGGCTGGTCGCCGCTGAAATTCTTCCGCGGCGCCCAGGAGCTGATGCTGCTGGCGTTCTCCACCGCGTCCAGCAACGCCAGCCTGCCGACCGCGCTGCGCGTGGCCGACGAGATCGGCCTGCCGCGGCGGGTGTCGCGCTTCGTGCTGACCGTGGGCGCCACCGCCAATCAGAACGGCACCGCGCTGTTCGAGGGCGTGACGGTGATCTTCCTGGCCCAGTTCTTCGGCGTCGAGCTGAGCCTGGCCCAGCAGATCACGGTGATGTTCGTCTGCATCCTGGGCGGCATCGGCACGGCCGGCGTGCCCTCCGGTTCGCTGCCGGTGATCGCCTTGATCTGCGGCATGGTCGGGGTGCCGCCGGAAGGCATCGGCCTGATCCTGGGCGTGAACCATTTCCTGGACATGTGCCGGACCACCCTGAACGTGACCGGCGACCTGGCCGTGGCCGCGGTGGTGTCGCGCGGCGAGAGCGATCCGCCGGCCGAGCGCCTGGCCGACTGAGCCCAGCCGCCTTCGCACGCCGCAAAGCCCGCCACGGCGGGCTTTGCCGTTTCCGGGGCCCCGGCGGCGCCGATTCGGCGCGACAGGGCGGCGCGCGGATGGGACAATGGCGCGTCCGCCCGGCTGGTCCAGCCGCTCGCGCGGCCGCCTCCCGCCTCCAGAAGACCCCGTGCCCGACGCCATGACGACGCCCAGCCGCCGCGACCTCGCCAACGCCATCCGATTCCTCGCCATCGACGCGGTGCAGGCCGCCAACTCCGGTCATCCGGGCATGCCGATGGGCATGGCCGACATCGCCGAAGTGCTCTGGAACGATTACCTCAACCACAATCCGAACAATCCGAAGTGGTTCAACCGCGACCGCTTCATTCTCTCCAACGGTCATGGTTCGATGCTGCAGTACGCGCTGCTGCACCTGTCCGGCTACGACCTGTCGATCGAGGAGCTCAAGCGCTTCCGCCAGCTCGAGTCCAAGACCCCGGGCCATCCCGAGAACTTCATGACGCCGGGCGTGGAAACCACCACCGGCCCGCTCGGGCAGGGCTTCGCCAACGCGGTCGGCATGGCCCTGGCCGAGAAGCTGCTGGCGCAGCGTTTCAACCGTCCCGAGCTGGCCGTGGTCGATCACCGCACCTGGGTGTTCATGGGCGACGGCTGCCTGATGGAAGGCATCTCGCACGAAGCCGCCTCGCTGGCCGGCACCTGGGGCCTGGGCAAGCTGGTCGCGTTCTGGGACGACAACAAGATCTCGATCGACGGCAACACCGACGGCTGGTTCACCGACGACACCCCGGCCCGCTTCGAGGCCTACGGCTGGCGCGTGATCCGCAACGTCGACGGCCACGATCCGGTCGAGATCAAGACCGCCATCGACACCGCGATGTCGAAGAACGACAAGCCGACCCTGATCTGCTGCCGCACCACCATCGGTTTCGGCTCGCCGGCCAAGGCCGGCAAGGAATCCTCGCACGGCGCGCCGCTGGGCAAGGACGAAGTCGTCGCCACCCGCGAGGCCCTGCAGTGGCCGCACCCGGCGTTCGAGATCCCCGAGCCGATCTACGACGGCTGGCGTTCGCGCAGCACCGGCCAGGTGCGCGAGGACCAGTGGAACCGCCTGTTCGACGCCTACGCCGCGCAGTACCCGGACGAGTCGGCCGAGCTGGTGCGCCGTTCGCACGCGGAACTGCCGGCAAGCTTCGCCGCCGACGCCGACGCCTACATCGCCAAGCTGCAGGCCGACGGCCAGACCATCGCCTCGCGCAAGGCCTCGCAGATGGCGATCGAAACCTTCGCGCCGCTGTTGCCGGAACTGATCGGCGGTTCGGCCGACCTCGCCCATTCCAACCTGACCCTGTGGAAGGGCAGCAAGTCGGTCGCCAGCGACGACCCCAACGCCAACTACATCTACTTCGGCGTGCGCGAATTCGCGATGACCGCGATCAGCAACGGCCTGAGCCTGCACGGCGGTTTCATTCCCTACGACGCCACCTTCCTGGTGTTCAGCGACTACGCGCGCAACGCCGTGCGCATGAGCGCGCTGATGGGCGCGCACGCGATCCACGTCTACACCCACGACTCGATCGGCCTGGGCGAGGACGGCCCCACTCACCAGCCGATCGAGCATCTGGCCAGCCTGCGCTACATTCCGCACAACGACGTCTGGCGCCCCTGCGATGCGGTCGAGTCGGCGACCTCCTGGCGCGCCGCGATCGAGCGCAAGGACGGCCCGAGCTGCCTGATCTTCTCGCGTCAGAACCTGACCCACCAGCCGCGCAGCGACGAGCAGCTCAAGCAGATCGCGCGCGGCGGCTACGTGCTGCGCGACAGCGACGGCACGCCCGAGCTGATCCTGATCGCCACCGGTTCGGAGGTCGGCCTGGCCACCCAGGCCGCCGACGCGCTCGCCGCCGAAGGCGCGAAGGTGCGCGTGGTGTCGATGCCGTGCAGCGACGTCTTCGACCGCCAGGGCGCCGACTACCGCGAATCCGTGCTGCCCAACGCGGTGCGCAGGCGCGTCGCGATCGAAGCCGGCGTCAGCGATTTCTGGCGCAAGTACGTCGGCCTGGACGGCGCCGTGATCGGCATCGACGGCTTCGGCGCCTCGGCGCCGGCCGAGGCCCTGTTCCCGCACTTCGGCTTTACGGTCGAGCGCGTGGTCGCCGCGGCGAAGGCGCTGGCCTGAGCCCAGGGGCCGCGCCGATGAGGCTGCCGGCACCCGACACGCCGCACGCGGCGCGCGCGACGCGAGCCGCGCGGACGATGGCCGCCGTGCCGGGACGCGCCGCTTGATCGCGGGCCCGGCGCAGGGACCGGCCGCACCGCCGCCGACAGGGCGGCGCCGCGGCCTCTCCCTGGCCGCGGCCTGCGCGATCGGATCATGCTTCGCTGCCGGCCTAGCGCTGGCGGCGCCTCCGCGCATCCTGTGCGACGCCGGTCCCTCGCGCGCGCTGCCGGATCCGGCGGCCTGCGCCAACCGGCTCGGCCTGGACGCGCAGACCGCCGCCACCCCCACCGGCGCCGCCCAGGCCCTGCTCGCGCAGGCGCGCGAACGCATCGGCGGCGGCCGCTTCGACGAGGCCGAACAGGCCCTGGACTGCACCGAGGCGACGATAGGCCGCGATCCCGACGGGGCCTTGCATTACGAACTGGTGCGCCAGCGCGGCGTGCTCGCCTATCGGCGCGAACGCATACCCGAGGCCTTGGCCCGCTTCGAATGCGCGCTCAAGCTGTCCAGCGCGCAGGAGGACCGCAGCGCGATCGCGCGCGATCTCAAGAACGTCGGCAGCGCGCTGCGCCGGCTCGGCGATTTTCGCGGCGCCCTGCGCAGCCTGACCGAGAGCCTGCGCATGCAGCGCGACCAGGGCGAAGTCGGCGGCGCCGTGCTCAACAACATCGCCGACGTCTACCGCGAACTCGACGACCCCGACGAGGCGATCCATCACTACCGTCAGGCCCTGGCGGCGTTCCGCGCCCAGGACAACCGCGTCGAAGCCGGGCACGTGCTGGAAAGCCTGGCCGAACTCAGCCTGGACCGCGGCGACGCCGCGCAGGCGCAGCGCTGGTTGCGCGAGGCCTTGCAGACCTATCGCCAGGCCGGCAACCGCGCTTACGAATTGCGCGTCTACGCCGGGCTGATGCGCACCGCGCTGTCGCGCGCCGACCTCGCGCAGGCGCGGCTATGGCGGCAGGCCGCATTCGCGATCGCCGGCGAGCACAAGCTCGATCCGCCGGCCGGTCTGCAGCTGCAGGTCGCGCGCAGCGAACGCCTGGAAGGCCGCGCCGATGCGGCCGCGCAACGCCTGCGCGACGCGCTCGCGGCGCTGCCCGACGGAAGCGTGGAGCGCATCGCGCTGCTGGAGGAACTGTCGCTGGCGCAGGAGGCCGCGGGCGACCGCGGCGCCGCGATCGCGACCCTGCGCAGTGCGCACGAACGCGAGCGCGTGCTCAGCCGCGCCCAGCAGGACCGCCAGCTGGGCTGGCTGCGCACCCGCTTCGAAACCGCCGAGCGCGACCGCACCATCGCCGCGCTGGAAACCGAGAACCGGTTGCGCCGCGGCGAACTGCGCCAGCGCACTTTGCTGCTGTGGTTGACCCTGGCCGCGAGCCTGGCCGCGGCGCTGGCGCTGGGTCTGCTGTGGATGCGCCGGCGCCAGCGCGCGCGCCTGCTGGACGCCGCGCGCCAGGTGCGCGAGGAAGAGGCGCTGGCGCGCTACCGCCGCGAAGCCGATGCCTTGGCCGAGGATCGCAGCCTGCTGCAGGCCTTGCTCGACAGCCGCCAGGACGCGGTCTGCCTGGTCGACGCCGAGGGCCAGGTGCTGGCCGCCAACCGCGCCGCTTGCGAGCTGCTCGATGCCGACGCCCTGTCGCCGGTGGGCCAGGCCCTGGCCGACCATCTGGCCGAGGCCGATCGCGAGGCCTGGACGGCGGCGCTGGAACGCATGGAAGACGCCAGCGAACAGACCCTGGCCTGCGCGCGCCGCGACGGCGCGGTCCGCCTGCAGGCCCAGCTCACGCCCTGGCAGCGCGGCGACGGCCTGATCGTGCTCGGGCTGCGCGAGGACTCCGCGAGCGCGCCCGCGCTGGCCGCGTTCGCGCAGGTCGCGACCAACCCCGAGGACTCCGCCCACGACGCGCGCATGCGCGAGGATTTCCGGCGCGCGCTGGTGGAACTGATGCTGGCGGTGGTCGAGACCTGGGAGCGCAGCACCGGCAGCAGCCGCCTGGAGCTGGCGGAGAAGAGCCGCATCTGGCGCATCACCGTCGACGACGGCCGCCTGCGTGTGCGCGCGATGGAACGCTACCTCACCCTGTCGCGGCTGCCGCAGCGGCCGCGCTGGCGCGACGTACTGCGCTCGGCCTACTACGTGCTCAGCCACTGCGCCCTGTCGGCGCCCGAGCGCGAGGACCTGCAGCGCCGGGTCGACGCGGCGCTGGCCTATACCCGCCGCCGCGCCCTGGTTTGAGCGCTGTCTTCGGCGCCGGTCTCAGCGATCCGTCAGCAGCGGCTCGGCCTCGACCCGGTTGTCGACGCAGACCACGCACACGCCCTGCAGGTTGCCGTCCTTGAAGCGGTACAGGTCGTGGTGCGAGCCGTTGTCCGGATCGAAATCGGCCGGACTCTGCACGAACGGCACGGGCTGCTGGCCGGAGGCATCCGTGGATTTGACGCCCAGCGCCGAGCACTGGTCGTGCGCGGCTTGGTTGGCCCAGTACCACTCGTCGACGATGCCGCAGGTCTTCTCCGGCACGCAGTAGCTGGCGCCGCTCTCGCCCAGCAGCGGGGCGTGCTCGCTGCGGTACTGCGCCAGCGCCAGCGGCGACAGGCTGAAGCTGCTGACGATCTTGGGCGAGGTGTTCGGATCCAGGCACCAGTTCTTGTTCTTGGCCAAGGGATCGTGGGCCTGGGCGCAGGTGGCGAACAGCAGGCTCAGGCCGAGCAGGCAGGGCAGCGTATGGCGCGTCATGGCTCGATCATGGGTGTGGATGACCCGCTCAGTGTAGGCGCGGCCCGGTCCGCGGCTCCAACGGTTTCGGGGGCACAAACGGGGTACGAATCCGCGCCAAGCGATTGATTCTTCGACGCATCGGGGCGATTCCTTCCCGCCGCGGTCCGGTTTGATCCCGTGCGCGTACTGGCCGCGCGGCACGACCGCTCCTAGCGTGATCCGGCCCGGTCAGCCGCGATCCCCGCGATCGCGCCGCTGGCCCCGCGACCCGCACCGTCCAACCGCCGTCGCCACGGCGGTCCCACCTGGAGATCGATATGAAGCTCAAGCTGTTCAACCTGGCCCTGATGACCACCGTGCTGCTCGGCGCCAGCCTCGCCGCCGATCCCGCCGTCGCCGCCAACGGCGTCCCCGGCCGGGTCGTCCACGACCGCGACGATCCGGTCGGCACCGGCAACTGGCGCGGCAGCTACTACACCGAGTACACCGTGTGGGGCGACGGCATCGAACACATCGGCGAGGTCGGCACCACCTTCCGCACCGGCCACGACGTCTACGGCACTTCGTACGAGAGCTGCCACACCGCGCTGCTCGCGCAGGCGACCGCCGCCTACGCCGCCGGCTGGACCGATTGCACGCAGCTGTAATCGTCAGGGGGATCGCGCGCCGCCCCGCGGCCGCGATCAGCCGGCGGGCCGTTCGCCGCGCACGGTGACGCGTTGCGGCGGCTCGTCGGTCTCGAGCCGGCCGGGGTAGCGGTCGTACTCGGACATGGGGCTGTCCTGCGCGCAGCGCGCGTCGGGGAAACCGTAGCGCTGGCGCAGGGTCAGCCCGCATTCGGCCATGGCCTGGAAGGCCTGGCCGACCTGCATGCATTGCTTGTCGAAATCGCGCCGGAACGCATCGCGGCGGCGCATGAAGTCCTCGCCGCATTTGCGCCCGACCCTGATCCGGTCCAGGTCGTCCTGGGCGGCGTTGGTGCCGGCCAGGCCGTACTCCTTGAGCTCGGCCTCACTGAGGATGCGCAGGTCGCGGTTGGCCACCGTCATCATCTGGTCGGCCACCGCGGTGGCGACGCCGTTGCGTTCCAGGTAATCGCGCACCTGGCTGTTGATCGCCTTGAGCTCGGCGCTGAGTTCGGCGCGCGAGGTGGCGGTGGAGCGGTCGCGGATCAGGCGGTGGATGCCGACCTTGCCCGAAATCGAACGGGTATCGCCCGCGGCCAGGACCAGCACGCAGGCGCTGTGGCATTGCGAGTCGTCGCGGATCCAGATCGCCCAATGCGACTCGGCGATCGAGTCGCCGGCGCGGATCGCTTCCTCGACGTGGCCGCCGGTCGAGTCCAGGTCGAGGATGCGGGTCGGGATCTCCATGCGGTCGGCCATCGCCGCCACGCGTTGGATCAGGGCGGTGAAGCCGGCGCCGATCTTGCCGCGGTAGCGCACCCGCACCATGCCCTGCGGCTGGCAGTCGCGCAGCGCGTCGACCAGGCTGAAGAACTCCAGTGAGGTCAGCGCTTCGCCGTCGCCGTGCTTGGCGTAGTCGTACTCGCAGCTGATCGAGGCTTCGCCGGAGTCGAGCTTGGCCGGCGGCCAGTAGGTGCCCTTGAGCGAATCCGTCTTGCCCGGCGGCCGGACGTTGGCGGGCGCGGCGGGACGGTCGCCGGACTGGTCGCCGATGGTGACCGCCTCGGCCCCGGGCCTCGCATCGTCGCCGTCCGCCGTCCGCTGGCAGGCCACGGCCGCCAGGCACAGCGCCAGCAGACCCGATGCGAACAGCCACCTCTTCGACATGCCTTGCTCGTCCTGGTTACGGTTGCGGCCGCCGCGCGCCCTGCAGGTCGCGACGGTCGGCAGGGGATTGGACCGCGCGGCCGGCCGCGAGTTTCAAGCGCCGACCCCGCCATGATCGCGCGGGCAGGATGAACGCGAGCGTGATCCTGCGGCGCCGTGGACGGCGGCGCCGGCTTGGCCGCTTCAGGAGGCCGGCGGACGCGGCGTGTCGTAACGCTTGAAGTAGCGGTGGTGGCGCATGTGGTCGTGGCGTTGGCCGATCGCGAAATAGGCCTTGCCGCCGCGGCGCCCGGGCTGCAGGCAGGGCAGCTCGTGCTGGGCCTCGGGGTTGTTGGTGTAGTAGGCCGGAATCTTGTCGATGTAGCGGCTCAGCATTTGCGGCCCGCACTCGACGTCGTTGTAGCGGTCGAAGCCGAAGCGCGGATGGCCGATGTTGAAGTCGTCGACGCAGACCACGCCGTTCTCGATCAGCGCCAGCTCGCGTTCCAGCGGCCAGGCGTCGTACCAGTGCGCGTCCAGGTAGTACAGCGGGCAGCGGAACTGGTCGCGGAACTTGGCGATCAGGTCCGGCGAATCCAGCTTCTCGACATGGGTGTGCGGCATGAAGCCGACCCGGCGCTGGACCACGTCGACATAGCGGTCGACCACGTCGCAGGTGACGATGTTGAGGTGCGGATAGGCGCGCGCGAGATATTCGGTGGTGTCGCCGACGTTGGAGCCGGTCTCGATGATCGCGTCGCATTGGTAGCGTTCGATCAGGTAATCGAATTCCAGCGCCGTGGTGACGTCGAAACCGAACGGGCCGCCGTCGTCGCTGAGCTCGGCTGCGCCCAGGCGTACGGTGCGATAGAAATGCTTGTAGACGTTATCGGACGACATCCGCGACGCGCTCCCCCGAGCCTGGTCCGTGGCTTGAGTATAAGCGTCGTTCGGCGCGGGCTGCGCATCGTCTTGGCGCCTCGGCGCCGAAACCGGCCGGGCTCAGGGCGCGCGGGTCTCGCGCAGGGCCAGCGCCAGCAGGCGCGCCAGCAGGCGCTCGCCCAGGCCGGCGGGAGCGGCCAGGTCCATGCGCGCCAGGGCCTCGGCGTCGTCGCCGCGCGCGCCGGCCAGGGCGCGCGCGATCGTGGCCAGCTTGCCGCCGCGGCTGGCGGTGGCGGCCTTGAGCCAGCCCAGCGCACGCACCAGGCGTTGCTCGACCGCGGTGAAATCGCTGCCCAGCGGGTAGTCGGGCAGCAGGCCGTCGCGACGCAGCGGCGCCAGCGCCTGGCGCAGCTGCTCGGGCGCGTTGCGCCGCGTCGGCGCGGCCAAGCGCCGGTCCGCGCCCAGCTTGCCCTCGCGGCGCGCGGTGTCGAGCAGGCCGTCGCGGTAGCGCGCATCGGCGATCGCGGCCATCGCCAGCACGCAGTCCTCGTCGGCCCGTCCGCGCAGGTCGGCGATGCCGTACTCGCTGATGTAGATATCGCGCAGGTGGCGCGGGATGGTGGTGTGGCCGTAGTTCCAGACCAGGTTGGAACGGTTCGCGCCGTCGGCGTCGCGGGTCGCGCGCAGCATCAGCACCGAGCGCGCGTCGGGCAGGGCGTGGGCCATGGCGACGAAGTTGTACTGGCCGCCCACGCCCGACACGACCCGGCCGTCGGCGAGGCCGTCGGACACCGCCGCGCCCAGCGCGGTCGCCATCATGCAGGTGTTGAAGAAGCGCGCGTCGCGGCGTTGCAGGCGCTCCAGCGCTTCATGGCCGCCGTAGAGCTCGTTGACCTCGCTGATGCGACGCATGCCGATGCCGCGGCGCTGGTCCTCGGGCAGGTGGCGCAGCCAGTCGTAGAACTCGGGCGAGCCCAGGTAGAAACCGCCGTGCAGGTACTCGCCGTCGCGCTCCAGGGCGGCGCGGTCGGCCTCGTCGGCGCTGCCGTCGGCGAGGCGCCGCATCAGCGCTTCGTCGTCGACCACCTTGCGCCGGATCACCCCGACTTCGACCAGGCGCCGGAAGCCTTCGTTGATCATCTCGCTGCAGCCGTACAGGCCGATCGCGAACGGCGCCAGGTCCTCGCGCGCGGCCAGGGCCGGATCCAGCGCCGCCAGCACGCGCCGGTAGCCGGCGTTGTCGGCGTGGCGCAGCGCCAGCGCATGGCAGAGCGCGTCGGCGAGCGCGCCGATGCCGATCTGCAGGGTGCCGCCGTCGCGCACCAGGGTGCTGGCGTAGAAGCCGATCGCATAGTCGGCGTCGGTGACCGGCTGGCGCGGCAGGCCGAACAGTTTTGGGTGCGGGCCGGGCGGGGTCAGCACCACGTCGAAGTAGTCCTCGGCAACGGTGGCGCTGCCGCCCAGCCACGGCAGTTCCGGGTCGACCTCGGCGATCAGCAGCGGCCGCGGCAGGCCGCGCGCGACGATCGCGTCGACCGCGTCCTGGGTCAGGTCGGTATTGCACGACAGCGACAGGCGGCTATCGCCGTCGCGGCGCGCGACCTTCTGCACGATCGCATTGACGCCGCGGTCGGCGAGCGCGCGCGCGACATGCGTGTAATTGAGGCTGGCGTAGCGTTGCTGCGCCGGCGGCGAATGCAGCAGCGCGCCGGACTGCAGATAGAACTCCTCGATCTCGACGTTCGCGGGCAGGGCGTCGCGCTTGAGCGCGGCCACGTAGCTCAGGCGCGGAAAGTCGTCGCCGAAGTGTCGGCTCGCGAACGGCGCGACGAAGCGCCCCTCCAGGCCCTGGCCGGCGCCGGGCGGATCCAGCGACAGCGCGGTGTACAGGTGCAGCATTCGCGAGGGCTCGGCCTGGACGCGTGCGTAGATCGCGTTCAACAGGCGATGCGGCTTGCCCAGGCCCAGCGGCGCGCCCAGGTGCAGCGGGCCCTGGATGCGGGACAGCAGGAAATCGACGGCGTCGTCGACGCGTTCGTAGCGGGCGGGTGCGGTCATGGCCGCAGTATCGCATCGGCGCGGCGGTAGGCTTGACATGGGCGATTACGGGTGTAATCTCAGGAAAAATTACGGATGTAAACGATGCAGATCAGCGAAGCCGAATCGGTGGTGATGGACGTGCTCTGGCGCGAGCATCCGCTCGCCGCCGAGGACGTGGTCGCGGCCCTGGCCCAGCGCCAGGACTGGCAGGAGGCGACCATCAAGACTCTGCTCAACCGGCTCTTGAACAAGGGCGCGGTGCGCGCGGAGAAGCAGGGCCGTCGGTATTTGTACGCGCCGGTGCTCAAGCGCGAGGACTGGGTGCTGGAGGAAAGCCAGGGCCTGCTGCAGCGCCTGTTCGACGGCCGCGTCGCGCCGCTGGTCGCGCATTTCAGCGAGCAGCGCAAGCTCAGCCGCAAGGACATCGCCGAACTGCGCAAGCTGCTGGAGGAGCTCGACGATGAGCAGCGCTGAGATCGCCGCCGTGCTGTTGGAAACCGCGCTGGCGAGCAGCTTCGCGATCGCCGTGGTGCTGCTGTTGCGGCGCCCGCTGCGGCGCGGCTTCGGCGCGGCCGCCGCCTATGCGTTATGGGCGCTGGTGCCGGCGGCCGTGGCCGCGGTGCTGTTGCCGGCCGCGCCCGCGCGCATGCCGCTGGCCTTGCCGGTGCAGGCCGTGGTCCAGACTCCGCTGGCGATGGCCGCGCCGCAGGCGAGCGGCATCGCGCCGACCGCCGCGGTCCTGGCGGTCTGGCTGGCGGGCGCGCTGTCGGCCTTGGCCGCGTTGGCCTGGCAGCAGCGCCGTTTCGTGCGCGCGCTGGGCGTGCTGCGCCTGCGCGCCGACGGACTGCGCCAGGCCGATGCGGTGGCCGGCCTGCCGGCGGCGATCGGTTTGCTGCGGCCGATCATCGTCGTGCCCGAGGATTTCGAGCGGCGCTACAGCGTCGAACAGCAGGCGCTGATGCGCGCCCACGAGCGCGAGCACATCGCGCGCGGCGACCTGGCGCTCAACGCCGCGGTCGCGTTGCTGCGCTGCGTCTACTGGTTCAACCCTTTGCTGCACTACGCCGTGCGCCACTTCCACCACGACCAGGAACTGTCCTGCGATCAGCGCGTGGTCCGGCGCCATCCGCAGGCGCGTCGCGCCTATGGCGAAGCCATGCTCAAGACCCAGTTGGCCTCGCGCCCCGTGCCCCTGGGCTGCCATTGGGGCCACAGCCATCCGCTCAAGGAGAGGATCGAAATGCTCAAGCACGCCAACGTATCGCCGAAACGCTGGATCGCAGGCGCCGCCCTGGTCGCCCTGCTGGCCGCCGCTACCGGCGCGGCCGCCTGGTCGGCGCAGCCGCAACGCGCGCCGGCCGCGGCCGCATTGCCCGACGGCTATGCCTTGCTGAAGTTCGAGGTGCGCCTGGACGGCGGCGAGCCCAGCAGCTTCCGTGTGCTCGAACGCTACGGCCAACCCTTCGGCGTGAGCGGCGACGAAGGCGGTTCGAAGTGGTCGCTGCAGGGCCGGGTATCGCCCCTGGGCGAAGGGCGATCCTTGCTGGTGGCCTCGCTGCAACGCGACGGAAAGCCGGTCGGACAGCCGCGCCTGACGGTGCGCAACGGCGAACCGGCGCGCATCAGCATCGGCAGCGTGCGCGGTTCGAGCAACGCCGAAGTGCTGCAAGGCATCGACATGACGGTGACCGTCAGCGCCGCTGCGGATGCGCGGCCCGCCGCCCAGCCGCGACCCGTCGCCGAACCGCGGGCCGTGGTCGAACCCGCGCCGAGGCCGGTCGCCAACCCGCATGCGCAGACCATGGAGCTGACCGCCGCGGCGTATGGCGCGTTGTCGCCGCCGCCGTACCCGAAGGGCCGCAAGGTCAACGGGCGCGTGCTGCTGGAGATCCAGGTCGGCGGCGACGGCGGCGCGCAGCAGGTCCGGCTGGCGCAAAGTTCGGGCGATGCCGAGCTCGACGCCAGCACCGTCGAGGCCGCGCGCAAGTGGCGCTTCCAGCCCGCGACCCAGGACGGCCGGCCGGTGGCGTCGTGGGTGCAGGTGCCGGTCGATTTCGCCGCCGCTTCCGGTCCGACCGCGGGGGCGTCGTCCGACCTGTCGGCGGTCGCCCTGGATCCGATCCGGGTGACGGACGAATGATCGCGGCCGCCTGGCGGCGCGCATCGATTCGGGCTACGCGCCGACGATGTGGACCTCGTCGGCGATGCGCCGCACTTCGTCGGGGTAATGACTGACGTAGATCATCGGCAGGGCGACCTCGTCGCGCACGCGCTGCAGGTAGGGCAGCAGTTCGTCGCGGCGATTCATGTCCAGCATCGACAGCGGCTCGTCCAGCAACAGGATCTGCGGCTGCGACAGCAGGGCCCGGCCCAGGGCCACGCGCTGCATCTCGCCGCCGGACAGCCCGGCGGTGGAACGCGACAACAGCGCGCCGATGCCGAGCAGTTCGACGATCGCATCGAGCTGGAAACGCGGCGCCGCGCGCGCCTCGCCGCGCAGGCCGTAGAGCAGGTTGCGGCGCACGTCCAGGTGCGGGAACAGGCGCGCGTCCTGGAACACGTAGCCGATCCGGCGCCGGTGCGCGGGCAGGTCGATGCCGGCCTCGGCGTCGAACAGGCAGCGCCCGCCGATCTCGATGCGGCCGCGCTGCGGCCGCAGCAGGCCGGCGATGGCGTGCAGCAGCGAGGTCTTGCCGGCGCCGGAATCGCCGACCAGGGCGATCACGCGGCGTTCGCTGCGGATGCTCACGCTGCGCTCGAAGGCGCCGCGGCGCACGCTGAAATCGAGCAGATGGGTCGGCGCCGCGCTCATGCCTGGGTCTCGCGGCGCTGGCGCTGCACCAGCCATTCCGACAGCAGCACCGCGGCGAACGAGATCGCCACCGCGACCACGGTCAGCCGCCACAGCCCGGACTCGGCGCCGGGCACCTGCAACATGCCGTAGATCGCCGACGACAGGGTCTGGGTTTCGCCGGGAATATTGGACACGAAGGTGATGGTGGCGCCGAACTCGCCCAGGGCCTTGGCGAAGGCCAGCACCGCGCCGGCGATCACGCCGGGCAGGGCCAGCGGCAAGGTCATGCCGAAGAACACCCGCCAGGGATTGGCGCCCAGCGTGGCCGCGGCCTGTTCCAGGCGGCGGTCGACGGCTTCGATCGAGAGCCGGATCGCGCGCACCATCAGCGGAAAGCCCATGATCGCGCATGCCAACGCGGCGCCGGTCCAGCGGAACGCGAAGCTGAAGCCGAAGGTCTCGGACAGGAAGCGGCCGATCGGGCCCTGATTGCCGAACAGGATCAGCAGCACGTAGCCGGTGACCACCGGCGGCAGCACCAGCGGCAGGTACAGCATCGCGTCGAACAGCAGCTTGCCGGGGAAGGTCTTGCGCGCGAGCAGCCAGCCCATGGCCACGCCCAGCGGCAGGCTGAGCAGCACCGCCACGCTCGCGACCTTGAGGCTGAGCGCGATCGCGGTCAGTTCGGCGGGGCTGAAATCGAACATGCGCCGGTCGCGCTTACTTCAGCACGGCGAAGCCGTGGCGGCGGAACAGGGTCGCGGCGGGCGCGGTCTGCAGCCAGCGCACGAACGCCGCCGCCTGCGGATGGGCGCTGGTGCGGATGCGCGCGACCGGATAGACGATGGCCGGGTGGCTCGCGGCCGGGAAGGTCGCCAACACGCGCACGTTCGGTTCGGCGCGCGCGTCGCTGGCGTAGACCACGCCCAGCGGCGCCTCGCCGCGCGCGACCAGCATCAGCGCCGCGCGCACGTTCTCGGCCTCGGCGACCCTGGGCCGCAATTGCGCCCACACGCCCAGCGATTCGAAGGATGCGCGCGCGTACTTGCCGGCCGGCACGCTCGCGGTCAGGGCCAGGGCCAGGCGGCCATCGCCGAGCAGCGGGCGCAGATCGACCCCGGGTTCGAGTTTCAGCGGTTTGGCCGCGCTGTGCTCGGGCGCGATCAGCACCAGGCTGTTGCCGAGCAGGTTGCGCCGGCTGGCCGCGTCGATCAGCTTGCGTTGCTGCAGGTAGTCCATCCAGTCCAGGTCGGCGGACAGGAACACGTCGGCCGGCGCGCCCTGTTCGATCTGGCGCGCCAGCGCCGAGCTGGCGGCGTAGGACACCCGCAGCGGCTGGCCGGTTCGGGCTTCGTAGGCGACCGCGGCTTCGTCCAGCGATTCCTTGAGGCTGGCGGCGGCGAACACGGTGATCGGTTCGGGCTTGGGCGGCGCGGCGAACGCACCGCTCGCCGGCAGGGCGAAGGCGCAGAACGCGGCGAGCCAGCGGCGGCGCGACAGCAGCATGACGGACTCCGGTGGGCTACGGCGGCAGCGTAACGCGAAAAGCGAGGAGCCCTAAGGCGCGTCGATCACTCGGATCGACTCGATCTGACGCACCCAGCGCGCGGGCCGCGATTCGCCCGGTGCGATCAGGCGCCAGGGGCCGTCGTCGGCATCGAGGGCGGCGCCGTCGCAGCGATCGGTCAGCACCACCTCGCGCGCGCCCAGGCTGGGGTCGAGTTCGGCCAGGGAGTAGGCGGCGCGGTAGCCGTCGCGCGCCGAGACCACCACCACGCGCGCCAGCTGCGCACCGCGCAGCGGTTCTTCCGGCATCGCCCCGGACGCACGCAACAACGCCGCCAGCGACACGCCTTCGCAGCTCAGGGTCTTGCCGTGCGCGCTGGCGGTGACGGTCGTGCGCGGCAGGCCCGCGATCCGCGCCGCATCCAGGGCGACGTCGATCGGGGCCATGCGCTGCGGCGGGTCGGAGGCATGCGCATGCGCGCTCTTCTCGGGCTCCGCGGCGGCGGCGCCCAGGGACCAGGCCAGGCTCAGGGACAGGCAGACGATCGCGAGCGGCGTGCGGATCGGACGCATGACGGCCTCAGAGTTGGTTGAGCGGGATCTTGAGATAGCGTACGCCGTTGTCCTCGGCCTCGGGCAGCGCGCCCGCGCGCAGGTTGACCTGCAGGGCCGGCAGGATCAGCGCCGGTACGGCCAGGGTCGCGTCGCGCGCCTCGCGCATGCGCACGAAGTCGGCTTCGCCGGTATCGCCGCGTACGTGGATGTTGCTGCGCTTCTGTTCGCCGATGCTGGTTTCGCACAGCGGCGCGCGGCCGCCGGGGCCGTAGTCGTGGCAGACGTAGACGCGGGTGGCGTCGGGCAGTTCGTACAGGTGGCGGATCGAGGCGTACAGCATGGCCGCGTCGCCGCCCGGGAAATCGCAGCGCGCGGTGCCGCTGTCGGGCATGAACAGCGAATCGCCCACGAACACGGCGTCGCCGATGCGATAGGCCAGGCTGTCGAGGGTGTGGCCGGGCACGGCGATGGTGCGCGCGCGCAGGTCGCCGATCGCGAAGTCTTCCTCGTCCTCGAACAGATGGTCGAACTGGCTGCCGTCGGCTTCGATCTTGGCGTCCAGGCCCAGCACCGGCACGAAGGTGCGCTGCACTTCGCGGATGCGCCGGCCGATCGCGATGCGCGCATGCGGCAGGCGCTGCTTCAGCCAATGCGCGGCGCTGAGGTGATCGGCGTGCGCATGCGTTTCCAGCAGCCAGCGCACGTCGGCGCCGCGGGCCTGCGCGGCGTCCAGGATCGCCTGCGCCGATGCGCCGCCGGTGCGACCGGAGCGGGCGTCGTAGTCGAGCACCGGGTCGACGATCGCGGCCTGCGACGTCCCCGGGTCCACCACCAGGTAGCTCCAGGTCCCGGTGTCGGCATGATGGAAGGACTGCACCTGCGGGGACATCGGATTCCTCTTGCTGCAGCGTCCGTGCGATTCGTGCGCGCGCCGGGGCCCGGCGCTCGGCGAGGTCTTGCGCTCAGCGCTTCAGCGCGGCGTTGAGCAGGGCGGCCAGATGGCTGCCGCCGCGGCGCAGCTGGGCCTCGGCCTCGGGAAGCCAAGTCTGCACGTAATTGTCGTCGATGATCGCCCGGCTCGGATACAGGCCCGGCCGCAGCGCGATCCGGCACGAGGCCTCCGCCCAGCCCACCGAATCCGGCGGCAGCGGCGGTTGCGACAGCGGTACCGCCAGCGACAACGCGCGCAGGCGCTGCAGCCATGCGTGCTCGTCCAGCTTGGCGCGGTTGAGCAGGCCGCTGTCCCACAGCGCGTGCAGGTTGCTGCCGCGGCCGTCGAGATTGATCTGGATGTCGTTGCCGCCCTTGTCGCGGGCGTAGCCGGCATGCAGCGGCTGATGCACGTCGCCGACGAAATGGACCACGAATTTCAGCGCCCGCGCACGCTCGGCGCGCGGGCGCGTGCGGTCGGCCAGGATCAGGGTCTGGGCGCGGATCGCTTCGATCACGCAGTCGCCGTTGGGGCAGTGGCGCGCCGGCTGGTAGGCGCAGTCGTCTTCGCCGAGGTTGACGTAGTGCCACTTCGCGCTCTTCTTGCCCAGGTCGGGGTCGTTGGCGCGCAATTCGTCGGCCCAGTTGGCGATGCCGGGCAGGCTAGGGTCGGGCTCATCGGCCAGCAGCGCGGCGATCTGGGCGCGCGTGGCCGGAGTCAGGTCGTCCCAGGCCAGGGCGGCCACCAGGCGGTGGCCGAGCGGCCCCCAGGCCAGCGCATCGGCCGGCAGCAGCGCGAGCAGGATCAGCAGCAGTAGGGTCCGGATCATCGCGCCACTTTACCGGAGCGGGCGCCGTCATCGACCGCCGATCGGCGGTCGCGACGGTGCCGCGTCTGTCGGTTCGCCGTTGCCGGCCCAGCCTCAGAACCGGTGGATATAGGCCAGGCCGTAGACCAGCGGATCGATCTGGGCGGTGCCGATCTTGACGCCGTTGACCTCGACATCGGTGTCGATGTCCATCCAGCGCACGTCGACCCGGATCGCGCCGCTTTCGCCGATCATGAAGTCCACGCCCGCGTGCGCGGCCGGGCCCCAGGAATCCTTGAGCTTGATCGTGGTGCCTTCGAGCGCGCCGGTGGTCTTCTCGCTGAAGAACAGGGTGTAGTTGATGCCGGCGCCGACGAACGGCGAGACCATGCCGCGGCTGTTGAAGTGGTACTGCAGGGTGACCGTCGGCGGCAGCTGCTTGGTCGTGGCGACCTGGCCCACGTCGACGATGTCGATGTCGTGCTCGAACGGGATCGAGGCCAGGACTTCCAGGCCCAGGTCGTTGCGGATGAAATACTCGAACGTCACCGTCGGCTGGACGTTTTCGCTGATCTCCAGGTCGAACTCGCCGTCCAGGACGCTGCCGTTGTCCGAGGTCGGCGAGACCTGGTGGGCGCCGACACCGAGGCTCCAAGTGCCGGCCGACTGGGCCAGGACGGGTTGCGACAGGCAGGCCAGAGCCAGGGCGGCGATCGCGCCACCGTAAGTACGCTTGTTCATTCCTTGAATCCCCTGTTGGATCGAGCTGATTTGATCGGGCTGGGCGTAATCCGGTTTTGGATCGCCAGCCACTTTATGCGTGCCAAATCCTGCCCGTCCTTGACTTTCGTTGCAATATCGCCCGACGCCCGATGCCGGACCCGCCCGCCCGGGGCCGGGTCGTTCCGTGGGGCGGGCCGGGGCCAGGGCGCCGCGTTTGCTAGAATGCGGGTTTCCCCATCCCAGCCGCGCGTGCGGGCCCAGGAGTTTGCAGAAATGGCGATCAAGGTAGGCATCAACGGCTTCGGCCGCATCGGACGCAACGTGCTGCGCTCGGCGGTGCAGAATTTCGGCGGCGAGATCGAAATCGTCGCGATCAACGACCTGCTCGAGCCGGACTACCTGGCCTACATGCTCCAGTACGACTCGGTCCACGGCCGCTTCAAGGGCGAGATCGCGGTCGAGGGCAACACCCTGATCGTCAACGGCCAGAAGATCCGCCTGACCCAGGAACGCGACCCGGCCAACCTCAAGTGGGACGAGGTCGGCGCCGAGGTGGTGATCGAGTCCACCGGCCTGTTCCTGGACAAGGCCACCGCGCAGAAGCACCTGGACGCGGGCGCCAAGAAGGTCGTGCTGTCGGCGCCGTCCAAGGACGACACGCCGATGTTCGTCTACGGCGTCAACGACAAGACCTACAAGGGCGAGGCGATCATCTCCAACGCCTCGTGCACCACCAACTGCCTGGCCCCGCTGGCCAAGGTGCTGAACGACAAGTGGGGCATCAAGCGCGGCCTGATGACCACCGTGCACGCCGCCACCGCCACCCAGAAGACCGTCGACGGCCCGTCCAACAAGGACTGGCGCGGCGGCCGCGGCATCCTGGAGAACATCATCCCGTCCAGCACCGGCGCGGCCAAGGCGGTCGGCGTGGTGATCCCGGAACTCAACAAGAAGCTCACCGGCATGTCCTTCCGCGTACCGACCTCGGACGTGTCGGTGGTCGACCTCACCGTCGAGCTCAACAAGGACGCCACCTACGCCGAGATCTGCGCGGAAATGAAGGCGCAGAGCGAAGGCGCGCTCAAGGGCATCCTGGGCTACACCGAGGACAAGGTGGTCGCCACCGATTTCCGCGGCGACACCCGCACCTCGATCTTCGACGCCGACGCCGGCATCGCCCTGGACGGCACCTTCGTCAAGCTGGTGAGCTGGTACGACAACGAATGGGGCTACTCGAACAAGTGCCTGGAAATGGTCAAGGTGGTCGCGGGCAAGTAAGCCGCGGCGATCGTAGCCACAGGAGAAGGCCCCGCATTCGCGGGGCTTTTTCTTTGGGGCGAAGGTAAAGCAAATCCCCCTAAGCCCCTTTTCCAAGGGGGGAACCGAGTCGGTCTTTAGCGCACGACGAAAAATCGCCCCCTTTGAAAAAAGGGGGCTGCGCGCAGCGTCCCCGCGAGGTCTGTACTTGCCAGGCCGCGCGGGGGATTTGCTTTTGCGCGATGCGGTGAGGCAAATCCCTCCGACCCATCTTTTTCAAAGGGGAGAACCGGTTGCGAAGAAGGGGTTACGCCGAGGCCGTCGCCGACTCCCGCAAACCCTCCGCCGCCTGCACCATCGCCCGCAGCGCCGTGCGCACCTCCGGCCAGCCGCGGGTCTTGAGGCCGCAGTCCGGATTGACCCACAGCTGCGCCGGGGTCAGCACGTCCAGCGCCTTGCCCAGCAGCTCGCGCATCTCCTCCACGCTGGGCACGCGCGGCGAATGGATGTCGTAGACGCCCGGGCCGATGCCGTTGGGGTAGCGGTAGCGCACGAACGCGTCCAGCAGCTGCATGCGCGAGCGCGAGGTCTCGATCGAGATCACGTCGGCGTCCAGGTCGGCGACCGCCTCGATGATGTCGTTGAACTCGGCGTAGCACATGTGGGTGTGGATCTGGGTCGCATCCCCGACGCCGCTGGCGGCCAAGCGGAAGGCTTCGCCGGCCCAGGCCAGATAGGCGGGCCAGTCGGCGCGGCGCAGCGGCAGGCCTTCGCGCAGCGCCGGTTCGTCGATCTGGATCACGGCGATGCCGGCTGCCTCCAGGTCCAGCACTTCCTCGCGCAGGGCCAGGGCGATCTGGCGGCAGGTGTCGGCGCGCGGCTGGTCGTCGCGCACGAACGACCATTGCAGGATCGTGACCGGGCCGGTCAACATGCCCTTGACCGGGCGTGGGGTCAGCGACTGCGCATAGCGCGCCCAGTCCACGGTCATCGCGCGCGGACGCGCGACATCGCCGTACAGCACCGGCGGCTTCACGCAGCGCGAGCCGTAGCTCTGGACCCAGCCATGGGCGGTGAAGGCGAAGCCGGACAGTTGCTCGCCGAAGTACTCGACCATGTCGTTGCGTTCGAACTCGCCGTGCACCAGCACGTCCAGGCCCAGCGCTTCCTGTTCGCGCAGGCACAGCTCGGTCTCGCGTTCGAGAAAGGCGCGGTAGCCGGCGTGGTCCAGGCGCCCGGCCTTGTGTTCGGCGCGGGCCTGGCGCACCTGCGAGGTCTGCGGGAAGGAACCGATCGTGGTGGTCGGGAAGTCGGGCAGCTTCAGTCGCTGCGCCTGCACCGGCGCGCGCTGCGCGTAGGGCGAATCGCGACGGGCCATGGCGGGGACGATCGCGGCGAGCTTGGCGCGCACCTGGGCGTCGCGCAGCAGCGGCGAGGCCAGGCGCGCGGCGCGCGCGCTCGCGGCCGCGGCCAGCGCGTCGGCCGCGCGGTCGTCGCCGGCCAGGGTGTCGGCGAGCAGGCGCAGTTCCTCGAGCTTCTGCTTGGCGTAGGCCATCCACTGTCGCAGCGGCGGCGGCAGCTTGCGCTCCAGCTCAAGATCGATCGGCACGTGCAGCAGCGAGCACGACGGCGCCAGCCAGCGTGCGCGTGCGCCGGCGCGGCGCGCCAGGCTGAGCGCCGCGTCCAGATCGGCGCGCCAGACGTTGCGGCCGTCGACCACGCCCAGGCTGAGCGCGCGATCCTCCGGCAGCCTGGGCAACAGCGCTTCGAGCTGGCCGGGCGCGCGCGCCAGGTCCAGGTGCAGGGCCTGTACCGGCAACGCCGCGGCCAGTTCGGCGTTGTCGCCGAGGCCGCCGAAGTAACTGGCCAGCAGGCGCCGCGGCGCATCGGCCGCGGCGAGCGCGTCGTAGGCGCGGCGATAGGCGCGGCGATCGGCCTCGTCCAGGTCCAGGGCCAGGCAGGGTTCGTCCAGCTGCACCCATTGCGCGCCGGCGCTCTTGAGCCGCGCCAGCAGGTCGGCATAGGCCGGCAGCAGGGCATCGAGCAGCTCGCGCGGGTCGCCGCCGTCGCCGCGCTTGCCCAGCTTGAGCAGGGACACCGGCCCCAGCAGCACCGGCCGCGCCTGCAGGCCCAGGGCCTGGGCCTCGGCGAGTTCGGCCAGCGGTTTGTCGCCGCGCAGGACGAAGCGCTGGTCGCGCTCGAACTGCGGCACCAGGTAGTGGTAGTTGGTGTCGAACCACTTGGTCATTTCCAGGGCGCGCAGGTCGTGGCGCGCGTCCTGCAGGCCGCGTGCGAGCGCGAAGTAGCCGGCCAGTGGATCGGCGTCGAGCGTCTCGCGGTAGGGCGCGGGCACCGCGTCGAACAGCACGGCGGTGTCCAGCACATGGTCGTAGAGCGAGAAGTCGTTGCAGGGCACTACGTCGGCGCCGGCGTCGCGCGCCAGCGTCCAATGCCGGGCGCGCAGCGTGCGTGCGGTGTCGTGCAGATCGCCGGCCGCGGTCTCGCCTTTCCAGAACGATTCCAGGGCCTGCTTGAGCTCGCGTCGCGCGCCGATGCGCGGGAAGCCGAGGTGGGTAACGCTGATCATGATGTCTCCTGCGATGCGTGTGGGCATGAGCAGGGCAACGAAGGAAGGCGGATACGCGCGCGCGACCGCTCGCCGCGGAAGCGGCGACGCCGGAGCACGACCTGCCTTCGACCTTCGCCCCCGCGGGCGAACCGGCTACGTCGGATCGGCGGGGACGGGCCGCGGCCGCGTCGCATCGCCGGCCCGACGGGGCCGGAGTCGGACGGAGGGCGAACCCTCCGGTCGTGGCAGGTCTTCGGGCTTGGGGCGTGGCGTCGCTGGACGCCGCCTACTGTCCGTCGCTTCCCGGGTTCGCACCCAGTGCCTGACGGAGGTCGTTCCCTATACCGCTGCGGGGCAGCTCCGGAATTGGACAGGTGTCCGCACCGGATTCCCTCTGGACGCCGCCGGCGCGAACCGTCGGCGTCTTGTCGCATCGCTTTATCTTTATGAAGCGATGGTCACCATGACGGTTGCCAAAGTACGGCCCGGCCGCGTCCAAGTCAATCGCCGGCGGCCTGCCTCGGCATCGGCGCCGGGCGGCGTTCGTGGAACCCGCGCGCGAGACGGTATAAAGGCGCTGAGTCCGCCGGCTAGCCTGCCGGGGCGTCACGCTCAGGGGGAGCGCATGAAACTGAAGTTGAACTGGCATCAATCGATCGAACTGGGCGCTTTTCCGTACGCGGCGCCGATCGCGAACGTTCCCAAAAATCCGGGTATCTACATTTTCCTGCGCGTGCACGGCCGGACCGCCGAGGCGATCTATGTCGGCAAGGCCGGCAACCTGCAATCGCGGATCAAGACCCAGTTGAACAATCTGAAGCTGATGCGCGGAATCCAGTCCATGCCCAACGGAAAACGCCGGCTGGTCTACGCCGAGTTCGTGGCCCGCCCCGGGCAGAAAGCCGCCACCGCCCTGCCGATCTGCGAAAAGACCTTGATCCGCTACTACCTGTCGCTGGGTCACGAACTGCTCAACATCCAAGGCGCCAAACTGCGCTACCACGAGCTGGATTCGCAGCGCAGCGATCTGCGCAAGTTCCTGCCGATCTCGACCAAGATGCTGATCGGCTGACGGGTTCCGCGTCCGCCGTGGCGGCTCACTCCACCTCGATGCGGTACACCGCCTGGCGCGCGGGCGCGGCGCCTGGCTCTTCGGGGCGCCGGTAGTCCAGCCGCAGCAGGCCGCTGCCGGGCCGGATGGCACGGAAGCGCCAAACCACCTGGCCGGGCGCGCCGGGCGGTGGTTCGCCGTCGGCGGACGCGGCTTGAGGACGGAACGCCAGGACCGAACTCAGGACTTCGCTGCGACCCGGATCGCCGACATCGTCCACGCCGGCGACCACGTCCCAGCCGTAGCCGGTGGAGGGTTGGTCGTCGAGCGCGATTTCGAACTCTCCATCCAGCTTCAGTGCGATCTCGGCGCCGCTGTCGGCCAGCGTCAGCCGCGGCACCGGAGCGGGTTCCGCGGCCGGCGTGGCGGCTCGATCCTGCGGCGGCACGTACGCGCAAGCGGCCAGCATCAGCGCCGCGATGGTCAATGGGATAAGTCGGATCACGCGATATCGCCGCCTCGGTCGGAGCGGGCATCTTGCTGAAGTCGGGCCGGCTGCGCCAGCTCGGGCCCGGCTGGGATACGCATGCATCGTGTCGCGCGACCGCAGCGGCGTCGGGCCGGCGCGGAGGCGACGCGCGCGCTCAGGCCGGTGCGGACTCCAGCGCGGGCACCGGCGTCGGCACGCCCTCGCGATCCAGCGCGATCATGGTGAAGCGTCCGCGCGTGGCCAGCCGCGACTCGCCGCTGAGCAGGTCTTCGCTGTGCATTTCGACCTCCACCTGCATCGAGGTGCGTCCCACCGAGACCACGCGCGCGATCAGCTCGACCAGCGCGCCCTTGGGCACGGCGGTGTGGAAATCGATCTGCTCCGAGCGCGCGGTCACCACGGTGCGGCGGGCGTAGCGCGAGGCGGCGACGAACGCCGCCTTGTCCATCCACGCCAAGGCCTGGCCGCCGAACAGGGTGCCGAGGTGATTGGTGTGGTCGGGGAAGACGATTTCGATGATGCGGGCTTCGGTCATGGGTTTGTTTCCCGGCGGAGCGAGGAGAGCGACGTCGTAGCGAACGGTTCCCTATTCCGCTTGCAGGAGAGGGCTAGGGTGAGGGGCTTTTGCGTTAGCGGCGAGGAACCAGAGCAAAGGCATTCGCGCCGTTGGCGCTTACGCCCTCACCCCAACCCCTCTCCCGTGAGCGGGAGAGGGAGAGGGAGAGGGAGAGGGAGAGGGAGAGGGAGAGGGAGAGGGAGAGGGAGAGGGAGAGGGAGAGGGAGAGGGGCTTTAGGCTGGCGGGAGAGGTTTCAGAGTGCGGGTATCTCGCCCGCCTAAATCAAAACGCCTCGTCGAACGCGACCTCGCCCTGCACGCCGACCTGGTAGGCCGAGACCCGGCGCTCGAAGAAGTTGGTCACTTCCTGCACGTCCTGCAGGTCCATGAAGCCGAAGGGGTTGGTGGAGCCGAAATGCTTGGGCATGCCCAACTGCGCCATGCGCTGGTCGGCGCAGTACTCCAGGTACTGGCGCATGTCCTTCAGCGACAGGCCGACCACGCCGCCGGACAGCACGTCCTGGGCGAACTGGAGCTCGCAGGCCACCGCGTCCTCGAACATCTTCACCACTTGCGCGCGCAGGTCGGCGTCGAACAGGTCGGGCTCTTCCTCGCGCGCGGTGCGGATCACCTCGAAGGCGAAGGCCATGTGGCAGCTCTCGTCGCGGAACACCCAGTTGGTGCCCGAGGCCAGGCCGTTGAGCAGGCCGCGCGAACGCAGGTAATAGACGTAGGCGAAGGCGGCGAAGAAGAACAGGCCCTCGATGCAGCCGGCGAAGCAGATCAGGTTGAGCAGGAACTGGCGACGCTGCTCGCGGGTCTCGATGCGCTTGAGGCCCTGCACCGAATCGATCCAGCGGAAGCAGAATTCGGCCTTGGCGCGGATCGAGGGGATGTTTTCGACTGCGTCGAAGGCCTTGGCGCGCTCGTTGGGGTCGGGCAGGTAGGTGTCGAGCAGGGTCAGGTAGAACTGCACGTGCAGCGCTTCCTCGTACAACTGTCGCGACAGGTACATGCGCGCTTCGGGCGCGTTGATGTGCTGGTACAGGTTCAGCACCAGGTTGTTGGCCACGATGCTGTCGCCGGTGGCGAAGAACGCGACCAGGCGCTCGACCAAGTGACGCTCGGCCGGGCCGAACTTGTGCTTGAGGTCGTTGACGTCCTGCGAGAAATCGACCTCTTCGACGGTCCAGGTGTTGCGGATCGCATCGCGGTACATCTCGTAGAAATGCGGATAGCGCATCGGCCGCAGGGTGAGATCGAAACCGGGATCGAGCAGGCGGGGCGGGGCGAGGGACATGGGATTTCCTTGAATTGCTTTCCTTCTCCCGCGAGCGGGAGAAGGTGCCCGGAGGGCGGATGAGGGCGCTCGACAATCGGTTACGGCGCGAGTCGCAGGGCGGCCCTCACCCCAACCCCCTCCCGCGCGGTGGGAGAGGGGCTAGAGCGGGTTTACTGGCAAGCCTCGCAGGACTCGGGGTTTTCCAGCGAGCAGGCGATGGCCTCGTCCTGGGTGTATTCGGGCTTGGGCTGGGCCGCCACCGGCGCGCTGACGGTGCTCTTGGCGATCTTGGTGGCCGGGCGCGAACGCAGGTAATACGTCGTCTTCAGGCCCTTCTTCCAGGCGTACATGTACATCGAGCTGAGCTGGCCGATGTTCGGGCTTTCGATGAACAGGTTCAACGACTGGCTCTGGTCGATATAGGCGCCGCGCTCGGCGGCCATGTCGATCAGCGAACGCATCGGCAGTTCCCAGGCGGTGCGATAGATCTGGCGCAGCGACTCGGGCACTTCGTGCACCGACTGGATCGAGCCCTCGGCCATCTTGATGCGGTCGCGCATCTCGGCGGTCCACAGGCCGAGCTTCTTGAGCTCCTCGACCAGGTACTTGTTGACCACCAGGAAGTCGCCCGACAGGGTCTCGCGCTTGAACAGGTTGGACACCTGCGGCTCGATGCATTCGTAGCAGCCGGCGATCGAGGCGATGGTCGCGGTCGGCGCGATCGCGATCAGCAGCGAGTTGCGCAGGCCATGCTCGGCGATGCGCTTGCGCAAGGTTTCCCAGCGTTCCGGCTGCGACGGGGTCACGCCCCAGGCTTCGAACTGCAGCTCGCCGATCGAGGCGCGGGTGTCGTCGAAGGACGGGTGCTTGCCGTGCTCCATCGCCAGTTCGTTCGACGCCGACAGGGCATGGAAGTAGATCGCCTCGGCGATCTCCTGGGCGAGTTTGCGCGCGGGCTCGGAATCGAAGGCCAGGCGCAGTTTGAAGAACACGTCCTGCAGACCCATCGTGCCCAGGCCGACCGGGCGCCACTTCAGGTTCGCGCGGCGCGCGGTCTCGATCGGATAGAAGTTCAGATCGATCACGCGGTCGAGCTGGCGCACGGCCAGGCGCACGGTTTCGGCGAGCTTGTCGAAATCGAACGCGCCCACGCCCTTATGAGAGCTGGGGTCCTCGTACATCTCGACGTGGTGCGAGAGGTTGATCGAGCCCAGGTTGCACACCGCCGTCTCGTCTTGCGAGGTGACCTCGAGGATCTCGGTGCACAGGTTGGACAGGTGGATGACGTTGCCGTCGCGCAGGGTCTGGTTGGACGCGCGGTTGGACTTGTCCTTGAAGTTCATCCAGCCGTTGCCGGTCTGCGCCAGGGTGCGCATCATGCGGCCGTAGATGTCGCGCGCCTTGACCTTCTTGACCGCCAGGCCGGCGGCCTCGGCGGCGTGGTAGGCGCGGTCGAAGGACTCGCCCCACAGGTCGGTCAACTGCGGCACCTTGGCCGGGTCGAACAGCGACCACTCGGCGTCGGCCTCGACGCGGCGCATGAATTCGTCCGGAATCCAGTTGGCCAGGTTGAGGTTGTGGGTGCGGCGCGCTTCGTCGCCGGTGTTGTCGCGCAGCTCCAGGAACTCCTCGACGTCGGCGTGCCAGGGTTCCAGGTAGACGCAGGCCGCGCCCTTGCGCTTGCCGCCCTGGTTGACCGCGGCCACCGAGGCGTCGAGGGTCTTCAGCCAGGGCACGATGCCGTTGGACAGGCCGTTGGTGGAGCGGATCAGCGAGCCGCGCGAGCGGATGCGGGTATAGCTCAGGCCGATGCCGCCGCTGAACTTGCTGAGCTTGGCCACGTCCATGTAGCGCTTGTAGATCGCTTCCAGCGAATCGTCGGGCGAGTCGAGCAGGAAGCAGCTCGACAGCTGCTCGTGGGTGGTGCCGGCGTTGAACAGGGTCGGCGAGGACGGGATGTAGTCGAGCTGGGCCATGCGCCGGTACAGCGCCAGCGCATCGCCGACGTCCTCGCTGAGCGCGCAGGCGATGCGCAGGAAGAACTGCTGCGGGGTTTCGATCACGGTGCGCGCGGTCGGGTGGCGCAGCAGGTAGCGGTCGTACAGGGTGCGCAGGCCGAAGTAGTCGAAGCGCGCGTCCAGGCTGCGGTCGATGGCGTCGTTGAGCTTGCGCGCGTTGGCCTGCACGAAGCCCAGCAGGCGGTCGTTGATCAGGCCCAGCTCGTGGCCGCGCACGACCGACTGCGAGAACGCGTGGATCTCGATGCCGGCGACTTCCTTCTCGATCACGTTGCTGAGCAGGCGCGCGGCGAGGCGGCCGTACTCGGGCTCCTCGGCGGTGAGCAGGGCGGCGGTGCGGATCGACAGTTCGTCCAGCTCGCGCGTGGTCGCGCCGTCGTACAGGCCGGAGATGGTGCGGGTGGCCACGCGCATCGGATCGACCGCGTACAGGTCCTCGCCGCAGCGGGTCACCGCGCGCACGATCTTGTTGAGGTCGACCGGCTCGCGGCGCCCGCTGCGCTTGGTCACGCTCATGGTCAGGTTGGCGGCCGGCGGGGTCAGGGCGAAGCCGGGGGCGGCGTCGGGCTTGCGCGCCGGCGCTTCGGCGGCGGGGGAGGTGCTCGCTGCGGCGGGCGCTTCGGTGGTGGTGGTCATAGGGGCTCCGATGCGTGGGCGCACGGGTCGCCGGCCTTCCCACGAGGGCCGACGTGCGCGGACGCAGGACGCAACGCCGGGGCTTCGGCGTTGCGGCTTGCGCCCCCGCGGGCGCGAAGTGTTCGAGGATGACGACAGGGTGTCGCGCAGCCCGAGACGGACCGCGGACCGCCATGGCGAACCGCGGCGGGGCGACACCGGCCGTCTTCCCCCGAAGACTCCTGAGCCGGTACCGCGCGGTGTGCGACGCGCGGTTGTCGGCAGGTCTTCGGGCTCGGGACTTGGAGCTAGAAGTGAGCGGGGAGAAGCGAGGAGCGAGTACCAGACCGCTCACACCTCACTTCTCTCCGCTCACTCCTGCCTTTACCTACTGGCGGCCGCTTCCCAGGCGCAGGGCGCCCAGTGCAATGACCGCGTTCGTTTCCCATACCGCTGCGGGGCAGCGCCGGCTTTGCCGCCGCCCTTTCGAGGCGGCTACGCACCGGCTTCCCTTTTAAGCCGATCTCGCGATCGGCACCGACGGACACAACATATTCGGGGTGCTTCGATCCGTCAACACGATATGTGGTGAGCGACCGCAGATTCGCAACAAAAACTTCGGCGCCGTTGCGGCGCCGCGCTTGGTGTTAACGTGCGTGGCGACAAGGACAGGGATGGGGCGCGATGGCAGGACTGGTGACGTTGTTGGTGCTGGTGCTGTTGACCGTGCCGGTACTGTTGATCATCGCCTTGGTCTCGATCTCCGGGCTCAAGGCCCGGGTCGGGCTGCTGGAGGAGCGGATCGCCGAACTCGCGCAGCGCGCCGCCGCGCGGCCGGCGGCGTCCGTGGCCGAAGAGGAGGCCGAGCGCGAACCGACCCTGGGCGAGCTCATGCGCGACGCGCAGGCGGCCCCCGCGCCGTCCACCGCCGTGCCCGCGCCGGTCGCGCCGCCGCCGCCCCAGGTCGCGCCGCCCGCCTCGATTCCCGGCGAACCGACCGCGCCGCCGCCCGCCGCCGAGCCGGCGCCGGCCGTGCCGCCGCCGCTGCCGGCGCCGGCCGTGCCGCCGCCGCTGCCGGCGCCGCGCCCGATTTTCGAGCCAGCGCCGCGCGCCCAGGTGCGCGCGCCGGCGCAGCCGGATCCGATCGAGCGCCTGGTCGGCGCGGTCAAGCGCTGGTTCACCGAAGGCAACGTGCCGGTCAAGGTCGGCATGCTGGTGCTGTTCGCCGGCGTCGCCGCGCTGCTCAAGTACGCCACCGATCAGGGCTGGATGCGTTTCCCGATCGAATTCCGCTTGGCCGGCATCGCGCTGGCCGCGCTGGCCGGGCTGGTGTTCGGCTGGCGCCAGCGCGAACGCAAGCGCAGCTTCGCGCTGAGCCTGCAGGGCGGCGCGATCGGCGTGCTGCTGCTGGTGGTGTTCGCGGCCTTCAAACTGTACGGACTGATCGAGGCCGGGCCGGCGTTCGCGCTCAGCATCGTGCTGGTCGCTGGCGCCGGCGTGCTGGCGGTGCGCCAGAACGCGATCGCGCTGGCGCTGCTGGGCATCCTCGCCGGCTTCATGGCGCCGATCTGGCTGTCGACCGGGCAGGGCAATCACGTCGCCTTGTTCAGTTACTACGCGGTGCTCAACGCGGCGATCTTCGCGATCGCCTGGTGGCGGCCGTGGCGCGCGCTCAACCTGCTCGGCTTCGTGTTCACCTTCGGCATCGGCACCGCCTGGGGCGTGCTGCGCTATCGCAGCGCGGACTTCGCCAGCACCGAGCCCTTCCTGTTGCTGTTCTTCGCCTTCTACCTGCTGATTCCCATCCTCTACGCCTGGCGTCAGGCCGCCGGACGGCGCGATTTCATCGATGGCTGCCTGGTGTTCGGCACGCCGCTGGTGGCGTTCTCGCTGCAGGCCGGCCTGCTGGAAGGCGAGCGCATGCCGCTGGCGTTCTGCGCGCTGGGCCTGGCCGCGCTGTACGCGGCGCTGGCCTGGTGGCTCAAGCGGCGCGAGCACTTCGTCGCCCTGGCCACGCCCTACGCCTTGCTCGCGGTCGGTTTCGCGACCCTGGCGGTGCCGCTGGCGCTGTCGGCGCAGACCACCGCCTGCGTGTTCGCGGTCGAAGGCGCGGCGCTGGCCTGGTTGGGCCTGCGTCAGCAGCGCGCGCTGCCGCAGTTGGCCGGTCTGGCCCTGCAGCTGTTCGCCGCAGCCGGTTTCGTGATCGGCGTCAGCGACGGCCCCGAGCCGCTGACCGCGGTGCTCAACGCGCGCTTCATGGGCGCCTTGCTGATCGCGCTGGCCGGTTTCGCCAGCGCCTGGAGCTACCGCCGCGCCGAGCGGCGCAATCCGGCGCTGGGCTACTACCTGTGGGGCCTGGCCTGGTGGTGCGGCAACGCCTGGGGCGAGTTCGACCGCTTCCTGCTTTCCGATCTGCGCGCCGACGCCTGCCTGGCGTTCGCCGCGCTCAGCGCCTGGCTGGCCGCGGAAACCTATCGCCGCCTGCCCACGCGGGCGCTGTCGTGGACGGCCGCGCTCGGCCTGGCCGCGGCGCTGCCGCTGGCGATCGCGCAGGAGTCGGCGCATCTGCATCCCTTCGGCGGCTACGGCGTCGCGGCCTGGCTGGTGTATGCGCTCGCCGGCCTGCGCGCGCTGGCTTGCCTGCGCGAGCGGGCAGGCGGCGAACTCGCGTTCGCGCATTCGGTCTGGTTGTGGGCCTGGCCGCTGGCGGCGAGCCTGTCGCTGCACGAGTTCGCCGGCCGCGCCACCGTCGGCGACGGCTGGACCTGGGCCGCGCTGGCCTTGCCGTTCCTGGCCATGGCGGCCGCCCTGCAGTGGCGGCCGCAGTGGCTGGCGCCGCCGCTGGGCGAGCGCTTCGGGCAATGGCGCGCCGTGGTGCAGGGCACGTTCGTGTTCGCCCTGGCGCTGGCCGCCATCGTCGTGCTGGGCCAGCCCGGCAGCAGCGCACCGCTGGCCTGGTTGCCGTTGCTCAATCCGCTCGACCTGAGCCAGCTCGCGGTGCTCGTGCTGTTCGCGTTCTGGCTGGCCTCGCCGTCGGTGCCGGACGATCTGCGCGCGCGGCGGGTGCCGCTGTTGGCGACCGCGGGTTTCGCCCTGGTCACCGCGATCACCCTGCGCGCGACCCATCACTGGGGCGCGGTGCCCTGGGATGCCTCGATGTACCGCACCGGCCTGGTCCAGACCAGCCTGACCGTGGTCTGGAGCCTGCTCGGCGTGCTCGCCTGGGTGGTCGGCTCGCGGCGCGGCCAGCGCGGGCTGTGGCTGGCCGGCGCGGTGCTGATGGCGGTGGTGCTGGTCAAGCTGATCGCGGTCGACCGCACTCACCTGGGCAACCTGCTCGGCATCGCCTCGTTCATGGCGTTCGGCCTGCTGTGCCTGGTCGTCGGCTACCTCGCGCCGGCGCCGCCGGCCAGCGGCAACGCCGCTGCAGATCAACCTCCGGAGATGTCGGCATGAGCCTGGTCCGTGCACTGGCGACTTTCGCCTTCGTTCTGTGGCCGGCCCTGGGCCTGGCCGGGCCGCGCGACGATTACGCCCAGCAATGGCCGTTGCAACTGACCGGCGCGGACGCGGGCGCCTATCGCGTACTGCTGGACGATTCGGTCTATCTGCATGCGCGTCAGTCCGGCTTGCGCGATGTCGACGTGATCGACGGCACCGGCAACCCGGTGCCCGCCGCCGTGTACCGCCCCGGCGTCAACGACGTGCGCGCGACCACCCGCGTCAGCCTGCCCTGGTTCGCCTTGCCGGCGCGTCCGGCCAGCGACGCGCAGGATTGGCAGTTGGTCAGCGAAGTCGAGGCCGACGGACGCCTGCGCCGGGTCGAGGCGCGCGGCATCGGCCGCTCCACCGCGATCGGGCCGCAGACCGCCCTGCTGATCGACGCCAGCGCCGTACGCACGCCGATCCACGCGCTGGACCTGGACTGGGCGCCGGGCACCGCGCTGGACGCGGCCTACCGGGTCGAGGCCAGCGACGATCTCGAGCATTGGCGCAACGTCGCCGCGAGCGGCCGCCTGGTCGATCTGGAACAGGGCGGGCGCCGCCTGCTGCAGCGGCGGATCGCGTTCGACGCCGACGGCCTGCGCGCGCGCTACCTGCGCCTGAGCCCGGTCAACCCCGACGAGGTCGCGCCGATCCGCGCGGTCAGCGCCGAGCTCGGCGCTGGCGCCGATCCCGCGCCGCTGCGCTGGCGCCAGCTCAAGGGCCGCCGCCTCGCCGCCGAAGGCAAGGACAAGGGCGCGCGTTTCGAATTCGAACTCGACGGCCGCTTCCCGATCCAGCGCGTCGACGTCGCGCTGCCGGGCAATTACGCGGTGCGCTGGACGCTGGAGAGCCGCGACCAGGCCGACGCGCCCTGGCAGCGCCGCCTGGACACCTGGACCGCCTACCGCGTCGGCGCCGACGGCCGTTCTTCCGCGCGCACGCTGTCGGCGCGCAGCGACGATCGTTACTGGCGCCTGCGCGCCGACGGCGCGGTGCCGGCCGAGCCCACCCTGCGCCTGGGCTATCAGCCGGAGATGGTGGTGTTCATCGCCCAGGGCGCGCCGCCCTATGCCCTGGTCGCGGGCAGCGCGCGCACCGCGCGCGACGACCTGCCGCTGCCGCAGGCGATGATGGCGCTGCAACAGGCCCGCGGCGCCGATTGGCGGCCGGCCGAGGCCGGCCTGGGCCCGATGCGCGCGCTGGCCGGAGCCGCCGCGTTGCAGGCGCCGGAGCCGCAGCGCAATTGGCGCACCTGGCTGTTGTGGGCGGTGCTGGTGGTCGGCGCGCTGGTGGTCGCGGGCTTCGCCTTCAGCCTGCTGCGCGGGAGCGCGCCGCCGGCGGCTTGATTTGAAAGCCGGGATTTGGGATTCGGGATTAGGGATTCGTTACGGCAACAGCGAAGGCCCGCCACGCGGGCTTTTCGCTTTTTCGAATCCCGAATCCCGAATCCCAAATCCCGGCCTCTACAATACGCGGCTACGGCGGTCGAGCCTGCGCGCGCCGCCTTTCCCCTTAGTCCGTGCCCAGGAGGCCTTACGTGTCCATCGTCCGCATGACCGATCTCGATCTCGCCGGCAAGCGCGTGCTGATCCGAGAAGATCTCAACGTGCCGATCGACGCCGGCCGCATCACCTCCGAACAGCGCATCCTGGCCGCGCTGCCGACCCTGAAGCTGGCCCTGGAAAAGGGGGCGGCGGTGATGGTGACCTCGCACCTGGGCCGGCCCAAGGAAGGCGTGTGGAGCCAGGCCGATTCGCTGGCGCCGGTGGCCGCGCGCCTGTCGCAGTTGCTGGGCATCGAGGTGCCGCTGGTCAAAGACTGGGTCGACGGTGTCGAGGTGCGGCTCGGTCAGTTGGTGCTGCTGGAGAACTGCCGCATGAACGTCGGCGAGGGCAAGGACGACGAGGTCCTGTCGAAGAAGTACGCGGCGCTGTGCGACGTGTTCGTCATGGACGCCTTCGGCACCGCCCACCGCGCCCAGGCCTCGACCCACGGCGTGATCCGCCAGGCCAAGCTCGCCGCCGGCGGCCCGCTGCTGATGGCCGAACTCGACGCCCTGGCCAAGGCCCTGGACAACCCGGCGCGTCCGCTGCTGGCGATCGTCGCCGGCTCCAAGGTCTCGACCAAGCTGGAGCTGCTGTCTTCGCTGGTCGGCAAGGTCGATCAGCTGATCGTCGGCGGCGGCATCGCCAACACCTTCATCGCCGCGCTGGGCCATGGCGTCGGCAAGTCGCTGGTGGAAACCGACCTGATCGGCACCGCCACCCGGATCATGGCCGACGCCAAGGCGCGCGGCGCCGACATCCCGGTGCCGACCGACGTGGTGGTCGCGCCGGCCTTCGCCGCCGACGCCCCGGCCACGGTCAAGGCGGTCGACGCGGTCGGCGCCGAGGACATGATCCTGGACATCGGCCCCGACACCGCCGCGCGCTACGCCGAGCTGATCAAGAACGCCGGCACCGTGGTCTGGAACGGCCCGGTCGGCGTGTTCGAGTTCGACGCCTTCGGCCACGGCACCCAGGCCCTGGCGCGCGCGATCGCCGCGTCCAAGGCCTTCTCGATCGCCGGCGGCGGCGACACCCTGGCCGCGGTCGACAAGTACGGCATCGCCGACGACGTCAGCTACATCTCCACCGGCGGCGGCGCCTTCCTCGAGTTCCTGGAAGGCAAGGAACTGCCGGCGGTCGCCGCGCTCAAGCAGGCGGGCGCCTGAGCGTGACCGCGGCCACGCCCACGCTGTTCTTCGACCTCGACGGCACCCTGATCGACTCGGCGGTCGGCATCACCCGCTGCGTCGCGCATGCGCTGACCCGAATGGAACAGCCGGTGCCGCCGGAGTCGGAATTGAGACGCTGGATCGGCCCCTCGCTGCGTACCAGCTTCGGGCCGCTGTTCGCCCGCCCCGAGCAGGTCGAGCGCGCGGTCGAGCACTACCGCGAGCGTTTCGAGACCCACGGCTGGGCCGAGCACGAGGTCTATGCCGGCATCGAACAGACCGTGGAATCGCTGCACGCGGCCGGTCACCGGCTGGCCATCGTGACCGCCAAGAACGAGCCGCACGCGCGCAAGATCATCCAGCACCTGCCGTTCGGGCATCGCTTCGACGACGTGATCGGTTCGACCATCGACGGCAGCCTCAGCGACAAGCCCGAGCTGATCGCCGAGGCGCTGCGGCGCTTCTCGCTGGACGCGCAGGACTGCTGGATGATCGGCGACCGGCGCATGGACATCGAAGGCGCGCGCCACCACGGCATGCGCAACATCGGCGTGCTCTGGGGCTTCGGCGGCGAGGACGAACTGCGCCAGGCCGGCGCGCAGAGCCTGGCGGCGACGCCGGCGCAACTGCCGGCCCTGCTCGCGGCCTGAGCCCGCCGCGCCGCGCCACGCGACCTCGTGGCGCAGCAATCCGCGCATCCGCGCCGCGCCGCACGTCGGCGCGTGCGGGCGCGGATGTGCCGGCGCACGCAATTCGTTCCATCCGCCCGCCCGGCTGTGAAGCGGGTCAAGGTTTGCGGCCGGCACCGGGGGTAGCGTCCGGCTGCGGTCGGCCGACCGCGCCGACACGGAGACCGCACCATGCGTCGCAAGGGAATTGTGTTCTGGAATGCATCGCTCGGCGTGGCCCTGCTGGGGCTGCTGCTGGCCGGCGCCGCCATCGCCGGACGCGCCGGCGAGGCCTATTCGATCCTCTACTTCGACGAAGCCGGCAACGAGGTCGGCGGCGCGACCGCGAATTGCGGCGGCCAGTACCTGTCCTGGGGCATCCGCACCGCCTATTACACCCGCAATACCTGGATCTGCGACTGACGCCAGCGCCGGCCTTGGTCCCGTAGCGGCGCGCGGCATCGCGCGAGGTTCGCGCCACCGTGAGCGCGGGCGCCGGATGCCGCGTCGCTTCCTCTCCCACGCAGGATGCGGCGAGTCCGGTGAACCCGCCCGTCGATGCGAGCGACGCGTGTCGCGCTATTGCGCCGTTCGTAGGATGCGGTGAGCGCAGCGAACCGCATCGTTGCCAAGCTCCGACGCAGGCGCCGCGCAACGCATCATCGCGATGATGCGGCTCGCCTTGCGGCTCGCCGCTTGCTACGGCGCCGTCGCGCCTTCAATCCGCCCGGGCCTGCCACTCGCTCGCGAGCAGGCCGTAGATCGCCGAGTCCTGGCATTCGCCGGCGACCCGCCAGCGCTCGCGCAGCAGGCCCTCGCGGCGGAAGCCCAGGCGCTCCACCAGCCGGCACGAGGCCAGGTTGCGCGGATCGATATCGGCCTCCAGCCGGCGCAGGCCGAGTCGGCCGTAGGCGTGTTCCATCACCAGCTGCAGAGCTTCCTGCGCGTAGCCCCGGCGCCAATGCGCCGATTGCAGGGCGTAGCCGATCTCGGCCCGGCCCTGCTCGCGATGGATGTCGAACAGGGTCGCCGCGCCGATCAGGCGGTCGCTGTCGCGCAGCGCGATCGCCCAACACAGCATGGTCTGCTCGCAACGTGCGGCGATCGCGCGCGTCAGGTAGTCCTCGGCTTGGCTGCGCTGGGTCCAAGCCGGGAAGCTCCAATAGCGCATCACCGCCGGATCGGCGTGCAGGGCGTAGAAGTCGCCGAGGTCGTCGCCGCGGAAACCGCGCAGGCGCAAGCGCTCGCCGCGCAGCAGCGGCAGGTCGTCGCGTTCGGCGGATTCGTCTCGAATCGGGGAGGACATGCGGGCGGAACCGATGGAAGGACGCGGCAGCTGTGCTAGCGTGGCCCGCAGTCACGGAACCACAGTCTGCCATGTCCGCCAATCCTCGTCGCACCAAGATCCTCGCCACCCTCGGCCCGGCCACCGATCCGCCCGGCGTGCTCGACGCGCTGCTGGCCGCCGGCGTCGACGTGGTCCGGCTCAATTTCTCGCACGGCGACCCGTCCTCGCAGATCGCGCGCGCCACCGCGGTGCGCGAAGCCGCGCAGCGGGTCGGGGTGGAGGTCGGCATCCTCGCCGACCTGCCGGGCCCGAAGATCCGCATCGAGCGTTTCGCCGACGGCCGGGTGATGCTCAAGGCCGGCGACCGCTTCGACCTGGTCGCCAGCACCGACGCGCCGCCGGGCAGCCTGCGCGAGGTCGGGGTGAGCTACCTGGGTCTGCCCAACGACGTCAAAGCCGGCGACGTGCTGCTGCTCGACGACGGCCTGCTGCAGCTGCGCGTGGGCGCGGTCGAGGGCCAGCGCATCGTCACCACCGTGCTCAACGACGGTGCGCTGTCGGACCGCAAGGGCCTGAACAAGCAGGGCGGCGGCCTGTCGCTGGGCGCGCTGACCGAGCGCGACAAGGAGCTGATCGCGGTCGCCGCCGAGCTCGGCGCCGACTTCATCGCGGTCTCGTTCTGCCGCAACGCCGAAGACATGAACGAGGCCCGCCGGATCGCGCGCGCCGCCGGCAGCGACGCCGCGCTGGTGTCCAAGATCGAGCGCGCCGAGGCGATCGAGAACCTGGCCGAGATCGTGGAGGCCAGCGACGTGGTCATGGTCGCGCGCGGCGATCTGGGCGTGGAGATCGGCGACGCCGAGCTGCCCGGCCTGCAGAAGAAGATCATCCGCGAGTCGCTGGCGCGCAATCGCGTGGTCATCACCGCCACCCAGATGCTGCAGTCCATGGTCGACAGCCCGATCCCGACCCGCGCCGAAGTGCTGGACGTGGCCAACGCCGTGATCGACGGCACCGACGCGGTGATGCTGTCGCAGGAATCCGCGGCCGGCCGCTACCCGATCAAGGCGGTGGAGGCGATGGCGCGCATCTGCCTGGGCGCCGAACGCCAGTTCGACCACGACACCGATTTCGAAGCTGCGCCGCGCAACCTGGAGCGCGCCGACCAGGCCATCGCGATGGCGGCGATGTTCCTGTCCGAACACATCGGCGTGCGCGCGATCGTGGCCATGACCGAGTCCGGCGGCACCGCGCGCTTCCTGTCGCGCTTCCGTTCCAACTCGCCGATCTACGCCTTCTCGCGCCACGACGGCGCACGCCGGCGCATGGCCCTGATGCGCGACGTCTACCCGATCGACTTCGACAGCCGCGGCCTGGCCTCGCGCGACGCCGCGCGCAGCGCGGTCAAGCAACTGTTCGACAGCGGCAAGCTGGAGATCGGCGAGCGCGTGTGCTTCACCAGCGGCGATACCATGGAGCAGCACGGCGCCACCAACACCCTGCGCCTGCTCCAGGTCGGGGCCGGCGGCTGCGCCGAGGGGCTGGGCGAGCTCTGAAGGATTCCGCGCGGCGGCCCGAGGTCGCCGCCACCGTCGTAGTCGCCGCATCGCCAAGGAGCCCGTGCGTGACCCGTACCAATGCCTACACCCTGTTATGCGTCCTGATCCGCGCGATCGCGATCTGGAGCCTGATCACCCTGCTGATCGCGCTGCCGTCGCAGGCGGTCCTGTTTCGTTCGACGCCCGGCGGCATGGAGGCGATCGCTCCCATCGCGGTCTCCTACGCGCTGCTGCTGATCGCGATCGCGTTGATGTGGCTGTTCGCTCACAAGCTGGCCCGACTGGCGCTGGTCCGGCCGCAGGACCAGACCTTCGAAAGCGATCTGGCGCCCACCGTCTGGCTGGGCCTGGCGATTTCGGCGATCGGCGCCTGGCAACTGTTCGGCGGCCTGGTCGACGGCGGTTACTGGCTGACGCGCTGGCTGTCCATGCGGGTGCTGGCGCGCGATTACCCCGGCCTGGATGCGGAGTCCGGCCCCGAGCAACTGGCCCAGATCGTGTCCATCGTGTTGCAGATGCTGCTGGGCCTGGTGTGCCTGCTGCGTGGCAAGGGCCTCGCGGGCTGGGTGCAACGGATGCGTTACGGCGCCCACGCGGACGGCTGAGGCGGCGATGCCGCGCGGGGTCGCCTGGGCCCCGGCTGAAAACGATTACCGCCTCGGTTCGGCGCAAGTGGCTGATTCCACACGCGCTGCGTGGGGGCAGGCTTCATCGGCAGCGGCTATAATTGCGGGCTTCCCACCGCTTCCCCAGGACGTCCATGAGCATCGAACAGCTTGCCGAAACCGCCCAGGCCATGGTCGCCGCGGGCAAGGGCATCATCGCCATCGATGAGTCCAACGCCACCATCGCCAAGCGCTTCGCCGGCGTCGGCATCGAGAACAGCGAAGAGAACCGCCGCGCCTACCGCGAGCTGTTGCTGAGCACGCCCAAGCTGGGCGACTACATCTCCGGTGCGATCCTGTACGACGAAACCATCCGCCAGTCGACCAAGGCCGGCGTGCCGTTCACCAAGCTGATGGCCGACAACGGCATCATCCCGGGCATCAAGGTCGACAAGGGCCCGCAGCCGCTGGCCGGCTTCCCCGGCGAAGTGGTCACCGAGGGCCTGGACGGCCTGCGCGCGCGCCTGGAGGAGTACTACAAGCTCGGCGCCCGTTTCGCCAAGTGGCGCGCGGTCATCAACATCGGCGACGACATCCCCTCCGGCACCTGCATCGAGGCCAACAGCCACGCCCTGGCGCGCTACGCCGCGCTCTGCCAGGAGCAGGGCCTGGTGCCGATGGTCGAGCCGGAAGTGATCATGGACGGCGGCCACGACATCGACACCTGCTTCGAAGTCACCGAAGTCGTGCTGCGTTCGCTGTTCGGCGCGCTGTACGAGCAGAGCGTGATGCTCGAGGGCACCATCCTGAAGGCCTCGATGGTGCTGCCGGGTTCGACCAGCGGCGAGCAGGCCAGCGTCGAGGAAGTCGCCGCCGCCACCCTGCAGTGCCTGAAGTCGACCGTGCCGGCGACCCTGCCGGGCATCGTGTTCCTGTCCGGTGGCCAGTCCGACGCCGACGCCACCGCGCACCTGGACGCGATGAACCGCATGGGCCCGAATCCGTGGCCGCTGTCGTTCTCCTACGGCCGCGCCATGCAGTCGGCCGCGCTCAAGCTGTGGTCGCAGGACCTGGCCAACAACGTCGCCGCCGCGCAGCAGACCGTGTTCGCGCGTGCGCGCGACAACGGCCTGGCCGCGCTGGGCCAGTGGGAATCGGCCGCGTAATTCCGGCTGCCGGGTTCAACGAAAACGCCGGCCATGCGCCGGCGTTTTCTTTTGTGGAGGCGTCGGCGATCGTCCGTAGCCTTGGATCTTCTCGCTCCCTCTCGCGGGATCAGGAGGCGTAGCGCCGGATTGGGGCCCGCAGCGCCTCAACCGGCCAGTCGCCCGTCTGCGGGGGAGCGGGCGGCTGGCCGCGGCCTGTTCGGCCGCCCGCTTAGAACCATTTAGCTACCCGTGACCGCGCCGTAGCCGGGTAGACTGGCCGCAGTCGATGCAGGAGGCAGCGCGGCATGGCCGAGTCCAAGAAGGTCGCAATCTCTCCCGAGGCCGCCGCGGCGGTCGCGCGCGGCGATCTGATCGCCGCGATCAAGCTGGTGCGCGACGCCAACGGCAAGATCGAGCTGCGCCTGGCCAAGGAAGCGGTCGAGGCCTGGCGCGACAGCCGGCCTCTGCCCGGCAAGGCCACGGCTACGACCGTGTCCGCGGCCGGCACGCACGGCGGCTTGCCCGCGGCTGCGTTGCTGGCCTTGTCGCAGGGCAAGACCATCGAGGCGATCAAGGTCCTGCACCAGTCCGGTCTGGACTTGCGCACGGCCAAGGAGCGCGTCGAGGCGCACCTGCACGCGCACGCGAAGACCGGGACCGTCGCCCGCCCGAACAACGCCGCCAGCGCGCGCGCCAGCACGGTGGCGGTGCGCACGCCGACCGTGCAGCAAGACGACAGCGACCGCCGGGTGGTGGTGTACGCCTTGTTGGCGGTGGTGCTGGCGGTGATCCTGTATGCGTGGGACGCGGGCTGGTTCTGAGACGCGCTCGAGGCGACTCGCGTCGCCGCCACCGCCGAAACCCCGCCGTCGAAACCCCGCCGCGTCGCCCCGGGCTGCCTCGCTATCGATGCGGTTCGCTGCGCTCGCCGCATCCTGCGAAACGCATTACGAGACGGGTTTTACGAAGCACGTTTAAGAAGCGCCACGCGCGCTCAGACCTCTTCATCGCCCGCCGCATCGGCGACGCCCGCCGGCCGCTTGAGCGCGCCGCGCTCGGCCATGCGCCGATCGATCGCGTCCAGGCCCAGGTCCGAGACGGTCTTGAGCGTACAGAACACCAGCAGCGCGGCGGTGCCTTGGCCGCCGGCGCCGAACAGAATGGTCAGGTGCATCGGCAGCACGCGCAGGTAGGGCGTGAACATCAGCGCGCCCAGGTTGGGCCGACCGCGCAGGTCGGCGGCGTGCTGGACTTGGTAGGTCTTGCGCTGCGACAGCGCGAAGGAAACCCCGCAGGCGACCAGCACCAGCCAGTCGAAGGCGCCGGCCACCCGATGCTGGGCGAACAGGAACACCAGATAGCCCAGATGGAAGAAGCCGTAGTGGAGGACGAAGAAGCGCGCGGTCGAACGCTTGCCGGCCTCGTCTTCCGGCACGCGCTGACCGCCGGAAGTGAAGCCCTCGGTGCTGAATTCGCGCAGCGACAGCATGCGCTCGCGCGCGTAGTAGCCGACGATCACGCTCTGGATCCAATACGCCCACAGCAACCAGCCCACGCTCCAGCCTAGCGCCAAGGCCGCCACCAGGGTCGCGGCATTGGACAGCAGCAGGTTGCGTGCAGAAGGCTGCATGCGGCCGGCTCAGGACGCGCTCAGGGCAGGCTCGCCAGCCACTCGTCGTCGGAGCCTTCGTTGACGCCCTCGAACAGGATGGTGCTGAGATAGCGTTCGCCGGTATCGGGCAGCATGGCCAGGATCACCGAGCCCGGCGCCGCGCCCTGCGCGACTTCCAGCGCGGCGGCCGCGGTGGCGCCGGCGGAGATGCCGACGAACACGCCTTCCTCGGCCGCGAGCCGGCGCGCGGTGTCGCGTGCGAGCAGATCGTCGACCGGCAGGATCGCGTCGGCGGCCTGCGGGTTGAGCACTTCGGGGATGAAGTCCGGGGTCCAGCCTTGGATCTTGTGCGGCTGCCATTCCTTGCCGCTGAGCAGGGACGCGCCGGCCGGTTCGGACACGGTCACGCGCACCTCGGACCGCGCCAGTTTCAGCATCTCGCCGACGCCGGTCAGGGTGCCGCCGGTGCCCCAGCCGGTGACGAAGTGATCGAGGCGGCGGCCGGCGAAGTCCTGCAGGATTTCGGCCGCGGTGGTCTGGCGGTGATACGCCGGATTGGCCGGGTTCTGGAACTGGCGGGCCAGGAACCAGCCGTGCCGCTTGGCCAGTTCCTCGGCGCGCCGGACCATGCCGCTGCCGCGCTCGGCGGCCGGGGTCAGGATCACCTTGGCGCCGTAGGCGCGCATCAGCTTGCGGCGCTCGACCGAGAAGGTTTCCGACATCGTCGCCACGAATTTGTAACCGCGCGCCGCGCACACCATCGCCAGCGCCACGCCGGTGTTGCCCGAGGTCGCCTCGACCACGGTGTCGCCGGGCTTGAGCAGGCCGCGCGCCTCGGCGTCGAGGATGATCGCGATCGCCAGGCGGTCCTTGACCGAGCCGCCGGGATTGAAGGACTCGACCTTGGCGTACAGGGTCACGTGCGGCGGGGCGATGCGATGCAGGCGCACGATCGGGGTGCGGCCGATCGTGTCGAGGATGCTGTCGTGGATCATGGCGGGCTCCTGGGCGGGGGAACGGGAGGGGGAGGCGGGGCGAACGGGGCGGGCGCCGGCCCGCGGCGCGGTCGCGGGGCGACCCGCCACATTCGGCAAACCTTACACGCGCTGGGCGGCGCAGGCCGGCCAAGCGGGCCTGGCGACGTCAACCAATGGCCCACGCGAACGTTAACGCAGGGCCGCTAGAATCGCCCGGCTGGGCTGCGCGCGCCCCGTCGCGGATGCGCGCCCAGCCCCCTCAGTACCCCGTTCAGAGAACCGCATGCGCCTTGCCCCCGGATTCCGTGCAGCTTGCACCCGCGCCAGCTGCGCGCTCGTCGTCATCGCCGCGGTGGCGGCCTGCAGCAAGGACGAGCAAGCCAAGCAAGGAGGCGGCGGCGACCGGCCGACGCCGGTGACCATCCAGGCCGCCGCGTTGCGGCCCTGGAACGACACCGTGCAGGCGCTGGGCAACGTCAAGGCGCGTGAATCGGTGACCGTGACCGCCAAGGTCAGCGAGACCGTGCAGCGCGTGCATTTCGACAGCGGCGACGTGGTCGCCGCGGGCGCGCCGCTGATCACCCTGACCGGGCAAGCGCAGCAGGCCGCGCTGGAGCAGGCCCAGGCCACCGCCAAGGAAGCCGACAGTCTGTACCAGCGCCAGACCGAACTGGCCGCGCAGCAGTTGATCGCGCGCTCGGCGCTGGACACCCAGCGCGCGACCCGCGACGCGGCGCGTGCGCGCGTGGCGCAGATGGCCGCCGACCTCGACAACCGCGTCATTCGCGCGCCCTTCGGCGGCGTGCTCGGCATCCGCCAGGTCAGCCCCGGGTCCCTGGTCACGCCCGGCACGCCGATCGCGACGCTGGACGACACCGCCCGCGTCTACGTCGATTTCCCGGTGCCGGAAACCCTGCTCGCCGACATCGCGGCCGGTCAGCGCGTCAGCGGCACCAGCGCCGCCTATCCCGGCCGCGTCTTCGACGGCCAGGTCAGCACGGTCGACGCGCGCGTCGACCCGACCACGCGCGCGATCACCGTGCGCGGCGACTTCGCCAACGCCGATCGCGTGCTGCGCCCGGGCATGCTGGTCCAGATCACGCTCGAGCGCCCGCGACGCGAGGCCCTGCTGATTCCGGAGATCGCGGTGGTCCAGGTCGGCAACGACTCCTTCGTCTACCGGGTCAAGCCCGACGGCACGGTCGAACGCGCCGACGTCAAGATCGGCACCCGCCGCGAAGGCCTGGCCGAGATCGTCGAAGGCCTCAAGGCCGGCGAGCGCGTCGTGGTCGACGGCACCGGCAAGCTGCGCCCGGGCGCCAAGGTGGTCGAGGGCGGCGCAAAGCCGGCGCCGGCGGCGGCGAAGGGCGCCGGCAATGGTTGAGCGCCTGCGCATGCCGTACACCGCCAGCGCGCCGCGGAGCTGAGCGACGATGAATATTTCCGATCTCTCGATCCGCCGTCCGGTGTTCGCCACCGTGATGAGCCTGCTGTTGATCACCCTGGGCGTGATGGCGTTCTCGCGCCTGACCCTGCGCGAACTGCCGGCGATCGATCCGCCCATCGTCTCGGTCGACGTCACCTATCCCGGCGCCTCGGCGGCGGTGGTCGAAACCCGCATCACCCAGGTGCTGGAAGACGCGCTGGCCGGCATCGAGGGCATCGAGACCATCGAGTCGCGCAGCGTCAACGGCCGCGCCTCGATCAGCATCGAGTTCACTCTGCAGCGCGAGATCGAGGCCGCCGCCAACGACGTGCGCGACGCGGTCAGCCGGGTCAGCAACCGCCTGCCCGAGGAGGCCGATCCGCCGCAGATCGAGAAGGTCGAGAGCGACGCCGACCCGATCCTGTGGCTCAACATGAGCTCCAAGCAGATGGACACGCTGCAGCTGTCCGACTACGCGGAGCGCTACGTGGTCGACCGCCTGTCCTCGGTCGACGGCGTGGCCCAGGTCCGCATCGGCGGCCAGCAGCGCTACGCGATGCGGATCTGGCTGGACCGCGATGCCCTGGCCGCGCGCGACATCACCGTCAACGAGGTCGAGGCCGCGCTGCGCGCCGAGAACGTCGAACTGCCGGCGGGCCGGATCGAATCCGAAAGCCGCGACTTCACCCTGCGGGTGGCGCGCAGCTACCAAAAGCCCGAGGACTTCGCCCAGATTCCGTTGCGCAAGGGCGCCGACGGCTACGTGGTGCGCCTGGGCGACGTGGCCAAGATCCAGCTCGATTCGGCCGAGCGCCGCGCCTACTACCGCAGCAACGGCGAGCCCAACATCGGCCTGGGCATCGTCAAGACCTCGACCGCCAACAGCCTCGACGTGGCGCTGGCGGTGCGCAAGGCCGCCGACACCATCCGGCCCTCGCTGCCGCAGGGCACCGACATCTTCGTCGCCTTCGACACCACGGTGTTCATCGAATCGGCGGTGGAGCGCGTCTACCACACCCTGGCCGAAGCGATCGTGCTGGTGCTGATCGTGATCTGGCTGTTCCTGGGCAGCTTCCGCGCCGCCCTGATTCCGGCGGTGACGGTGCCGGTGTGCCTGATCGCCGCCTTCATTCCGCTGTACCTGTTCGGCTTCTCGATCAACCTGCTGACCCTGCTGGCGCTGGTGCTGTGCATCGGCCTGGTGGTCGACGACGCGATCGTGGTGCTGGAGAACATCCAGCGCCGCGCCGACCTGGGCGAACCCAAGCTGGTCGCGGCCGCGCGCGGCACCAAGCAGGTCGCGTTCGCGGTGATCGCGACCACCGCGGTGCTGGTGGCGGTGTTTCTGCCGGTGGGCTTCATGGAAGGCAATACCGGCCGCTTGTTCCGCGAACTGTCGGTGGCCCTGGCCGGCGCGGTCGCGATCTCGGCCTTCGTGGCGCTGACCCTGACGCCGATGATGTCGTCCAAGCTGGTGCGTCCGCACAGCGAAGAGAAATCCAACCCGATCAACCGCTGGGTCAACGCGCGCCTGGACGGCGTCAGCCGCCGCTACCGGCGCTGGCTCGACCGCAGCGTCGAGCGGCCGTGGTTGTTCGGCATCTTGATGCTGGCCGCGATCGCGCTCAGCTACGGCCTGTTCCGCTACGTGCCCTCGGAACTGGCGCCGCCGGAAGACCGCGGTTCGTTCCAGATATCCATCCTCGGCCCGGAAGGCGCCGGCTTCGACTACACGGTCAAGCAGGTCCAGCAGGTCGAGAAGATCGTCGCCGCGCATGTCGGCCCGGACAAGACCATCCAGCGCTACAACCCGCGCGTGCCCGGCGGTTTCGGCGCCAGCGAGGAAATGCACACCGGCCGCATCGCGGTGTTCCTGCAGGATTGGGACAAGCGCGACGTCAGCACCGCCGACGTCGCCGACAGCCTGCGCGCCGAACTCGGCCAGCTCACCGGCGTGCGCGCGCTGCCGCAGGTCAGCGGCGGCCTGGTGCGCACGCGCGGCCAGCCGATCCAGATCGTGCTCGGCGGCCCCGAGTACGCCGAGCTCGCGCAATGGCGCGACAAGCTGCTCGCGCGCATGGAGCGCAATCCGGGCTTCTTCTCCGCCGACTCGGACTACAAGGAAACCCGGCCGCAGATGCGGGTCGAGATCGATCGCCAGCGCGCCGCCGACCTGGGCGTCAGCGTGACCGACATCGGCCATGCCCTGGAGACCATGATGGGCTCGCGCCGGGTCACCACCTTCGTCCAGAACGGCGAGGAGTACGACGTGGTGGTGCAGTCCGACCGCGCCCTGCGCGCCTCGCCGGCCGACCTGGCCGCGATCCAGGTGCGCGCGCGCGGCGGTGGCCTGGTGCCGCTGTCCAACCTGGTCACCCTGCAGGAACTGGCCGAACCCGGCAGCCTCAACCGCTTCAATCGCCTGCGCTCGATCACGATCAGCGCCGGCCTGGCGCCGGGCTACCGCATGGGCGATGCGATCACCTGGCTCAACCAGGCCGTGCGCGAGGAACTGCCGGAGCAGGCCCAGATCGACTGGAAGGGCGAATCGCGCGAGTACCAGGCCGCGGGCGGCGCGGTGCTGCTGACCTTCGCCCTGGCCCTGCTGGTGGTGTACCTGGTGCTGGCCGCGCAGTTCGAGAGCTTCATCCACCCGTTCGTGATCATGCTGACCGTGCCGTTGGGCGTGCTCGGCGCGCTGATCGGCCTGGCGCTCACCGGCGGCACGCTGAATCTGTTCAGTCAGATCGGCATCGTCATGCTGGTCGGCCTGGCGGCCAAGAACGGCATCCTGATCGTCGAGTTCGCCAACCAGCTGCGCGACGAGGGCCGCGCCATCCACGAGGCGATCGTGGAGTCGGCGGCGGTGCGCCTGCGTCCGATCCTGATGACCTCGATCGCCACCGTGGTCGGCGCGCTGCCGCTGGTCCTGGCCGGCGGCCCGGGCTCGGCCAGCCGCGCGACCATCGGCATCGTGGTGATCTTCGGCGTGTCGTTCTCGACCCTGCTGTCGCTGTTCATCGTGCCCGCGTTCTACGTGCTGCTGGCCAAGTACACCAAGTCGCCGGAAGCGGTGGCGCACGAGCTGGAGAAGCTGGAACGCGAGACCCCGCAGGCCGGTGGCCACGCCTGAAGCCGGCGCGGGCAGGCGCGGCGGAGGCCGCTCCTGCCGCGGCCGGCGCGCATTTCGATTTGCGCCGGAGCGCGGGCGTATTAGGCTAGCCGCATGAACCGCGCCTCCCACCATCCTGGCCCGCCGCCGTCGGGCCAGGGCTACGTCCTGCGTCCGTGGCGCGGCGACGACCTCGACAGCCTGCTCGCGCACGCCGACGACGCGCAGGTCGCGCGCGGCGTCAGCGACCGGTTTCCGCACCCGTACACGCGCGCCGACGGCGAGCGTTTCCTGGCCGGCGAGGTGGTGAGCTTCGCCGACCCGGTCTATGCGATCGAAGTCGACGGCCGGGCCTGCGGCGGGATCGGCGTGCGGCCGGGACAGGGCGAACGCGGCCATGGCGCCGAACTGGGCTACTGGCTGGGCCGCGCGCACTGGAACGGCGGACTGATGACGCGCGTGGTCGGCGCGTTCGCGCCCTGGGTGATGGACGAGCTGCGTCTGCACCGCCTGTTCGCGACGGTGCTGGACAGCAATCCGGCCTCGGCGCGGGTGTTGCTGAAGAACGGTTTCATCGAAGAAGGCGCGCAACGCTGCGCCGTGGTCAAGTACGGCGAACTGCACGATCTGCGCGTGTTCGCCAAGGTGAGAAGGAGTCTGCAAGATGCGCCGTGATCCTCCCCGTGGTCCGCGCCCGCCCGGCGGCGGCGATCCCTGGCGACGCGAAGGCGCCGGCGGCGAACGCAAGCCCGGGCGCGGGCGTTCCGACGAGCGCGCCACGCCGGAGCGCGCGCCGCGCGAACCGGGCGGCGCCGGGCCCTGGGCCGGCCGCGGCGGCGGCGAACGCGGCCGCAGCGACGAGCGCGGCCCGCGCCAGGACGATCGCAACCGCGGCGGCGAGCCCGCGCGCGGGCGCGACACGCCCTGGCGCGAGCGCGCGCCGCAGGCGCCGCGCGGCGGCGAGCGCAGCGGTGCCGTGCATCCGCGCGGCGAACATCCGCGCAGCGAGCATGCGCGGCCCTCGCGTCCGCCGCGCGACGATGCCCAGGGCTATCGGATCGGCGAACGCCTGGACGAAGCGCAGCTGCAGGAGGAGGCCGCGCCGCGGCGCGCGCGCGACCTGGAGCTGCGTCTGTACGGCCTCAACGCGGTGCGCGCGGCCTTCGCGCGCCGGCCGCAGGCGCTGCGCAAGCTGTATCTGAGCGAGGCGCGCATTCCGGCCCTGCAGCCCTTGCTGGCCTGGTGCGTGGCCCAGCGCGTCGGCTACCGCGTCGTCGAGGAGGGAGATCTGGACAAGCTCGCCGCCAGCAGCCACCACGAAGGCGTGGTCGCCGACCTGCTGCGCGAGGACAACGTTTCGGTGTCGACCTGGCTGCGCGATCTGCCGGCCGGCCCGCAGGCCGCGCTGTGGCTGGACGGCGTCGGCAATCCGCACAACCTGGGCGCGATCCTGCGCGCGGCCGCGCACTTCGGCGTGTCGGCGGTGCTGCTGCCCAAGCATTCCGGTCTGGCCCTGTCCGGCGCGGCCGCACGCGTGGCCGAGGGCGGCGCCGAGGCCGTGCCGATGGTGCGCCTGGGTCGCGGCGACAACGCCATCGCGCAGCTGCACGGTGCCGGTTTCGTGCTGGCCGCGACCCTGGTCAAGGGCGGCGCGAACCTGTTCGCGACCGCGCTGCCCGAGCGCGTGGTCTACGTGATCGGCGCCGAGGGCGAGGGCATGGACCGCGAACTGGCCGCGGCCTGCGATCTGCGCCTGTCGATTCCCGGCAGCGGCGCGGTCGAAAGCCTCAACGTGGCTGCGGCGACGGCGGTGTTCCTGGCGGCTTGGGCTTCGCGGCCGGGCGCTTAAAAGCAAATCCCCCCTAACCCCCCTTTTCCAAAGGGGGGAATGCTTGCGCGGCGGTTTGGCTTGCTCGGGATGGTTGGAGCCGCCAGGCATTTGTTTGCCCCCTTTGAAAAGGGGCGAACGACGTCCGCGCAGCGGGCGTGGGGATTCGCTCTTGCCCGCGCAGCGCTGAGATCGCCGCGCATTTTGCTTGCCCCCTTTGGAAAGGGGGCGAACGTCCGCGCAGCGGGCGTGGGGGATTCGCTCTTGCCCGCGCAGCGCTGAGATCGCCGGGCATTTTGCTTGCCCCCTTTGGAAAAGGGGGCGAACGCCCGCGCAGCGGACGTGGGGATTTGCTCTTGCCCTTGCTTGGCCAGCGGCCAACCGGCGCCGCATCGAAAGCGGCCGGCCAGCCGCAGCCGCGCGGCTCAGCTCAAGCGCCGGATCGTATCCAGCACGCTGGCGTAAGCGTCGGCCTTGTCGGGGTCGGCGATCATCGCGCGTAGGCAACTCGCGGTCGCGGCCAGCTTCACCACGTCCAGCGCATCGTGATGGGAGTTCTTGCTCATGTCGTCCAGCGCGGCCTGCATGGCCTGGGCCGCGCAGCGCGCCGCGTAGGAGAAGTCGCCGGCGCTGTCGAGCACGCTGTGCAGGTTCAGTTTCACCGCGTCCACGATCTGCGAACTGACGCCGCTCGCGGCCGCATTCTTGAGACCGGCCGCGCTTTGTTCGGCCGTGGCCTGCAGTTGTTCCGGGCCGGCCGCCGCCATCGTGTCGATGCTGTAGATCTGGATCGCGCCTTGGGCGGCCGCCGATTGCAGCAGGATGTTCATCTGCTGCTGCTGCATGACCGCGTTCTCGAACAGGATGCCGGTCGAATGGGCGAAGCTTTGGTAGATCGATCCCATCGCGATCGCCGGCGCTTCGCCGATGACTTTGACATTGCTCTGGGTAACGGAGTCGGTGATCTGGTCGTTGACGGTGGTCGGGAAGGACATGGCGGCGTTCCTGGTCGGTGAGTGGGCGTTCCTTGCGCGGCCCAGTCTACGGCGGGGCAACGTCGCCGGGGGACGGCCGTGAACCGATGCGACGAATGGAGCGGAGGCGGGCGACGAACGGTCGCGGCCCGCTCAGTCGGCCAGGGCGCGCTGCGGCGAGTAGCCGGTCAGGTGCAGGGTCCGGTCTTCGATGCCGTCGACGAAACGGCCGTGCTCGGCGCCGGTGCGCTGCTTGATCGCGGCCCATTCGGGATCGGCCATGAAAGCGTCCCAGGCGCGCTTCATCGCGGCCGCGTCCGGCCATTGCAGCAGGTAGACGAATTCGTCGTGGCCTTCGCTCTGCGACTGCCAGGTCGCGATCACGTCGAAACCGTGGCGGTCCATGATGCGCAGGGCGTGGTCGCGGAAGCGTTCGTGGAAGGCGGTTTCGTTGCCTTCGTGGACGCGGTAAATGCGCAGCTGATGCAGCGGCGCGGGCGCGGCGGCAGGCTCGACTTCGGCCCGGGCCGCATGCAGCGGCGCGAGGCCGGCCAGCAGCAGGGCGAAAGCGAGGAGGCAGCGGTACGGCGATCGGGCGACGTGCATGGCGACCTCGGCAAGAGGGCGCCGGCTGCGGCCGGCACCCCGTGGTTGGACTTGCGCGTTGCGGCTTACTCGTTGGGAACCGCGGCGGCCTTGGGCTGGCTGCCGAAATCGCCGTCGGCGGACGCGGCCAGGTAGGCGAACACCGCATAGGCCGCGACGTTCTGCGCCAACGCCTTCGGGTCGATCTTGTCGAAGGTGTCGTCGGGGGTGTGGTGCAGGTCGAAGTAGTCGCTGCCGTCCTGGGCCAGTCGCGCCCAGGCCATGCCGCGTTCGGCGATCGGGCCGATGTCCGGGCCCGGGCCGCCTGTGCCCGGCGCGTACTCGATGCCCAGCGGCGCCAGCGCTTCGGCGATCTGCTTGTCGGCGGCCTGCGCATGCGCGGGCGCCGAGCTGGAGTAGGCATAGATGCGGCCGGCGCCGAAGTCGCTCTCGGCGCCGATCTGGTGCTTGGCCACGGCGTCGGCGTGCGCGGCCGCGTAGGCCTTGCCGCCGTACAGGCCCTGCTCCTCGTTGGCGTAGGCGATCACGCGGATGCTGCGCGCGGGGCGCTGCTTCATCTGGCCGATCAGCTTGCCGGCGGCCATGGTCAGGCCGACGCCGGCGCCGTCGTCGATCGCGCCGGTGCCCAGGTCCCAGGAATCCAGATGCCCGCCGATCACCACGACCTCGTCGGGCTTCTTGCTGCCGCGGATTTCGCCGATGACGTTGTGCGAGGTCGCCTGGCCGTTCCAGCCGCAGTCCAGGGCCACGCGGACCTTGACCGGGCCCTGGGCGACCAGGCGCGCGAGCTGGTCGGCGTCGGGCGCGGCCAGCGCGGCCGAGGGAATCGGGGTCAGGCCTTCGTCGAAGCGGGTGATGCCGGTGTGCGGGGCGCGGTGCGAGTCGGTGCCGGCCGAGCGCATCAGCATCGCCGCCGCGCCGGCGCGGATCGCCGCCGAGGGCGCCCGGCTGCGCACGCGCGAGCCCGGGCCGTAGCCGGCGCCGTCGCGTGCGCGCTGCATGCGGTAGTCGACGAAGGCGATCTTGCCGGCCAGCGAGCCGGCCGGCGCCGCTTCCAGCGCGGCCAGGTCGGCGAAGCGCACCACCTCGGCTTCGACCGTGCCGCCCGGGCTGCCGCCCAGCGCGGTCAGGGTCAGCGGCTGACGGTGCGCGCCCAGCACTTCGGCGTGTTCGCTGCGGCGCTCCCACTTCGGAAAGCTCACCGGCTCCAGCCAGACTTTGTCGAAGCCCAGTTCGCGAAACTTGGCCTGCGCCCAGGCGACCGCGCGCGCATCGGCCTCGCTGCCGGCCAGGCGCGGCCCGACCTCGGTGGTCAGCGATTCGGTGATCCGATAACCCAGGTCGCTGGCCAGCGCGGTTTCGCGCAGTTGCGCGGCGTTGGCGATCGCGGCCTCGGGAATGCGGGTCTCGCGCTCGGCGGCGCGCAAGGGACCGGCCAGCGACGAAACGGACAGGACGACGGCCATGGCCGCCCACAACGGTGCACGCATTCCCAACTCCCCGGCTGCAAAAGACGAAGCGAGGAGCTTAGCAACCCGCGGCGCGCGGCTTGCATGCCTCAAGTCACGCCGGACTTGAGCGTTATTTGTCGCTGGCTATCGCCGCGCTTGAGGCTGGCGCGAAAGTTTGCCGAAGCGGCGCTTTCGCTTCGGCGCCGACCGCGCTTCCTGCCGTGGTCATGGCGCGTCGGGGTAGGAGCGGCGCAAGCCGCGACCACGCATCGGCCGCAGATTACGTAATCGCGGCCCATGCCGCTCCCACATGAAGCGACGCGGCTCCTTGTGGGAGCGGCGCAAGCCGCGGTTGCGCAGTGGCCGGAGCTTCGATCGCGGCTTATGACCGTAGGAAATCCCTGTGGGACGCCGCTGCTACCCCAAAGCAGAGCCGGACAGCGCAACGGCCGCACTGGGCGGCCGTTGCGGGTGCGGCATGCGCTGGCGTGCGCTTACTTCTTCAGCGAATCGCGGATCTCGCGCAGCAGCAGCACGTCTTCCGGCGTGGCCGGGGCTTCGGCCGGCTTGCGCACCTTGTTGTAGGCCTTGAGCAGCAGGAAGATCACCAGCGCGATCAGCAGGAAATCGATCGCGGTCTGCAGGAACAGGCCGTACTTGATCGCGACTTCCGCCGCGACTTCCTTGCCCGCCGCGTCCAGCTGTGAGGGCTTGAGCACGTACTTCCAGTCGCTGACGCTGACGCCGCCGCTGAAGAAGCCGATCGTGGGCATCACGATGCCGTCGACCAAGGCGGTGACGATCTTGCCGAACGCGGCGCCTATCACCACGCCGACCGCGAGGTCGACGACGTTGCCGCGCGAAACAAATTCCTTGAACTCGCTGATCATGCCCATGGCGGGTCTCCCTGGATTGAACGGCACGGGGGTGCCTTGCGGCGACTATACCGTCGCGGGCGCGATCTGGCCGTGCAGTTCGGCCACGCCTTCGAGCACGGCGTGGTAGCGATCGCCTGGCTGCAGCGCGGCCACGCCGGCCGGCGTGCCCATGAACACCAGGTCGCCCGCGCGCAATGCGTACAGGCGCGAAAGCTCGTGCAGGATTTCGGGCACGTTCCAGACCAGGTCGTCCAGCGAACCGCGCTGGCGCAACTGGCCGTTGACCTCGAGGCTGAGCGCGCGCGCGCCGAGTTCGCCGGCCTCGGCCACCGGCACGATCGCGCTGATCGGCGCGGAATGATCGAAGGCCTTGCCGGTGTCCCAGGGCAGGCCCTTGGCCTTGGCCGCGGTCTGCAGGTCGCGGCGGGTCAGGTCCAGGCCGACCGCATAACCGAAGATCAGCGGCGCGGCGTCGGCCGGGTCGAGTTCGCCGGCGGGCGCGTCGCGGCCCAGCGCCACCACCAGTTCGACCTCGTGGTGCAGGTCCTGGGTGCCGCGCGGGTAGGGCACGGCCTCGTCGATGACGATCGCGTCGGCGGGCTTGAGGAAGAACACCGGACGGCCGCGGTCGGCGGCCGAGGTGGGGACGGCGGCGCCCATTTCGCGCGCGTGTTCGGCGAAATTGCGACCGACGCAGTAGATGCGGCGGACCGGGAACTGTCCGCCGCCGCGGACCGGAATACGGGGCTGCGGCGGTGCCGCGATCACATCGGTCATTGCGGGCCTTACAGGGGTCGGGTGGTATCGCCGCGTTCGATGCGCGTGGCATCGACGACGCGGTATTCGCCTTCGACGATGCGCGGATCGCGCGCCGCCATCGGCTTGCCGCGGCGCTTCCACAGTTTGTAGACGATGCCGGCGGCGATCATGGCCGTGCCGATCACCACGCTGAACATGACCAGCAGCGCCAGCAGGCCCAGGCCGACCACGCCGACGGCGAAGCGCAACAGCCGGTGGCGCGGCTTGCGCGGCTCGAAGGCGTTGCGCATGCGCTGCTGGAATTGGTGGTGGTCGAAGCGGAAGCTGTGGGCGAACATTTCTTGCGTCGTGACACAATGCGGCAACAAGGCCGGACAGGCGAGTATCGGACCAGCGATGGACGAGGGTGTGAGAACTTCGTTAAACCATGCCGAAGCCGGCGCCTCGGCGGCGCAGCCCTTGATTTCATTGGAGCGCATCGCCGTCGGCGGCTTCGCCGAGGCCGAGGCCAGCATCGACGGCGACGCCGAATCCCTGCTGCTGTACCGCGACGAGGCCGGCGTGCGCGCCTGGCTGAACATCTGCCCGCATGCCGGCCGCCGCCTGGACTGGGCGCCCGGCCAGTTCCTCAAGAGCAAGGACGGCCTGCTGGTATGCGCCGCGCACGGCGCCAGCTTCGAGCTTGGCGGCGGCGAGTGCGTGGCCGGCCCCTGCCGCGGCGAAGCGCTGCGCGCGATCGCGGTGGCGGTACGCGACGGGGCGGTCTGGTTGGCTTAGGGGGCGGGTAAGAGCAAATCCCCCCTAGCCCCCCTTTTTCAAAGGGGGGAACCGATTCGCGGCGAAACTGAAAGTGCGTTCGAGCAGCGGCTCTTTATTCCCCCTTTGAAAAAGGGGGCTAGGGGGATTTGCTTTTGCTTTGCCCGCGCAGCCGCTCACTTGCCCCAAAACAGCAAATTCACCATCAGCACGGTGATCAGCGTATAGACCAGCGACAGCGGCGCGCCGATCTTCCACAGCTCCTTGCCGGTGTAGCCGGCCGGGCCGGTGATCATCGAGATCACCGGGTTCGACGCGGTCATGAAATTGTTCGAGGCCGACAGCGCCACGATCAGCGCGAACGCGGTCGGGTTGCCGCCCGCGGCCAGGGCCAGGTTCACCGCCAGCGGCACCACCACGATGGTCGCGCCGACGTGGCTGATCACCAGCGAGAACAGGGTGGTGAGCAGGCCGATCAGCAGCTCCAGCAGCCACACCGGCGTGCCGGTGGGCAAGCGCTCGATGGTATGGCCGGCGATCCAGGCCGCCGCGCCGCTGGAGTCCATGGCCCAGCCCAGGGGGATCAGGCAGGCCATCAGGAACACGGTCTTCCAGTTGATCGCCGCGTAGGCCTCGTCGATGTTGATCACGCCGGCGATCAGCATGCCGGCCACGCCGGTCATCAGCGCGATCGACACCGGCAGCCGCGACGACAGCGCCAGCAGCATGGCCACCGCGAAGATGGTCAGCGCCAGCTTGAGCTTGTGCGGCCGCTGCTCGCCCTTGGGGTAATCGGTGACCACCACCAGGTCCTTGCTGGCGGCGACGTCGGCCAGATCGGTCCAGATGCTGTGCAGCACCAGCATGTCGCCGGCGCGCAGCGGCACGTTGCGCACGTTCTCGCGCAGCACCTGCTTGTCGCGGTTGACCGCGAGCAGGCTCAGGCCGGCCTGCTTGCGCAGGTGCAGGTCGCCGGCGGTCTTGCCGATATAGCCGGAGGTGGCCGGGATCACCGCCTCGGAGATGCCGGCGCGGCTGGGGTTGAACAGGTCGCCGAAGGTGCGCAGGCGCGAGGACAGGCGCAGGAAATGGTTCTGGGCGAAGTCGCTGACGTGCTGTTTGGATCCCATCGCGCCGAGCACGCTGCCGACCCAGATGCGGGTGTCGGCCGGCGGCGACAGTCGCGACTCGTTGTCGCTCTTGAGCGCCAGCAGCAGCGGCGCGCCGCGCAGCGCCTCGGCCTCGCCCAGCGACATGCCCACCAGCGGGCTGTCGGCGGTGACGGTGAGTTCGTAGACGTCGCCCTCGATGCCGTAGGCCTTGGCGAAGTAGCTCTGGGTGCGCGCCGGGGTCGCGCCCTTGTCGCTGTCGTCCTTGAGCAGCTTGTCGCCGAAGAAGTGGAAGTAGGCCAGCGAGGCGGCCAGCAGGGCCAGGCCGATCGGCAGCGGCGCGAACATCTTCAGCGGTTCGATCGTGGCCGCGCCCGAGGGCAGGTTGCTGTTGGCATTGAGCAGCAGGTCGTTGAGCAGGATCAGCGGCGAGTTGCCGACCATGGTCAGGGCGCCGCCCATCACGATCGCCGCCGCGATCGGCAGCAGCAGGCGCGGCAGCGACAGGCCGGTGCGCGAGGACAGGCGCGAGGCGACCGGCATGTACAGCGCCATCACCGACGGGTTCTGCATGAACGAGGAGTTGAGGCCGGCGACCGCGGTGGTCAGCAGCAGCAGGCGCTGCTCGACGCCGTGCGCGCGCCGCAGCAGCCAGCCGGCCAGGCGGTTGAGCGCGCCGGTGCGGTCCAGGCCGGCGCCCAGGATCATGGTGGCGATGATGCTGATCACCGCGTTGCCGGAGAAACCGTTGAACAGCTCGTCGGGTTCGACCAGGCCGGACAGGCCCAGCAGCACCAGCACCACCAGCGCGACCACGTCGGCGCGGATGCGCTCGAACAGGAACATCGCCATCGTGAAGCCCACCAGCCCGAGTACGAGCTTCATGTCGGTGGTGAGCGTCAGCGCGGTATCCATCAGGGCCGGGAATCGGGAATCGGGAATCGGGAATCGCTGAAACAGGCAGTACCCATGGCCGGCGATTCGGGTCCGGTCGGATGCTGCGGATGTTTGACTGTCGCTTCCACCCCAGTCTCCACCCTATTCCCGATTCCCTGTTCCCGATTCCCGGCTCTTGTCGTAGAGCAGATCCCAGACGCCGTGGCCGAGTTTCTGGCCGCGGGTCTCGAAATGCGTTTGCGGGCGCCAATCCGGACGGGGCACCGCGCCGCGCGCGCCGGCGCGGTTGGTCAGGCCCTGGGTCGCGTCCAGAACGTCCCACATCTGTTCGGCATAGTCCTGCCAATCGGTGGCGAGGTGCAAGCGGCCGTCGCCGGCGAGCTTGCGCACCAGCAACTGCGCGAACTCCGGCTGGACCAGGCGGCGCTTGTTGTGGCGCTTCTTGTGCCAGGGGTCCGGGAAGTAGATCCGGATCTCGTCCAGCGAGCCGTCGGCGACCTCGTTGTTGAGCACTTCGACCGCGTCGTGGTGGTACAGGCGCACGTGGTCGCTGGCGTCCTCGGCCAGCGCGTTCAACAGACGGCCGACGCCGGGGGCGTGGACCTCGATGCCGATCAGGTCGCGGTCGCGGTCGTGCCGGGCCGCGTAGCGCAGCGCCTCGCCGTTGCCGAAACCGATTTCCATCACGCGCTTGGCGCTGCGCCCGAAGATCGCGTCGTAGTCGCGCGGCGCGCCTTGGTAGTCGATGCCGAAACGCGGCCACAGCTCGTCGAAGGCGCGCTGCTGGGCCGGGGTGAAGCGGCCCTGACGCAGCACGAAGCTGCGCACCTGGCGCCGGCCTTGCTCGACCGTGAACGGCTTGGGCGGGGTCTTGGCGCCGTCGCTGGAGAACGGATCGGTCATCTCAGCCGATCAGCCCGTCGACCGGCGAGGAAGCGCTGGCGTAGCGCTTGCGCGGGATGCGGCCGGCCTTGAACGCGGCGCGTCCGGCTTCGACCGCCAGCTTCATCGCATGCGCCATCAGGATCGGCTCGCGGGCGCCGGCGATGGCGGTGTTCATCAGCACGCCGTCGCAGCCCAGCTCCATCGCGATGGCCGCGTCCGAGGCGGTGCCTACGCCGGCGTCGACGATGATCGGCACCTTGGCGTTCTCGACGATCTCCAGCAGGTTGTACTTGTTCTGCACGCCCAGGCCGGAGCCGATCGGCGCGGCCAGCGGCATCACCGCGACGCAGCCGATCTCCTCCAGGCGCTTGGCCAGGATCGGGTCGTCGGAGGTGTAGACCATCACGTCGAAACCGTCGCGCACCAGTATCTCGGCCGCGGCCAGGGTCTGGACCACGTCGGGGAACAGGGTGCGCTGGTCGCCCAGCACCTCCAGCTTGACCAGCTTGTGGCCGTCGAGCAGCTCGCGCGCCAGCCGGCAGGTGCGCACCGCGTCGTCGACGTTGTAGCAGCCGGCGGTGTTGGGCAGCAGGGTGTAGCGGTCCGGCGGCAGCACGTCCAGCAGGTTGGGCTCGCCCGGGTTCTGGCCGATGTTGGTGCGGCGGATCGCGACGGTGACGATCTGCGCGGCGGCGGCCTCGGTGGCCAGGCGGGTTTCGGTCAGGTCTTTGAACTTGCCGGTGCCGGTCAGCAGCCGGGAACGGTAGGACTTGCCGGCGATGACCAGCGGGTCTGCAGCGGTGGGGGTCGTCATGTGCGGAATTATGAACGATAGCCCGGGGCGCAGGGGGATGGAGAGGACGCTGCGTCAGCGGTTTTTCAGGCCCGGAGCTGGCGCTGAGGCGTGTTGTGGGGCCGGGGCTGGCTGCGATCCAGCGATCCGACGGGCGAGGCGCGCCGTCCGGCTTTCTGTGGGGGCGGCGTGAGCCGCGACGGGGCGCAGTCGCCGCGGCCTGTGGGAGCGGCGTGAGCCGCGATGAGAGTGGGCGGCCGGCGGGGCTGGGTTGGCGGTGTCGCTGGTTGCGGAGGAGGGCTGCTTCCGACGTCGCGTCGGGGGTAGTGCGTTGCCGTCCTTGGCGCTAGTGGCCGGGCTTCGGATGGTCCGGCCCGGCTGTCGGTAAGCGGTGCCCTTTGGCCATGCGCGGCTTTGGGGTAGGAGCGGCGTGAGCCGCGAAGGGAGTGAGCGGCCGGTGGGGTTGGGTTGATGGCGTCGCTTGTGGCGGAGGAGGGCTGCTTCCGACGTCGCGTCGGGGGTGGTGCGTTGCCGTCCTTGGCGCTAGTGGCCGGGCTTCGGATGGTCCGGCCCGGCCATCCTTGGCCGGGCGTTCGCCCAAACTGCGCGGCATGCCGCGCAGAGCGCGTTTGGGCTCACCCACCCCCCAACGCATGCACGATTTCGACTTTGTCCCCCGCGCCCAGCGCATGCGCGGCATGCGCGCCGCGCGGGACGATTTCGCCGTTGACCTCGACCGCGACCCGGCGCTCGCCCAGGCCCTCGTCCAACAGGAGTTGCGCGACCGTGGTCGCGGCCGCGATCGCGCGCGGTTCGCCATTGAGAGTGATGTCCATGCCGGCCATTGTCCCGCGCCGCCGGGCGCGCGGCCAGCACGGGTCGGAAGCTGTGCCCAAGTGTGGCCGTCGGCTGAGGGTTTTTGCCGCACTGCGCCTTGTATGTCGCAGCGCCGCATGGTTCGATGCCGAGCCATCCGCGGGCGTACTGTCGCAGCGCGGCATTCGTCAAGACCCCAAACTCATCGATCTCGCAGGGAATCCCATGATCAAACCCGTTCGCACCGTGCTCGCCGCCGCCCTGGCGCTGGCGACCGCGCCGGCCTTCGCCCAGACCTATTCGCAGACGGTCTTCTTCGGCGACAGCCTGACCGACTCCGGCCATTTCCGCCCCGCGCTGGTCCAGGCGGTGGGTCCGAACGGCGCCCTGCTCGGTCGCTTCACCACCAACCCGGGCCTGGTCTGGTCGGAGTACCTGGCCGACTACTACGGCACCAACGCGGTCAGCGCCAATCAGGGCGGTACCAACTACGCCGTCGGCGGCGCGCGCACCGGCACCAACACCAGCGGCGCGCTGGGCCCGATTCCGTCGCTGACCACCCAGGCCACCAACTACCTCGCCGCCAACGGCGGCCGCGCCGACTCGCGCGCGCTGTACACCGTCTGGGGCGGCGCCAACGACCTGTTCGCGGTCGCCGGCGGCGCTCCGGCCAGCACCATCGGCACCGCCGTTGCCTCGCAGATCGGCGTGGTCGGCGCGCTCACCAACGCCGGCGCCAAGTACATCCTAGTGCCGACCATCCCCGATCTGGGCCTGACCCCGCAGTTCCGCGCCGGCGGCGCCGCCAACCAGGCCGCGGGCACCCAGCTGTCGAGCACCTACAACAACGCCCTGTTCGGCGGCCTGGCCACGGCCGGCTACCGGGTGATCCCGCTGGACACCTTCAACCTGCTGCGCGAGATCACCGCCAACCCGGCGCCGTACGGCATCACCAACGTCACCGGCACCGCCTGCAACCCGCAGATCACCGCCTCCTCGCTGACCTGCAGCCCGCTCAACTACGCCAACCCGAACGCGCCGGACACCTACGCCTTCGCCGACGGCGTGCACCCGTCCTCGCGCGCGCACAAGATCCTCGGCGACTACGCCGTGTCGATCCTGGAAGCGCCGCGTCAGATCGCGCTGCTGCCGAACTCCGAAGCCATGGTCGGCCGCTCGCGCGCCGATCGCGTCGCCAACCATCTGGGCAGCAAGCCCGAGGGCGACGGCATGCGCTGGTGGGCCGACGCGCGCGGCGACTTCCAGCGCTACGGCAAGGGCGACACCTACGACGGCAGCGGCCCCGGCCTCAGCGGCGGCGTCGACTGGACCCGCGGCGACTGGGTGTTCGGCGCCTTCGCCGGCTACAGCAAGCAGAGCCTGGACTTCGGCCGCAACGCCGGCGAGTTCGACCAGAGCGACGCCACCCTGGGCGGCTTCGCGGCCTGGTACGGCGCCAACGCCTGGGTCAACGGCCAGCTGAGCTGGACCAAGGTCGACTACGACATCGACCGCCGCGTCGTGCTGGGCCCGACCAGCCGCGTGCACAGCGGTTCCACCGACGGCAAGAACCTGACCGCCGCGATCAGCGCCGGCTGGGAATTCGGCGAAGGCGCGCTGCGCCACGGCCCGGTGATCGGCGTGGTCGCCCAGCGCATCGACGTCGACGGCTTCAGCGAAAGCGATCCGGCCCTGGCCACCTCGCTGGCCTACAGCGATCAGAACTACGACTCGCTGATCGGCAGCGCCGGCTGGCAGGTGAGCTACGCGATCAACGATCACCTCAAGCCCTATGCGCGCCTGACCTACGACCACGAGTTCGAGGACGCCGACAAGGAAGTGTTCGCGCGCCTGCAGTCGATGCCGAGCACCGCGCCGTACGCGGTCCCCGGCCACGACTTCGACCAGAGCTACGGCAGCCTGCTGATCGGCGCGCGCACCCAGCTGTTCGGGCTGGACGCCAACCTCGGCACCAGCGTCACCGTGGGCCAGGCCGGCGGCAACCACGCCACCGTGTTCGCGACCATCGGCGCCGGCTTCTAAGCGCCGCGACCGCGCGGGCCCGCCCGGGTCCGCGCGGTTTGCCAACCCGCGGGGCCGCGCATAGACTTCGCCGCATGCGGGTGTAGTTCAATGGTAGAACTGCAGCTTCCCAAGCTGCTAGCGTGGGTTCGATTCCCATCACCCGCTCGACTTCATTTGCCCTGCAAATCACTGAATTGCAAGGGTTTTCGTTGCAGTGTCCATACCTGCAGCCGCGCAGTTCTCCCCATGCCGAGACCTGGTCCCGGAGCGAATATCCACCGTTTCCACTGAGCTAGCGCGCCGAGGCGCGCAGGCGGGCGGCATAGGACTGGGTTTGCGCAGATTGACTGACGCGGTTCAAGCCGGCTCGGTAAGAAGGCGTCGGACTGGAGGCGGATCAGAGAACCGCCAATGGAGTTGACCGCTGGGTCCCGGGATCGGCGATATCAAGGAATATAGGACGGTTCGCAGCGCTGCGAACGAGCCGGGTTCTACAAGGAGATGGACATGAGTGCTGGTTGGCGCAGCAGTCGCCGCTTCGGAGTTCTGCCCGCCCTGACGGCGGTGCTGGTCGCCGGCTGCGTAGCTCAGGCGGAGGTCGTTCGTACCGATCAGGCGACGCATGCGGCGCCGGGGCAAGGACAAGGCATCGTGCCGGATGCGCTCCGGGGCGTCTGGTATGCCGACGATGCGGAGGGACAGGCGGCGTGTCGGACTTATCTCAGCATCGATGCTGCCACGGTGGAGCGGACGGGTTCGGATCCGCTAGTGGGCGCAGTGGTCGTAACCCGGCAGATGGTTCACCGCTATTCGGAATACGGAGAAGGGAATTTCTTCCGCATAGGCCGGGCTCGCAAAGACCCTGGCGGCGCATGGGTGCTAAGCGGGCAGATGTTCATAGATGTCTTTCCAGGCAACGACGCGGAGGGGATCGATCATGTGGAGCGTTTCGAGCTGACGCAGAACGGGCGGTCTTTCTCGTCGTCCGACGCGGCCGGCCGATCGTTCTTCAAATGCGGAGAGGTGAGAAGCGATTTGTACTCGGCGCAGTGACGCCTTCCGAGGGAGCGCCAAGACAACAAGGACGAAGTCATGCCTGAAACGCCAAGGATGTATATCGTCAAGCAACTGGTTTCCGATCACCGCGGCATTCGGAACGCGGAAGCGGAAACGCTCGAAGACCTGGTGACGCACCATCCGCACGGCAATCGCAATATCCGGATGCAGGAAGGGCAGGTCGTCCAGGCGGAGGACATGCTTCCCGGTTATGGCGGTGGCAATCGGTCCTATGCGTTCATCGGCGGCGAGTTTCAGGAAGTCATCGATGCGCAGTCGGATCGTTATCGCAATCTGGGGCCCGATCAGGTTCTGATTTCCAAGGATTTCATCCTCGAGGACCCGCAGCCGGCCGTCGGGCGATCGGCGCGGGCCGTCGACGTACCGTCTCCGCTCGGTGGCTACGTTAACGCGGTCAATCGAAATGCCGGCTTCGTCGAGATCATGGATCGGCAGGAAGGCGAGGTTATCGCACGGGTCCGGCACATGTCCGACGTGACGGTCGAGCCCGGAGACACGGTGGTCTATGGGCAGTCCTTGGGCACGCAAAACAATTCCGGCTTGAACCTTCCGGCGGGGCGATCCATCCATGTGCACCTCGATATGGATACCCGGTATTACCAGCAGTATCAGAACTACGTACGCGACTTGTCGGAGGGGCGCCTGCCCGTACAGGCGGAATTTCGAAGCGACGTCGTGGCCAGGCCGATTGAGGACGATGGAATCGCGCGCCTGGGGGAAACCAGCGAGCGCGTCCGCGATGTGCAAATGGCCTTGGCAGCGGATGCCTATCGAGCCGTCGGAGGGGAGCCGATCGAAGCCGATGGTGTGTATCGCCCCAGCCTCCAAGGGGCGGTCATCGCATTCCAGCAGGACCATGGTTTGCTCCAAACCGGTGACATCGATCTGGCGACCTGGCAGCAGGCGACCCATATCAATCGGCGTGCGCAAGGCGCCAGACCCGAAGCCGCACTGATCGGGGAGGGGGTGCTTGGGGTGATGCCGGCCGGGCCGGGCGAGCCGTTTGCTCCCGGAGATCCCCGATACGGTCTGCGCCCGCCGTCCGACCCCTCGCGCTCGGGAAGGGCTCCGCAGTGGGAGGAGCATGCAGGGCACATGCGAGAACACGGTGCAGATGGGCCGGCTCCCCTACTGCGGCAGCCAGGCCTCCCGTTCTTGCCTGGCGAAGATCATCGGCCGCAACCAGGGGAGGGCGACGGTCCGGACCAGCGGCCGGGCATGCAGGGCCCGCCTGTCCCGCACGGCATCCTCATGCTCGACGACCCCATCCATCGGAACCACGACATGTTCGTCGCCGCCTTGCAGGCGGTGAGCGAACGGGATGCCCAGATGGGGCGGCAGCCCGACGAACTCAGCCGGCAGTTGGCCGGCGGCCTGGTGGAGAAAGCGCGCGAGCGTGGCCTGGAGACGATCGGCGCAATTCGGTTTACCGTGGACGGGACCAAGGTCGGGATGACGGACACTGACGACTTGTCGGCCCCATGGGCGAAGAAGGCGGTGGGAGATGTAGGCCTGTTGACGGGGCAGAGCCTGGCACAAAGCAGCGAGAACGTGGCCGCCATCAATCAACGCCAGACGCAGGAAACGGACCTCAAGCCAGTGGCTCAGACACAAGCGCCGCCGCGGCCGGAAGACCCGGCGCAGAAGGCGCCCAGAGTGGTTTGAGCGTGGCGGGCATCGGTTGATGCTGACGTTCGGTGTGCGCTAAGGTGGCGGCCCTTCGAAGATCGACCATGAAGCCACGGACCGCAGTCCCCGCAATGCATTAATGACTGAACGAAATGGCGGCGGATGGATATCCAGCCGCGCTCCAAACGCGGCCCGGAGCCCATCGGTTCCGATGCCAGCACTAACGGCGGCGCCCCCGGACGGCGGCCGCTTTTTTTCTTGAGGGCGACCTCGACGCAGCGGAGACGCGATGGCAGCCCGTATCGTGCTCGGTTGGCGGGAATGGGTGGCGATGCCCGGGCTGGGCGTGGCCGCCCTGCGCGCGAAGATCGACAGCGGCGCGCGCAGCTCGGCGTTGCACGTGGACGCGCAATGGCGCTTCAGCGAAGGCGGCGCGCCCTGGGTCGGCTTTCGCCTCAGCCCCGGCGCGGTCGGGGCGGGGGCGGTGGAATGCCTGGTCCCCATTCACGACGAACGCGTCGTCACCGACTCCGGCGGCCACCGCGGTTCGCGCGTGTTCGTGCGCACCGGCCTGCGTCTGGCCGGGGTCGAACGCGAAATTGAAATAAACCTCGCGGATCGTCGCGGCATGCGTTTCCCCATGCTGCTCGGCCGTACCGCGATGGCGCGGGTGTTCACGGTCGACCCGGCCCGCTCGTTCCTGCACGGCAAGGCGGCGCCGAATCCGGCCGCCACTCATTCGGACTATCCCCCATGAAGCTCGCGATCCTGTCGCGCAACACCAAGCTCTACTCGACCCGGCGCCTGGTCGAGGCCGCGCGCCAGCACGGCCACAGCGTGCGCGTGCTCGATCCGCTGCGCTGCTACATGCGCATCGACTCGGATGGCTTCGAGATGCACTACAAGGGCCGCGAGATCGCCGGCTATCACGCCGTGATCCCGCGCGTGGGCGCCTCGATCACGCGCTACGGCTCGGCGGTGCTGCGCCAGTTCGAGCTGATGGGCACCTACAGCCCGAATTCCTCCGACGCGATCCTGCGCGCGCGCGACAAGCTGCGCAGCCACCAGCTGCTGGCCGCCGAGCACATCGGCCTGCCGGCGACGGTGTTCGGCGACAATCCCGACGACACCGCCGACCTGCTGTCGATGCTCGGGCCGCCGCCGCACGTGATCAAGCTCAACGAGGGCACCCAGGGCGCCGGGGTGATGCTGACCGAGAAGTTGTCGGCCTCGCGCGGCGTGATCGAGGCGCTGCGCGGCCTGTACGCCAACTTCCTGGTGCAGGAGTTCATCGCCGAGGCCAAGGGCGCCGACCTGCGCTGCTTCGTGGTCGGCGGCAAGGTGGTGGCGACGATGAAGCGGCAGGCGCCCAAGGGCGACTTCCGCTCCAACCTGCACCGCGGCGGCACCGCCAAGGGCGTCAAGGCCAGCGCGGCCGAGCAGGACGTGGCGATCCGCGCCGCGCGCGTGCTCGGCCTGGGCGTGGCCGGCGTCGATCTGATCCGCTCCGATCGCGGCCCGCTGGTGCTGGAGGTCAACGCCTCGCCGGGCCTGGAGGGCATCGAGGAGGCCAGCGGGGTGGACGTGGCCGGCGAGGTCATCGCCTACGTCGCCAGCCGCCTGAAGCGGCGTTCGGCCCGACGGGCGGCAACCAAGAAATAGTGACGGGTTGCCCATTTTTGTGTTTTGCCGCGATCTGCCGCGAACGACCGGTAACCGTCTGATTCGTCGGCCATCGGCCCCTGCCGGACGTCCTGGGCTTTGCCAGCCGCGCCCGCATGGACCTGAACGAATAGCCATTTCCAGTTGTGTTTAATAAAAATTTAATATTCGTTTTAACAGCTGTTTAATCGATTTCCGCGTAGCGTGTCCGGACCGCAGCACTGCCGCTCTTCCAAGTCAGCGATCTGGTCGAAGCAGGTTACGGTAATCGGGGCAATACCCTTTTGGCCCAGGCGCGGTGGCCCCGCGCTTGGGCCTTTGTTTGCCGGTGCGGCCCGTCATGAGCGAGTGAGAAGCGCACAGCGCGGGCTCTGGCAGAATCGTGAGCCTCGCCGCCTCGTCTCATGTTCGGCTGGCGCAGGTCGCCGCCGCTGAGTTCAGGAACCTTGCCGCGGCCGCCGGGTCGAAGGCTCAAACAGGAAGGTCCAATGCGCATCCTCGTAATCGAAGACAACCAGGACATCGCCGCCAATCTCGGCGATTTTCTCGAAGACCGCGGCCACACCGTGGATTTCGCCGCCGACGGCATCACCGGACTGCACCTGGCGGTGGTGCACGACTTCGACGCGATCGTGCTCGATCTGAATCTGCCCGGCCTGGACGGCCTGGAGGTCTGCCGCAAGCTGCGCAACGAAGCGCGCAAGCAGACTCCGGTGCTGATGCTGACCGCGCGCGACAGCCTCGACAACAAGCTCGCCGGCTTCGACTCCGGCGCCGACGACTACCTGATCAAGCCCTTCGCCCTGCAGGAAGTCGAGGTGCGCCTGAACGCGCTCTCGCGCCGCGGTCGCGGCGTGCAGACGCGGGTGCTCAACGCCGCCGATCTGGAATACAACCTGGACACGCTGGAAGTGCGCCGCCAGGGCAAGCTGCTGCAGCTCAACCCGACCGCGCTGAAGATCCTGCAGGCGCTGATGGAGGCCTCGCCGGCGGTGGTCACGCGCCAGGAACTGGAAACCCGGGTCTGGGGCGAGGAACTGCCGGATTCCGACAGCCTGCGCGTGCACATCCACGGCCTGCGCGCGGTGGTCGACAAGCCCTTCGACACGCCGCTGATCCAGACCCGCCACGGCATCGGCTACCGCATCGCGGCGCCCGAGAACGGTTGATCGCGTGGCGACAGGGGAATCGCCCGCGCCGGAGCGGCGCAAGAAACGGGTTCGTTATCGGCGGCGCTTGCGCAGCCGCATCATCCTGTCCTTCGTTCTGCTCGGCTTCGGGCTGACCGCGCTGTTCGCGTTCGCGACCAACTGGACCCGCACCCGGGTCGAGAACGCGCTGGTCGAAGACGTGATGAACCGCAACATCACCCAGTTCGCCCTGCAGTTCGAGAAGGACCCGAAGAACCCGGAGTTCGCGGTCGACCAGATCCGCGCCTTCGTCTACACCCCGGACAAGTTCGATTCGGTGCGGGTCAACCGGCCGGAGTGGTTCGAGCTCAAGGACGGCATCCACGGCCTGCGCGGCCAGGACGAGAACGGCGAGTCCTTCGCCTACAAGCTCGCGGTGCGCAAGACGCCCAACGCCTGGTTCTTCCTCGCCTACGACATGAGCTCGACCACGCGCGGCGAGCAGCAATTCAACCGCGCCATCTACGGCTCGGTGCTGGTGTTCACTCTGCTGTCGCTGCTGGTCGGCTGGTGGGCGGCCTCGCGCGTGATGAGCCCGGTGTCGGAACTGGCGCGGCGCTTGCGCCTGTCCGGCCGCGCCTCGCAGCCCGAAGGCCTGGCCACGCACTTCCCCGACGACGAGGTCGGCGAGCTCGCCAAGGCCTTGGACGACTACGCCGAGCGACTCACCGACGTGGTCCAGCGCGACCGCGAGTTCAACGCCGACGTCAGCCACGAGCTGCGCACGCCGTTGGCGGTGATCAAGGGCGCGGTCGAGCTGCTGCTCACGCGTTCGGACCTGGACGAGAAGACCCGCATCCGCCTGGCCCGCATCCAGCGCGCCGAACAACAGTGCACCGACCTGATCAGCGCGCTGCTGCTACTGTCGCGCAACGAACGCGGCCACGGCGCCACCGACATCGCGCGCCTGTCCGAACAACTGCTGGACGCGCACCGCGCCCAGCTCGCCGGCAAGCCGCTGGACCTGCGCGTGGAAGGCGAGCGCGGCCTGGTCGTGGACGCGCCGGAAGCGGCGGTCGCGGTGGCCCTGGGCAATTTGATCGGCAACGCGGTCAAGTACACCACCCAGGGCGAGGTGATCGTGCGCCTGCATCCGCGCTGGGTGGAAGTGATCGATTCCGGCCCCGGCCTCAGCGCCGAGGACGCGGCCAAGCTGTTCGAGCGCGGTTACCGCGGCACCCACGCCGGCCATTCGCAGGGCGGCGGCATCGGCCTGTCGATCGTGCGCCGGCTGTGCGAACTCTACGGCTGGGACGTGCGGGTCAAGCCGGGCGAGGAGAAGGGCGTGGTGGCGACGCTGAGCTTCGGCGGTTCCACCGCGTTGCTCGGCTGAAACGCCGCGCGCCGTCCTCGCTCAGAACGGCAGCAGCCCTTCGGTGAGCACGCTCAGCGGCACGCCGCCGGCGGCTTGAGTATCCAGTGCGCCGAAACCGCCGCGATGCAGGATGACGTCGCGTAGGTAGTCGAGGAAGTAAGCCTCGCGCGCTTCGTACAACAGCACGAAGTCGAAGCCGTCCTGCGGCAGGGCCACCGCGTAGGACGCGCCGCCGCTGACGTTGTCCTTGTGGTAATCGTCCGGCGACAGCGCCAGGTGGAACAAGCCGTCGTCCTCGCGTTCGGCCTCGTCCGATGCTTCCAGCAGCGCCTCGGCCGGGTAGATCAGCAGAGGGTCGAGCATGTCGGGGAAAGCGGGGTGCGTGCCGGTGAGCGCGATTCCGCCCATCGCTTGCCAGAAGCATTCCAGCGTGACCGGCAACGCGCCGATCCGCGCCTTCAACATGGCCGGCGCTACGGCATCGGCGTCGAGCAAGGGGGCCGAGACGCCGCCGTCGTCGTCCGGGTCGCAATACACCGAATAGGCATAGCCGTGCGCCGTCAGCCGCTGGACTAGCAGCCTGCAGTTGTGCGCCACCCGCGCCATCGCCAGTTCGGCGACCGCGCGCATCTGCATGCGCGCGTCGCCCTCGCGCGGGTCCAGCCGCGTCAGCTCCGCCGTCACCTGACGGTGCTCCCCGTTGCGGTAGCGCTCGCGGTAATCCATCGCCGCCGTGGTCTGGGGATGAGGCTCAGTCGACGCGTTCGAGCCAGCCGTACTTGTCCGGCGTCTTGCCGCTGAACAGGCCGAAGAACAGTTCCTGCATGCGCTGGGTCACCGGACCGGGCTTGCCGCTGCCGACCTGGCGGCCGTCGACCGAACGGATCGGAGTGATCTCGGCGGCGGTGCCGCACATGAACAGCTCGTCGCACAGGTACAGGTATTCGCGCGGCAGATCGCGCTCGACCACGGTGTAACCGGCGTCGCGGGCCAGGGTGATGATGGTGTTGCGGGTGATGCCGTTGAGCAGCGCGGCGCTCACCGGGGTGGTGTGCAGGGCGCCGTCGAAGACCAGGAACAGGTTCTCGCCCGCGCCTTCTGACAACAGGCCGGTCGAGGCCAGGGCGATGCCCTCGCCGAAGCCCAGGCGGCGCGCTTCGCGCGCGACCAGCTGGCCGGACAGATAGTTGCCGCCGGCCTTGGCGCCGGCCGGGATGGTGTTCGGGGCGAAACGTTGCCAGCTCGACACGCAGGCGTCGATGCCCTGTTCGAGCACGCTGGCGCCCAGGTACTGACCCATCTTCCAGGTCGCCACCGCCATGTCGGTCGGGGTGTCGGCGGACAGGCCGAAACCGCCGAGGCCGCGATAGGCGACCGGACGCAGGTAGTCGGTGGTGTAGTCGTTGGCCTTGAGCACGTCGCGGCAGGCCTGGTTGACCTGGTCCAGCGTGTACGGCATCGGCATGTCGTAGATCTTGGCCGAGGCGAACAGGCGCGTGTTGTGCTCGCTCAGGCGGAAGATCATCGGGCCGTTGGGCGTGTCGTAACTGCGGATGCCTTCGAACACCGACGAGCCGTAGTGCAGCGCATGCGACATCACGTGGGTGGTGGCTTCGGCCCAGCGCTTGATCGCGCCGTTGTGCCAGATCCATTCGGGGTATTGCATCGCCGGCTTCCGTGGGGGGGAGAAACCGCTATTGTGCCCTGTCGGCGCGGTCGGGCCCATCCGCACGCACCGGTACGCTCAGGGCGTGCCCGCGCTCAGCCCTTGATCCACCAGCAGCCGAAGTGCCGGATCAGCCCGAATACGGTGTGCGAGGGCGTGCTGCCGTTGGCCAGGGTCTGCTCGACCCGCAGCGCCACCGGCAGGCGGCGGGCCTGGGGCACGTACTCGGGTTCGGGCGCCGGCACGAGTTCGGAGCCGGGCTCGACGTCGGCGGCGGGGTCGACATCGACCAGGCCCAGGTTCTGCATCGGCGGCGGGGCGAGCGGGGGCGCCGCCGCGGTCGGCATGATCGGCACGATGTCGACCAAAGGCCGCCGGGCGATGGTTTCCAGGCGTTCCAGCACCGAATAGCCGGTGCTGCCGGACATGCCGGTCCAATGGTAGACCCCTGCCAGGCGGTTGCCGTCGTGGGCGTCGATCGCGCTGGTCATCTGGAACACCAGGTCCTGCACGCTGCGCGCGCAGCCGCCGCGATAGCCGCCCTTGGCCGCGGCCGCGCCGGCCGGCGCGCGCGGCAGGCTGTCGGCGCTGCCGATGTCCTCGCAGCGGCGGTCGGTGTACACCGCCGCGCCGTCGGCTCCGACGCAACGCCGGATCTGCGCCTGGCTTTCGCGCGGCCACAGCAGGGCCGCGAGCGACAGCAGGACTAGGGCGCAGACACGGACGTACCAGGGCATCGCCGCAGCGTAGCGCCGGCGCGCAGGCGACGACAGTGCGGCGGTCGCAGTCCGTTCACGCTGCAGGCGGCTGCGGGTCGAACGCCGGCCGGCTGCATGCGACCTCGCCGCGTCCGGCCGGGGCTCAGCTCAAGCGCGACAGCACGCTCAGGGTCGGCTTGGACAGATTGAGCGTGTAGAAGTGCAGGCCCGGCGCGCCGCCGTCGATGAGGCGCTGGCACAGCTGCGCGACCACGTCGGCGCCGAACTCGCGCAGGCTGTCGACATCATCGCCGTAGGCGAGCATGCGCTGCTGGATCCAGCGCGGAATTTCCGCGCCGCACAGATCGGAGAAGCGGCGCAGCTGGCTGAAGTTGGCGATCGGCATGATGCCCGGCACGATCGGCACCTCGATGCCGGCCGCGCGCACGTCGTCGACGAAGCGGAAGTAGGCGTCGGCGTTGTAGAAGTATTGGGTGATCGCGCCGTTGGCGCCGGCGCGGACCTTGCGCTTGAAGTTCTCCAGATCGCTGTGCGCGTCGCGCGCCTGCGGATGCATCTCCGGATAGGCGGCGACTTCGATATGGAAGTGGTCGCCGGTCTCGGCGCGGATGAACTCGACCAGCTCGTTGGCGTAGCGCAGGTCGCCGGCGCTGGCCATGCCCGAGGGCAGGTCGCCGCGCAGCGTGACCAGGCGGCGGCAGCCGATCTGGCGGTACTGGCTGAGCAACTGGCGGATCTCGTCGCGGGTGCCGCCCACGCAGGACAAATGCGGCGCCGCGTCCAGCCCATGGCCCTCGCGCAGGCGGCGCACGGTGTCCGGGGTGTAGCTCAGGGTCGAGCCGCCGGCGCCGAAGGTGCAGGACACGTAGTGCGGCTTGCGCGCCTTGAGCTTGGTCGCGGTCTTGTCCAGCTGCGCGCGCTGCTCGTCGGTCTTGGGCGGATAGAACTCGAAACTGATCGGCAGCATGGGCGGGGCGGGCGAGGGAGTGGCGTCCATGGTATCTCTTCATCGCGATGAAATAAAACAATGTATGCCCGGGGCCTTGATCGCCGCCCCGGCCGGCCCAAACCTCGCTCTAGACTCCATAGCGCGCATACGGTGAACACGCATGTCCGAACAGGTGCTCGACAACCCGATCTGGGAATCCCTGGCCAGCCGGCACCGCGCCTTGGCGCTGCGTGCCGGTGCGGCCGCGCGCTATCCGGCCCAGGTGGCGCCGTTCCTGGGCGTGCCCGAGGCGGGCGCCAGCGTCGAGGACGCGCTGCAAGCGCTGGTGCCGGCCGGCGACACGGCGCTGGTGCTGGGGCGCGCGCCGGCGGTGTCCGCGCGCTGGGAGCTGCAGCACCTGGCCGAGCTGGCGCAGATGATCTGCGACCGGCCGCTGGCACCGGTGGACGGCCCGGAGATCGTGGCGCTGGACGAAAACCGGCGCGAGGACGTGCTGGCGCTGACCGCGCTGGTGTACCCGCACTACTTCCGTCCGCGCACGCCCGAGCTGGGGCGTTACTTCGGCATTTACGAGGACGGCCGGCTCGCGGCGATGATAGGCGAGCGCATGGGCATGGACGCCTACACCGAGATCAGCGCGGTGTGCACGCATCCGGACTTCAACGGCCGCGGCTACGCGCGCCGCCTGCTGGTGTTCCTGTCCAACGACAACCACGCGCGCGGGCTCACCCCGTTCCTGCACGTGAGCCAGGAGAATCCGCGCGCGGTCGGCCTGTACCAGCGCAACGGCTATCGGCTGCGGCGCGAGATTCCGTTCTGGTCGTTGCGGCGCGCGTAGGGGTAGGTGCCGCGCGCGTTCGTGACATGGCGACGATGCGGTGCGCCTTCGGCTTACCGCATCCTACGAAGGCGCGGCTGTGAGGTAGGAGCGGCATGAGCCGCGACCGCGCCCCCGCGGCTGCTTGCGTGGTCGCGGCTTGCGCCGCTCCCACAGGGGGCAGCGCGTAGCCTGCGACGCTGTCCCATAGCGCTTGCAAAAGAAAACGGGCGCCGCAGCGCCCGTTTCCGTCTTGCATCGCAACGGCCTGGCGGCCGGCGCCGATCAGTAGCGGTAGTGATCCGGCTTGTACGGACCGTCGGCCGACACGCCCAGGTAGGCGGCCTGCTCGTCGGTCAGGCGGGTCAGCTTCACGCCGATCTTTTCCAGGTGCAGACGCGCGACTTCCTCGTCCAGCTTCTTCGGCAGGATGTAGACCTTGGCCTCGTACTTGTCCTTGTTCGCCCACAGGTCGATCTGGGCCAGGGTCTGGTTGGAGAACGAGTTCGACATCACGAAGCTCGGGTGGCCGGTGGCGCAGCCCAGGTTGACCAGGCGGCCTTCGGCCAGCAGGAAGATCGAGTTGCCGTTGGCGAAGGTGTACTTGTCGACCTGCGGCTTGATGTTGAGCTTGGTCGCGCCCGAGGCGTTCAGCGCATCGACCTGGATCTCGTTGTCGAAGTGGCCGATGTTGCAGACGATGGCCTGATCCTTCATCTGCGACATGTGCGCCAGGGTCAGCACGTCCTTGTTGCCGGTGGTGGTGACGTAGATGTCGCCGCGGCCGAGGGTGCTCTCGACGGTGTTGACCTCGAAGCCTTCCATCGCCGCCTGCAGGGCGTTGATCGGGTCGATCTCGGTGACCACGACGCGGGCGCCGTAGGCGCGCAGCGAGTGGGCCGAGCCCTTGCCGACGTCGCCGTAGCCGCACACCACCGCGACCTTGCCGGCCAGCATCACGTCCATCGCGCGCTTGAGGCCGTCGGCCAGCGACTCGCGGCAGCCGTACAGGTTGTCGAACTTGGACTTGGTGACCGAGTCGTTGACGTTGATCGCCGGGACCAGCAGGGTGCCGGCTTCGGCCAGCTGGTACAGGCGGTGGACGCCGGTGGTGGTCTCTTCGGAGACGCCCTTCCAGTCCTTGACCACGGTGTGCCAGAAGCCCGGACGCTCCTTGGCGACGCGCTTGAGCAGGTTCTTGATGATCTGCTCTTCGTGCGAGGAGGCCGGCTCATCGACCCACTTGGAGCCGTTCTCGAGCTCATAGCCCTTGTGGATCAGCAGGGTCACGTCGCCGCCGTCGTCGACGACCAGCTCCGGGCCCTTGCCGCCCGGGAAGGTCAGCGCGTCGAGCGTGCAATCCCAATACTCTTCCAGGGTTTCGCCCTTCCAGGCGAACACCGGGGTGCCGGTGGCCGCGATCGCGGCGGCGGCGTGGTCCTGGGTCGAGAATATGTTGCACGAGGCCCAGCGCACGTCGGCGCCGAGGTCCTTCAGGGTCTCGATCAGGACCGCGGTCTGGATGGTCATGTGCAGCGAACCGGTCACGCGCACGCCCTTGAGCGACTGCGCGGCGGCGTACTTCTTGCGGATCGACATCAGGCCCGGCATTTCGTGCTCGGCGATATCGAGTTCCTTGCGGCCCCAGTCGGCCAGCGAGATGTCGGCGACCTTGTAATCGCCGTCGGTGGAAAAGGTCTTGGCTACTGCGTTCATGGATGAGCTCCGATTTTTGGGGTCTGCCGTCGCGGCCGGCATGGTGCCGGAATGCGCGGTGGACCGCGGACATCGGGCGCCGTTACGTTTGGAATCCGCCAAGCCTGGCCGCGCTCTTGCGTCGCGGTCGCAGCGCCCCTCGGCGAACCGGCAGAATTGTACCGGTAGTCGCCGCCGGAAGCCGCTATTCTCGACCCGGGGAGGGCCCTGGGCCCGTCCCCGTTCATCGACGCTGCAGCCGCCGGCAGGGGATCCAGGCCGGGGCCGCCGTCTCCGCCATCACCATGCAAGCGGATCGCCCATGAAGAAGCCCTTACGGCCTCGTTGTGTTTCCCTGGCCCTGATCGCCAGCCTCCTGTTCGCACCGGCCGGCGCCGCGCTCGCGGCCGCATCGGCCAAGCCCGCCGCCGGCGCCGACAGCGCTTACCGGCTGCCGCCGCCGGCGCTGCAGGCCCTGGTGGATGCGCCGCGCCCGCCGCAACTGCTGCTGAGCCCGCGCCGCGACCTCGCGGCGATGATGCAGGTGCCCAATCTGCCCGGCATCGACGTGGTCGCGCAGCCCGAGCTCAAGCTCGCCGGCCTGCGCATCAATCCGCGCAGCTACGCCCAAAGCCGGTTCAGCTTCGGCACCGGCCTGTGGCTGCTCGATCTGGCCAGCCGCAAGGACGTGCCCTTGCAGGGCCTGCCGCAGCCGCTGGCCGTGGCCAGCCTGAGCTGGTCGCCGGACCAGAGCCAGCTCGCCTTCAACCATGTCGACGCCAATAGCGGCGCCAACGAGTTGTGGGTGGTCGACGTCGCCACGCGCAGCGCGCGCCGGCTGCTGGGCCAACCGCTCAACACCGTCAGCGGACGCGGCTACAGCTGGATGCCGGACAGCCGGCGCTTGCTGGTGTCGCTGCAGCCCGAGAACCAGGGCGCGCCGCCGGCCTCCGACGGCATCCCCACCGGTCCGGCCACCCAGCAGACCCAGGGCGGCGGCGCGGTGCGCCAGCTGCGCACCTTCCAGGACCTGCTCAGGAACGAGAGCGATGCGCGCCTGTTCGCGCATTACCTGCGCTCGCAGCCGGCCCTGGTCGACCTGCGCGGCCAGGTCGCCAAGGTCGGCCTGCCCGATCTCTACCAATCGCTGGTGCCGTCGCCCGACGGCCAGCTGCTGCTGGCCCAGCGCGTCGAGCGGCCGTTCTCCTACGTGGTGCCCTCGTTCTATTTCCCGCGCCGCATCGAAGTGCTGGCGCTGGACGGCAAGCTGGTCCACGAAGTCGCCAAGCTGCCGCTGGTCGAAGGCCTGCCCACCGGCAACGACGCCGTGCCCACTGGCGTGCGCTACATCGACTGGCGCGCCGACGCCCCGGCCACCCTGGTCTGGGCCGAGGCCCAGGACGGCGGCGATCCGGCCAAGCAGGTCGCGATCCGCGACGCCGTGCTGATGCAGGCCGCGCCGTTCGAGAAACCGCCGGTGACCCTGGCCCAGCTGGGCACGCGCGTGTCCGATATCGAATGGGGCCGCGGCGACCTTGCGCTGATCAGCGAGTCGTGGTGGAAGACGCGCCAGACCAAGACCTGGCGGGTGGCGCCCGACGACGTCGGCCGCGAGCCGCAGCTGGTGTTCGAGGGTTCCCACGAGGACCGCTACAACGATCCCGGCACCGCCGTCACCGAGGCCGACGCGGCCGGCAAGCCGCGCCTGCTGATCGACGGCGACAGCGTGTTCCTGATCGGCGACGGCGCCTCGGCCGAGGGCGACCGTCCGTTCGTGGACAAGCTCGACCTCGCCGACGGCAAGAAGACCCGTTTGTTCCATTCGCAGGCGCCGTACTACGAGTATCCGCGCGCGCTGCTGGACAACACCGGCACGCGCGCGATCACCACCCGCGAGTCGCCGACCGAGCCGGCCAACTACTACCTGCGCGATCTCGCCCAGGCCGAGGCCGCGCCGACCGCGCTGACCCGCTTTCCGCATCCGACGCCGCAGCTCAAGGACGTCAAGAAGGAGCAGATCCGCTACAAGCGCGCCGACGGCGTCGAACTCACCGGCACCCTGTACCTGCCGCCGAAGTACGAGCCCAAGCGCGACGGCCCGCTGCCGCTGCTGATGTGGGCCTATCCGCAGGAGTTCAAATCCGCCAGCGCGGCCAGCCAGGTCACCGATTCGCCGTACCGCTTCAACGCGATCAGCTATTGGGGCCCGCAGGCCTTCCTGGCGATGGGCTATGCGGTGCTCGACGATCCTTCGATGCCGATCGTGGGCGAGGGCGACAAGGAGCCCAACGACACCTATCTGGACCAGCTCACCGCCAGCGCCCAGGCCGCGGTGGACGAGGTGGTGCGGCGCGGCGTCGCCGATCGCGAACGCATCGCGATCGGCGGGCATTCCTACGGCGCCTTCATGACCGCCAACCTGCTCGCGCACACGCGTCTGTTCAAGGCCGGCATCGCGCGCAGCGGCGCCTACAACCGCACCCTGACGCCGTTCGGTTTCCAGGCCGAGGAGCGCAACTACTGGCAGGCCCAGAGCACCTACGAGACCATGTCGCCGTTCAACTTCGCCGACAAGATCAAGGCCCCGATCCTGCTGATCCACGGCGAACAGGACAACAACTCCGGCACCTTCCCGATCCAGAGCGAACGCATGTACGCCGCGATCAAGGGCCTGGGCGGCAACGCCCGCCTGGTGATGCTGCCCAACGAAGCGCACGGCTACCGCGCGCGCGAGTCGATCCTGCACATGCTGGCCGAATCCAACGACTGGCTGGAGCGTTACGTCAAGAACGGCCAGGCGGATGCCAAGGCGGCCGACGCCAGCGGTAAGGGCGGTAAGGCGAAGACCGGGAAGTAAGCTTTGATCATGAAAGGGAGAGGGGCGCTACGGCGCCCCTTTCTTTTTTGACGCGCGGCGGAGCAGCCCGATGACGGCCAGGTCCCTCCCAACCCGTCATTCTCGCGAAGGCGGGAATCCAGAGCGAGGCTAATGCCGCATGGGCTGGTTACGAATGCCGCCGAACATGGATTCCCGCCTTCGCGGGAATGACGAGCACGGTTCGCGGGAGCGACCCAAAAGAACGGAAGCGGCGTGCAAAGAGCAGCGGCGACGTGCGAAGTGCGCCGCTCGCGAGATCCGACGGAGCGCTGCGGCGCCCCGATTTTCGGCCTAGGTCGGCGGCGTGAGAGTGTGGATCGGTATCCGCCGCCGTGCCGGTTTGGCCAGCGCGTACTCCTGCGTCGACAACGACTCGCCCCAGAACGCTTCGACGCTGGGCCCGTTGCGGGTGCGGCCGCCGGCGAAGAAGAACTCGAACAGCTCGCGCAGCCATACGCGCCGGCCCATGCGCACGTACCAGCGCATGCCCTTGAGCACTTCGCGATCCGGATGCAGCAGGCTGCGGTAGAGCGCGCGCGGCCGCAGCTGCACGATCGCCTCGATCGCCTTCACCCACAGCAACACCCGCCACGGCGGCACCCGGCTGGTCGCGAGCACCTGGTGTTTGTAGTCCCATTTGCGCGCGTCGGTCTGGATCACGCGCCGGTCGGCGACGCTGTCGTAGTAGGGCGTCCAGCGGTGCGGCGTCACGTACAGCAACTGGATCTGGTCGGGGTCGTAGCGCAGCAGATGGCGCAACGAGTTCCAGTAGTCGCGATCGCGCTCCTCGTCGAAGCCGACCACGTAGGTCGCCATCGAAATGATGCCGTGCGCGCGCAGCAGGCGGATCGCCTCGCGGTCCTCGCTGGCGCTGGCGCCCTTGCGGATCCTGCTCAGGGTGGCCTCGGAATAGCTCTCGATGCCGAGCAGGAAGCGGATCACGCCGGCGCGTTTGTACAGGTGCAGTATGTCGGCGTCGCGCACGATGTCGCCGGCACGGGTCGAGCCGACCAGGGTCAGGTCGACGTTCTCGGCGATCAGCGCCTCCAGGAACGCCTTCCAGGCCTTGCGCGAGCCGGTCGGCAACTCGTCGGCGAAGTTGATCAGGCGCACGCCGTGTTCGCGATGCAGGCGCGCGAGTTCCTTGGCGAACTTCACCGGGTCGCGATGACGCCAGCGCGACCAGAAGCCGCGCTGCCCGCAATAGCTGCACAGGTAGGGGCAGCCGCGCGAGAACTGCACCACCACCGCCTTCATGCCGCCCCAGTAGGAATAGCGGTCGTGGTCGATCAGCTCCCAGCCGACCCGACACTGGTCCAGGTCCAGGATCATTTCGGCCTGACCGGTCTCGACGATGCGGCCGTCCGGGCGGCGGTAGGCCAGGCCGGGCACGCCGGCCAGGTCCTCGCCGCGCGCCAGCGCCTGCGCCAGCAGCGTGGCGGTGCGCTCGCCTTCGCCGCGCACCACCACGTCCAGCGCCGGCTCGTTTTCCAGCACGTCGCGCCAGTGGTAGGTCGGGTAGACGCCGCCGTAGACGATGCGCAGCTGCGGGCGTTCGCGCTTCAGGCGCGCGGCGATGCGGGCGATGGTCGGGTGCGCCGAGGTCGAGCCGGAATGGCCGACCATCAGCAGGTCGGGCGCACGGGCGAGCACGCGCCTTACGATTTCGTCGATCGACAACGGACCGAATTCGGCGTCCAGCAGTTCGACCGCGAACCCCGCGTCGATCAGCGGCCCGCCGATGCCGAGCAGGCCCAGCGGCGGCAGCTGTTCGCGCGGGATGCGGCTGCCGATCGCGGTGTGCGGCGGATTCAGCAGCAGGATGCGGAAGTCGCAAGGGTTCATGCCGGCCGCTCCTGGCGGGAATCAGCGACGGCGGCGGGAGAGGGCGCGCAGCGCGGCCCGGGCCAGGCCGACCGCGCCGACCACCGCGCCGCTCGCGATCAGCGCGAACCCGATCGGTATCAGCGCGAACGGCTCGTGCAGCAGGCCGTTGCCGTCGATGCTGGCGCCGATCAGGCGGAACGCGATCAGGCACAGGCTGCCCAGGAACAGCAGCGACACGGCGATTTGCGAGGCGAGGGACGGGCTGGACACGGCGATGCTCCTGAGCGGCGATGGCGTCAGGCTGGGCCGTGCGGGTGCGCGCAGGATGAGGCGTCTGTGAAGCGAAGGTGCGGCTGCCGGCCGGACGGCCCCAGCGCTCCGCCGCTCTTCCTTCCCTTTTGAAAAAGGGGGGAGGGGGATTGGCTTCCCACCCCCGCAAACGAAAACGGAGCGCCGAGGCGCTCCGTTCCGGGCGATGCGCGGGCGCGCAGCGCTTACTTCTTCAAGCCGGCGTCCTTGCGCAGATCGTCGGCCTTGTCGGTCTTTTCCCACGAGAACGCGGTCGCGGTGTGCTTCTTGCCGGCGGCGTCGACGTAGCTGACTTCCTTGGGCTTGCGGCCGAAGTGGCCGTAGGCCGCGGTCAGCTGATAGACCGGGTGGATCAGGTCCAGCATCTTGACGATGCCGTACGGGCGCAGGTCGAAGTGCTTGCGGATCAGCTTCTCGATCTTGTCGTCGCTGATCTTGCCGGTGCCGAAGGTGGTGACCGAGATCGAGGTCGGCTCGGCCACGCCGATCGCGTAGGACACCTGCACTTCGCACTTGTCGGCCAGGCCGGCGGCGACGATGTTCTTGGCGACGTAGCGCGCGGCGTACGCGGCCGAACGATCGACCTTGGACGGATCCTTGCCCGAGAACGCGCCGCCGCCGTGACGGGCCATGCCGCCGTAGCTGTCGACGATGATCTTGCGGCCGGTCAGGCCGCAGTCGCCGACCGGGCCGCCGATCACGAAGATGCCGGTCGGGTTGATGTGGACCTTGCTCTTGGGCAGCTTTTCCAGCCAGGCCTTGGGCAGCACCGGCTTGAGGATGTGCTCGTACACGCCCTCGACCAGGTCCTTCTGCTTGATGCCCGGATCGTGCTGGGTCGACAGGACCACGGCGTCGAGGCCGGCGACCTGGTGCTTGTCGTCGTAGCGCAGGGTGACCTGCGACTTGGCGTCCGGACGCAGCCACGGCAGCTTGGAGTTCTTCTGCTTGCGGACCTTGGCCTGCTGCTCGACCAGACGGTGCGAGTAGTAGATCGGCGCCGGCATGAATTCCGGGGCTTCGTTGCAGGCGTAGCCGAACATCAGGCCCTGGTCGCCCGCGCCCTGTTCTTCCGGCTTCTTGCGATCCACGCCGGCGGCGATGTCCGGCGACTGCTTGCCGAGCATGTTGATGATCGCGCAGGTGTGGCCGTCGAAGCCGACGTTGGAATTGTTGTAGCCGATGTCGTTGATCACCTTGCGCGCCAGCGACTCGATGTCGACCCAGGCCGAGGTGGTGACTTCGCCGGCGACGATCGCCGCGCCGGTCTTGACCATGGTCTCGCAGGCCACGCGCGCGCGCTTGTCCTGGGCCAGGATCGCGTCCAGCACCGCATCGGAAATCTGGTCGGCGATCTTGTCCGGATGGCCTTCGGACACGGACTCGGAAGTGAACAGGTAGCTGGACATCGGGCGAATATCCTTCGATTCGGATAAAAAGATGGCCGCCTATGATACAGGCTCGGCCGGTTCGGCGCATTGTGCCCATTTCCGGCGTTGCCGGGTCGTTAAGCGGCTGTCACACGGCTGAAGCGCCAGCGCCATCGGACTGTCTCCGGGCCGGCTCAGGCTGCGCGGCATACCGCCGCCACCGCGACGCCAGCACATGCTGCAACTCGAACGCCGCCTGCAAGAACGCTTCCCGCAGTGGTTCCGGGGCCGCCGCGAGCGGCTGGCCCGGCCGCTGCTGCGCACCATCGGCCGCTGGTCGAAATTCGACGCGGTCGACGGTTTCCTGGCCGAGAACGGCCACCTGCGCGGCTTCGCCTTCGTCAGCGCCGGCCTGGAGTTCCTGCAGGCCCGCTACACCGCCGACCCCGCCGAGAAGCAGCGCATCCCGGCCAGCGGACGCTTGCTGGTGGTCGCCAACCATCCCTCCGGTGCGATCGACGCCCTGGCCCTGCTGGACCTGGTCGGCAGCGTGCGCCGCGACGTGCGCATCGTCGCCAACGACCTGCTGCAGGCCCTGGACGGACTGGACGGGCTGATCCTGCCGGTCAAGATCCTCGGCGGCCGGCCCAGCGCCGAGAGCCTGCAGGCGATCGAGGCGGCGCTGGAGGCCGAGCAGTGCGTGATCGTGTTCCCGGCCGGCGAAGTCGCGCGGCTGGGCCTGCGCGGCGTCACCGACGGGCGCTGGCGCCGCGGCTTCCTGCGTTTCGCGCGCAGGACCGGCGCGCCGGTGCTGCCGGTGCGGATCGAGGCGCGCAATTCGGCGCTGTTCTACGGGGCCTCGGCCCTGTTCAAGCCGGCCGGCACCGCCCTGCTGGCGCGCGAGATGTTCGCGCGCGGCTCGCGCCGGATCGCCCTGCGCATCGGCCGCCCGCTGACCCTGCCGGCCGACGCCGACCCCAACCGCCTGCTGCGCGAAGTGCGGCGTGAGCTGCACGCGATCGGCACCGCGCGCGAACGCCCGGCGCCCGAGGGCCCCGAGCCGCTGATCGACGCGGTCGATCCGCTGGCCCTGCAGATCGAGGTCGCGGCCCTGACTTCGCTGGGCCAGACCTTCGACGGCAAGCAGATCCGGGTCGGCCGACTGCAGGCCGGCTCCAGGCTGCTGCGCGAGATCGGGCGCCTGCGCGAACTGACCTTCCGCGCGGTCGGCGAGGGCACCGGGCGGCGTCTGGACGTGGACCTGTACGACAGCTGGTACGAACACATCGTGCTGTGGGACGCGGCGGCGATGAAGATCGCCGGCGCCTACCGCATCGCGCGCGGCGCCCAGGTGCTGGCCGAGCGCGGCCTGGCCGGGCTCTACACCGCCTCGCTGTTCCGCTACGCCGACGACACCGTGCCGCGCCTGGCCCAGGGCATGGAACTGGGGCGCAGCTTCGTCGCGCCCGATTACTGGGGCAGCCGCAGCATCGATTATCTGTGGCAGGGCATCGGCGCCTATCTCGCCCGCCATCGCAAGGTGCGCTATCTGTACGGCCCGGTCTCGATCAGCGCCGCGCTGCCGCCGGCGGCGCGCGAGCAGATCGTCGCCTACTACGCGCGCTACTACGGCGCCGACGAGGGCGAGGCGGTGTCCCGGCAGCCCTTCGCGTATCGCGCGGCGCCGCCGCAGTTCGACGAACTCGACGCCGGCACCGCGTTCCGGGTGCTGCGCGGCAATCTGGACGCGCTGGGCGCGACCCTGCCCATGCTCTACAAGCAGTACACCGAATTGTGCGAGCCGGGCGGGGCGCGGTTCCTCGCCTTCGGCGTGGACCCGGCCTTCAGCGACGCGGTCGACGGCTTGATCGAAGTCGACCTGGAGCGCGTGCGGCCGAAGAAGCGCGAGCGCTATCTGAGCGTGGTCGATCCGGCGGCCGAAGCGGCCGCGACGCGCCACGACGATGCTTCCGTCGCCAGCGAGAGCCGCGTATGAGCCCGTCGATCACGCAACTGCCGCCACGCCGCCGCGCCGTGTTCCTGTCGGATGTGCACCTGGGGGCCAAGCATTGCCATGCCGCCGAACTGGCGGAGTTCCTGGGCAACCTGCGTTGCGACCGCCTGTACCTGGTCGGCGACATCGTCGATCTGTGGTGGATGGCGCAGCGGCGCATGAGTTGGGGCGCGGCCCAATACCGGGTGATCGAGGCCCTGCACGCGCTGCGCCGCGCCGGTACCGAGCTGATCTACGTGCCCGGCAATCACGACCGCCCGATCCGGCGCTTCTGCGGCCTGGCCCTGCCGCGCATGTCGGTCCGCCGCCGCAGCATCCATGTCACCGCCGACGGCCGTCGCCTGCTGGTCACCCATGGCGACGACTACGACGGCGTCACCCACTTCGGCGGCCTGCAGGAGCAGTTCGGCGACTGGCTGTACTACCGCATCCTCACCGGCAACCAGATGCTCAACCGGGTGCGGCGCCGCTTCGGCCTGCGCTACTGGTCGCTGTCGGAATTCCTCAAGCGCCAGAGCGGCGCCGCCGAACGCTACATCGCGCGCTTCGTCCAGGCCGGCATGGACGACGCGCGCCGGCGTGGGCTGGACGGGGTGATCTGCGGGCATATCCATCGCCCGGGGCTGTTCGAACGCGACGGCTGCGTCTACGCCAACGACGGCGACTGGGTCGAAAGCCTGACCGCGCTGGCCGAGGATCCGGATGGCACCCTGCGGCTGCTGTCGCACCACGGCGATACCCTGGCGATGCTGCCGGCGCGAGCGCCGCGGATGCCGGACGCGCAGTTGCCGCACGCGGCCTGAAGGGCGCTGTTTCGCCTCCCCCTTCGAAGAAATGGGGGCGGGGGCGGATTTGCTCCGCGCGTGGATTCCGCACCCGCATCCACACTCGAACATGTTGCGCGCAGTCGCGACGAACCGATCGGTGTGAACCCGGCCTCGCGCATCCGCCAACCGCCCGCCTGCAATCAGGGGAGGGCGGCAAGCGGTGGCGGATGCGTCGCGGCTACTTGGCGGCGACGTCGCGGTCCTGAAGGCCGCTGAGCGCGACCTGGCGCCCGCCGACCTGGATGGTCTGACCGGCCATCAAGCGCTGGTAGCGCTCGCTGCCGAGCGCACGCTTGAACTGAGCGAGCGAACGGTCGTAGCTGCGGGTGTATTCGGCGAACGCGGTGCGGTTGCCGAGAATCATCTGGACCCTGCGTTCGCTCAGGCCGGTTTCCTGGGACAGCGTGCCTACCACTTCATTGGCGTAGACCGGTGCGGCGGCGGCCATCGCGACGACGAACAGTGCGGTTCTTGCGTTCATGACGTTCTCCGGTCGGGCCTCCTGGCCCTGTGGCTGCGACGTCGCCGCAGGCCGGTGTGGGGGACTCCGGCACTGACATGATTGGCCTGCGCGCGCACATGCACGAGTGCCGGAACACCCCGTGACTGATGTCATGTGCGCGACGAAACCGACGAACGGCAGCAACGCTCCGGTGCGTCGCGGCATCGGAATACGGATACGCAGAACCTGCATGCCGCGGAGCGTGCGCGCATCGTTGCGAACATGTGCCGTCGTTGCGGTTTGCGTCGGCGACGGGTGTGCGCTATCCGCGTCGCGGCCGGCGGAGCCTCTACGATGCCCGCGGTTTCAGGCCGCGGCCGACAATTCCGGCGTCACTCCGGCGATCAACGCATCGAAGTAGTCGCGGGTCAGGCGCAGCTGCGCGTCCGCGCTTTCGGCGCGATTGACCACCGCGCGGAACGCGGCGTTCTCGGGCCGGTCCTTGGCGTACCAGCCCAGGTGCTTGCGCGCGATGCGCACGCCCGAGAGTTCGCCGTAGAAGGCGTGCAGGTGTTCGAGATGGCCGAGCAGCCAGTCGCGGATCTCGCGTAGCGAGGGTTCCGGCAACAGTTCGCCATGCGCGAGGTAGTGGGCGATCTCGCGGAAGATCCACGGCCGCCCCTGCGCGGCGCGGCCGACCATCACCGCGTCGCAGCCGGTGCGCGCCAGCACCGCCGCGGCCTTCTGCGGCGAATCGATATCGCCGTTGGCCAGCACCGGAATGCGCAGCGCGGCTTTGACCGCGGCGATGGTGTCGTACTCGGCCGTGCCGGTGTACTGCTGGTCGCGGGTGCGGCCGTGCACCGCCAGGGCCTGGATGCCGGCCGCCTCGGCGATGCGCGCGATGTTCAGGGCGTTGCGCTGGTCGTGGTCCCAGCCGGTGCGGATCTTGAGCGTGACCGGCACGTCCACCGCCCGCACCACCGCGTCCAGGATGCGCGCGACCAGGGCCTCGTCGCGCATCAGCGCCGAGCCGGCCCAGGCGTTGCAGACCTTCTTGGCCGGACAGCCCATGTTGATGTCGACGATCTGGGCGCCGTGGTCGACGTTATGGCGCGCGGCCTCGGCCATGACCTCGGGCACCGTGCCGGCGATCTGCACGCTGATCGGCGCCGGCTCGCCGCTGTGGTCCATGCGGTGGCGCGACTTGGCGGTGCTCCAGAAGCGCGCGTCGCTGGTGGTCATTTCCGACACGCACAGCCCGGCGCCCAGGCGCTTGCACAGCACCCGGAACGGCTTGTCGGTGACGCCGGCCATCGGCGCCAGCACCACGCGGGGATCGATGTCGTGGGGGCCGATACGCATGCGGCTATTGTATCAAGACGGGGATTTCGGACCGTTTTGGCGCCGGCGATCCGCTCAGGATCGGCTCAAGGCGCGGAGGCGTAGGCGCTGTCGGTCAGCGAGCTCAAGAAGGCCAGCAACTGCCTGCGCTCGGCGACGGTGAGGGAGATCGGGCGACCGTGCTTGAGGCTGCGGTAGTAGATCTCCTGATCGACCGCCGCCTCCAGCGTCGCGACCGAGCCGTCGTGCATGTAGGGAGCGGTGACGGCGACGTTACGCAGCGACGGCGTGCGGAACGCGGCCAGGTCTCTGGGTTTGCGCGTGACTGCGAAGCGGCCGAGGCCGGCGATGTCGGCGCGGGTCAGCACGGCGTCGCCCAGCGCCTGTCCCGGCGGAGGCAGATCGTCGACGAGCTGAGCCACGCGTCCGGCGATCGCCGAGTCGCTGACTCCGAGGTGATGGAAGTCGTCGTCAGAGAAGTTCGCCCGCACGCCATCGACGCGGTGACACTGACTGCATTGGGCTTTGCCGCGGAACAGCGCGAGCCCGGCTTGCTGGTCCGCGCTGAGCGCATCGGCTTCGCCGGCGGCGTGGCGGTCGAAGGCGCTGTCGGCGCCTGGCAGCGAACGTAGGTAGGCGGCCAGGGCGATGCCGACCTGATCGATGCCAGCGCGACCGTTGCTGTCGGGAAACGCCGCCTGCAACTGAGCGGGGTAGTCGGCTTGCCAGATCATGCGTTCGATCACGGTGTCGCCGCGATTCAGGCCCATCTCGACCGGATTGACGAATGGCTGCAGCACCGCGGCTTCGAGCGAACTCTCACGGCCGTCCCAAAAAAAATGGCGCTTGGTCGCATTTTCGAGCAGGGAAGGCGCGTTGCGCGTACCGGACTTGCCGTGCACGCCGAGCGACACGACGCGTCCGTCTGCGAATGCCAACCTCGGGTTGTGACAGCTCGCGCAACTCACTTTGCCGTTGTCGCTCAGGCGCGCGTCGAGGAACACACGTTTTCCCAGGGCGACACGCGCCGCGTTCGTCGCGTCGCGCGCGGCCTGCGAGTCGCCGCGCGGCGCGCAGGCCACCGCCAGCAAAGCCAGGCAGGCGGCAACCACGAGTTGCGATGCGCCGAATCGGTTCATGGAATCAGTCTGGCACGCTTGACGTTGTCATGGATCATCGATCTAAATGATGCGGTAGGACGTGCCGCGGTCGACGCGGCGAGTGCGATGCACATGGAGCGGCGGGAACGCCGTGCTCTTGGGAGAGAGCGTATGGACAAGCTTGGTCGCGGGATCGAGCCTCGCGTGCTTGGAAGCAGCTTCGCGAATCGCATCTCCCGATGCCGCGATAATTTGCGCCTGCGCTCACGCTACCTCATGGCGGCCATCGCACTGTGCGCGGCGTTCACCGGCTCCTGGGCGTTCGCGGCCAAGTACGTTTACGACGGCAGCGGCCGCCTGGTGGTGGTCACCAACGATGCCGGCCAGAGCGCGCGCTACGTCTACGACAAGATCGGCAATCTGCTGCGCATCGAGCGCCTGACCGCCGATCAAGTGGCGGTGTTCGCGTTCGCGCCGGCGCGCGGCGGCGTCGGCTTGCCGATCACGATCCAGGGCCAGGGTTTCAGCGCGACACCGGCGCTGAACACGGTCAGTTTCAACGGCGCCGCGGCGACGGTGACCTCGGCCAGCGCGACCGAGCTGGTGGCGCTGGTGCCGATCGGCGCGACCACGGGTCCGCTGACGGTGACCGTGGGCGCGCAGACCGCGACCGGCCCGGCGGATTTCGTGGTCGACGAGAACGCGTTGCCGCCGAGCATCAACAGCGTCAGCCCGCTGGTTGCGAGCGTGGGCACCGCGATCACGGTCAACGGCGAGCGCCTGCACCCGATGCCGGACCGGACCCGGGTACTGCTCAACGGCCGGCTCGCGATGCCTGGCGCGATCGCCAACCAGCAGCTCAGCTTCCCGGTGCCGGTCGGTACCGGCAGCGGCCGCGTGACCGTGCTAACGCCTTACGGCCGGGCGCTCAGCGACGACATCGTGCTGGTCTCGCCCAACGGCATCAATCCCGCCGACATCGTCGCCTCCGGTCGCTTGCTGGTCGACGGCCCCGCGCAGGCCTTGTCGGCGTCGGCGGCCAACCAGCAGGTCGGCTTGCTGATCGACGGCGAGACCGGGCTGATGAGCAGCCTGCAGTTCGCTGGTCTGAGTGGCACGGTCGCCTACACGCTTTACGGCCCGAACAATGCGGTCGTGCTCAGCGGCAGCGTCGGCGCCACCACGCCCAGCGTGCACCTGCCGCGCCTGAACGCCGCGACCTATCTGCTGCTGATGAAGCCCAGCGCCGTGCCAGCGAGCTGGAACGTCGCGCTGGAGAAGAACAAATTGCTGCGGACAGTGGACGGGCCGCTGAGCGTGCCGACGACGACGGCCTACCAGAGCAAGCGCCTGATCTTCACCGCCGCCGCCGGTCAGAACCTCGGCCTGGGCATCAGCGACTATGTGGTGGGCGGCACCGCCAGCGCCTACAGCACCGCGTACGTGTACCGCCCCGACGGCAGCCAGCTCGCCTACGAAACCTGCTACCAGAGCAACAATGGCTGCGAGATCGATCTGGCCAACCTCGCCGGCGGCACCTACAGCATCACCCTGACCGCGCCCGCCAGCGGCAACGCGACCATGGGCTTCAAGGCGACCTTGTCGCCGGAAATCACCACGACCCTGCAGCCGGACACCAGCTACGCGCTGGACCTGGCGCGCCGCGGTCAGGATGGCCGCCTGACGTTCGCCGGCAGCATCGGGCAGACCCTCGCGCTGCGCATCGCCGGTCAAACCACGTTGCCGGCCAACCAGCCGGTCTACTACACCGTGCGCAAGCCCGACGGCAGCGTGCTGCAAGGTGCGGCGATCACCGGCAACGGCACCTTCAATCTTGCCAACCTGCCGGTCGCCGGCAACTACACGGTCTTCGTCGATCCCTACTACGGCGCCACCGCGACAGCGCAGCTGAGCCTGCTGAGCGGCGTGACCGGCGCGCCGCCGCTGGGCGGCGAACCCAGCGCGCACGCGACCGCGGCGGCCGGGCAGAACGCCTACCTCAGCTTCAGCGCCAGCGCCGGCCAGAACCTCGGCCTGGGCATCAGCGATCTCGTGGTCAACGGCACCACCAGCGGCTACAGCTCGATCTACGTGTACCGCCAGGACGGCAGCCAGCTCACCTCCGAGACCTGCTACCAGAGCAATGGCGGCTGCGAACTCGATCTGCTCAATCTGGCCGCCGGCAACTACAGCGTGACGCTGACCGCGCCTGCCAGCGGCAACGGCACCATGAGCTTCAAGGCCACGCTGTCGGCCGAGGCGACCGCGACGCTGCCCCTGGACGGCGCCTACGCGCTGGAGCTGCCACGCCGCGGTCAGAACGGCCGTTACAGCTTCGCCGGCAACGCCGGTCAGACCCTGGCGCTGCGTATCGCCGGCCAGGTGACGGTGCCGGCGACGCGCGATGTCTACTACACCATCAGCAAGCCCGATGGCACGCTGCTGCAAGGTGCGGCGATCAACGCCAACGGCACCTTCAATCTCGCTAGGCTTCCGGTCAGCGGCACCTACAGCGTCTTCGTCGACCCGTACTACGGCGCCACCGCGACCGCGCAGCTGAACCTGCTGACCGGCGTGACCAGTGCCGCGACCACAGGCGGCGACGCGGTGTCCCTGGCGACCGTGGCGGCCGGTCAGAACGCTTATCTGAGCTTCACCGCCAGCGCCGGCCAGAACCTCGGCATGGGCATCAGCGACCTCGTGGTCAACGGCACCACCAGCGGCTACAGCTCGATCTACGTGTACCGCCCCGACGGCAGCCAGCTGCTCAGCGAAACCTGCTACCAGAGCAACGGCGGCTGCGAACTCGATCTGAACAACCTCGGCGCCGGCACCTACAGCGTCACCCTGACTGCGCCCACCAGCGGCAACGGCAGCATGAGCTTCAAGGCGACGCTGTCGCCGGAAGCCACCGCGCTGCTGCAGCCGGATGCGGCCTACGAAATGAGCCTGGCGCGGCGCGGCCAGAACGGCCGCTACAGCTTCGCCGCCAACGCCGGCCAGACCCTGGCGCTGCGCATCGCCAGCCAGGTCACGGTGCCGGCGGCGCGCGACGTCTACTACACCATCAATAAGCCGGACGGCAGCTTGCTGCAGGGCGCGGCGGTCAACGCCGCGGGTACCTTCAACTTCGCCAACCTGCCCGCGACCGGAATCTACACCGTCTTCGTCGACCCCTACTACGGCGCCACCGCGGCCGCGCAGTTGACCCTGCTGTCGGGCGTGACCGGCGCGCCGCCGGTGGGCGGCGACGCCAGCGCGTTCGCGACTGCGGCCGCCGGCCAGCAGGCCTACTTCACTTTCAGCGCGAGCGCCGGCCAGAACCTCGGTCTGGGCATCAGCGACTATGTCGTGGCCGGCACTACCAGCGGCTACAGCACGGTCTACGTGTATCGCCCAGACGGCAGCCAGTTGCAGACCGAGACCTGCTACCAGAGCAACGGCGGCTGCGAGTTGGATCTGACTAATCTGACGGCGGGCCAGTACAGCGCCACCGTGTCCGCGCCCAGCAGCGGCAACGGCACCATGAGTTTCAAGGCGACGTTGTCGCCGGAAGCGACGGCATCGCTGCAAGCCGATGTGGCCTACGCGCTGGATCTGCCGCGCCGCGGCCAGAACGCGCGCCTGAGTTTCGCCGCCAACGCCGGCCAGACCGTCGCCCTGCGTATCGCCGGCCAGACCACCACGCCGGCGAGTCGCGACCTGTATTACACCGTCAGCAAGCCCGACGGCAGCCTGCTGCAGGGAGCGGCGGTCAACGCCAACGGCAGCTTCAACCTCGCCAACCTGCCGGTCACCGGGACCTACAGCATCTTTGTCGATCCCTATTACGGTGCGACCGCGACCGCGCAACTGACCCTGGCCTCGGGTTCGACCGGCACCACGCCGGTGGACGGCGACCCCAGCGCGTTCGCGACCACTGCGGCCGGTCAGCATGCCTACCTCAGTTTCAACGCCAGCGCGGGCCAGAACCTGGGCCTGGGCATCAGCGACTACGTGGTCGGCGGCACCGCCAGCGGCTACAGCACGGTCTACATCTACCGCCCCGACGGCAGCCAACTGCTCAGCGATACCTGCTACCAGGGCAACGGCGGTTGCGAGTTCGACCTGATCAACCTGGCGCCCGGCAACTACAGCGTGACGGTGATGTCGCCGAACGGCGGCAACGGCCTGATGAGCTTCAAGGCCACGCTGTCGGCCGAAGCGACCGCTACGTTGCAGCCCGACGTCGCCTACGCGCTAGACCTGCCGCGTCGCGGCCAGAACGGCCGACTCAGCTTCGCCGCCAGCGCCGGACAGACCCTGGCGCTGCGCATCGCCGGCCAGGTCACGACGCCGGCGAGCCGCGACGTCTACTACACCGTCAGCAAGCCCGACGGCAGCCTGCTGCAAGGCTCGGCGGTCAACGCCAACGGCACCTACAACTTCGCCAACCTGCCGGTCAGCGGTACCTACAGCGTCTTCATCGATCCGTACTACGGTGCGACCGCGAGCGCGCAGCTGACCCTGGCCGGTGGCATCACCGGTAGCGGCACCGTCGGCGGAGCCACCGACGCCTACGTGACCGCGATCGCCGGCCAGCACGCCTACTTCAGCTTCACCGCCAGCGAGGGCCAGAATCTCGGCCTGGGCATCAGCGACTATGTGGTCAACGGCACCACCAGCGGCTACAGCACGGTCTACGTATACCGCCAGGACGGCAGCCAGCTGACCTACGAAACCTGTTACCAGAGCAACGGCGGCTGCGAACTCGATCTGCCCAGGCTCGGCGCCGGCAGCTACAACGTGGTGGTGCAGGCCCCGGCCGGCGGCAACGGCACCATGAGCTTCAAGACCACACTGTCGCCGGATGTGGTCGCGACGCTGACGGCCGGCACCGCGCAGGCGCTGGATCTGTCGCGCCGCGGTCAGAACGCGCGCCTGAGCTTCAATGCGACGGCCGGGCAGACGGTGAGCCTGCAGGTGGCGAGCCAGGCCACCGTGCCCGCGGGCCGCCAGGTCTACTACACCGTCAGCAAGCCCGATGGCACCGTGCTGCAAAGTAGCGCAGTCGGCGCCAGCGGTACGCTCAATCTGGCTAACCTCGCGGCCAGCGGCACCTACGCGGTGTTCGTCGATCCCTATTACGGCGCGTCCGCGTCGGCGCTGGTGACCCAGCAGGGCGGGAGCGGCGATCCGACGCCGCCGGGACCGAGCGACCCGATCCAGGACGTGGACAGCGCGGCGACGACCTACGCGACCCAGACCGCGGGCCAGAAGATCGCCTTCGACTTCAACGCGAGCACTGGCCAGAACCTGGGCCTGGGCATCGGTCAGCTGACGGTGACCGGCGGCAGCTACGCCACGATCTATGTCTACCGTCCCGACGGCAGTCAGCTCACGGTCGATACCTGCTATGCGAGCAACGGCGGCTGCGACCTCAATTTCTCCAATCTGCCCGGCGGCCGCTATCGCGTGCAGTTGGTGCCCAACGCCGGCACCATGAGCCTGCAGGCGGCGGTCAGCAGCGATCTGACCGCGACGCTGCAGCCCGACACCGCCTATGGCCTGAACCTGGCCCAGTACGGCCGCAACGCGCGCCTGAGCTTTGCCGGCAGCGCCGGCCAGAGCGTGGCGCTGCGCATGGCGGGTACGGTCACCACGCCGGTCAATCGCGACGTGGCCTACATCGTGTACAAGCCCGACGGTACCAGCCTGGCCTCGGGCAACGTGCGCGACGCGGCGACCTTGAACCTGAACCTGCCGACGACCGGCAACTACCGGCTGTGGCTGGATCCGCTCAACGGCGAGAAGGCGAGCGGGCAGGTGACGATGCTGACGGGCGTGACCGGCGTGCCGGTCGTGGGCGGCGATCCCAGCGCTCACGCGACCGTGGCGGCCGGACAGAACGCCACGCTCAGCTTCAGCGCCAGCGCCGGCCAGAACCTCGGCCTGGGCATCAGTGACTACGTGGTCAACGGCACCACCAGCGGCTACAGCACGGTCTACGTCTACCGACCCGACGGCAGCCAGCTGACCTACGAAACCTGCTATCAGAGCTACGGCGGCTGCGAACTAGACCTGAACAACCTGGCCGCCGGCACCTACACCGCAGTGGTGCAGGCGCCGACCGGCGGCAACGGCAGCATGAGCTTCAAGGCGCTGCTGTCGGCCGAAGCCACGACCACGCTGCAGCCGGGCACGGCCTATGCATTGGACCTGTCGCGTCGCGGTCAGAACGCACGTCTGAGCTTCGCGGGTAGCGCTGGTCAGACCTTGGCGCTGCGCATCTCTGGCCAGACCACGGTGCCGGCGGCTCGCGACGTCTACTACACCATCAGCAAGCCCGACGGTAGCCTGTTGCAGGGCGCGGCGGTCAACGCCAACGGCATCTTCAATCTGCACAACCTGCCGGCCAGCGGTAACTACACCGTGTTCGTCGATCCGTACTACGGCGCCACCGCGTCGGCGCAGCTGACCCTGGTGAACGGCGCCACCGGCGTGCAGGCGCTGGACGGCAGTTCGAGCAACTACGCGACCCAGGTCGTCGGTCAGCAAGCCTCGTTCACCTTCAACGCCGGCAGCGGCCAGAACGTGGGCATAGGCATCGACCAGCTCAGCTTCGTCGGCGGTACCTCGGCCACGGTCTATGCCTACCGTCCGGACGGCAGCCAGGCTACGTACGAGACCTGCTACGCGAGCAACGGCGGTTGCGACCTGAATCTGTCCAACCTGGTCGGCGGTACCTACAAGATCGTGGTTGTGCCGGACAACGGCACGATGAGCTTCCGTGCGACGGCATCGACCGACTTGAGCGCGACGCTGCAGCCCGACACCGCCTATGCGATGAGCCTGACCTACCCCGGACGCAACGCGCGCCTGTCGTTCGCCGGCAGCGCCGGCCAGACCGTCGCGCTGCGGATCGTCGGCCAGACCACCGTGCCGGCCAATCGCGATCTCTACTACAGCATCTACAAGCCGGACGGCACGCTGCTGCAGACGGTCACGGTGCGCACCGCGCTGACCATGAACCTGACGCTTCCGGCCAGCGGCGATTACTTCGTCTGGGTCGATCCGTACTACGGCGAAACCGCGAACGCGAGCGTGACCCTGGTTTCGGGCGTGACCGGTCTGCAGCAGATCGACGGCGCGGCGGCCAGCTACGCCACCCAGACCGTCGCGCAGCAGGTGGTGTTCGGATTCGATGCCGACGCCGGCCAAAACGTCGGTCTGGGCCTGTCGCAGTTCGTCATCGCCGGCGGCAGCAACGCCACCGTCTACGTCTACCGTCCCGACGGCAGCCAGCTCGGCTACGACACCTGCTATCCGACCTACGGCGGCTGCGATCTGAACCTGACTAACCTGTCGGGCGGCCGTCATCGCGTGGTGGTGGTGCCCGATGCCGGCACGGTCGGTTTCCAGGCCGCGCTGTCGACCGATCTGGTCGCGACCCTGCAGCCCGACACCGCCTACGCCCTGGACCTGTCGCGCAGCGGCCGCAACGCGCGCCTGAGCTTCGCCGGCAGCGCCGGTCAGACGCTGGCCTTGCGGATCGCCGACCAGACCACGGTCCCAGCCAGTCGCGACGTGCTCTATGCGGTCTACAAGCCCGACGGCACCTTGCTGCAGTCGGCCAACGTGCGCGGCGCGGCGACCTTAAATCTGAACCTGCCTGCGAGCGGCGACTACTTCGTCTGGATCGATCCGACGTACGGCGAAACCGCGCTGGCGACCGTGAGCCTCAGCCCGGGCACGATTAACCTGCTGGAAACCGACGGTGGCTCGATTGCCTATGCGACTCAGACGATCGGCCAGAACCTAGCATTCGATTTCGTCGCCAGCAGCGGGCAGAACCTGGGCCTGGGCCTGAGCGGCTTGAGCATGAGCGGCGCCACCAGCGCCAGCGTCTACGTCTACCGGCCCGACGGCAGCACCTTGCTCTCCGAGAGCTGCTCGGTCAGCACCGGCGGCTGCGATCTCAACCTGGCCAACCTGACGGGCGGAAAGCACCGCGTGGTAGTGGCGCCAGCCCAGGCCACGATCGCGTTCCAGGCCACCTTGAGCAGCGACCTGACCGGAACATTGCAGCCCAACACCGCTTACGCCCTGGACCTGGCGCGCTACGGACGCAACGCGCGTCTGACGTTCGCCGGCAACGCCGGGCAGCCGCTGTCGCTGAAGGTGACCGGCCAGACGACCTCGCCGGCCAGTCGCGACGTGTACTACCAGGTCTACAAGCCCGACGGCACGGTGCTGCAGTCGAACTGGATACGCGACACCTTGACGGTAAATCTCAACCTGCCCGCCGGTGGCGATTACCTGGTCTGGATCGACCCGGGAAACGGTGAAACCACGACCGCGCAACTGACGCTGGTCGTGGCGCCGTAGCGGCAGGCACCCACGGATCGGGATCGAGCAAGCAGCAACAGGGCAACGAGGACTAGCGATGGCACGCATCGGACAAGGACTGCACAAGAGCTGGCGCTGGGGCGTACTCACGCTGGCGTTGGCGAGCATGGTCGGCGGTGCCTCGCTGGGCATCGGCGAGGCCGGCGCGGCCTTGGAGCCGTTGCCGGTGACGCTGTCGCAGCGCTTGTCGGCGGAAGCCACGCAGGCGCGCGCGCAACTGCCCGACGGTCGCTGGCTGAGCCTGAGCCGCGACGGCGGCAGCCTCAGCCTGAGTCGCAGCGAGCCTGCCGGTGATCGCATCCTGCGCAGTTGGAAACTGAGTTCGCCGCGTCGTCTCGCCAGCCTGAGCCTGTTGCCCAGCGGTCGCGTGCTGATCTGGGGCGGTGTCGATGGCAACGGGCGTGTCCACGCCACCGGTTTGTGGTTCGATCCGGCGCCGCAGACCTTGAGCGCGGCCGACCGCGTCGACCTGCTGCCGCGCGCCGCGCATACCGCCACCGTGCTCAGCGATGGTCGCCTGTTGGTCGCGGGCGGCTGGTCCACCGGCAGCGAAGGCATCGCCCAAGCCGAGCTGTGGGACGAGCGCGTGCGCGGCAGCACGCGCGTGGGCAGCGAACTGACCCCGCCGCGACTGGGCCACAGCGCCAGTCTGCAGGCCGATGGCGGCGTGCGCCTGAGCGGCGGTATCGATGCCCGCGCCCGCGGTTTCGCTAGCGACGTGCGCTACGACGCCACCACTTCGCGTTTCACCGCGGTCGCCGCGCCGGTCGTGGCCGCCACCGCCGATCGCGCCGCACCGCGTTTGGCCGGATCGCTGCCGCGCGCCGGCGCGCGCGATGTCGATCCCGACTCGCGTCTGAGCCTGCGTTTCGATCGCGCCCTGCGCGTGAGCGGGCTCAATACCAGCAGCGCGACCCTGTTCGGCCCCGGCGGTCCCACCGCGATCGACGTGGTGCCGGTGGAGCAGGGGCGTTTGTTGTTCGTCACGCCCAAGCAACCGCTGTTCCCAGATGCAGACTACACCCTGATGCTGGAAGGCGCGTACTCGGCCGAGGGTAAACCGTTGCCGCTGGTGGCGGTGGATTTCCATACCGCCGCGCTGACCCGTGCGGGCGATCCCAACGCCGCCGACCACGACGACGGCGCGCTGCATCTGACCACCGGCACCGACGCGTCGGATGCCTGCGCGTCCGGTCCGCGCGGCCTGCCGTGCCGGCGCAGCGACAGCCTGCGCGACGGAGTCTGGACACCGGGCCAGAACAACACCGACAGCCGCTGGCGCGTCTACGGCGAGGGCTTGGACACGGCGCCGAACAAGGACATGGCGCGGATCGCGGCGCTGTACCAGGTCAGCGCGCTGCGCGGCCGTGTGCTGCGCGTCGATCAGACCCCGGTCGCGGACGTGGAAGTCAGCGTCGGCGACCGCAGCGCGCGCACCAACGCCGACGGCTGGTTCCTGCTGTTCGACGCGCCGGCCGGCAGGCAGGAGCTGTACGTCGACGGCACCACCGCCAATCGCGACGGCGTCGAGTACGGCCAGTTCGTGGTCGGCGTGGACGTCGCCAAGGGCCGTCTTACCGAATTGCCCTACCTGATGCACCTGCCGCGCATCAGCGCGCGCGACAAGGTCAAGATTCCCTCGCCGCTCACGCGCGACGTGGTGCTCAGCCACCCGGACATGCCGGGGCTGGAAGTCACCATCCCGGCCGGCGCGGTGATCCGCGACCGTAAGGGCCGCCTGGTCACCGAACTGGCGCTGGTGCCGACGCCGGTCAACCGCGCGCCGTTCCCGGTCGCCGACAACTACCCGATGTACTTCACGGTCGAACCGGGCGGCGCGGTGATCCAAGGCCTGACACCGGAAGCTGCGAAGGGTGTGCGCGTCGCGTACCCGAACTACGACGGCCATAAGCCGGGCACCCAGTCCGATTTCTGGATCTACGATCCCAGCGAGGGCTGGCGCATTTACGGACACGGCCGCGTAGGCCAGGACGGCCGTCAGTTCGTGCCGGAGCAGGGCGTGGCCCTGCAACAGACCATGGGCGGCAGCTACACCGTGCCCAGCGACGATCCGCCGCCGGAGCCGGATCAGCCCAATTGCAACGAAGGCTGCGGCTCCTCGGGCTCGGGAGGTGGCGCGGTCGCGGGCGACCCGATCGATCTGGCCACCGGTTCGTTCCTGCACAGCGCCAGCGACATCACGATCACCGACTCGATCTCGATCGGCCTGGCCCGCAGCTACCGCCAGCACGACGCACGCAAGCGCGCCTTCGGTATCGGCACCGCGTCCAACTACGACTACTCCCTGCACGCGCCGGCCGGCTACAACGAAATGTGGATGGTGCTGCCGAACGGTTCGTTCGTGCGCTTCGACCGCATCTCCGGATCCGGCGGTACCGGCGAATGGCGCCAGAACGGTTCGTCGACCGCGTTCGGCGCTGCTGTGCTGAACCATGCCAACGACACGACTTGGGGCCACGGCTACTGGATGCGCCTGCGCAACGGCTCGCGCATGTTCTTTGGTTCCGGTTTCTACAACGGCGGCCGCTCGCCCTTGCGCGGCATCGAGGATCGCGCCGGCAACCGCATCGACCTGTCGTTCGAGGCCGGCTTGCTGAAGAAGATCACCTCGCCTAGTGGTCGCACCATCACCCTGACCTACGACAGCGGCAACCGCATCGCCACGGCCAAGGACCATACCGGGCGCACCTGGTCCTACCAGTACACCGACGGCATGCTCAGCCGCGTCACCTATCCAGACAACACTTTCGAGGCCTATACATACGACTTGATGTTCGGCGCCGTCGGCACGCCCAGTTCCGGGCAGGTGATCGCACACAACTTCAAGTCGCTGACCAATCGGCGCGGGTATCGCGAGGTACTCAACACCTACACCAACATCGCCAGCGGCCAGCCGGACGTTCTGGGCAAGGTCACCAAGCAGACCCTGGCCGACGGCAACGAGATCTCGATCGATTACCTGCACGACGATGGCACCAACACCGGCGTGCTGGTCACCCAGCCCGATGGCCGCAAGCGTCGGCTGGTGTTCGGACCGGGTCGCTATCCGGTCAGCGACACGGTCGGCTACGGTACCGCGCAGGCGCAGACCGTGCGGTTCGAGCGCGCGGCGGGATCGGAGAAGATCAGCGCGCGCGTCGACGCCCAGGGGCGCCGCACCGAGTTCCAGTACAACGCGCTTGGCCTGACCACGCAGGTGAAGTATCTGGCGGGCACGCCCGACGCAAAGACGGTCAATATCACCTACACCGCCGACGGCGATCTGGCCAGCGTCACCGATCCGTTCAACCGAACCACCACGCTGAACTACGTCGATCGTTGCCTGAATCGCGTCACCGACCCGCTCAATCGCGTCATCCAGATCAGCTGCAACGGCAACGGTCAGCCCTTGAGCGTGACCGATCCGGCGGGCAACACCACGTACTACCACTACGACGGCTTCGAGCTGACCGCGGTGGTGGATCCGTTGGGTCGCGCTACCGGCTTCGCTTACGACGCGCTCGGGCGGCTGGTGGTCGTGCGCGGCCAGGATGGCAAGATCCTGCGCCGCGAGTACGACGTCAGCGGACGCATCAAGAAGATCGTCGACGCCGATGGCAACGCCACCGACATGGCGTACGACAACAACGGCAACCTCGCCGCTGTGCTGTTGCCGCACGGAAATGGCGTGACCTACGGCTACGACAATCGCGACCGCATGACCGAGCGGCGCGATGCTCTCAACCAGGCCGAGGCCTGGTCCTACGACGCCATCGGCCGCGTGTCCGCCTACACCGATCGCAAGCAGCAGACCACGTCGTTCGTCTACGACGCGCTCGGCCGCCCATCCACCACGACCTACGCCGATGGCAGCACCCAGACGGCTACCTACGATGCCGCCGACCGTCTACTGCAGCTGGAGGACAGCGTTTCCGGAACCCTGAGCTGGCAGTACGACGTTTACGATCGCGTGCTGCAGGCCGCCAGTCCCGAAGGCACGGTCACCTACGAGTACGACGGTCTCGGTCGCCGCACCGGCATGACCGCCGGCAGCCAGGCCAAGGTCGAATATCAGTACAACGCCGCCGACCAGCTCACCCGTATCCTGCAGGGCAGCGAAGTGGTGGATATTCAGTACGACGCGCTCGGCCGGCGTTCGCAGCTGACCCTGCCCAACGGCGTGAAGGCCGGCTATGCCTACGACGCGGCGAGTCAGGTGACCGGCATCGCCTACCTCAAGCCGAATGGAAGCCCGCTCGGTGATCTGGGTTACGCCTACAACCAGGTCGGACAGCGAGTCGCTCAGACCGGCAGCCTGTCCGGCAACTTGTTGCCCGCGGCGAGCACCGGCAACGTCTTCGACGACAACAACCGCCAAACCCAGTACCACGGCGCGGCGCTCAGCTACGACGCCAACGGCAACCTGATCGACGACGGCCAGCGTACCTACGAATGGGACGCGCGCGATCAGCTGGCGGCAATTCGACAGGGCACGCAGTTGGTCGCCAGCTTCACGTACGACGCCCTCGGCCGTCGCAAGATCAAGGTCGAAGGCGGGCAGGGCACGGCCTATCTGTACGACGGCGCAGATCCGGTGCAGGAGACTCGCGGCACCGCGATCACCGGCATCCTGACCGGCGCGGATATCGACGAACGCTTTTCGCGTACCGACGGCAACGGCCGCGCCTACTTCCTGACCGACGCCATTGGTAGCACGCGCGGTTTGAGCGACGCCGCAGGCGAGCTGGTGCAGCGCTACGACTACACGCCGTACGGCCAAACCCAGGCCAGCCTCGGCAGTTCCAACAATCCTTACCAGTACACCGGTCGCGAGTTGGACGAGAGCGGCCTGTACCACTACCGGGCCCGCTACTACCACCCGGGCATGGGGCGGTTCATCAGCGAGGATCCGCTCGGCTTCGGCGGCGGGGACGTCAATCTCTACGCCTATGTCGCTGGCGATCCGGTGTCCTATAACGACCCGACCGGCAAGTTCATCAACTTCCTGATCGGTGCCGGTATCGGCTTCGGCGTCGATGTGGCCTTGCAGCTGATACAAAACGGCGGCAACTGGGACTGCATCAACTGGGGTCAAGCGGGCATCTCCGCCGCTCTCGGCGCGGTCGGCGGCGGTCTGGCGTCGCGTGGATTGGTCAATTTCACCAAGGGCCTGTCGAACGCGACCAAGGGGCAGATCGGCGAGACCTTGTCGCTGGCCAACAACTGGGCAAAGGGCAGTCGCTTGATCGAGACACAGACGCGAAGCATCCCCGGGTACCGAACGGTGGTCGACAGCACCTGGAGATCGATACGCGGCACCACCTACTACGTCGAGTCCAAGTTCGGTACCTCCGGACTGACCAAGGCCCAGCGCGCGGCCGCCAACGGCATGGGCGACCTCTACCACGTGGAGCGATGGGGTTACGGCTTCGTCGGCAACGCCGGCGCGGTCGGTGGCGGCGCGGCGGGCGGAGCGGCCGGCAATGCGCTACCCGGCGGCGGGGGCGGGTGTGGCTGCCAGTAGCGGTTCGGCCAGGAATGGATTGCTGGCGGCGCTCGAGCGCCGCCTGGTACCGGAACTGGCGCGGCGCGGATTCGAATCCGTGCCGCTGGACGCGGAGGATCGGCGTGCGGGCGAGATCCGTAAGGCGTTTCCGTTCGGCCGCTGTCGCCGACGCGGTCAGCAGGGCTACGACCAGGTCGAGATCCAGATCGACAAGCGCAGTGGCGATGCGTTTCGATTGAACTTCGCCGCAGTGCCCGCCGCGGGCATTCCGCACCCGGCCGGACATGTCCGCGCGGAGGATGCGTGGATCCACTACCTGGAGCGGTACTGCACGCTCTACCGGCATCCGCTGTTCCGGACCTGGTTTTCCCCGCGCGGATGGTGGGGGTTCGGAGCAGGCTCGGATATCGCCGCACCGGTCGACGAAGCGATCGCCCTGTTGCCGGAGATCGACGCGTTTTTCGCCGAGGGCAAGATCGGCCCGCACGTGCGATGCGTCTAGAAAATTCCAAGTTTCGTGCGTAACGTCTGCGAGTCCGCGTTGGGATGGCGTCAATGCCGGCCTCGGGCGCGGATGGACGCAGATCCGGTCAATGCTTATTGAATGGAGGCAAGACTCTCGTGAAGTTCAGCAAATCCCTCGCTCTAGCCTTGACCGCCGCCGTCTTGGCTACGGCCTGCACTTCGTCCGACAAGGCGGGCGGTTCCGACGCGACTGCCGCCGCGGCCGTCGCGAGCTTCCAGGCCCTGGACATCGGCAAGGCGGTCGCCGCCGACCAGTCGGTGCAACCGCTGACCCTGTTCACGCCCGACGACAAGCTGGTCGCGTCGATCAAGACCCAAGGCGCGGCCAAGGACCAGGCGATCGCGATCAAGCTGATCGCGATGGCCAACGGTCAGAGCGTCAGCGAAGCCAATCGCAGCGTCAGCCCCACCGGCGCAGCCACGACCAACCTGGAATTCCCCAAGAACGCGCCCTGGCCGCTGGGCCGTTACGTGGTCGAGGCGACGTTCAACGGCAAGCCCGCGGGGCGCCAGGAGATCGAGGTGCGTAGCGACGTGCCCGCGCCTCCGCAGCCTGCACCGGCCGAACAAAAGCCCTGATCCCGGCGCCGGTGAATCGGCCGGCCAGGTGACGAACGGCGCCCGGCCTGATGCGGGCGCTTTGATCCACAAAAGCACTAGGCGATTCGTAGGCGATTCGCCTGACGGCGTCGCGCTCGCGAGCCGCCGGTCGTCCGTCGTAGCGTTTGCGATCGCCCGGCCGGCGCTGGCCGGCCGGGCGCGAAACTCAGTCGGTCTGATCGTCGACCGTGGCGCCCGGTGCGTTCAGGGTCACCGAGGCGATGCCGTTCTCGCGGCCGCTTTCGTCGGCGTACATCTGGCTGGTGCCGATCACTTGGCCGTTGGTGGCGGTGAGGTTGAAATAGAGCTTGGCGTTGCTGGCGGTCTTGCGGTCGTAGCGCTTGGGATCCTGGCTGTTCTTGCGGACCGACTCGATGCCGGCGGTGCACGACGCCTTGGCCGAATAGCCCTCGCTGACCAGGATCGGTTCGCCGTTGCCGGCCTTGAGCACGAACTGGAATTCGCCGTTGGAGCGTTTGCTGATCTCGAACTTGCCGGCCATCGTGTTTCCTCCTTGGAAGGGCATAGGACCCTAGTCAAGCACACTAGACCAGGCTTTGTTACCGGTCCATCGGGAGGCAGGCGCCCAGATCGGCTCAGTGGCGGGCGCTGCGGCGGCGCCAGAACAGGAAGCCGGTGACCAGCAGGAAGCCCGGGACCAGGCCGGTGAAGGCCACCAGCGCTTGCCAGGTCCGGCCGCCGACGAAGCCGCCGTGCAGCGGATACAGGGCTTCGCTGAGGCGCGCGCCGCGGTCCTGGGCGGTGGCGTCGTGCACGCCGAGCACTTGGATGCGGTAGGGATCCAGCCAGACCACGCTGCGGCCGACCGGATGCCATTCGCCGGCCGCGCGCATGCGGATCGAGACCAGGCCGCTGTCGCCCTTGGGCAGGCCGATGCGGCGCAACTCGGCGCCGGCCAGGCGGCCGTCGGCCGCACGCAGCACCGCCGGCCAATCGATCGCGCGTTCGCTGGCGGCGAGTTCGGGCGGCTTGCGCGCATCGGCGCCGTCGCCGAATACGGTGCGCAAGGCCGTGCGGGTGGGGCCGTCGTAGACCATGCCGACGCCGCTCAGCACCGCCAGCAGGGTCAAAGGCAGCCACAGCACGCCGGCGCCGCGGTGCCAGCTGAACCAGCGCCGGGTCGGCGGGCCGCGGTACCAGCGCAGGCTCGCGCGCAGCGCGGACAGGCGCGGCCACCACAGGTAGAGGCCGGTGAGCAGCAGGAACAGGGCGATCAGGCCGACCGCGCCCAGCACCTGTTCGCCGGCTTTGCCCGTCAGCAGATGGGTGTGCCAGTCGCGCAGCCACAGCACCCAGTCGTTGCCCTTGTTGCGCACCAGCAGCAGTTCGCCGCTGGCGCCGTCGAAGTAGCGGCGCTCGCCGTCGGGGAAGTAGCCCTGCCAGACCGGCAGCTGCGCGCCGGGCAGGTCCAGCGAGCTCATGCCGCGCGGCTGCCAATCGGCGACGATGCGCGCCAGCGCGCCCTCGCGCTGCGCGGCCGTGGGCAGGGGCGCGGACGCCAGCTGCGGCTGCGACCAGGCCAGCAGTTCGCGCTGGAACGCGAGCACCGTGCCCGACAGCGCCACCAGCGCGAACACCAGGCCCACGCTCAGGCCCAGCCACAGGTGCAGCCATTTCAGCGCCGCGCGAACGCGGCGCTTGATCGGATGAGGGGCCTGGCGTGACGTCATGCTGGGCTCGTGCGGGCGGGCGTCGGCTTAGAACCGGTGCGACCAGCTCGCGCTGAACACGCGACCGCGACCGGCGACATAGGTGTCGGCGCGCGGCGTGCTCTGCGAGTAGTAGGTGACGTACTGCTCGTCGAACAGGTTCTCGATGCCCAGGCTCAGGCTGCCCACCGGCAGGGCGAAGCGCGCCTGCAGGTCGACGGTGGTATAGCCGTCCGCGCTGGCGACCTGGGCGCCGCGCAGGTCGAAGTCGCGGTCCAGCGAGCGGCTGCCCTGCAGGCGGGTCGAGATCGTCGGCGTCCAGGTCTGGTCCCAGAACGCGGTCACGCGGTCGGGGCTGATGTTGATGCCGGGCAGGTCGCTGTCGACGCGGTCGTCGCCGTTGCTGTCGTAGCGGCCCTTGGCGCCGGCGTAGCCCAGGCCGATGCGGCCGGCCTCGGAGAACTGGAACGCGATGTTGCCTTCGATGCCGCGGATTTCGGTGCGCTCGCGCACCACGTTATAGCTCTGGGTGGCGGTGTCGAAGGCCAGGCGCGAACCCAGGTCGGAGTCCGACCAGTACGCGGCCAGATGCGCCAGCCAGCGGCCGTTGTCGAAGTCCAGGCCGATTTCGCGGTTGTCCGACACCACCGGCGACAGGTCGACCAGGGTGTCGACGCGCTGGTTCGGCGCGGTGATGCCGCGCAGCACGCGGCCGATGTCGGCGACGGTGTAGCCCTCGGCATAGGAGGCGTAGAACTTCAGCGACTGCGTGGCCTCGAACACCACGCCGAAGTTCGGCAGGGTCTGACTGGTCTTGGGCGTGCCGCCCTCGACGAAGCGGCTGCCGCCGGCGTTGGCGGGAATGGTGGTGAAGTCGTCGACCTTGAGCTTGCCGCGCTCGTGGCGAAGGCCGCCGGTCAGCATGATCCTGTCGCTGATCCACCACTCGGCCTGCACGAACGGCGACCAGGATTCGTACTGGGTTTCCGGTACCCAGTTCATGCGCGCCACCACCAGTTCCTGATAGGTCTTGTCGCGCGCCCAGTCCAGGCCCAGGGTGACCCGCAGGCGCTGGTCGAACAGGTTGTCGCGCGACCAGCTGAACTTGCCGCCGAGCTTCTCTGACACGTTCTGCGACTGGTCCCACCAGTGGAGGTCGCGGCCGTCGCGCCAGAAGTCGCCCCAGTCGGAGGCGCCGTACAGGCCGTTGAAATCCACCCAGTACAGCTGGGCCTGGAAGTAGCCGCCGGCCAGCGCCTTGTCGCTGTAGTCCAGCGTCAGCGAGGTCGAACGGTTGCGCGCGCCGTCGCCCTCGCGGCTGCCGTGCGCCGAGGTCGCGAGTTGGCCGGTGGCGAGGTTGCCGTTGACGGTGATGTAGTCGTTGTTGCCTTGCAGTTCGTAGCGGCTGGCGGTCAACTGCAGGCGGCGCTCGTCGTCGAGCTGCCAGCCGGCCTTGGCGAACAGGTTGTGGCTGCGCGCGTCCATCAGGTCGCCCTGGATGTCGTTGACCGCGATCGCATCGCCGTTGCCGTCGTAGTACAGGCCTTCGCTGGAATAGGACAGGCCGCCGACGAAATCGAAGGCGCCGTTGCGGGTGCCGAACAGATAGGACGCGCGGTAACCGGTGCCGTCGCTCTGGCCGGGCAGGGCGGTGCTGGCGCCGATGCCGACGTCCTGGAAGGTCTCGCCGTCCTGGCGCGGCGCGCGCTTGGTGATGATGTTGATGATGCCGCCCGAGGCGCCCAGGCCCTGCAGGGCGTTGGCGCCGTGGATGACCTCGATGCGCTCGATCATGGCCGGATCGACGGTGTGGCCGTCGCGTCCGCCCTCGCGCAGCGGCGTGGACTGCGGCACGCCGTCGACCAGGTACAGCGGCTTGCGCCCGCGCAGGGTCTCGCCGCCGTTGGTGAGCTTCTGGCGCGAGGGCGAGAACGAAGGGATCAGGTTGGCCAGCACCTGCGAAATGTCCTGGGTGACGGCGAGCTGCTGGCGCAGCTGCTCCTGGTCGATCACGGTGATCGTGTTGGGCAGCGCGGCTTCCGAGTTCGGCATGCGGCTGGTGCTGGCCGAGACGGTGACTCGGTCGAGATCGGTGGCTTCGTCGGCGGCATGGACGACGGGCGCGGCGAGGACGGCCAGCAGGGCGCTGGCGAGCAGGTGGCGAGGAGGCATTACCGGATCCGGGAACTGCAGGGGATCGCCATGATAATGCGAGTTATTCTCATTTGACAGCCATGGATGGTACCCATTGGCAGCCTGGAGTTGGCTCCGGGACGCATGGGAGCCTGCGCCGGCCCTAAGAGGCGCGGTCCGCCGGGCGCAGACGGGCCCGAAAGGCGGCGACGGCGGGCTCGAACCCGCCGCGGCCGCGAGCGGGAACGAGCGGGGCGCTCAGGCGCCGAAGCGCGCGCGCAGTTCGCTGTCGCGCGGCATGGCCGCGGCGGCGCCGGAGCGTTCGGTGGACAGCCCGGCGTAGCGGGTGGCGTAGGCGACGTGGCTGGCGAAGGCGGCGTCGGGCGCGCGCGCCAGTGCGGCGGCCAGGGCGCCGTTGAAGGCGTCGCCGGCGCCGGTGGTGTCGACCGCGCGCACCGGCGCGGCCGCGACCCGGTAGTAGGCGCGCTCGTCGCCGTGCAGGCGGCCGTCGGCATGCGAGACGAAGCAGCCGGCCGCGCCCAGGGTCACCACCACGCTGCCGTGCGGCAGCAGGCGCCGGCAATCGGCGTGCAGTTCGTCGTCGGCCAGCGTGGCCAGGCGTTCGGGATCGACCACCGCGCCGGTGTGGCGCTTGAGCTGGGCGCTGAACTCGGTTTCGTTGGGCGTAACCACGTCGGCCAGCTTCCACAGCTCCGGCGTCGCCACGGCGTCGGCCGGGGCCGGATTGAGCAGGGCCAGCGCGCCGGCGCCGCGCGCGTGCGCGAACGCCGCCGCGACCGAGGCCGGCGGCGATTCCAACTGGCCCAGCACCACCCGCGCCTGGGCGATGGCCTCGCGCTGCAGATCGACGAAGGCGGCCGACAGCTCGGCGTTGGCGCCCGGGCCGATCACGATGGAATTGCGGCCGTCGCGGTCGACGTAGATGCCGGCGGTGCCGGTGGGCGCGTCGCTGCGCAGCTCGCGCAGGTCGATGCCGTCGGCGGCGGCCAGCGCGCGCGCGAGCTGGCCGCCGGCGTCCTCGCCCAGCGCGCAGACGAAGCTGGTGCTGGCGCCGGCGCGCGCCGAAGCGGTGGCCTGGTTGAAGCCCTTGCCGCCGGGACCGGTGTGGTACTGCCCGGCCAGGGTCTCGCCCGGCCGCGGCAGCGCCGCGACCGACCAGACGTGATCGACGTTGAAGGAACCGACGACGACGACCTTGCTCATGGCTCAGGACGAGAAGTGGGTGAGCACGCCGGCGATGGTCGCCGTCATGAAGGTCGCGATCGAACCGCCGAGCACCGCGCGCAGGCCGAAGCGGGCCAGGTCGGCGCGACGCTCGGGGGCCAGGCCGCCGATGCCGCCGATCTGGATCGCGATCGAGCTGAAGTTGGCGAAGCCGCACAGGGCGTAGGTCGCGATCAGGCGGCCTTCGTCGGTGAGCGCCACGCCGGCGGTCTTGCCGTTGACGATGTCGGCCAGCTGCAGATAGGCGACGAACTCGTTGATGACGACCTTCTGGCCGATCAGCGAACCGACCGTGGTCGCGTCCTGCCACGGCACGCCGATCACCCAGGCCAGCGGCGCCAACAAGTTGCCCAGCAGCGACTGCAGCGACAGTTCCGGGCGCGTGCCGAACAGCGAGAACCAGCCGTCCTGCAGGCTCGGCGCCAACCAGTAGGTGAACTGGCTGTGGGCGCTGTCGTAACCGCTGGGAATCATCAGGTGCGAAGCCCAGACCCCGCCGATCATGCCGTTGACCAGGGCGATCAGGGCGATGAAGGCCAGCAGCATCGCGCCGATGTTCAGCGCCAGGCGCAGGCCGTCGCCGGCGCCGGCCGCGGCGGCGTCGATGATGTTGCTGGAGGTCTTCTCGACTTCCATCTTCACCGTGCCGCGGGTCAGCGGCTCGCCGACCTCGGGGATCAGGATCTTGGCGACCACCAGGGTCGCCGGCGCGGCCATGATCGAGGCCGCGAGCAGATGCTTGGCGTAGAAGGCCTGCTGCTCCGGATCGCCGCCGCCGAGCATGCCCACATAGGCCGCGAGCACGCCGCCGGCGATATGCGCCATGCCGCCGATCATCATGGTGATCAGCTCGGACTCGGTCATTTTCGGGATGTAGGGGCGCACCGTCAGCGGCGCCTCGGTCTGGCCGATGAACACGCTGGCGCAGACGCTGGTGGTCTCGGCGCCGGACACGCGCATGACCTTGGTGATCGCCCAGGCCATGCCGCGCACGATGCCCTGCATCACGCCCAAGTGGTACAGCACGCCCATCAGGGCGGCGAAGAAGATGATGGTCGGCAGCACCTGGAAGGCGAAGATGAAGCCGTAGGTGTTGATGTCCATCAGGCCGCCGAAGATGAACTTCGAGCCCTCGCCGACGAAACTCAACACCGTCACGAAGCCATGGCCGATCCCGTCGAACACGTCCTTGCCGCCCGGCACCAGCAGCACCAGGGACGCGAACGCGATCTGCAGCGACACCCCGGTCGCCACCAGCTTCCAGTCGACCCGGCGCTTGTTGTTGGAGAACAGCCATGCGATGCCGACCAGCACCGCCAAACCAAACAGGCCGAATAACACCCGGACGATCGAATCCACTCAGTTCTCCCCGTGCCGTCCGGGGCCCCGGCGGCGAAATTATCGTTATCGGACCACGCCGGGCGCGGCCGCCGGCCATTTTTGCGGCCGGAGGCGCAGCCTAGTCCACGGGTCCGCGTCGCGGCAAGCCGCGGGGCCGGTTCAGGTATCGCGCACGACCACGCGGTTGCGGCCTTGCTGCTTGGCCTGCTGCAGGCGGCGGTCGGCGCGGCGCAGCAGGCGCGACAGGTCCGAGCCTTCCTGCGGGTAGCCGGCCAGGCCGGCGCTGAAGGTCAGGCGCAGCGGTTCGGCGCCGCGGCCGGGCTCGAACGGACGCTCGGCCAGGACCTGACGGATCGCATCGACCTGCTCCCAGGCCGTGCCCAGGGGCTTGCGCAGCAGCAGTACGAATTCCTCGCCGCCCAAGCGGACCAGCCATTCGGTCGAGCCGGTCTGCTCGCGCAGCACCGAGACCACGTGGCGCAGGGCGCGATCGCCGGCGTGATGGCCGTTGTCGTCGTTGATGCGCTTGAAATGGTCCAGGTCGATCAGGGCCAGGGTCAGGCTGCCGCCGTCGTGGCGCACCGCGTCGAACAGGCGCTGGATGCGGTGCACCAGCCAGGTCCGGTTGGGCAGGCGGGTCAGGCCGTCGGTGCCGGACATCTCGATCAGGCGTTGCATGCGGTACACGACCATGGCCGTGATCAGGGTCACCATCATCAGCAACACCACGCGCTGGCCCTGTCCGCCGGTGGTGACCGCGCCGTAGTCGCTGGAGATCAGCTGCTCGGGCGAGGACGCCAGCGCGAACACCGCCAGCACCAGCGCGCTGTACTGCACGATCGCCATCGCGCCCGCGAACAGGGTCACGCGGCCGTCGCTGCGCAGCGCGGTGAGCACGATGGACAGCACATAGCCGCACCACACGATCAGGCTGTTGAGGCCGGCCGGCAGGTGCTGCAGGGCCAGCGCGGTCAGCACCAGGGTGGTGGCGGTGACGTCGAAGCCGGCGGTCGCGAACGGCAGCCAGCGGTAGCGCCGCGGCCGCCGCGCCAGCACCAGCCACAACTGCGCGAACACGTTGACGAAGATCGCCCCGCCCAGGCCGATCAGGGTTTCCTGGATGGTGCCGCCGCCGATCGCGTTGAGCGGCGGCAGCAGCAACAGCATCGCCGCGAGCACCGCGCGCAGGCGCGCGACCATCAGCTCGCCGCCGGCGCCGATCTCGAGCATGATCTCGTCGGGCCGCGACAACAGCGATACCGCGATGTCGCGCAGGCGTTCGCCCGTGGCGTGCATGGTGTCTCCCCGTTGAGCCCGCCGAGCATAGCGCGCGTGCGGCGGCGAGGGCAGGGCGGCGGCCGCCGCCGTGCGGCCGGATCCAGGTCGGGTTGGGCCGGGTCGGATTGGGCCGGCTCAGATCCCGCGCACCGCCACCCACAGCGCCAGCGCCGCGAACACCACCGCGGCCACCAGGCGCGCGGCCTTCAGCGGCAGGCGGTCGGCGAAGCGGCTGCCCAGCAGCACCACCGGCACGTTGGCCAGCAGCATGCCGATCGTGGTGCCGGCCACCACTTCCCACAACGGCGAATAGCGCGCCGCCAGCAGCACGGTCGCGACCTGGGTCTTGTCGCCGATCTCGGCCACGAAGAAGGCGATGGTGGTGGCGACAAAGGCGCCGCGCGCCGGCAGGCGCTCGCCTTCGCCGTCGAGCTTGTCCGGCTTCAGCGTCCACAGCGCCACCGCCAGGAAGCTGCCGGCCACGATCCAGCGCAGCACCGAGGGCTGCAGCCATTGCGCGACCAGGGCGCCGAGCCAGGCGGCCAGGGCGTGATTGAGCAGGGTCGCGACCAGGATGCCGGCGACGATGGGCCAGGGCCGGCGGAAGCGCGCGGCCAGCAGCAGGGCCAGCAACTGGGTCTTGTCGCCGATTTCGGCGAGCGCGACCGTGCCGGTCGAGAGGGCGGCCGTAGCCAGCGGGAAAGCGTCCATCGGAACTCCGGGGCCGGGCTTCGCGCGGAGGCGAAGGCAAACGCTGCACGGCCCGACCCGGCTCTCGCCTGAGTAATCGCGCAACGCCTGCCTTCGGTCTTGCCCGTGGTCGCTGGCGCGGACATGCGGTCGCGCGCTGGCTGCCGCTCCTGCGCCATGGCCGGTGGGCCAAGTGTGTTGACGCAGGTCTCCGCGTGCCGGATCGGCGGCGGAGGGGCTACTCCCCGGAGGAGGAAGTGCGCGCATTGTAGCCGCGCCGGCGCGCCGGCGCACGCCCGTACGGCCCCCGCGTTGCGGCGGCGTTGCCTGCGAACCGTTCCCGTTCTCGCCGCTGACCCACGCCGAACGGGCGGCCGGGTAGCATGCCGGCTGTCGAACGTCATCGGAGCACGTCATGCAATACCGCCGCCTGGGTTCTTCCGGCCTGCAGCTGTCGGCGCTGTCCTTCGGCGCCTGGGTCACCTTCGGCACCCAGATCGGTCGCGGCGCCGCGCGCGAGCTGATCGCCACCGCCTGGGACCACGGCGTCAATTTCTTCGACAACGCCGAGGGCTACGCCAACGGCGAGGCCGAGCGGGTGATGGGCGACGTGATCGCCGACCTGCGCCTGCCGCGCGACGGCTACTGCGTGTCGAGCAAAGTGATGTTCGGCTCGGCCGCCGATCCGCTGCCGACCCAGAAGGGCCTGTCGCGCAAGCACGTCACCGAGGCCTGTCATGGCGCCCTGCGGCGCCTGCGCGTCGATCATCTGGACCTGTACTACTGCCACCGCCCGGATCCGGAGGTGCCGATCGAGGAAACCGTGTGGGCGATGGACGCGCTGATCCGCCAGGGCAAGGTGCTGTACTGGGGCACCTCGGAATGGTCGGCCGCGCAGATCCGCGAAGCGCACAAGGTCGCGCGCAACCATCATCTGCACGCGCCGACCATGGAACAGCCGCAATACAACCTGTTCCATCGCGAGCGCGTGGAGCTGGAGTACGCCTCGCTCTATGCCGAGCTCGGCCTGGGCACCACGATCTGGTCGCCGCTGGCCTCGGGCCTGCTGACCGGCAAGTACAACGACGGCGTGCCCGCCGATTCGCGGCTGAACCACGAGGACTACCGTTGGCTGCAGCGCAGCGTGCTCAGTCCCGAGCAGCGCCGGATCGAGCGCGCGCGCGCCTACACCGCGGTCGCGCGCGATCTGGGCGCCGAGCCGGCGCCGCTGGCGATCGCCTGGTGCCTGCGCAATCCGCACGTGTCCAGCGTGATCCTCGGCGCGACCCGGCCCGAGCAGTTGCAGCAGAACCTGCAGGCGCTGGAGCTGGTCGACCGCTATTCCGAGCCGGATTGGGACCGGGTCGAGAAAGCCACCGCCTGAGCCGGCACCGGCCGGAGAGGGCGCCCCGGCGGGCGCCCATCCGCTCGCGCTCCGACGGGCGGTGCAAACAGGTGTTGACTAGCAAATGAGAATCATTATCATCAAACTCGAATCCCGATCGAGTCGCCTGCCATGTCCCTGCGCCAGCCGGTGTTGCAGCTCAAACCTCGTACTGATCGCTCCCTCCCCCCGGTGGTCGCCGCCGCCGTCGTCGCCCCCGCGGCGACCGCGGCCAACGCCTTGCTGGTCGAAAGCGGCGCGTTGCTGCGCGGCGCGCGCGAAGTCCTGATCCGCCACGGCGGCGAGGTCTATCGCCTGCGTCATACCCGCAACGACAAGCTGATCCTCACCAAGTAAGCGCCGTCGCCCGCAACACCGTTACGGCATGGCCGCGCCGCGTTCCCAAGGACGGGAGGCGGTGCGGCGATGCCATGGCGGTCGCGGCGCGATCGCGCGCCGAACCGTTCGGGATTCCGCGCCGGGGACGGCGCCTCCCTACCTTCCTCCAGGTCGCCAGCTCCGCCGTACCGCGGCATGCCAGCCAGCCTCGAATCCACTACTCGAGTCCGACTCCATGCATCGCGTCCACCGCACCGCCGGCCTGCGCCGGTCCGTCCGCACTCCCTTCGTCCCCAGCACGCTCGCGCTGGCCCTGATGCTGGCCCTGCCGGGCACCGCGCCGGCCGCCTCCGCCGAGTCCGGTGCCGAATCGCCCGACGGTTCCGGCGCCGGCGCGCGCGAACTCGAGCGCATCGTCGTCACCGCCACCCGCACCGAGCGCGAATTGCAGGACGTGCCGGCGGTGGTCACCGCGATCGAGCGCGAGCGCATGGACGAGGAGATCGTGCGCGACCTCAAGGACCTGTTCCGCTACGAGCCCGGCATCAGCGTGAGCAACGCGGTCGGCCGCTTCGGCATCGGCGACATCCGCATCCGCGGCCTCGGCGGCAACCGCGTGCGGGTGGAAACCGACGGCATCTCGGTATCCGACAGCTTCAACATCGGCAGCTTCTCCAACGCCAACCGCAACTTCGTCGATCTCGACACGCTCAAGCGCGTGGAGGTGGTGCGCGGCCCGAGCAGCGCCCTGTACGGTTCCGACGCGCTGGGCGGCGTGGTGTCGTTCGTGACCAAGGACCCGTCCGACTATCTGCTGGACGGCAAGGACAGCTACTTCGGCTTCAAGCTCGGCTACCAGGGCGAGAACCGCGGCCTGTTCGGCGGCGCCACCGCGGCCTTCGGCGGCGAGCGCTGGTCGGGCCTGGTCGCGGTCGGCCACCGCCAGGGCAAGGAAACCGAAAGCATGGGCACGCGCCGCAGCGACGACGCGACCCGCACCGCCGCCAATCCGCAGGACAGCGACGGCCGCAGCCTGCTGGCCAAGCTGGTGTTCGCGCCCAGCCAGAATCAGCGCTTCAAGCTGACCGTGGAAGGCAACGAGGACCAGACCGACACCGACGTGCTGAGCGCGCGCGGCAACGCCCTGACCGCGCCGGGCGCGCCGACGGTGCGCACGCTGTCGCTGCTGGGCGACGACCATCAGACCCGTGCGCGGGTGTCGTTCGCGCACGAGATCGATGCGCTCGGCGCCGCCTTCGCCGACTCGCTGCAGTGGCAGATCTACCGCCAGGACAGCGAGACCACGCAGCGTACCGTCGAGGAGCGCGTGACCATCGTCGGCGGCCGCCCGACCAGCCCGACCCGGCGCGAGCGCGAGTTCAATTTCGATCAGCGCACGCTCGGCGCCGAGGCCACCTTGCACAAGGATTTCGCCACCGGCTCGGTCGCGCATACGCTGACCTACGGCTTGGAGTACAGCCGTACCGACACCCGCCAGAAGCGCGACGGCCAGGCCACCAACCTGACCACCGGCGCGGTCACCAAGACGATCTCGCCGGACGTGTTCCCGGTGCGCGATTTCCCGGTCAGCCAAACCACGGTCGCGGCCTTGTTCGTGCAGGACGAGATCCGTTTCGCCGACGGCGCGTTCCGCCTGGTGCCGGCGCTGCGCGTGGACCGTTACGAGCTCAAGCCCGAACTGGATCCGATCTTCGTCGGCGACAACCCGGGCGTGGCGGTGAGCCGGCTGAAGGAAACCGCGGTGTCGCCGAAGCTGGGTGCGGTCTGGCATTTCGCCCAGGACTGGTCGCTGTTCGGCGGCTACCAGCACGGCTTCCGCGCGCCTCCCTACAACGACGTCAACCTGGGCTTCACCAACCTGCAGTTCGGCTACACCGCCATCCCCAATCCCGATCTCAAGCCCGAGACCAGCGACGGCGTCGAGCTGGGCCTGCGCTATTCGGGCGAGGCGGTCTACGTCGAGGCTTCGGCCTACTACAACCGCTACGAGGACTTCATCGAATCGCAGCGCTACATCGGCGACAACGCCCAGGGCCTGATGGTGTTCCAGTCGCAGAACGTGGCCGAGGCCGAGATCCGCGGCCTCGAGCTGCGCGGCGGCGTCGATTTCGGCGCGCTGTCGCCGGCGCTGGCGGGCTGGTCGCTGCGGGGCGCGGCGGCCTGGTCCAAGGGCGAGGATCGCAGCACCGGCGCCGCGCTGTCGTCGATCGACCCGCTGCGCGGCTCGCTGGGCCTGGCCTACGACCGCGACGCCTGGGGCGTCGAGCTTGCGGGACGCTTCGCGCGCCGCAAGAGCGATCTGCCGCAGACCGGCCTGTTCGCGGCGCCGGGCTACGGCGTGCTCGACCTGCTCGCCCATTTCAGCTTCGCGCCGGGCGCCAAGGTCAACTTTGGCGTGTTCAACCTGGGCGACAAGAAATACTGGGACGGCGGCGATCTGCCCAGCAGCCTGGCCTCGACCAGCGCCACCATCGACCGCTACAGCGCCTCGGGCCGCAACCTGGGCCTGAGCCTGGCGGTGAACTGGTAAGCGCATGCGCGCGCTGCGATCGCCATCGGCGGCGGACGCGGGCACGGATGCGGGCGCATTGCCCGCACCCGAGCGCCTGGCCGCGGTCGCGACCGTGCTGTGCCTGTATCCGCGCCGTCATCGCGACGCCCTGACCGGCTGGCTGACCAGCGCGAGCGCGCAACGCTGCGTCGCCGAGGCCGCGCAGGCCGAACCCGAATCGATCCTGTTCCGCGACGCGCAGGGACGCGCGTGCTGGCGCATGTATCTGTTGCCCGACAGCGATTTCCTGGCCTGGGACCTCGCCATCGGCGGCTTGCCGCAGCACCGCGACGAGCCCGCTGGCGGTCGTTTGATCCGCGCCTGCCGCGCGCTGTGGCATCGGCTGGGCGGCGGTTGGAACGCGCAGGTGCTGCGCCTGCAACTCGCGCAGGACGACGCCGGTCGCCGCATCCTGGTCGCCGACAGCGCCACGCCCTCGACCCTGGGCCTGCAACGCGCGCGCCGCATCGCCGCAACCGAGGGCGCGCTGCTGCGTAGCGAGCCGGATACCTGCTGCTGCATGGCGCGCCGCGCCGCGGAGGCGCCGGATTCGCAGCCGATCGCCTCGCACTGAATCGATCCACCGCAGCGAATCCGCTGCAACGAATCCACTACCAACCCGTTTCATCAAACAGAGAACCGCCACCATGAATCTCCGACCGCTAGCCGCCTGCCTGACGCTCTCCTGCGCGGCGATGCCAGCCTTCGCCGCCGCGCCCGCGGCGGCCGACACCGCCCGCGACCGCGCCTCGATCCTGGCCATGCAGGGCGAATACATCGTCGATTTCGCCTTCGACGAAACCGTGCTGCTGCAGCCCGGCTACGAGCGCGCGCCGGCCATGCGCAGCGGCGGCAACGAGACCGTGATCGTGGTCGAGGACAGCCCGACCAGAATCGTCTTGCAGCACATCCTGGTCGACGAAAAGAGCGGTCACGTCACCAAGCACTGGCGCCAGGACTGGACCTTCGAGGCGCCGACGCGTTTCGAGTTCAGCGCCGACCAGACCTGGCAAGTGCGCGCGATCCCGGCCGAGCTCAACCGCGGCGCCTGGACCCAGTGCGTGTTCGAGGTCAGCGACGCGCCGCGCTACTGCGGCACCGGCCGCTGGGAATACCGCAACGGCGTGGCCACCTGGACCAGCGACCTGAGCTGGCGTCCGCTGCCGCGCCGCGAATACACCAAGCGCAGCGACTACAACGCGGTCTCGGCGATCAACCGCCACACGCTCACGCCGGGCGGCTGGACCCACGAGCAGTTCAACACCAAGGTGCTGCGCAAGCCCGACGGCAGCCAGGTCGAGCTGGCGCGCGAGTTCGGCTTCAACGATTACCAGAAGACCAAAGACGTCGACTTCAAGCCGGCCTACAACTATTGGTACGCGACCCGCGGCTACTGGGCCATGGTGCGCCAGCGCTGGGACGCGTTCCTGGGCAAGGCGCCGGGCGTGCGCCTGAAGACCAAGGTCGACGGCATGGCGATGATCATTCCGCTGTTCGAGCAGGCCGACGGCCTGCAGCAGGGCAAGGCGGTGACCGACACCGAGATCGACGCGGTGTTCGCCAAGTGGGTCGAAGCGGCGCCGCAGGAAAAGCGCTGAGCCGGGGCGGACGGCACGGCCGTCGCGCCGTCGCGAAGCATCGGGTCGGCGCGGACTGCGCCGACTCCCATCGCGCCGCCGCTGGCGGCCGCGCGTGTTCCCGGCAGACGATCGCAACCCGCGCCGCCGCTCTCCGACGACATGAACCCTGGCCGGCTGCGCTGCGACGCCGGCCGGGCGGTCGCGCTCAGACCAGGACCGGCGTCGGCGGCGGCGCGGGCGGCGCGGGCGGTGCCGGCGGCGCAGGCGGTGCCGGCGTCGACGGAGCGGATGGCGGGGCCGGCGGCTTGGGCGCGCGCGGTGCCGTCGGAGGTGCAGGCGGCGCTATCGCGTGCGGCGGCGCGGGAGGCGTCGGAGCTGCGGGCGGCGCCGGCGGCGTCGGCAGCAGCAGACGCATGCTCTTGGGCACCTTGACCCGCGCGCTGGCCTGCTTGCGATCGCGCAGGTAGTCGACCGCGACTTCGCTGCCTTCGGGGCGGCCGCGCAGCGCCTCCATGGTCTCGCGCGGCGTGCTTACCGGCTTGCCGTCGATGCTGCGGATCACGTCTCCGGGTTCCAGCCCGGCCAGGTCGGCGCCGGCGCTGAGCACCAGCACGCCGCGGTCGGCGCCGAAGTAACGGCCCAGCCCGCGATCCACCGTGGCCAGGTTCAGGCCGTTCCAGCGGAAGGCTTCGACCAGCGCCGGGGTCGGGCAGTCGTCGCCCTTGCAGGCGAAGATCGGGCCGCCGCGCGCGATATCGGCGCGCACGCGTCCCTTGATCGCGGGCAGCTGCTGCATGTCGAAGGCATAAGACTTGGCGTCTTCGGGGTCGAAGGCGAATCGGCCCATGACGACGTTGCCGCGGGGCGTGACGATGCCGCCCTCGTCGCTGTCGAATACCAGCACCTGCTCGCCGAGCTGCGGCTTGATCTTGACGGTGTTCTTGCGGCCCTCGCGTTCGTAGCCGATCGCGACCGGCACATCCACGTCCAGCGCGTCCAGTGCGGAACGGGTCGCGGCCAGGCGGGTTTCGCCGTCGGCGCCGCGCGGGGCGTCGCCGTTGACGCTGACGATGCGGTCGCCGCTGCGCAGACCGGCCTTGGCCGCGGCGCTGTCGGGGGTGACCGCGACGATGCGCGCGCCGACCTGCGGATCGGCGTTGAGCACCACCCCCAGCAAGGGGCGCTGTTCGGTCTGCCGGATCACGATCTGGCGCCGCGCGTCGATCGCGGCCAGGCGCGCCAGGCCGGCCTCGTCGCGGGCCAGGACGGCGGCATCGCGCGCCAGGCCGGCTTCGCCTCGCGCGCTTTCGGCGCGCGCGCGCGCCAGTTCGGCGACGCGGCGCTGGGCCTGGCGCAGCTCGTCCAGGGCCGCCTTCATTTCGGCTTCGGTCTTGGCATCGGAGGGGGCGTCGTTGCGGCTGGCCGCGGCGCGCGTGCGCACGGCGGCGTCCTGGGCGACCGCCACCGAGGCGACGGTCGCGGCGATCGCGAACGCGAGCGCGGTGATGCGAAGGCGGGATGTCATACGGACCTCTGTGGTGATGTGGACGAGCAAGAAACTCTTTAGGGCATGCGGATCAGTCGACGCGCACCAGCGCGCCGTCGTAGCGCTCGCCGTGGGCGGCGAGCCAGCGTTGGGTGCCCTCGACCCCGGCCAGGTCGCGCAGCGCCTGCACGCGCTGTTCCCACAGCGCGGCGCGTTGCGCGGTCGGCAGGCCGTCCTGGCGCAGGGCGGCGTCGATCACGCCGATCCGGCTGTCGAGATCGGCGCTCATCAGGGCCGCGCCGGCGCTGCCGACGCGTTCGTCGCGGGCCAGCGCGACCAGGGCTTCCAGCTGCGCCGATTCGCTCTGCCACTGCGCGATCGCGGCGGTATCGGCGGCGTCCGCGGCTTCGACGGCGGCCAGCGCGGTGGCCGCGTCGGCGTTCGCGGCTTCGAGCGTCGGCGCCGGCGCGCGGCGCTGCGGGCGACGCACTTCCGGGCGCGGCTTGGGCTCGGCGTTGGCGATCTTGTCGGTCGGCGCCTGGTGGGTCGCGATGGCACGCGTGGGCGCGGGGACGTCCTGCGTGGCGGCGGGCGTGCGGATGTCGGCGATGCTGGGCGTCGCTGCCGGTGCCGGGTCGGGGTTGGGATTGGGATTGGGCGCCGGAGCGGTCGGCACATGAGCGGTCGCGCCGCGGCCCGGCTCGGTCGTGTCGCTGTCGCGCAGCAGGGCGACCGGCACCAGCGCCATCACCGCCAGCGCCGCGGCGGCCGCGGTCCAGACCGGCCAGCGCCGGCGCCGCGGCGAACGGGACGCGCCAAGCGCGCTGGTGCCGCCGCGCGCGTCCAGCGCCGCGGACAGGCGCGACCAGCCGTCCGCGGGCGGCGTTTCGGCCGGCAGCGCGGCGAACGCGGTCGACCAATCCTGCGGCGCGGACGGGCCGTGACGGGAACTGGCGTCAGGCATGGGAGGCCTCCGTGGTGGGTTCCAGCAGTTCGCGCAGGCGGCGTCCGCCGCGCGCGAGCTGGGATTTGGAGAAACTGGGCGTGCGCTGCATCAGCGCTGCGATTTCGTCGTGGGTATAGCCTTCGGCGTGGTACAGCCACAGCACGCTGCGGGTCGCGGCCGGCAACTGCGCCAGGGCGCGCCCCAGCGCCGCGGCGTCGGCGGCGGCCGGGGGCGGCGATGCGTGCTCGTCGGCGTAGCGGTCGTCCTCCAGCACCAGGGCATGTTCGTGGCGGCGCTGGCTGCGCAGGCGCATCAGGGCTTCGTTGATCGCGATCTGGCGCAACCAGCCCCAGAACGGGCTGTCGCCGCCGCCGCCCTGGCCGCGGAAGTCGCCGATCCGGCCCAGCACCTTGAGCATGGTGTCCTGCAGCACTTCCGAAGCCTCCTCGCGATCGCCGCCGCTGCCACCCAGGATCCGCAGCGCCAAGGCGTAGACCGGGCGCTCGAACCAGCGGTAGATCTGCTCGAACGCGGCCCGCTCCCCGGCGCGCGCACGGGCGAGCAGGGCATCGGGCACATCGATCGCGAAGCTGGACGTGGCTGGCATGGATCGGGCTGTCATTACCGGACTGGATGCGGCCGGGCGGCAAACCGTCGCAGTCGCCGGCTGACGCCTATACTCCGCCTATCTACAAGGAGGGGACACCATGGGACCGATTCTGGCCGTCGTGCTGCTGGTAGCCGGCGTGATCATCCTGTTCAAGACCGTGCGGATGGTGCCGCAGGGTTACGAATGGACGGTGGAGCGTTTCGGCAAGTACACCCACACCATGACTCCGGGGCTGCATTTCCTGATCCCGGTGGTCTACGGCGTCGGCCGCAAGATCAACATGATGGAGCAAGTGCTGGACGTGCCCTCGCAGGACGTCATCACCAAGGACAACGCGGTGGTGAAGGTCGACGGCGTGGTCTATTTCCAGGTCCTTGACGCGGCCAAGGCCGCCTACGAGGTCGCCCAGCTCGAGGTCGCCACTCTTAACCTGGTGATGACCAACATCCGTACCTCGATCGGTTCGATGGACCTGGACGAATCGCTGTCGCGCCGCGACGAGATCAACGCCAAGGTGCTGGTCGCGGTCGATCAGGCCACCCATCCCTGGGGCCTGAAGGTCAACCGCATCGAGCTCAAGGACATCCAGCCGCCGCGCGACCTGGTCGACTCGATGGCCCGGCAGATGAAGGCCGAGCGCGAGAAGCGCGCCAACATCCTGGAAGCCGAGGGCCACCGTCAGTCCGAGATCCTGCGCGCCGAGGGCGACAAGCAGGCCGCGATCCTGGAAGCCGAGGGCAAGCGCGAGGCCGCCTACCGCGAGGCCGAGGCGCGCGAGCGCCTGGCCGAGGCCGAGGCCAAGGCGACCGAGATGGTGTCCAACGCGATCGCCCAGGGCAATGTGCAGGCGATCAATTACTTCGTGGCGCAGAAGTACATCGAGGCCTTCAAGTCGCTGGCCGAGGCGCCGAACGCGAAGTTCGTGATGATGCCGATGGAGTCGGCCGGCGTGATCGGCTCGCTGGGCGGCATCGCCGAGCTGGCCAAGGAAGCGCTGGACCGTCAGGGCGGGCGCGCCGCCGTGCCGCCGGTGCCGTCGCGCACGGGGGGCTGAGCGATGCGTCTGGACTGGCAGATCGTGACCTGGGCCGCGATGGCCCTGTTGCTGTTCGCGGCCGAAGCGCTGGCGCCGGGAGCGTTCATGCTCTGGCTGGGCTTCGCGGCGGCCGCGGTGTTCGTGGGCGTGCTGCTGTTCCCCGGCATGCCGGTGCTGGCGCAGGTCGCGGCCTTCGTGGTGTTGAGCTTCCTGTCGATCCAGATGTACCGCACCTGGTTCCGCGGCCGCGAGCGCGGCAGCGACCAGCCGGCCCTGAACCGCCGCGCCGAGCAACTGATCGGGCGCGTGGTCGCGCTGGATCGCGGCATCGTCCAAGGCCGCGGCCGGGTGCAGATCGCCGATGCGTACTGGGAAGTGATCGGTCCCGAGCTACCGGCCGGCGCCAGCGTGCGCGTGGTCGCCAGCGAGGGCATGAGCCTGCGGGTCGAGGCGGTCGAGTAGGGCGGGTCCGCGAGCGTGCGCGGAAGGGGTTGCGATGAAGCGGCATGAAGCCCAATGGATCGGCGTCGGTCTGGCCGCGCTTGCGGCCTGGGCCTGGGCCTGGGCTTGCCCGGCCTGGGCCGGGCCGCCGCTGCCCGCGCCGGCAGCGGCGCCCGCGGCGGCGGCGCCGGGCTGGATCGGCCGCGTGGTGCCGCCGTATCCGGACGGACTGAAGTCCAATACCGGCAGCTGCGTGGGCTCGGGCAGCGCGCCCGAGCAGATCTGCGCACGTTCGATCGGCACCCTGGACGATGCCGAGGACCGTTCGCTGAAGTTCTACGCCGGCGAATTCGCCGGCCGCGAAGGCAACGAGGCGCGTTGGAAGATCACCGACGTGGTGCCCTATCCCAAGCTCAAGCGCGGCGAGTACGTCTCGGTCGCGACCTGCCAGCGCGACGGCGTCGACGATCCGGGCCTGATCGCGATCGTCGACACCGCGGTGCCCGACGCGGCCGCGCAGGAGATGTTGGAGGCGCGGCGCTGGGCGATACGCCTGGACCGCGACACCGGCAGGTTCGTCGAAGTGCCGCCGGCCAGCGTGCGCTGCTACAACGAAGGCTTCGGCGCCGAGTAGGGCGCGGCGATTGCCAAGCTTCCTGTGGGAGCGGCGTAAGCCGCGATCGAGTCCAGGCTACGACGACAGCCACAACGCGCATCGCGACCCGCGGTCGTATGGCCGCCGCCACGCAGGCCATCCATGCGCCGGCGTACCGTAGCCCAGGGCGCATCGCGACGGTTCTCCATGGGATAATCCAGGGCTCCCCTCCGTCCAGGCCCCGCCGCTCATGACCCAGAAGACCATCCTCAACGACGCCCACCGCGCACTCGGCGCCAAGATGGTCGACTTCGGCGGCTGGGACATGCCGATCAGCTACGGCTCGCAGATCGAGGAGCACCACCAGGTCCGCCGCGACGCCGGCATGTTCGACGTCAGCCACATGACCGTGGTCGACCTGCGCGGCGCGCGCACCCGCGACTTCCTGCGCCACCTGGTCGCCAACTCGGTCGACAAGCTGCACAAGTCCGGCAAGGCGCTCTACACCTGCATGCTCAACCCGCAGGGCGGAGTGATCGACGACCTGATCGTCTACTTCCTGGCCGAGGACTTCTTCCGCCTGGTGGTCAACGCCGCCACCCGCGAGAAGGACCTGGCCTGGATCGGCGAGCAGGCGCGCGCCTTCGAGGTGCAGGTCAGCGAGCGTCCCGACTACGCGATGATCGCGGTGCAGGGCCCGAACGCGCGCGACAAGGTGCTGGGCCTGCTGCGCGAGGAGGACCGCGCGCGCATCGGCAAGCTCGGCAAGTTCGTCGCCGGCGAGGCCCAGACTGCCGACGGCAGCGCGCTGTTCGTCGCCCGCACCGGCTACACCGGCGAAGACGGTTTCGAGGTGGTGGTGCCGGAAACCGGCGCGGTCGCGCTGTGGAACGCGCTGCTGGCCGCGGGCGTGAAGCCGGCCGGTCTGGGCGCGCGCGACACCCTGCGCCTGGAGGCGGGCATGAATCTCTACGGCCAGGACATGGACGACGAGGTCTCGCCCTACGAGGCCGCGCTGGCCTGGACGGTCGCCCTGGACGAGGGCCGCGACTTCATCGGCCGCGCCGCGCTTGAACAGCAGAAGGCCGCCGGCGCGCCGCGTCAGATGATCGGCCTGGTGATGGACGAGAAGGGCGTGCTGCGTCACGGCCAGAAGGTGCTGACCGCCAACGGCGACGGCGAAATCCTCTCGGGCACCTTCTCGCCGACGCTGAACAAGTCGATCGCGTTCGCGCGCGTGCCGGCCGGCGAGCCCGGCCAGGTGCGCGTCGACATCCGCGGCAAGGAAGTGCCGGTGCGCGTGGTCAAATTCCCGTTCGTGCGCGACGACCAGCCCCAGGACGGCGTGCTGGGCTGAGCCGCGATCATGGCCGCGCGCGTCGACTACTACTTCAGCCTGATCTCGCCTTACGCCTATCTCGGCCACGCCGCGTTCCTGGATGCGGCGCGCGAGACCGGCGCCGAGGTGGTCTATCGGCCGCTGCGGATCTTCGACCTGTTCCAGGCCAACGGCGGCCTGCCGCTGGGGCAGCGCGCGCCAGCGCGCCAGCGCTATCGCCTGGTCGAACTGCAGCGCTGGCGCGAACGGCGCGGCCTGCCGCTGAACCTGGCGCCCAAGCATTTCCCGCTCGACCCCGGCCTGGCCGACCGCTGCGCGATCGCGCTGGTCGCGGCCGGCGCCGACCCGGCCGCCTACATGGACGCCGCGTTCCGCGCGCTGTGGGCGCTCGACGCCGACATCGCCGACCCGGCGCTGCTCGCGGAACTGCTAGCCCGTCACGGTTTCGACGCGGCCGCGGTGCTTGCCGCCGCCGACAGCGCCGATACGGTCGCCGCTTACCAGCGCAATACCGACGACGCGATCGCCGCCGACCTGCCCGGTCTGCCCGGCTACGTGCTCAACGGCGAGCCGTTCTGGGGTCAGGACCGTGTCGACGATCTGCGCCAGGCCCTGCTCAGCGGCCGCGCCCCATTCCGGGTAGCGTAAGGACCGCCGTGTCCGCGCGCACCCTCTCGCATGTTGCGTCCGCGCCGCTAAACTAGGCGCAATTCCCCAGCCGCCCCCGCAGAGTTCGAGGCCAGCCATGAGTGAAATCCCCGGCGATCTGAAGTTCATGAAATCCCACGAGTGGGCCCGCGTCGAAGGCGACGGCAAGGTCACGGTCGGCATCTCCGACCATGCCCAAGGCCTGCTCGGCGACCTGGTCTACGTCGAGCTGCCGAACATCGGCGACCGCGTCGAGGCCGGCACGGCCTGCGCCGTGGTCGAGTCGGTGAAGGCCGCCTCCGACGTCTACGCGCCGATCAGCGGCACCGTGACCGCGGTCAACACCGCCCTGGCCGACAAGCCGGAAACGATCAACGAAGACGCCTACGGCGAGGGCTGGATCTTCACGGTCGAGGTCGAGGAGCCGGATCAGCTCAACGAACTGTTGGCGCCGGACGACTACGCCGAACTGCTCGAAGACGACGATCACTGAAGACCGGCGTCGCCGGACCCGCACGGTCCGCGACCTCGGTACGGCCGGACCGCGCAGCGCGGCTCCGGCCCAAGCAACGGCCGCCCAGTGCGGCCGTTCGCGTTTTTGGGGCAGCGCGAACGCGCGCATCTGGGCGGCATGGCCGGCGCCGCGCTGAAGCGGCAAGGGCCGTCCCGCGCGAAGCGTGCCCCGCGCCGTTCTCGCGCGGGCGCCGCACGCGACCGGCTCGCCCGATCGAAGCCCGCGCCGACGCAGGTACCGCCGGGCGCGTCTCGTGCGTCGGATCGGAAGCGAGGCCGCAGTCGCGGTGCCGGCGGATGCTCGCGCACTCGGCGGGGCGGCGGCGCGCGGCCGCGTCGGGGGTGTCTGCAGATGCCGCCGGCGCGGTGCGGCCGCGACGCCGACCGACCCACGCCGATGCGGGCGACGACCCGCGCATCGGTCGCGCCGAGCCGCTTCACCCGCTCCTCACGCGCTCAACGCGCTCCGGTCGCTCCGGCGGCCGCGCGCCCGCGCGTCGCCATCGATGCCGGTTCGAGCTTCCGTAGCGGCGACGCCGAGCGGCCGCGTCCGGCGAACGGCGGACGACGAGGACGCGCACGGCGCCGCGGCGCGCCCTTCGCGTATCGGCCAAGGCGGCGGCGCAAGCCGCCGTCGCCTCCGCGCCGCGATCCGGCGCCTGGTGGAAAACCCCTTGTTTTCTGCGTTCGCGCGCATGCGTCGAGCATTCCGCCTCGGGGCGCGGTCGGTGCGCGCGGCGGTGCGCGGCGCGGCGATGGGCGCTGCGCGAGAGTCGATCGCGACCATCCACGGCAAGCGCGCGCGACAGTGCCGACGCCGCCGTTCGCGACGCGTCGGCGGTCGCCGGCGGCGTCCGCGGCGGCGGAAAAAGTTCGCGCACTTTTGCGCAAATCGGCTTGTGCGGCGCGAAACGCGGCGCCTCTCGGAGGCGCCGCCGACGGGCGCGAACGGGCGCTCGGGACGCGCTGGTGCGCGCTTCGTCGCGATGCGCGCAGCGCGATGCATGCGCGCGCGAAAAAAATTTCGATGCGCTGAAAGCCGCGCCAAATATAGCTTTCAGCGTGTTCGATAATTTTCGACGCGATGCGCGACGCGCGATTGTCGCGCGTTCGCGGCGTCGCCGGCGACGATTTCCGGCGGGGGCGGGGGAAGCCGGGCCGGAAAAAAAATTGCCGGAGTTGTTGACAGTGCGAAAAAGCGTGATTAGGTTTCGCCCAGCAGACGTTTCCTGCGGAAGAGAGTGAGTACAACGAACGCGACAACGCGCAGCAAAAAACGAACCTCCGCCCGGACAGTCAAAACGGTGGACGCAGGATTCGTTTCCCTCGCGAAAACGCAATCGTTCTCCTCGGCCCCGTCGGCGTCGCACCCCATACGACCCGGTTCGCCCTGTGCGGATCGGGTTTTTGTTTGGCCGCGGTATGCGGCCGGACGCGTCCTCGCCCCCGGCGGACGCGTCGGAAGAATCCGTACCGGCGCGCTCGCGCGTCGGCGGCTGCTCGCGGGTCCGACTCCCGCGGCTCTGGTTCAACTGGGCTTCAAACCGGCAATACCCCTGATCAATCGCTGATCAACCACTGACGAGGAGCCATCACATGGCCATGAAGAAAGCTGCGAAGAAGAAACCCGCCGCCAAGAAGGCTGCGAAGAAGGTCGCCAAGAAGCCGGCCGCCAAGAAGGCTGCGAAGAAGGTAGCCAAGAAGGCCGCCAAGAAGGTCGCCAAGAAGCCGGCCAAGAAGGTCGCCAAGAAGGCCGCCAAGAAGGTCGCCAAGAAGCCGGCTAAGAAGGCCGCCAAGAAGGCTGCCAAGAAGGTCGCCAAGAAGCCGGCTAAGAAGGCCGCCAAGAAGGCGACCAAGAAGGCCGCTAAGAAGGTAGCCAAGAAGCCCGCTAAGAAGGCTGCCAAGAAGGCTGCTAAGAAGGCTGCCAAGAAGCCTGCCAAGAAGGCGAAGAAGGCCTCGAAGAAGTCGGCTCGCAAGCCGGCCGCGACGGCCCTGCCGGCGACCCCGGCTCCGCTGATCTAATAAAGCCCCGATAGCCGTAATCCCGCTCTCTCCCCGCAGCCCAGGCGGGGGGAGAGTTTTTTATTTGGGGCTCCGGAAATCCGCGGGGTCCGGCATCGCCAGCCGTCGGCGTGGCGCGGCAGGTCCGAGCGACCGGGTGTGGCATTGTCGCCCGCGCCCCATCCGCGTGTGGGAACCGGTCCATCCGAATGCCGCAGGGTGCGGTGAGCCGAAGGCGAACCGCGCCATCGCGCAGGTCCGGCCGCCCGCGCCGATGCGGTTGCACCACATCCGACGAGCGGCGCGGTGACGTGACCTCGTCGCCGCGACCCGTGTATGTCCGGCTCCGGCCCGTCTACCCGGCAAGCCGTGTCTTCCGCGCCCGCCGTAGCTCGCCGTAGGGTGTGGTGAGCCGAAGGCGAACCGCACCATCGCGCAGGTCCGGCCGCCCGCGCAGATGCGGTTGCACCACATCCGACGAGTGGCGCGGTGACGTGACCCTCATCGCCGCGACCCGTGTATGTCCGGCTCGCGGCCCGCCTACCCGGCAAGCCGTGTCTTCCGCGCGCGCCGTAGGGTGTGGTGAGCCGAAGGCGAACCGCACCGTCGCGCCGCACCGTCGGCCCGTGCCGATGCGGTTGCCACCGCATCCTACGAGTGGCGCGGTGACATGACCCTCATCGCCGCGACTCGTGTATGTCCGGCTCGCGGCCCGTCTACCCGGCAAGCCGTGTCTTCTGCGCGCGCCGTAGGGTGTGGTGAGCCGAAGGCGAACCGCACCGTCGCGCCGCACCGCTGGCCCGCGTCGATACGGCCACGCCGGTCCCGATTCCGAGCCGGAGTTCAGGTACAGGAAAGAGGTGGCCCGCATCGATACGGTCGCCGCCGTCTGCTGCGAATCGGCGTGCTCCGTGCCGTCATGCGGCCTGTGTGCGGCCAACGCGAACGCGCACCGGGCTGCGGGAGTCGCTGCGTCATCCAGCCACGCGCGTACGCACGCGCGCGGCCGCCCACCGCGCATGCGCACGGCGGGGCACGACGGGAGAGGGCGTGGCGCGCCGCTTAGCGCGGCGCGGCGGTCGCGGTGGAGGCTTCGCTGCCCGGCGGATCGGCCGGCGTGCGGCCGCGGTTGCCGGCGTCGACGTAGAGGGTCGGGTCGTCGAAGTCGACGTCGAGCCAGCGCTCCGGCGGCAAGCCGATGGCGCGGTCGAGGATGGTCGGGAGCAGGCCGGAGGGCAGGGCGCTCTCGCTGTTCCAGAGCACGGCGATGCCGAGGTCGCGCTCGGGCAGCAGCGCGACCAGGCCGCGATAGCCCTGCACCGCGCCGCCATGGAACACCAGCTGATGGCCGGCGTAGTCGTATACGCGCCAACCCAGGGCGTAACCGGCCGAGCTCACGCGCGAACGGCGCCAGGCCGAGCCGCGGGTTTCGCCGGGGGTGTCGACCAGCGGCTGATGCAAGGTCGCCAACAACGGGGCCGGCAGCACGTCGGGGCGATGCCCGGTCTGCGCGAGCAGCCACTGCGCCATGTCGCTGGCGCTGGCGTTGACGCCGGCGGCGGGCGGCAGCTGGTAGTAGGTCGGCTTGGGCGTGACCGAGGTCCAGCCGCCGCGCGCACGCACGTGCGGGCGCGCCCAGCGCGCGCTGGCGGTGATGCCTTCCAGGCCCAGGCTGGCGTCGTTCATGCCCAGCGGCTTGAACAGACGGCGCTGCACTTCCTGGCTGTAGAAATCGCCGGTGGCGGCGAACACCACGTCGCCGATCAGGCTGAAGGCGATGTTCTGATAGCCGTAGCAGGTGCCGGGTTGGCAGGACATCGGCGCGTACGCGAGCTTCTGCGTCAGCGTGCGGTAGTCGGTGTAGTTCTCGAGATCGCGGTCGTAGGTGTTGTGGGTCAGACCGACGCGATGGCTGAGCAGGTCGGCCACGGTGATCTGCTGCGCCGCATAGGGATCGACCAGCTGGAAGCCGGGCATGTAGTCGACCAGCTTGCTGTCCCAGCGCAGGGTGCCGTCGTTGACCAGCACGCCGGCCATGGTCGCGGCCACGCCCTTGGACAGGGACGCAAGACGGAACACGGTATGGGCATCGACCGGTTCGGCCGCGCGCACGTCGGTGATGCCATAGCCGCGCGCGCTGAGGATGCGGCCGTTGTGCACGATCGCCATGGCCAGGCCGGGCACGCGTTGATTGGCGACCAGCTGCTGGGCCATGCCTTCGAACTGCTGCACGTCGAAGCCGGAAGCCAGCGGCATGATGTTGCCGCGACGGGTCGCATAGCTCGACACCGGTTGCGGGAGGCCATGCGCCGGTTCGGCGCTGGCGGTGCGCGCGTTGGACGTCGGCGGGTTCCAACGCAGCGAGGTTTGCGCGGCCGAACCCAGGGTCAGCGTGAGCAGCCCGGCGAGGCTAGCCACGCGCCAGAAGGTGCGCCGCAACCGCGGGTTCGGCTCGTCTTTCATCGGTCGCAGCGCCTGCGTATGCTGGGTTGCGACCGATAATAGCGCCGATCTAAGGGGATTGGGGAACAACCATGTTCAGCATTCTGATTTTGTTGGCTTTAGTGGCGATCGTCGCAGTTTGGGTCGTAGGCATCTACAACGCCCTGGTGACGTCCCGAAACGCCTATAAGAATGCCTTCGCCCAGATCGACGTTCAGCTGCAGCGGCGCTTCGACCTGATCCCGAATCTGGTCGAGACGGTAAAGGGCTATCTGAGCCATGAACGGGAGACCCTGGAAGCGGTGATCGCCGCCCGTGGCGCGGCGGTATCGGGCCTGGCCGCGGCCAAGGCCAACCCCGGCGACCCGGCGGCGATGGAGCGGCTGGCGGCGAGCCAGGGCCAGCTGAATGGGGCGCTCGGCCGTTTGCTCGCGGTCTCGGAGGCCTATCCGGACCTCAAAGCCAACCAGAACATGATGCAGCTCACCGAAGAGCTGACCAGTACCGAGAACAAGGTCGCGTTCGCGCGCCAGGCCTACAACGACTCGGTCATGGCCTACAACAATCGGCGCGAGATCTTCCCGTCCAGCGTGATCGCCGGCATGTTCAACTTCGCCGCCGCGGCGCTGCTGGAGATTCCGGCCGAGCGCGCCGAGATGCGCGAAGCGCCGAAGGTGCAGTTCTAAACGGCCGGGATTCGGGATTGGGGATTCGGGATTCGCCAAGCCGGCGACCTGCTTTCGCGAATCCCGAATCCCCAATCTCGAATCCCGGGTTTCCTGCATGAACTTCTTCGAACACCAGGCCCAGGCCCGGCGCAGCTCGACTTGGCTGGTGCTGCTGTTCGCCCTGGCCGTGCTGGGCATCGTGCTGGCGGTGGATCTGGCGGTGCTGGTGTTCGCCGGCGCGCATCCCGTCCTGCTGGCCCTGGCCACGCTGGGCACGATCGGCGTGATCGGCTTGGGCTCGCTCTATCGCATCTCCAGCCTGCGCGGCGGCGGCGAATCGGTCGCCCTGCAGATGGGCGGCGTGCCGGTGCCGGAAGACACCCGGGACCTCGGTCTGCGCCGCCTGCGCAACGTGGTCGAAGAAATCGCGATCGCGTCAGGCGTGCCGGTACCCAAGCTCTACGTGCTCGAACACGAGGCCGCGATCAACGCCTTCGCGGCCGGCTACTCGCCCTCCGACGCGGTGGTCGCGGTGACCCGCGGCGCGCTCGACCGGCTCAATCGCGACGAGCTGCAGGGCGTGATCGCGCACGAGTTCAGCCACATCCTCAATGGCGACATGCGCCTGAACATCCGCCTGATCGGGGCGCTGTTCGGGATCCTGATGCTGGCCATCATCGGCCGCAAGATCCTCGAAGGCGGGCGCGGCGGCGGGCGCGGCAGCAAGGGCATCGGCGCGATCCTGGTGGCGGCGCTGGTGGCGATGCTGGTCGGCTACGTCGGCCAGTTCTTCGGCCGCATGATCAAGGCCAGCGTCAGTCGCAGCCGCGAGCGCCTGGCCGACGCTTCGGCGGTGCAGTTCACCCGCCAGACCTCGGGCCTGGCCGGCGCGCTGAAGAAGATCGGCGGCCTGCACGAGGGCGCCAAGCTCAACGACCGCGCCGACGCCGAGGAGCTCAGCCACATGCTGTTCGGCGACGGCGTGGGATTCAGCGGCTGGTTCGCGACCCATCCGCCGCTGCTGGAACGGATCCGCGCGCTGGAGCCCTCGTTCCGCGCCGACCAATTGGAAGGCCTGACGCGGCGCTGGGCGATCGAGCCGCCGCATGGCCTGGACGAAGACCGTGCGATGGGCCTGACCGGCACGGCCCAGCCACCGCCGCTGCCGGGCCTCGACAGCCGGCACGCGCTGACCCCGCCCATGGTCTCGGCCCAGGTCGCGCACCCCGGCGCCGACGATTACCGCCGCGCCGACAGCATCGTCGCGACCTTGCCCGACGCGGTGCGCGCACTGGCGATGCAGCGCGACACGGTGGTGCCCTTGCTGTTGGCGCTGCTGCTGGACGAGGACGCCCAGATCGCCGCGCGCCAGCACTACGAGATCGCCGCGCGCATGGGGCCGGAGCTGGCCGACGAGGTGCGCCGCCTGCGCGCGCAGGCGTTGGCCGATCTGCATCCGATGCTGCGCCTGCCGCTGGCCTCGCTGGCTTTCCCGGTGCTGCGCCTGCGCCCGCGTCCGCAACTGGACGCCTTCATGGACGCGGTGCAGGCGGCGGTCAACGCCGACGGCCGGGTCTCGCTGTTCGAGTACTGCCTGGCGCGCCTACTTACGGTGCAGGTGACCGAGTCGCTGGACCCGTCGCGCCACGCGCGTTTCGGCCGACGCAAGCCGCAAGCGGTGGCGGCGGAACTGGCGACGCTGCTGGCCGTGGTCGCGCAGAGCGGGCATGCCAATGCGGCGTCCGCGCAGCGCGCCTACCTGGCCGGCCTGCAGCGCGTGCTGCCGCAGGAGCACCGGCCCTACGCGCCGCCCGCCGACGGCGTGCTGGCGCTGGACCGGGTGTGGGAGGCTTTGGATGCGCTTGATCCGCTGGCCAAGCAATTGCTGGTGGAGGCGGTGACCGCGGCGATCAGCCACGACAACCGAGTCGCGGTGGTGGAAGCGGAGCTGCTGCGCACGATCTGCGCGGTGCTGCATTGCCCGTTGCCGCCTATGCTGGCGAAGGCGTAGCGACCGCGTGCCGCGGTCGCTCTTCCGGCGGGACGCGCGGCGCTAGCCGCGGCCGCGAACTCCGTTCACGTCGTCGGTTTGGACCGGCTCTCTGTGGGAGCGGCGTCCCACGGGGATTTCCTTCGGTCATAAGCCGCGACTGCGAACTCCGGCCACGTCGTTGGTTTCGGATGGAGCCGGCTTTCTGTGGGGGCGGCGTGAGCCGCGATCGCGAACCTCGGCCACGGCGTTGGCAGGGGTTTGTTCGCCTTTGGCTCCCTCCTTTATCAAAAGGTGAAGCCGTGCGTTTACTTACGAACCGCAGGTTCGTGCGCGGCTGAACGCCAGCAGGCCATGCCTGCTGGCCGGGCGAGTTGGGAAGGATTTGCTCTTGCTTGTGCTTCGTCTGGGTTGGCACGAAGGTCAACGGCTTCCGCCCGCTGCGCCTGCGGGTCACTTTCTCTTCCCCGGGACCTTTGTAGGAGCGGCGTAAGCCGCGACTGCGAACTCCGGACACGTCGTCGGTTTCGGATGGAGCCGGCTTTCTGTGGGAGCGGCGTGAGCCGCGATCGCGAACCTCGGCCACGGCGCTGGCAGGGGTTTGTTCGCCTTTGGCTCCCTCCTTTGGAGAGGGTGAAGCCGTGCGTTTACGAATCGCAGGTTCGTGCGCGGCTGAACGCCAGCAGGCTATGCTTGCTGGCCGGGCGAGTTGGGGAGGATTTGCTCTTGCTTGCGCTTCGTCTGGGTTGGCACGAAGGTCAACGGCTTCCGCCCGCTGCGCGTGCGGGTCACTTTCTCTTGCCCGGGACCTTTGTAGGAGCGGCGCAAGCCGCGACCGCGAACTCCGGCCACGTCGTTGGTTTCGGATGGAGCCGGCTTTCTGTGGGAGCGGCGTGAGCCGCGATCGCGAACCTCGGCCACGGCGTTGGCAGGGGTTTGTTCGCCTTTGGGTCCCTCCTTTGGAGAGGGTGAAGCCGTGCGTTTACGAATCGCAGGTTCGTGCGCGGCTGAACGCCCGTGGGCTATGCCTGCGGGCTAGGTAGGTTGGGGAGGATTTGCTGTTGCCCTTGCTTTGCGTGGTTGATACGAAGGTCAACGGCTTCCGCCCGCTGCGCGTGCGGGTCACTTTCTCTTGCTGGCCCAAGAGAAAGTAACCAAAGAG